>JAEFAV010000003.1 GCA_016288885.1 Saccharofermentans sp.
CGGCACTGGACTCACAGGCAGGACCTTGAGCTTAGGATATGTGAAGAACTGTTTTGGGACCGATGCACGGTATTGCCCTCGAAATTATATGGGGAGAGGGATATTAGAAAGTTGTTTGGATAGTCCGGTTTATTAACAGATAAATGATCCAAGAAGATTCTTGAACTCAAGCTGCACTACATTCGCTTTAGAGTTGCGGGGGTGTGAATATCTTCTCTACCACTATCTCTGTCATCTCTTGCACCGATTCTGTATAACCGCCTCTGGCCCATTTTATAAATATCCCAAAAAGGCCATATGCCAGATAGAAACTTTCATATGTATTCAAGGCCTGAGCGGTGTCACTGTCAGTTGTAATCAGTTCGTAGGCAGACAGTATTGCACCGTGATGACCTTGTTCAATTATAAGATCATTCTTTTTACGCATAGAATAGCAGAAATCAAAATACTGCTTCACGCGATATCTGTCATTCAGCGGATGTTCCTTGAGTTTGTGTTCCCGTTCGTATTCCCGCCACTTCATGACGATGTACGATGTAATGATCTCGTCTTTGGATTTGAAATTGCGGAAATATGTTGCCCTGCCGATGCCCCCTGCTTCACAGAGTTCGTCAACAGTTATCTTTTCTATATTCTTTTTCTTCATTAATTTGAACAATGCTTCTCCGTAGGAAGAGATTACATAATCTGACATTTGCAAGATCACCTTTCCGGCCAATGATACTATTTCCGTCAATAGTATCATTTTCCCGATTTTATTGAGTTTAAAGCAACTAGCTGATACTATAGTATCATATAAAACGAATTTGGCGAGCCGTAAAATATCAGGAGATTATCTATATGGAAAATACAAAAAAGAAAATAATTATTAAAGTGGTACTGATAGCTGCCGTAAGTATAATCGCAGTGACAGCGCTGGGCATAGCAATTTTCCTAAAGATGACTGTTCTTAAAACTTTTCCAACTCTTGAGGGAGAACCCGAGATTGGCAAATGGTACGATGTACCAGTGGAAGGAGCATTGTCTTCTGATGGTAGTGAGTGGCATGGCATATTCCGAAAGGGTACTGAAAACAAGGTAGTTGTTTATTTCTTTGGCGGTGGTGTCAGCATCACGCCAGAAACCTCAGAAGGCGGGAAGGAGTTTTATGCCACTACAATGCTTGCTCAGGATTTTGTAGCACAGGGCGGTATTGGCAGTAACGATGATCTTAACCCGTTTAAGGATTGGAGCTTTATTGTGATCCCTTATGCCACAGGAGATTTTCATGCCGGAACAGGTATATATGAGGGGAAGAAAAAGGTCTATCACACCGGATACAACAATTACTCCGCCTTTATCGAAAAGATAAAGCCGTATGTGGGAGAACCCGATACGCTGCTTGTGACCGGCTTTTCTGCCGGTGGATTTGCAACTTCTCTGCTTGCCGATGATGTGATCGATCGTTTCCCGAGTGCCGGGAATGTTACCGTCTGTGTTGACAGTTCACTGCTGCTTTATGATGGATGGCATGACACAGCTGTTGATCTATGGAGAACTCCGTCAGAGATATCCGACAGACTGACTACAGACAACCTTGTACTTGATAGTTTGACTGCACTATATGAGAAGCGTGGCGACAGTGTGAAGATACTCTTTGATTGTTCTTATCGTGACGATACATTAATGCAGTATCAGTCATATATCGATACCGGAAAGATGGATAAGACCAAGGAACTGGGTGATAAGTTTCAGCAGGATCTGAAAGAAATGGTACATGGCTTGCAGACGAATATCCCTGACGTAGGTATTTATATCTGGAGCAACGGAGAGGATGCCGATACTCACAATACACAGCATACGATCATTTCATCTAATGTATTCAATAAGCTTGGGAATGATAGAAGTGTTGGAGAGTGGATTTTTGATGCTGTGAACGGTGATGTAAGAACTTATGGTTTGGAACTGCTGGATAAAGAGTTCTAAAATGATCAGTATTCTTATATCGAAAAGTATAAAGCCGTCGGATGACAAAATCAGGAATATAACAGACTAACGGGGCTGGCAGAAATTCCAGCCTTTGTTTTGCTTATTATTATTCTTACCTGCAGGTAAGTATCTTACGAAAAAGTGCATTCTTACATCATTTCTTATGGTCATATACACTTAAGCCATCAACAAGATGAAAGCGAGGAATCACGTATGAAATCTAATTGGGCTTATGGCTTTTCACTTAATCATGAAGGCGCAGGTGTAGGAACCATCTACTATGCATCAACATATTTTAAGAAAGAAGGAATTGTTAATCCTGCTTCCGCTGAGGCATATACTACCGAAGAGATAGATGCAATAGTTGCAGGTGCAGCAGAAGATTCTGATAAGTATATTTTTGATGTTCCTGAAGATGCTGTTATCGGTATGAATGTCCTTGGTACAGAAAAGACATTCTGGTATGACGAAGAAAATTCCGGAAAGATCGTCGCAAGTGCTGCTCCATTAATGTTAGATAAAGATTCCGGAGAGATGAAAGATCAAACAGGTAATGTGGTCGCAACTGCAAAAGTATAATTAACTTTCCGATAGAATGTAACTATCAAAAAGTTATAATTGCGGATACAATATAGCCGGGAGGTGATTCCATGGCTAAAACATTTACTGATTGTCCCGTTGAATACACGGCTTCCTTAATAGCAAACAAATGGAAGATCATTATCTTGAGAGATCTTCTTACCGGAACCAAGAGATATAACGAACTTACCAGAAGTGTAGTAGGAATATCTGCAAAAGTACTTACAGAGAATTTAAGAGAACTCGAGAAAGACGGAATCATTAACCGTAAGGTATATCCCGAAGTACCACCCAGGGTTGAGTATTCACTTACAAAGAAAGGTGAAGACTTAAAAGACGTTATTGAGACTATGAAAGTTTTCGGGCTGAAATATAAAGGCAAAGATTAATATGGATCAGCAGATAAGAAGAGTTGAACTTATTAAGATGCTTATTGAAGAAAGACCGGAATATCAGGGGATTGGTATTCCGGTTTCTTCTAAAGAGCAGCAGCGGGTGTTAAGAAGTCTGATGAACATCAGGCTTCCCGGAAAAATCAGTGATGAATTTACAAAGATACAAGATGAATATCTTGCTGAAGCGGTTCGGGATAAAGGCATCACCGATATTGCAGATCTGATCCCTGTTAAAGACGGTATCTATCTTTGGCAGGGAGATATCACGACCCTTAAGTGTGATGCTATCGTCAATGCGGCCAATTCCGGAATGACCGGTTGCTATGTGCCATGCCACGGCTGCATAGATAATTGTATCCATTCTTATGCAGGGATTCAGCTCCGGAATTGCTGTGCCGAGATCATGGAAAAGCAGGGTCATGAGGAAGCGACGGGAAAGGCAAAGATCACACCCGGGTTTAACCTGCCTTGCAAGTATATTCTGCATACAGTGGGACCTGTCATTACAGGTGCTTTGACATTAACTGACGAAGAATTACTTGCATCATGTTACCGTTCATGCCTTGAGCTTGCAGATGAGAATAATGTTAAGAGTATAGCTTTCTGCTGTATCTCTACCGGAGAATTCCATTTCCCAAATGAGAGAGCAGCGCAGATCGCAGTGAGAACAGTTCTCGAATACCGCTCTGAGAACAACAGCAGGATCGAAGTGATATTCAATGTTTGGAAGGACATAGACTATGACATATACAGCAGATTACTCGGATAATATCAAGAGACTTCGCAAAGCCATCGATGAGGCAGATGCAATAGTAATCGGTGCCGGAGCCGGACTGTCGACTGCCGCAGGTTTTACTTACAGCGGAGAGCGCTTTGAAGAATACTTTTATGATTTTGGAGAGAAATACGGAATTAAGGATATGTATTCCGGCGGCTTTTACCCTTATAAGGAGCCCGAAGAGATGTGGGCGTATTGGTCCAGGTATATCTATATAAACAGATATATGAATGCACCAAAGCCGGTTTACGAGGATCTTTTCGAACTGGTAAAGAACAAGGATTATTTTGTGATAACAACTAACGTTGACCATTGTTTTCAGAAAGCCGGGTTTGATAAGAACAGACTGTTCTATACCCAGGGCGATTACGGCCTGTTCCAGTGCAGTGAACCTTGTTCAGACGTGACATACGATAACGGGGAGATCATACGGAAGATGGTTGATGAACAACAAGATATGAGGATACCTTCAGAACTTATTCCCAAGTGTCCCAGGTGCGGTAAGCCGCTTACTATGAATCTCCGTTCTGATGATAGGTTCGTTGAAGATGAAGGCTGGCATCAGGCCTGTGAAAGGTATGAGGAATTCCTTCGTACCAGACAGGGGAAAATACTGTATCTTGAACTTGGTGTAGGATACAATACACCGGTTATAATCAAGTATCCGTTCTGGCAGAGGACAGCTAAAAACCCGCAGGCAACATATGCCTGCATCAATTTCGGAGACTGCAGCTGTCCGGATCTCATAAGGGACAGATCCATACTGATCGACAGCGATATAAGCAAGGTCTTGGAAGACGTAAGGACGTGATAAGATGATCATACAGACGGGAATGAGAACTGATATACCTGCCTTTTATTCTGAATGGTTTATCAACAGGATAAAAGAAGGTTTTGTGATGGTCAGAAATCCCTACAATCCTTCACAGGTAACGAGATATAACCTGTCTCCTGATGTGGTTGATCTGATCGCATTCTGCTCGAAAAACCCGTCACCGATGTTTCCTTATATGGAGTATCTTAAGCCATACGGTCAGTATTGGTTTGTTACCATTACTCCCTACGGTAAAGATATTGAACCCAATGTTCCTGATTATCAAAAGGTTATGGAAGATTTCAAAAAACTTTCCGGTATTGTCGGAGTGGACAGCATCGGATGGAGATATGACCCCATCGTTGTTGATGCGAATCATTCCGTTGATTGGCATATTGCAAGATTCAAAGAGATGACCAGGGCGCTTGACGGATATACCGGAACATGTGTTATCAGTTTTATAGATATCTACAAGAAAGTGGAAAAGAATTTTCCGGAGGCAAGAGCTGTTTTAGGAGAAGACCGGCGCAGGATCGGAAAAGTATTTATTGCTATTGCCAAAGAACACGGCATGACGGTCAGACCATGTGCGGAAGGCAATTATCTCGCAGAATACGGGGCAGACTGTTCCGGATGCATGACTATCTCAACATATGAGAAAGCACTCAAGACCCGGCTGGATGTCCCTAAGCGCGCTAAGAATCAGAGAAACGGCGAATGCGCCTGTCTGCTCGGAACTGATATCGGAGCATATGATACATGCGGACATCTCTGCAGGTACTGCTACGCTAATACGAACGCTGAACTGGTTATGGAGAATATGAGAAAACACGATCCGAAGTCTCCGTTCCTGACCGGCAATTGTGAACCGGATGATATGATCCACGAGGCCGATCAGAAAAGCTGGATTGACAACCAGCTCAGGCTGAACATCCACGCAGGCTTCAGTTATTTAGACAATTTTTCTACTTAAAAAGCTATCAAGAGATCTTAACTACGATGTTATAATTGAGAGAACAAGGGAAGGGATCCTTTGTCGGGATAATAAACAGTTATATAGACAAATCGTAGTTTGTCGGGATGATACGATTGTAGGTTATATCATGAATTATACGAGCCAGGCGTATAAAGGGATGGGTTTAAGCAATGCCTGAGAATAAGTGGGTAATAGGAGCAGTTAATGTTTCGAGTTCGGACGTTAAGTGTCCGGGCTGTGGAGCTTCTATTGGTGTCAAGTTCGATGCTGAATCACTGAATCTCAAATGCCCTTTTTGCGGTCTGTCATCGCAGCTCCCTCAGCCTGGTTCAGGCAAAGCCATCGAAGAACTCGATTTCAATTCTGCTTTGCAGCGTGCCAGTGTAAACTGGGGTCACATCAAAAAACTGATCATCTGTGCAAACTGTGGCGGCCAGACTCTTTACAACGCCGAGCAGGTTACCGGTGCATGTCCTTTCTGCGGATCGACCAGCGTAACACCTGCAGCTGAGAATGTGCAAATCATGGCGCCTCAGGCAATAATCCCGTTCTCGATCACTAAAGAAAAAGCTCAGGAATACTTCACTGATTTTTTGAACAGAAAATCATTTGTCTCCCAAAAAGTCGCCAGAAGCAAGCTCGAAAACATAGTCGGCATATATCTTCCGTTTTGGACTTTCGATGCTCAAACTGTCACGTCCTACTTGGGTGCAGTCTTTGATGTGGAAAAGGAACCGGCACCTTATGTTACAGGTTTTTCGAACCGCTACTTTGACGATCTTGTCATCTATGCTTCTGACAGGATCCGCATGCCTGAAATAGGAAGAGTACAGGATTTCGATTTCACAAAAATGGTTCCTTATTCATCCGAATACCTGGCAGGCATTCCGGCAGAACGTTATACGGTAGGACTTAACGACAGCTGGGAGCGCTCAAAGATAAAGATGCGGAAAATAATAAGAAACGACATGTACGAAGTCGGAAAGCGCAGATTCTCCGTCAGGAAATTTACTACCGACTACTATAACGTAAAGTTCAGATATCTTTTGGCACCCGTATATATTGCCCGCTATACATTTGGCAAAGAGTCATATCAGGTAGCTATCAACGGACAGACCGGCAAGACTTACTGTGAAGCGCCTACATACTTATTGAAATTGATACTGCTGATCATACTGATAGTCTTAGTGGGATTAGGCATATCAGTATTTATTATGTGGCTGATGCATTATTTAGGATTACCGATGTCCTGAATGCCGCCAAAGAATCTGCTATGATCGAAAATTCAATCGTGAGTTGTTTATATCATGAATAAAGTTGACTAAGCCCGAGAGCAATCTTGGGCTTATATATGCCTTAATATCCGGATTGTCTTTTCTTCCACTGAATGTATTTAACTCGTAGGTGTTCCAGATAGTCACTTTGAAATCTGTGAACAGTTATGGTTTTCGCCCGTTATCCGTAGGTATATGCAAATAAGAATAATCGGTCATGGTTTTGTAGAAACAACATTTCAACGTTTCTTTGTGATAGTATAAATTTAAGAATGAAGCGGAGAGAAGAAGACTAAACTCGGAAGAAGACGCTGAGGTCTTTATGACTGATAAAAAGACGGATAAAACAAAACGGGCTCCTAGAACAACGGGGACGAATAGGTATGTTCCTGAATTTTCTGATGCGTGTATCCATTCCGCTGTTTCGGATAAAGAATGCCATTTCTTAATGTTGTTTGAACGTCTAATATCTGCCATGACGGATATAGACAATATCGATATTGAACATATAGAGAATCTTCTTATTGAGATATGTTCGATGTTCAGGCTTTCTAAGGCGGTTACTAGAGTATACAAGAATCAACAGGAAGAGCAGGAAGGTGCAGGCGAGACGTTATGTTGTTTCGATACCGGTAAAGAAGGTAACGAGATCCTTACCTTGCGGACTGTTACAAGCGTAATGTCCAGGGCAACCATTACCACTTATATGGCGCCTGAAGAAGAACCATTGACTGAAGAGGAGAGGTCAAAGGTCGAACTTGTAATGAGGACGGTCCTTAGTTTTGTGAGCCGCAACAGGATGAGGGATATTGTTTATGAACTTGCTTATTATGATGAAGCAGGGTATCCTAACCTCCGTAACTGGAGAGAATATCTCGATGATGTTGTAAAAAATAAGCGGACAGCGAACAAGCTGGCATTCCGTTATAATCTGAGGCATTTCTCGCTGATTAACAACGAGTTCGGGAGAAGTGCCGGTGATGTCATCATGTTAGATCACTACAACAAACTCAAAGAGATCATCGGCGAGGACGGAATGCTTGCCCGTCTTGGCGGAGACAATTTCTTGGGAATGTGTTCTGTGGATAAGACGAAGACCGTGATCGATTATCTTACAGAGACAGAAGCAAAAGCACCCAAAGGCATGGTTGTAAATATTTCAACCAGTGCCGGCTTTTTCCGTATTCCGAGTGATCATGAAGTCAGGGCAGATGAGATCATGGGCAGCATTATCAATGCCTATCGTATCGCGCAGACCGGCGGTATGGATAATATCGTTTTCTACGATGAGGAGTTCCTTGAAAAAAAGGAAAAGAGCATGCGTGTCCAGCAGTATTTCCCTGAAGCGTTCGAACGAAACGAATTCATCCCGTTCTATCAGCCTAAGGTCAATGTGGTAAACGGCAGCCTCGTTGGTGCCGAAGCTCTCTGCAGATGGTTCCATGCAGGGAAGATCATACCGCCTGCGGAGTTTATACCTGTTCTTGAGCAGACAAGTGAGATATGCAGGCTTGATTTCCATATGCTCGAATGCGTATGCAGGGACATGAAGCGCTGGTCAGACGAAGGCAGAAAACTGATAAGGATATCTATTAATTTCTCAAGAAAGCACATTTATAACGCATACCTCCCGGAGACGATTGCTGAGATCGTTGACCGTTACGATCTGCCTCATGAACTGATCGAGATCGAGTTCACCGAATCCACATCCGAGGTCGAATTCACTGACTTAAAGCGGATGGCGACTGAACTCAGCAATATGGGCTTCTCGATATCGATAGATGATTTCGGTATCGGTTATTCCTCCCTTAATCTGATCAAGGATATTCCGTGGGATACATTAAAGATTGATAAGAGTTTTCTGCCTGACGGATACGGTAAAGACAACGATATGAGCAACATAATGTTCAGGCATGTTGTGTCGATGACAAATCAGCTGGGAATGGAATGCATTACTGAAGGCGTCGAGACCATAGAACACGTTAACACTCTGAGAAGTAACGGATGTGATATCGCTCAGGGCTATTACTTTGACAGACCTCTTCCTGTGGCAGATTTTGAAGACAGGATTGCCAAGGGAAAGTACGAGATCGAGTCGCAATCTGAAATCTGATCAGTTTAAGATCCATTCTGTTGAGAATGGCAATGTTACAGGCGACCGGATTATAGATACAAATTTCAGTGAACAATATAATTGTTGGGATAATCGCAATATTATGCACTAAGGACCTCACACAAGGTCCTTAGTATTTACTATGCTCCTCAATCTCTTAATCTGCTTAAGATGCCAATCCGACTTCCTGAATATCTTGTCGAAATCATCGCTGCTCATGAAGTCAATCAGGTTCTCTTTTGTTGTGTGCTTTGCTCCTCTTATAACAACGTATCGGAGATTGCCTGATAAGAACCAGGTGTTAATGATTGTTTTTCCGTAACCGGTGATCTTGCATATATCGGATACTCTTAAGATATCTCTTTCGGACTTTACGAGCTGTTCGTAGTATTCATGCATAGAAGCTGCAACTTGCTCTGATAGCGGCAAGCTGCTGAAAGCGGTCTTGGAACAGCGGACAACAGGTGTAATGGTTGATATCCGCTGTCGCTCCGAAGTTCGCTCCAAAAATGAGATAAGATCAGTCTTGTTAATGGTGTAACGGTGTGTCTTTTTGCCATTGTCACTGCAAGGAATAACGTTACCAAGATACCTAGTGGCAGTCTTCTTGCTCATATGGCAGATCTTGCAAAACTGGTCTTTTGAAATCGTGTCAGGAATGCTGTTCCAGTCAATAAATTCGGGTCTCATAGGGTTTTCTCCTTTGTGAAAATATAGGACGGGCTGTTCCGGTATAAGGTGTGAATTGTTCAAAATTGAATGTTTCCATTCGATATACCGAACCGTTTCCGTTCCATTCTCACGGGAGATTTTTGGAGTACAAAAGTAACAGATACTGACACAAAAGTGACAGTATCCTGCAAAGGCTTATTCTATTGGCATTCTGGTATCTTAATCTGGCTGAGAATCACTGTAAAAATCGGCAAATTACACTCGGTTTCATTGCTCGAAATGCGTTTGTCGGGTAACCGGCACGAGAGTTCGAATCTCTCCGTCTCCGCCAAAATAGGATTGCTGTTTTAACAAAAATGGCAATCCTGTTTTTATGCCTTGAAACCATTGTATTTCTTTTCGTGTTATTCTTCCTCACTGTGCTTCTTGCGCAGGAAGGTGTAATTTTTCATCGTTGTACTGATGTCTCTGTGACCCATAACGAAAAATGAAACGCGGTCAGAGTTACAGCAGTGCGCTTTTTGATCTCGTTTTTGATTCGGTGGAATAGGATTCGGTAGCCGTCTAGACGCCGCGGAAGCTACAAATGTGGACACCTTTGTCTGGCTGTGCTATATTGAAAAAAGCTGATATCCGAAAAGGAAGAAACGCGATGACGAGCATGCCCTTACCCTGTGTCAGACTGGAAAACGCCATAAAAGAATTTCCGTCCGGGAACGGTGTCATCAGAGCGCTGGATCAGCTTTCGCTTGAGATCTTTCCCGGAGAGTTGCTCGTGGTGACGGGCGAATCCGGCTGTGGGAAATCCACACTTTTGAACATCATTGGCTTTATGGACGAGCTGACCGGCGGAAAGCTGGAGGCCTTCGGTCGGGATATGACAAAGCGCAGTGAAAAGGAGCGCACGCTTTATCGGCGGCGGGATGTGGGCTTTGTATTTCAGGATTATCATCTCATACCGGAGCTCACGGCATATGAAAACGTGGCGTTCATTGCAGGGCTCGCGGAGGATCCTCTTTTTCCAGATGAGGTCATCCGGGCGGTTGGCCTGGAGACGGAAGCGGATCGCTTTCCCGGCCAGCTTTCCGGCGGACAGCAGCAGCGGGTTGCTGTTGCGCGGGCGCTGGTCAAGCGCCCGAAGATCCTCCTTGCCGACGAGCCGACCGCCGCGCTGGATCTTCGATCCGCGAAGGAGGTCCTGATGGCGTTGGAAAACGCAGTCAGAAAAGAAGACGGTCTGGAAAAGAGACCCGCGCTTGTGCTCGTGACTCACAACCCGGAGATCACAAAGATCGCAGATCGGGTCGTGACGATGAAAAGCGGTCGGGTCTGCGACATCCTCCGTCAGCAGACGCCATGCAGCGCCGATGCGATTGAGTGGTGAACATGAAGAAAATCCGATGGACCATGACGGTCCGATATATGCTTCGGCAAAAAAGCGCCTGCCTGTCGATGTTGATTGTCGCGATGCTAGCGGTGACCGCCTATCTCGGCGTCAACTTTTCTGCCGCTGCGATGCTGGACAACGCCGATCGCTATTGGAGCGAGACTGCGTTTCGGGATATTGAGATCGTTTCGCCCTCGCTGATCTCTACGGAGGACATGAGCGCGATCAGGAATACCACGGGCGTAAAGGACGCGGAGGCGGTATGGGTTACGCAGGCGAACGCGGTCTCGGATCAGAAAACGGGCGTTGACATTATATCGCTTACGGATAGGATCAACACGGTGCGCCTGACGGAAGGGCGAATGCCGGAAACGGCGGATGAGTGCCTTCTGGAAGCTCCGGTGCGGGACGCGCTGGGGCTCTCGGTGGGAGATACGCTCACGCTGGAGGATAATCCGCTACTCGCGCGGACGCGCTTTACCGTGTGCGGGATCGCGGAACATGCAGACCATCCGTGCACTCCGCTGAATGTGCCGGGAAACCGCTATGCGATCGTGCTGCGGGACGCCTTTGACCTCGACAGTCTGCAGAGCGCCTGCATGAAAGCGGTCGTGCGCGTGGAGGGAACGGATGGCGCGAGCCGGTTTTCGGAGGACTATCTGAAGACGTGCAGGCAGGTCTGCAACCGGCTCAACAGACTGTCGGACAGAAGCGATTTCGGGCAGTTTTCCCTAAACAGTGACAAGGTCATCCTCAGACCAATCCTGAATCTGGCGCTGGCGGGGTTGAACGGCGTGCACCCCTGGCTTGTGCTGAACGTATGGGGATCGTCCAGCTACTATGCGATCCGTGTCGCCGCGCAAAACGCCGCCGACATTGGGCTGACCTTTGCAGTCGCGTTTGTGGTCGTCGGAGCGTTCGTCATCTATGCGTCGATCAGCCGCATGGCGGAAGAGGACCGAAAACGCATCGGGACCTCGAAAGCGATGGGTCTGACAGAAAAGGAGATCGCCTTCCAATACCTTACCGCCGGGCTCCTCCCGACGGCGGCGGGCATGCTGGTCGGAATCGTGGCGGGGTACGCCGTTATACAGCCCAGCGTGCTTTCGGCCTGCGGCAAACTCTATGTCTACGGAATGGGACGCCAGACCTTCCGACCGGCAATGACGGCAGCTGTGCTTGCCGCAGGCGTCATCATTGCAGCGGCTGCTGCGGTGATTGCCTGCGCCGGGCTACTGCGTACGCCGGCGGTTCAATTGATGAATGACCGTGCCTCGGCATCCCGGTTCATGCAGCGTGCGGGAAGAAAGAGAAAAACAGGCGCTACCGGGCGCTCTCTTTCTGTCCGGATGATCCTCCGGGGCATCTGGTCGGAGAAACTCCGGGCGCTCGTGATTGTGGCCTCGATCGCGGGGTGCATGATCCTGCTGGTGACCGGTTTTACGGTCAAGCTGGCTGTGTCGGAAACCCTTGACAGGCAGTTTTCAGACGTGGAGCTGTACGATCTGAAGGTTATTTTTGACCCGGAGACCGAAGACGGCGGACCCTCGGTGGAGGTGCAGATCATATCCGCGCTGACTGAGTCCGGCATTTTCGAAGGGACGGGGCAGGAGGGCTGGATCGAGGTGTCCGACCGTGACTGCTTTTTCGCCGGCGGCGGCAGAATGAACGGAGGCGAGTTGATCTGCGGCGCACCGGAGGAACTGTCCGCCTACTTTGTGATGACGGACATCCAAAGCGGCGAAAGAATGGCGCTGACCTCCGAGCCGGGGCTGTACATCCATCTTCGCACCTCGGAAACTGCGGGGCTTGTACCGGGAGACCGGATGACGCTTTATGACCTGAAAATGAACCAGGTGAGAGTTCCGGTCGCTGGGGTGTTCAATAATTATCTCGGCGGGCAGATGATCATGTCATACGCTGCGTATGAAGCCGTTTTTAGAGAAGAAGCAGAGCCCAACTGCTTTTTGGTAAAGTGCGGAGGAGAGCGCCGCGCCGCGATCACGGCAAAGCTCGCGCAGCTCCCAGTTTCCGTGACCGAGTCGACCGCAAAGCAGGAGGAATATAAAGTCTTCACCTCCGCACTGAATATGATTGCGGGACTGCTCACGGGCATTGCAGCACTGATGGCCGGCGGCGTACTGTTGAACCTGATCTATCTCCAGTATTACCGCAAGAAGCGGAGCCTCGTCATTATGAGAATCAACGGCTTCACAACAAGAGAAACAGCGGAATATGTGCTCGGTGAATCCGCAGTCACACACGCCCTCGGAATCCTCCTCGGCATTGCTGGCGGCGCATGGTTCGCCCGCAGGATCATTTGCTTGTTGGAGGGGAGGCAGCTGCATTATGTCCGGAGCGCGCAGCCCTTGGCATGGCTGCTTTCGGTGGGCATCATGTTGTTGTTTTCCGCTGTGATCCACGTCGTGATCGTGCGGGCGGTCGTGCACCTCAAGCCCACAGAGGACATTATGATCCGATAAGCTTTTCGGACACGGAAATGAAACAAATCATGCTTGCAAAAAAGCCCTTACTGCAGCACTAAACACTGCGTTTACGGGTATTTTCGTTTTTGGGAGAATTGTCTTGTTAAAAATCTTATCGCTCCATGACAAGGGACGATGTTATCTTGGCAGAGAAATCAATTGAGTTTTATAACCATATTATGCCATTGTTTACTTTTTCATTACATTTTAGCTGAAAATTGAGTGACATCTTAATTATATTAATTTTATTTATAGGAGTGGGGTGTATATTTATCGAGAATAGGCTTATTACGCCTATTTATATTCTTTTCACGCGTGAGCACGTGAGATATATAGAAAGCGTAAGCAGAGGGTGACTACGTTAGACGGTCAGGAACAGACAAAGGTCGAACAGAAGGCGGTTAAGCCTGAGGCCAAGACAAAGAAGCGTAAAAAGACTTCGACAGATTATGCAATCGAGTTTTTTATCAAGATCGCAGTTACTGCCGCAGTAGTTGTCATACTCTGCGTATTTGTAGTCGGTATCCATGTTAATCACGGGAACTCAAGCTATCCCATGATCAAGGATGGAGATCTTGTCATTACGTACAAGCTTGGAAATCTTAACCCCGGTGAAGAGATCTGCTATAAGGCCGATGGTGAGGTCAAGTTTGGCCGTATAGCTGCCAAGGCCGGTGATGAAGTAGATATCAGCGATAGTTTGGTCAAAATTAACGGTTATGGACTGAGTGAGGATGTTGTCTATCCGACGACGTCTGAAGGAGCTATTGTAACTTTCCCGTATGTGGTTCAAGAGAATTCTGTCTTTGTCATGAATGATTTCAGAGATGACATTAAAGACAGCAGAACATACGGAGCGATACCCCTTGAAGATTGTGAGGGCAAGGTCGTTCTTGTCCTAAGGCAGCGGGGGATTTGATTTGGTTTTCCAATACTTTTCAAAATATAGGAGAAAAAACATGAAAGAATTATGGAAAAAAATGTCAGTTATGCTGATAACCACCGCTTTGGTGGCATTGATTGCGGTTCCAGCTTTTGCAGCCAATACAGGCTACGTTCCGCTGAAGTCACCAGATGTACAGTTTTACAAGTATTTACTTGTTGATAGTAATGCTGTTGCACCGAACGCATCTTTTACTTTTACCATCAGTTCTAACGATGTAATTGAAATTATACCCGGATCAGCAGCTACAACTACTTCAGCCGGCACGTTGCCTTTATATAAAGGCCCCGGCACACCGACAATTTCTGCTGTATCATTTTCTCCCACTGATACTGTTGAGACACAAACACTTGTTTCAGGATACAAAACATACAAGCAGACTGTAACAATTGACATGAGTTCCGTAGAGTTTTCTGAGCCCGGCGTTTACCGCTATTACATTACAGAAAATACCGGTACTGCCGGCATGTTCTATGATGTCGACGCAACGACTCCGAATCTTACAACGAATGGAAGCCTTAAGCGTACTCTTGATGTCTACGTTGAAGATACAGAAGATGCTTCGTCTATGACACTGAAAGTTACAGGATTCGTAATGTATGATGGTGTAGTTACAGCTGCTCCTCCGGCAGGAGAACCCGTAACTGCAAATTCAGCAATTACTACTTCCACAACGGCTATAACTGTTAATACAGCTAATGGGGCTGAGGTTTCGGGAGCAACCAAGACAGACAGTTATGTAAACTATTACACATCTTACAGCTTGACTGTTGGTAAGGTAGTTACCGGTAACCAGGGCTCAAGAGATAAATATTTTAAGTTAACTCTTACACTTAATTCACCTGTAGCAACAACTCTCACAGTTGATGTTTCACATGCTGATATTCAGCTCCCTGCCTCTGACGCACTTAACAAAGCAACTAATTCATCTTATGCCGGAAAGACAAATCCCCAGGAAATAAAGCTTGATGCCGGAAAAGCAAAAGAAACAGAGTTCTATCTCCAGCACGGACAGTATATTATCGTTGAGGGGCTTGTTGTTGGTACAACTTATGATTTGAAAGAAGAAGCTGAAGGCTATACATCTACAGAAGGTATTACAGCAGCTGTTTCAGTAATTAACTGGGACGGAATAAACGGCAATGATGCTCTTGCAGATGCAGTAAATGGTACAGTCAAGTTATTAGATGCTGATGATACTACTACTGATGATGGTGATCTTCAGACCGGTTATACAAACGATAAGAATGGTGTTATCCCCACTGGCGTTCTTGTTTCTGCTACACCTGTAATCATTATCGCTATTGTTGTAGTTGCCGGTGTTGTTCTCTTTATTGTTATGAGCGCAAAGAGAAAGGCATCTGAAGCAGCAGATACTGATTCAGAAGAGTAAATGAATAACAGGGTTCTCGAGTGAAGCAGTTCTGGAAGGTAATGAACTCCATATACGAGAAAATTATGCTGGGTATCTTTGTTATTGCCCTGCTTGTGGTTATCTATGTCCTGTATGACACTTGGTATATTTTCGACCATGCTAACGATTCGTCGCTTCTGTCATTTAAGCCGAATGTTGTTAATGCAGATGAGATAACAGATTCTCCTATTGCCTCGGATATGGTTGCCTGGATCACTGTTGATGATACGAATATCGATTACCCGATAATGCAGGGTTTTGATAATTCCCAATATCTCAACCTAAATCCGTATGGCGAGTATTCATTGTCAGGAAGTATTTTTCTTGACAGCAGAAATGCCGGCGATTTCACAGATCCTTACTCAATAATTTACGGACATCACATGGAATATGGAAAGATGTTCGGAGCTTTAGATGAATTTTTGGACGAAGATTACCTCAATTCACATAAGACCGGTGAACTCATAGTCGGACGTGATGGTAAGGCAGTCTTCAAATTGGAATTGTTTTACGCAATAAGGACGGATGCTGCTGACAATATGGTATTCGATCCTGAAAACCATGAGGAATTAAGGCAATTCCTCGAAGATACAGTTTTTGACAGAGATGAAAGAATCATCTGTCTGTCGACTTGTGCAGGCGATGCCTCGACAACAAGGACTGTAGTATTTGCCTATATTTTGGAAAACTGATGAGAAAGGAGGACAGACCGTGAGGCGTGTATCTGTAGTGTCAAAAATTTCGACTGCGGCTGCAGCTTTGTGCGCTGTCCTCCTTTTCTTTGGATTCCAGGTCAATGCGGAATTCAGATATGAAGAGATTCAGGCTGTTGTGCCTTTTACTTGCGAGAATGTTAATTACGCTGCCAACGAATATGAAATTGTAATTGAGAAGCTTGATGAAGCTTCTCCGTTGCCGGACGTGGTCACCAAAAAGATCAGCGCCGGAGATGACTCATTTACGATAGGAATAGACGAGCCGGGTACATATCAATACAAGGTTTATGAGAATGCCGGTACCGACTCGAAGATAACATACGATGATACAACATATATCGTAACGCTTTTCGTTACGTCCGATGATGCAGGAAAACTTGATTATAAGGTCATTCTGTCTAAAGGCGGAATGGTAAAGCCCACGGAAATTACTTTTGTAAACAAGGTGGTCAGAGTCCCGATAGTAAAAACGGGCGAGACTGCCAATCCATATATGCCTTTCGCCTTTGCTGCATTTGTGCTTGGTGGAATAGTCCTCATTCTCGCGTTCAGACGCAGGAAGGAGGATCAGGATGTCTAAATTCAAGCGTTTGATAAGTTTGGTGCTCATTATGGCATGTCTCTTCAGCGCACTTGGTGCTGATGTAGTCGAGCCTTCTGATCTGGATATGACCGCTGAAGAAGAGACCACAGAAACTTCTGATATCATTTCTGAGCTGACTGAAGAAACTCACGAAACAGATGCTGATGTGGAAGAAGAGAATCCTTCTGAAGAGTCTGAGCAGGATGTAACGATTCTTCAGTATTCAGGTGATTCCTATGAGGTTAAGGTCTCGTACGGACCTGAGACAGGAATTCCTTCAGACTGCGAACTGATAGTAAGCGAGATCCCCGAAGGCGATGTATACGATGAGTACTTGGATCTCACTTCAAATGCTCTTAATAATGCTGAGATCAACAAAGTAAGATTCTTCGATATCTGCATTATGAAGGACGGCATCGAGATGGAGCCTGCCGAGGGCACATCTGTCTCAGTCAAGATCACGCTTAACGAGACGTTCAACAACGAAGTTAACGTCGTCCATATCAGTGATGAAGCTGAAGCATCCGTCATAGATACTCTGAATGTAACCGATGCTGAGAACGGTGAAGGAACCGAAGTCACGTTCAGTGCTGACGGTTTCTCTGCTTATGCAATCGTTGAGGGACCTGCATCTGTTGCAATTCAGACGGGATGGAAAAGAATCACATCTTTGACTGAATTGGAAGCACATGCTGATGAAATATATTGGGGTCACGTGAATGGATACTACTTTAAGGATACCCAATATACGATAAGCGGAAGCAGAACCGGAATAAGTAAGACTAAACCGGCACAGACTGAATATCCTCATGAGGATGCGAAAGCTTATGTGTTTGAGAAATGCGGTGAAAATGAGTACCGAATCTATTGTGTTGTTGATGGCACAAACAAGTACATAAGACAGATAGATAATGCTTTATCATTTGTTACAAGTGAAGGCCAGGCAACTATTTTCAAGGTTTCGAAATCTACCAGTGTAAATAACGCATTCAGATTTAATGGCAGTGGAACTTACTATATTAATCAGAACAGTAGTGACAAAGGTGATGGTTTTGCAGCATATCAAGGAGCAGAAGATATAAATGCTCAGTTATGCCTTTGGTATTACGATTACCAGTCAGAATCCGTAGATCCATATGGTCTTGATGGCAAATCAATAGGATTAATATATTATAAGAATGGTGCATCCGGTGCAGGCTTGATGGCTTCATCGACAATTCCTAATCATCTGGATGCTCTTTCACTTCCTGTACTTACAGAGAAAGATCATCACGACGATAAACTCTTTGTTCCAAATGACAGTGATCTTACGATGTGGACATTTACCTGGTGCGAGGATGACAGATATTATCTGTCTGCTGAATTAGATGGTACGACGGTTTATTTGAATATTGACTCTTCCGGAAACCTTTCTACTTCAACTACACCACAGACGATTACTGTTATTCCCGGAAAACAGACAGGCAATGATAAAACCTATGTAGGCAAGATTGCCCTTATGGCTAACGGAAGAGTAGTTAATTATACCGGTGATCTGGCCAGCGGATTTGACACAAACAGTTATAATGCTGATCAAAGTAAGCCTGTAACGAAATGGCTGAATTTCGTTGAGCCTGCTACTCTGACTGATAAATATGTATTACCTTATTCCGCAAGAAAGATAAGTGTTTCTGACGAAAGTCTCAAAGACGGAGACCGCATCATTATTTATACACGTGTTTGGAATGAAGCAAAGAAACAGTATGATTTCTATGCGATAGATCATGAAGGAAATCTGCATCCCTGTTTTGAGGAAGGCGATGAGATTCAATGGATCGACGACAGAATCAATACACTACTCTGGGATCTGACCATTTATTACAACGAAGGTGTCGAAAATCCCACTAAAGCTGATGAGAACCGTTACTATGAACTCTATAATGAGTATTCTGAGAAATACATAAGACCTAATGCAGGTAATGGAGAAGCTCTTGGCGACAGCATTATCGGTATCAACCTGCTCGGAAGAAACGAAAATAATTACTTTACTCAGATCGTTGCCTGGGATGATGACAATTATGCTTATGCCGGAATAAAGACAGATATTGCCAATCAAAAGATTGTTTCTTATTCGGTTGTAGATGGTATTACTGAAGATGAATCAATAGATTTCTATTTTGCCCGTGTAAATGATTTTAGTACAGAGGCTGTACTTCATCCTGTTGAAACGGTTGATCACACTCAATACGGTATCACAATGAAGATAATTGATTTTGGAAATACTTCAAACTGGAAAGATGGCGAGCAGACTAAATTCTTAAACAGCACCGCTGATGGCAGCAGCGGTAACAATACATATCTGTATGCCAGTCCGGGTATTTTATCGAATTCCTTGGGTTCAGACGGTTATCCTACCGTTACCAGCGGTCCGCATGCAGGCGAGTCATTGGCAAATCTTTATTCAGCCGACAGACTTAAGGAAGCCAACCATTTGTTTATTGATTCCACATATTACTCTTCCGGATATTTTGTATATGACAGTTCTCAAAACTATGCTTCCTATAATGAGTCAACCGGTGAGTTTACGGTTTATCAGGAATTAGGAACACACGATGATAAAAATTCAGCGTCGGTAAAGCATGGTCAGTTTTTCCCGTTTAACACTATTGATCCTACAGTTATTTCCACGAAGAATCCTGAAAATTTGTATACTGCACTTTTAAATCCGTTAGATGATTCCAATCCTAGAAAATACGAGAATCTCTACAAGATCAACAATCCTGATTACCAATTCGGAGTTGAACTTGAGGCATCGTTCGTTCAGACACCAAATGGTCTTGATGACTGGGGTCACGATATCATATATGAATTTACCGGAGATGATGACTTCTGGCTTTACGTTGACGGCGAACTCGTCATTGATCTGGGTGGTGTTCACAGTGCTCTCTTGGGATCTATAAACTATGCTACCGGAGACATTCAGGTTCAGAATGATTCCGGAAAGATCAGGAATTTGACTTTATATGAGATCTTTGAAGAGCATTACAGAAACAGCGGGGAGCATACTGACCAGGAGGTTCAGGAATATCTTGATGGTATTTTCCAGCAGAAATCAAATGGTAAATATGTATTTAAAGATTATACTTCTCACACAATGAGAATTTTCTACATGGAGCGTGGTAAAGGTGCGTCCAATCTTAACATGCGTTTCAATCAGTCATCTGTTAAGCCGGAGACTGTTATCCTCAGCAAAGAATTGGATGGCGTTGAGCATCCTGAAAAGTTTAATGCGGAATTCCCGTATCAGATATTCTACAGCTATTCAGAGGACCCGGATCAGGCAATCTATTATAGTCTGACCAACACCGATGCAAACATCAATGTTGTATATCGTGGAACTGACAAGAAAGTCAAATTCGAGCCAGATTACACAATTGATGGTGTCGATTATTCTAACGTTTTCTTCCTCGAACCCGGAGAGGCATGTGAGATCAAGCTTCCTGATGGAGCTATCGAGTATTACGTTGTTGAATGCGGTGTAGATCCATATGTATTTAGTGAAGTCAAAGCAAATGATGTAATCGTTTCAGGAACACCTATTTCAGGTTCGGACAGAGAGAACTATGCGATCGGTGCTGCCAAGGCTGAAGAACGTACAAGTGTAAAGTATGTAAATAAAGTAAATAAAGATGCACTACGTGTTTTAACGTTTACTAAGAAGTTGTGGGATGAGACAGGTATAACCGGAAATCACCCGTTAACGGACGATCCGACTGTTTTTAATTTTCGTTTGTATCTGGCTACTGAGCACGAGACAAATCAGGAAGTGGCGCTTGCCAATATGTACACATACCATGTTAAGGATCCTCAGGGAAGATACTGCAGATGGGATTCTGCTACGCAGAAGTTCGTACCTTTGTCAGATACTGCAACAGACTATACCGCTCTTGACACGGCAGATAAGAGGAAAGTAAGTTTTACTACCTCCATGTACGGCTCAATATCCAAGATCCCTGCTTTCTACACAGTTGAAGTCAGAGAACTTTTGGCAGGAACCAAGTATGAAGTCGAAGAGCGTCCTAATGAGATACCTGACGGTTATTCCAGAATTCAATATGATATCTTCACTGACGTCAATGATGTCACAACCAAGGATATATGTCCCTATGAGAAAGTAAGCACTATTGAAAAGGGCAAGGATCCGCATGTTGATGTTCATAACATAAAAGGTTACGGAATCAGAATGTACAAAGAGTGGACAGACGAGAACTTCGTCTCAAGCCGTGACAACACTTATTTTGCAATTTATATAAACGGAGTTTTGGATCCGAATACTATTTATGAGCTTAAATATAAGAAAGGTACACTTTATTGGTATTACGAGACGCTTGAGACCGGATTATCTCTTTTGGACTACCAGGTTAAAGAAGTAGAAGTTACCGGTGCAGTTGTTGACTCAGACGGCAAGGTCACAAGTTATACTTCGATCGATCCTAAAGATAACAATGAAGAAATAAGACTTAATGGAATACTTAAAGGAGAGACGGACAGTACTGAATTTGTATATAAGGTAAAGTATAAGTCCGCTCAGATGCCTACTGCCAACATGCGTATCGAGACCATCGAAAATGAGCGTGAAGGCATTAAGATCTACAAGAAATATAAGAACGGCAATACATTAACTCCTTTGGCAGGAGCTCAGTTTGATATCCGCGAGAAGGGTTCTCAGGTTTCGCTGGGCACATTCATATCAGATGACGACGGATTCGTTACTTTCGCATACTTAAGAAAGAATGTTGAATATACACTTACTGAGATAAAGTCTCCAGCAGGTTATACCGGTCTTAAGAAGTCACTTACCATGGTTATGGGCGATGATGGTAAGATCACGGTTACGGCTGATCCCAGCACTGTGGATAAAGACAACAACAGGTTCACTTATGTGGCCGGACCGGATGATCCGTCTATTACCGTTTTCAATTTCAAGTACACCTTTGAGATCAAGAAACTTGATAAGGCTACATTAGAACCGGTTGAAGGAGTTGAATTTGAACTTCATAAGCAGAAGACGGTCGGCGGCGTAACAGTCGTTGATTTCCAGGCTATGGCGGGATATGAGCACCTCTTCACAGATTCGAATGGTATTATCCCGCACATTAATTCCACGCTTCCTGCCGGAACGTATGAGCTCAGAGAAGTTGATCCAGGACATACGCATCAGGGACTCAATTACTTTGTCCTGTTTACTGTTACTCAGACCGGTGACATCAAGCTCAATCAGGCGCATCCCGAGATCAAGGTTGTCGAAGAGAACGTAATCGATCCTGATTCAGGAGAAGAAAGAGTTCTTTACGATCTTCTTATCTTTAACTATCCTGTTGACGGCGACCTGATGCTTTCCAAGGAAGTTGCAGGCAATATGGGAGACAAGACAGAAGTATTCCCTATGACGGTAACTCTTAAGACTGCTGCTGACCAGCCTTATGTCGGAACGATCCATGTTCAGAAGAACGGTGGCGTGATTGAAGACTATACGATTACCTCGACGGCAAACGGCGTGGTCCGTGTTGAACTCTCGCATGGCGATTTTATAGTTTTCTCGGCGTTAGCAGATGGAACGAAGTTCTCTATCACTGAGCAGACTAAGGGATATCAGAGCCAGGGATATCTTGACGGTGATCCTGTCAGTTCGAATGGAACGGTTTCCGGCGATATAGAACACAACAGCAAGGTAAGATTCGTCAACTCGAAAAATGCCTTGGTCCCCACAGGTCTTAAGACAAGTTTCAAGTGCAGTGTGACCGTGCTTCTGTTGATGGCAGGCGGTTTTGCTATCACATTATATGTTAAGAGAAAGAGCCGCCCGGATGAGTACGATGAGGAGTAATTGTTGCTAATGCAGATAATTATTTCTCCGCTTTTCTTATAACGTTTTAAATTAAGTAATTTTATAGAGCATTCTTCGCCGACAATAATGCGAGTCAGTGATCTGATGACGGTAAGAAATCCAGACCTGAAAGCGGACTCTTATTTTCTTTGCCATTGTATTTAACGGCTAATGCCTTATCGCCGACCGAGACATAATCGTATAATACCTTCGGCACCCTGAACTTCTTTTCGACGTTTTTGTTGTCTACATATATACCGCTTATTCTGACTGAATAATAGTGGCGGCGGGATCCGCTGCTTATGCCTTTTCCTGAGACAGTTACATTGACTACTTTCACGTCGCCTTTTTTGAACTTATTCAGTCTTGTGATGTAATCAACAATGGAATAGACCGCCACGAAAACCAAAAGGCCCGCGAGAGCATATATCCAGATCGCCTTCAGAAATTCAACCCATCGGTTATCAATTACATGCTGTACAACCGGAGCCAACGACAATGCCGAAAGCAATATCAAGAGCAGCAACGCCGTTGTCATTCTTTGTCTGTGAATGATCTTCATCCACGGCAAAAGCTTCTCGATCTCGCTTTCTGATAAAGTGCGCCAATTGTTTCTTCTATTAATGACCGTTTTCATCGCTCAACCAGTTTGATTTCCAATTCCTTTTACGCTCAATTTGCAGCCTCTGATTTCTTAGTATCATAATATGAGTTTATTGACTTGCGGAAAACAATCGTAAATATAACTCCGATAGTTATTGCCAAAAGGTGGACGATCATGGACGGAATTCCTGTAACACCTTTTACACTCGGACTTAGTGAAATTATAAGTGTTGGAACGGCCATCGATATCAGGAAATAAAATGAAATTTGCTTAAAGAGCATGCCGAATCCGTATTTTCTTCCAAGAACAAATAACGCGTACATAACGACCGGCATAAAGCAGAAAGCCAGACCGGAAGCACCTGCACCGCCGGCCAGTTCAGTTTCATTTAAGATTTTAGTATATACCGCGCCTATTATAAGCATAGTGATAACATCGGCCACCCAGGATACAGCAAACAAGACCAGTATCTTTTTGGTTCCTAATATCTTTTCGGCCAGGATTCCAAACGGCAGTATCAGAAGCAGATTATATCCGAGATGTCCAAGCGTCAAATCAATAGCAGAATACGGAGCATCCGGCGGGAGAAGTTCTTGAGGTGCTCCATGAAGGAAGATCCACGTAATTATCTGCCACGGATATTTAAGAGGGAAAAACGCAAAGACAAAAAATGTTGAAGGAATAAGCTGCGATATGAGTGTCACGGTTATGCATAATAACGTGACGGCTATGCAAAAAAACGGAATGCCTTTTCCAAAATATATGTTTCTGATCTTCATAATCCATTCCTCCCCATACTTGTTTATTTGTTGTTTAATTCATCCCATAGCCGCTTTATCTTTTGTGAGGCTTTGCTTTTCGGAACTCTGTCGAAAACAAGATAATCCATTGCCTCACACGCCGTCTTTCCTACTATATCGACAGAAACCGCATCCGGGTGGCTGATAAATCTAAGGCCGTTCATGTTATAAGCAGGAGTAGCATCAAATCTCATGGCAAGCATATATGCTTCTTTTATGTGATCTTCCGCTTTATCTTTATATCCGAACTTCTCTTCCCATATTGCAAGCAAAGCTAAATAGGACGGTTTGAATTTATCAATATGAGATATAGTTTCCGGATCCGTCTTCAGTGAATCAAGAAAACCGATAAGCCATTCCAATGCAGAAATACATGTAATATCGTTTTTCCGTGCATAAGCAAATGACGCTGCATAAGCTGATTTAGAAACTGTATTTAAAGCTTCGAGCATGGCCGGTTCTATATATTTCGATGCTTCATCGGGCTGTCCCAATCCTACGGCATAAACCGATGCGAGCATGCTGCTGTTTATGTTGCAGATATTGTTCTTCTTTAAGATCTCCAGTGCCCTGTCCAACTCACCTGTTACCATGTAGTTATTTGCCATAAGATTTAATATGGTAACTTCGTTTATGCTGCTGTCAGTATTCTGATCCAGAAGGGAGATAGCCTGTTCAAATAATGCATTTGATTTGACCATCGCTTCTTTACTCAGCTCTTCCATGGTCTTAGCCATATACATCTGGGCACTGACATAGACTATCAGGAAATTGTTAGGATATTTCTTCAATGCTTTCTCTGATTCAGCTATAGCGCTTTCATAATCCTTTACTGCGAGAAATGATACGATCCGTTCAATCCTGCTCTGAACACTTCCTTTTTGCATGGTGTATCCGAGCAGGGAATCAACGGATACTTCGAACAGATCGGCAAGTTCCATCAGAAGCCTGATCTCAGGCATGGAAAGACCGGCTTCCCATTTATATACTGCTCCTACCGTAACACCCAGCGCATCTGCTAACTGCTCCTGCGTCATTGAGTGCTCTTTGCGTAGATTTCTGATGTTTTCTGATAATTTTATCTGCATAGTATTGCCTCTTTCTCTACTAACGTAACATCGAAAACAAGAAACATAAAGATACCACTAATATGAATTGTACAATAATTTTTATACTGTTAGTATGTGTTCGAGGATTTATGCAAGAATAATCACAAGACCATGATTGATATTTAATGGTCTTGATTACAAATACACTTTTTAATCAGCTTAAAGTCTGTTTTGAGCGCAGTTTTCTTCTTGTTCTGTTTATATGTCTTTCAAATGTGCCGTTATTGAGCAATTCAGTCAGAACGAGCTGTTCAAATGTCGGTACTGTGCATGAATAAAATCCGAGTTTCTCATTAAACTTTTCGACCAGGTGTTTGGGAAGAACCATATAGCCTACACGAAGTGCCGGAGAAATGGTCTTGGAGAAAGTGTTGAGATATATCACATTATCTTTTGCTGCCATCGAGAATAGGGTTTCAACAGGCTTGCTTAGGATAGAGAATTCAGATTCATAATCATCTTCAACAATTATTCTATCTGATGAATCAGCCCATCTTATGTATTCGTGCCGTTTTGAGGCAGAGGCTGAGATTCCGGTAGGATAACTTCTGAACGGCGAAATGTGCAGAACATTTGCCTTAGTCTTGCTAAGAGTATTGCTTTCGATGCCGTCCTTTCCCAGTGGAAGCAATTCATAGCTGATATTTGCATATTTATATACTTTTCTTATCTTCTCATATGAAGGGTCTTCCAAAGCAAATACTCTGTTCTTTCCGAGAAGACCGGCTATAAGATTATAAAGGTATTCAGCGCCGGATCCGATCACGATCATTGACGGATCGATACGCATGTCCTTGTTGCGTGCCAGATATCTGGAAATTGCTTCACGGAATTCAAGAAGACCTGTATTAGGTGACTTCATGAGTATGTCTTCCTGACGGTTGGTGAGTATGTTCCTCATGGTTTTTGCGAGAACGGAAACGGGAAAATCCGACTGCTGTCCGGAACTGTCAAATGTGGTGCTAAGAGCTGTTCTTTCGTCCGGAAAAGCTGAGAAACCGTCTGAGGCACGGAAATCAACATAATAACCGCTTTTCTCAACGCTCCTGATATATCCTTCATCACGGAGAAGATCATATGCATGTTCTACAGAGATAACACTTACACCGAACTCAGAAGCCATGTTTCTTTTGGAAGGAATCTTGGTATTGTACGGATATATTCCATCAACAATGTTTTTCTTAATTTGTTTATACAATTTCATATAGGCTGATTCACTTGTTTTGCTTCTCATCTGGTTATATAAAAATCTCCTTTTCTGGTTATTTTATATATTCAGATAAGTTGTACCATAGTGTCATTCGGAAAACAACGATTCAGGAGTAAAGACAATGAGCGATCATGAGAAAAACAAAAGAATAATCAAAAAGATTGCATATTCAGGTGTTCTTGCGGCATTTATTTTTATTGGCACCCAGCTTCACATACCGACTGCCATTGGACACGTTAATCTTGGCGACGTGGTCATACTGGTAGCTGCGTATATTCTCGGACCTTTTTCAGCGATAGCAGCTGCAATCGGTTCTGCTCTGGCTGATCTCACTGCAGGTTATCCGCAGTATGTAATACCGACATTTCTGATCAAAGGAATTATGGGACTTGTTGCAGGACTTCTCATGAAACGCAACAGTGAGAACAAGGTGCCTTTAGTACGCAAGCTTGCAGCGGGAGTAATAGCAGAATTAATAATGGTAGCGGGATATTTCGGATTTGAATCTTTGCCTTTTATGTATGGTGTAACTGCAGCATTGGGATCGGTAATTCCTAATCTGATCCAGGCATGCGCTGCAATTGTCGGAGCGGTTCCACTTACTTATGTGAAACTGTTTGACAGAATTAATGTACAACAGAATAAAGTTCAAGATATTGGTAAACCTTTCGGAATAAAAGTTTAAGGAGACGGCCGGCATTCACTGCCGGCCGTTTTCTTTTCAAACCGAAATGCCATTGCTTTAAGGTCAAAATAGCTGTCTTTACAACTAATTTATTTTTTGATAATACATAATAATCAAAAAAGAATTATAATTTAATGGTATAAATATGCGCAGGCAGAAGATACCATGATCGAAAGTATAAAGAGTATTCAGCTTGATATTATGCTTATCATAAGTGGTTTATGTTTGGCCACTGCTGTTTTCATGACCTTTTCGAAAACTCTCGATAAGGAAAGAAAGGTCTTCCTGGTTTTAAGTAATATCTTTGCGGTTCTGTTACTAGTATTCGACCGCTATGCTTATATCTATAGGGGTGATATCAGTGAGACCGGATTCTGGATGGTAAGGATCAGTAACTTCGTGGTCTTCATAATGACGCTTATGATAGATTGGAGTTTTAATCACTACGTAATTGATATTATCATGGATGAGACCGATGTTAAAAAGGTTCCTTTCAGGCTCAAAATGATCGATTATCTGATTACGATAGGAATCGTTCTGGTTATCATTTCTCAGTTTACGGGTCTGTACTACACGTTCGATGAGACAAACCACTATCAGAGAGCCCCGGGATTCCTTATAGGTGCGATCATACCCGTGATCGTTTTGCTGACCCAATTGACGGTAGCTGTTCAATATCGTAAGCGTATAGGCAGCGGCGTTTTGATCTCGTTGATCCTATTTACGACTTTACCGATCGTTGCGACTTTAATTCAGTTGAAATTCTATGGTTTGTCACTGATAAACATTTCTACCAGTCTGATGACTTCGTTGCTGTATCTTTTTGTCCTTAACGACATGAACCAGACGGTCGAGAGGGCGCGTAACATTGAAGTCACCTTCCTTAAGCAGGAGAGGGAAAGAATAAGCAGATTGTTTGCTCAGACGGCAGAGGCTTTGGCAAGTGCGATAGATGCTAAAGATAAATACACAAAGGGTCACTCTTCCAGAGTCGCTGAATATTCCAGGAAAATCGCTGAAATGGCAGGAAAAGAACCGCAGGAATGCGAAGAGATCTATTATGCTGCACTTCTTCATGACGTAGGAAAAATAGGAGTTCCCAGATCCATTCTCAACAAAGCCGGAAAGCTCTCAGATGAAGAATTCCAGGCTATAAAAGAGCATCCCAGCGTCGGAGAACAGATACTCTCGAGTATCAGCGAATCACCCTACCTGAGCCTCGGAGCCAAATCTCATCATGAGAGGTATGACGGGCACGGCTATCCCGAAGGCCTTAAGGGAGATGATATTCCCGAATATGCAAGGATAATCGCAGTTGCAGATGCTTATGACGCGATGACTTCCAATAGAAGCTACCGTGATACGATCCCTCAGCAGCTCGTAAGAGAGGAATTTGTTAAGGGGCTCGGAACGCAGTTCGATCCGAAATTCGGCGAGATCATGCTTCATCTGATAGACGTTGATACTGAGTACCAGATGAAGGAAAAAGAAGATGTCAAAGAGCTTGCGGGCAAGAATAAGCTATCCTGCGAAGAATACAGGTCTTCAGTATCGGAAGGCATTATCATCACAAATGAGATCACCAGGATCGAGCTTGTTAATACGCCTGACAGGAATTATTCTTCAGAATCAAGCCTGCCGTCGATCGTGCTTTTTGACTCGCTTGATGCGCGGATACATGATAAAGAGAAGGATATTGAAAGGCTTCTGTATTTTGAATACGGAGAGATCAGATTTGATGGTAATATCGTGCGCAAGGGTGCACGCAAGATGCAGATAAATGTTGAAAAGAACGGTTCTGATGAATCCTCAAAGAAAAATACAAAATACACTGTAGAAGCAGTTAAGGTTAAGGATCACGTTTTGATCAGGATAATCTCTGAGTCTGAGACATATGAGATTACCGTAGCACTTCCTGACAGCACCAGATGGGTATATATCGGTCTTACCGGTGAACATTGTGAGATAAGCGATGTAAGCATCAGCCGCGAAGAGGAAAGTGTACCGGATAATTATATAAAAAGGATTGCCGAAGAGATCAGTTATATCGCTGTGCCTCAGGGCGACTGTCCGAACATACAGGCAGACGGATTCCGCACGGCTACAACTGACGGTATCCTCCTGGAAGATAAGCTGACGGTCACTTTTCACACAATGAGCCTTCCCACGGCGAGGCTCGTCTGGCACTGTCCGTATTTTATTATCTTTTACTCAGGGAACGGAAAAGTGAACGGACCTGATTTCAGGGAATATGGTCTTATCAGACTTGACGGTGAGAACTGGGCTTCAGACGACTATGCCACCAATAAGACCATAGTCAACAAGACCACTGAATTTATCAATTGGGACACCTGGAAAGAGAATAACAAAGCGGGATTTGATGTTTCTGCTTCGTTCGAACGTTCTGGAAATAACGTTACCCTTGTGACAAAGAATAAGGGTATCGAGATCACAAATATTACCAAGATCGCTGATAAGCCTGAAAAAATATATATTGCATTAACAGGTGATCAGTCCGCGTTAACGAATATCAGGATTAAGAAATAGAGTTTGATTTGCTTAAATATGTCGGTCAGAAGAGCAGACAATTCCATAAAAGAAAAATCCGGTTCCAGACATGTCTGGATGTTATTGATCACGGTTATCTTGCTCATAGTAGCATTTGCATCGAGTATCATTGCCAGTACGACATTTTTCAAGCGAACCACCCGTTATTACAGGGAAGAGATCATTATAAAGATATCTAAACTGGTCGCCGAACAGATCAACGGTGACAAAGTCAATCAATGGCTGGATTCAGGCGTTGATGAAGAGTACAAGAAAACGGCTGATCTTATCCAGAGCATCTGCAATAATACGCCATATGTTCAATATATCTATGTTTATCAGATAAAGCCTGATGGATGTCATGTTGTTTTCGATGTTGAGACAATGGCAGACGAACTGAAACAATATGATGAGGCTCCCGACATATCGACAGATCATATCGGAGATATAGTGGAATTTGACGAGGGTTTTTCCGATAATATCCCGACACTTCTTGCCGGAGGGAACATAGACATAATTGAGACCGATGATAAATACGGATGGCTGCTGACTAAATATGAACCGGTCTTCGATTCCTCAGGTCAATGCGTCGCATATGTCGGTGTGGATATCTCTATGACCGGTGTAAAAGACTACTACAGTAATTTCACCAAATGGATCATTGCCATATCGGCAGTTTTCCTTGTTGTGCTCATAGTCGTAGGATACTTTTTCTTTGCACATGAGCGAAAGGTGTCTGAAAATGCGGAGTTCGAACTCAGAACCATGCATCAGAAACATCTGTTCGAAGAAACTGCATTGGCCCTTGCAAATGCAATAGATGCCAAGGACAAATATACACATGGCCATTCCTTACGTGTGGCCGAATACTCACGAAGGATCGCCAAGCTGTCCGGCAAGAGCGAACAGGAGTGTGAAGAGATCTATTATGCCGGTCTTCTTCATGACGTGGGCAAGATCGGAGTTCCTGAAGCGATCATTACCAAAGAAGGCAGACTGACAGACGAAGAGTACGAAGAGATAAAGCAGCATTCTTCGAAGGGTGCGGAGATTCTTAAAAACATTACTGAATATCCGTACCTCAGTATTGGTGCGCATTATCATCATGAGCGTTATGACGGCAGAGGCTATCCTGAAAAGCTTGTCGGAACGGATATTCCTGACATTGCCCGGATCATCGCTGTAGCGGATTCTTATGATGCCATGACGTCATTAAGGAGTTACAGAAAGACCATTCCACAGCAGAAAGTCAGAGAAGAGTTTATTTCCTGCGCCGGAACCCAGTTTGATCCCGAATATGCCAATATCATGATCCACATGATCGATACTGATACGGATTACAGGATGAAAGAAAAGGAACTAGAGCGACCGTCAATTAGGGATGAGCTGATCGTCGGTGCTCATAAAGATAATGTATCCTTAGGAATAGCAGTTGCCGAGGAAATGGTAACTGTCAACCTGCATGTGAGGTCCGAAAGACAGGGCATCGTTCCCAAGCCTTCTATCCTGATCTTCGATTCTCTGGACGGGCGTTATCACGATAATGAAAAAGAAGTTAAGGATCTGGTCTATTATGAGTATTGTGAGCTCGGGTTTGACGGCAATTCCGTTAACACCGGAATAAGAAAAATAGAGATCAAACCTTTTAAACCTTCAGAAAACTGTCCTGCGGCAGGATTTTACCGCATTGAAGACGTAAGGATGGATGACCATATGCTTATCAGGATCATGGGGCACGATAAAGCTTATGAATACATTATCGCGCTGCCTGACAGCTCCAGATATACATATATTGGTTTTACGGGCGAGCACTGCATAATAAGTGATATGTCCATGAACAGGGCAGATGCCGGTATAGATGCGTCTTACATACCGAGGATCGCGGATAAGATTAGTTATATCGATGTCCCAGAAGGTGATATTCCCAACATTCAGGTTGACAGATACCGTTCTTCGACGTCTGAGCCCATACCTGTTGAGGATAAAATGACCATAACTTTCCATACAATGAGCCTTCCAACGGCAAGACTCGTATGGCATTGCCCGTTCTGCGTTATCTACTCGTCTGATGACGGTACGGTTACCGGCAGCAACTATGTAGAGTATGCGCTGATAAGGCTTGACGGTGAGACTTGGGAATCAGGTGAAGCGGCTGACAATGAACTGATCGTGACAAGAGATGGTTTCGAAGGCTGGGATCATTGGAGAAAGCTTAACAGGGAAGGGTTTGATGTTGCCATATCATTTGAAAGAGAGGGCAGCAGAGTTGTATCGCTTACTGAAAATGCAGGAATCTCCATAAAGAACATCACAACGGTCAAAGATAAGAATGCGAAGATCAATGTGGCTCTTTCGGGAGATCAGTGTGCGATTACAAATATCAGGATCGTTCATCATTAACTTTGTCAGATTCTTTTTATATTTTGTTTGTTAATAGCCAAGCTCAATGATATAATACAGTAATTTGATAGGAAAATTTGATAAATCCTTTCAAGGACTTCCGTCAGATTGTTTCAATCAATAAAAGATTTTTTAAGGAGATTGTTATGAGAAAAGGAAACTACTATACTTTTCAAGCTCTTTTTTCACTTCTTATTACGGGCTTGTTTTGGTCGCTGACTGTAAAATTTCTTGACGTCGCTATGAATGATTTCGATCAATTAGAGAATGATGTCGTTACTGATGCAGCTGTTTCGCCTTTTTTGGTGTTTGCCCTGGGTGTAGCCTTTTATTTTATTCTGACGGTTGTCTATACACTTCTCGGTATCAAGATAGTTAAAGACTGGAAGCCTACTATTATTATTGGAAACGTTGTGATCTTTATTCTCGCATTCTGCGTCGGTATATTTATCCCGGGAATCATGGAAAGCGTTAACGAGGAAATCGACAAGATTCCTGGAATGATTTCTAATCTGTTGCCATTCTAATGAAATAATCTAAAAAAGAATAATATTGGTTTTGAAATAGGGGCTGTGAAAAACTCAGAAGATAATTGAGTTGTCACAGTCCTTTTTCTCGTTTTCAGTTAGGGTTTTCTCCTAATCCGCAACTGTATTATTGAAATAAAGCAGTTCAGTTATGGCTCCACACCATTTAACGCATATTTCGAAATCAAGAATTTAGGTTAAGATTTCCTCTCAAATCTTAACCTAAATATGCAAAACAAAAATTTGCGTTAAATTGAACAATTAAAAGCAGCTATCTCCCGAGATTTACCTTAACAGGGAAGTCTTTAGGTACAGAAGTCAGTTATCACTTTACTATCTGTTTTTCACTGCTCTTTGAAAATCTTATCCGTTATTGATCAGCCATTCAACCCCTGATTCTGACTGCTCGACACCGGGGTTCTGATTGACCATGACAGCGGCAGCCTCGCCGGTGCAGTAATTAAACTTCAGCCTGGACTGGCCGTTCTCGCCCCAACCGCTGATGCTGAGCCTGTTCTCACCGTCCATGAAAATGCCGAGGCCGACCCAGGGGAATCTTTCTGAGGGCTTAGCCATTTCCAGTGCGGAACTTGCCTGCAGCAAAGAGCTCTTTCCATTACAGGCATTTGTAAATTCTTTCGCGATCATAAGAAGTTCTTTCGGTGTGGACCACAGGCCCGATGCCGCGAGATCAGGCATCTGCGGATATTTGCCCGGAATAGCAAGCCCGTTCTCGTCATAGCCTGTCGCCATGACGATCCTGTGTTCGTAATCAGTGAGATTCGCAAGCGACGCAAAGAACGTATTCTTCAGGTTCAACGGTGCAAAAACATATTCGTCGGCAATATCCTCATACTGTTTTTGCTCAAGGTCTTCCAAAAGCATCTGCAAAACACAAAAGCCCGCATCCGAATATTCAAACTCAGTCCCCTGAGGGCTTTCTGAACGAGCCGGACGGTTGTTATAAGACGTCCTGCCATCAAGAACATCAGTCAGGCTGACGGTCGGATCACTCCTGCGAAGCCCGTAGAAACCGTCTTCGCCGTCTATGATTCCCGATGTGTGGCTCAGAAGCGACCTTATGGATGCATCGCTTTCTTCTCCTGATGATGCAAGAAGCTTCCAGCGGCGAAGGTATAAGTTGACGGGTTTCTCGATATCTATCCGGCCCTGTTCGAATTCCTTCATTACGCAGATCGCTGTAATGAACTTCGAGATCGAGCATGCCGGAAAGGCAGTGTTCTCATCCACCGGAACTTTTTCTTCCTTATCTGCTAAACCATAGCATTTTGTTGTGACTTTTCCCGCTGCATCTCTGTAAGCGCAGCTGATTCCCGGAAATCTTTTCCTGATCGTCTCTATGTCATTCATGATGTTTACTCCTATTAGTTATGAAACCTTAGATAAAGCGATTATATCACGGGTCGAAAACACCACGAACGGCTCTGTGTTTGCATAAGTGATATAATACTATTGATGAAATGTGGTAATTATTCAATTCGCAGATGGGAATACCAATATGAGAACCACGATCCTAAACAATACACTGACGCTCTTTCCTTGCGGCAGGATAGACTCTAATAATGCGGAACAGATCGAGCGTGAGATATTCACGGCGGTTGACAGCGCAAATGGTGCTGACGTTGTTATCGATGCAAATAGTCTCGAATACATATCCAGTGCCGGCCTCCGCGTTCTGATGAAACTCCGCAAAACAATAAACATGCCGATTCCGGTCATCAATGTGTCACGTGATGTTTATGATATCTTCGAGACAACGGGCTTTACTGAATTGCTCGATGTGAGAAGAGCCATGAGAGAGATTTCAGTGGAAGGGTGCGAGATAATCGGACAGGGTTTTTACGGCACTGTTTACCGCATTGACAGTGAAACGATTGTCAAAGTCTACAAATCACCCGACTGTCTTCCTATGATACAGAACGAGCAGCGTCTGGCAAAGCTTGCATTTATAAAAGGCGTGCCGACTGCCATATCTTATGATACCGTCAGGGTAGGTGACAGCTACGGTTCGGTATTTGAACTGCTGAAAGCGAAGTCCTTCAATGATCTTCTGATAACTGAGCCGGATAATTTCGATGCTCTCATTCGAAAGTATGTGGATTTTCTTAAGTGTGTCCACAGTACTGAAATGGATGAGGGATCTCTTCCAAAAGCGAAGGATCTGTTCTTGTCATATCTTGATGCGATCCGCTCTTATGTTTCCGATGAACAGCTGAATCGCATGCATGAACTGATCTCCGGACTTCCTGATGATCTTCACCTTGTGCACGGGGACATTCACATGAAGAATATCATGGTGGTTGATAACGAGCCTATGCTTATCGACATGGATACTATCTCGACCGGTCAGCCGATATTCGACCTGTTGGGATTATATATTTCATATATGGCATTTCCCGAAGATGATCCGGGTAATCTGCTTTCGTTTTTCGGTATTCCGGATGAATGGGGAAAGCGTATTTGGAATAAGATCATAGAATATTATTTTGATACAACTGATGAAAAAATGATTTCCGGGATCAACAGTAAGATCAGGCTCCTTGCCATGATAAGGTTTCTTTATATACTTTCATCGACTAAACTCGCACTCGATGATTTGGGAGAAAAGCGCATAAGACGCGCACAGGAGCATATCGCAGAGCTTATCGGTTCGGTCGGAGATCTGACCTTATAACAAAATACCGCATTATTAACAGTGCAATTACTGCATTTATTACGTCTGCTATTACCTGCGACCACATAAGTCCGTTAATGCCCCATAAATAGTTCATGATAAGCATTATCGGGATAATGAGTATCAGGTGCCGTAAGATGGCAAGGCCAAAAGATACTTTTCCTTTGTTTACGGCGTTCATGTAATTTATGACGTGATAGCCGATCATCATGAAGGGCAGGGCAAAGCAGCGCATCTTGAGGTAAGCTGTTCCCATCTCGACTGTCAGAGGGTCCTTGATAAATATCCCTACAAGAGGTTCGGCGAAAATGAAGAACAGGATGGTACACAAAGATGAGAATAATAAGATCGACCATCTTGCAAGTGATGAAAAGCGGGCCATCCGTTTCTGATTGCCGGCTCCGAAATTATAAGCCACCAAAGGAACCATGCCGAGACATATGCCAAGTCCTGTATTGATCGGAATCCTCTCTAGCTTTAAGACAATGCCGATGGCTGCCACAGGCGTTGTGTGATCACCATATGTTGCGGTAAGACGGTTAATGACAATGTTCACGAGATCAAAAAGGAATATGCTTACAGCAGCGGGAACGCCGACCATATAAAGAGACTGAAGATGTTTTTTCTCAAGATGCACAGGCTTAAATGAGATCTTCAGGACGCTTTCATGTCTTACTTTGCGGAAAATATAGATAAAGTAAGCAAAAGAGACATAGTTTGACAGCATCGTTGCAATACCTGCTCCCAGCACCTCATTGCCGTCCGGAAGGATTACGAACATGAAGAGCGGATCAAGAATTACATTAAGGATGCTTCCGACAGCAACGCCAAGTCCCGCTTCTTTGGAATAACCGGCATTACGTAAAAGCTGCGGCATGCTCATCGAAAGAACCGTCGGAATGCTTCCGAGAACTACTGTTGTAAAAAGATATTGTTTACAGTAATACAGCGTTGCTTCTTCGGAACCCAATATCCTCATTAACGGTGTCATAAATATGAGAGTCAGGACCGAGAAAACGGCAGCCGATATGCCGGAAGCGAAAACACTGTAGTTTACTACTTTGACAGCATCAGCTTCTTTTTGTTCGCCGGCCAGACGGGCCATCAGACTTCCGCCGCCGACACCGAAGACGTTCGCGAGAGAAACGGCGATAAGATATACGGTGAGTGCAAGATTTGATGCTGCGATCATGGCTGGATCGTTAGTTCTTCCGATGAACCATGTATCAGCTATGTTATATATCAATACTACCATCTGGCTTCCAACAGTAGGCAGAGCCATAATGGCTAATGCCGTGGCCGGATTCATTGATTCAAACAGATATTTCTTTTTTTCTGTGACAGAACTCATTGCTAAAAACCGTTATATATCATGTGTTACTTTATCAGCTTCATCCGTTCGTTGAAACAGGTGCCCGTATATCCGGACACCTGTTTTATGCTGATATTTTAATAGTCAAGTCCATTCAGACAGATCATTCAATCGTTAAAATATCCGAGAAACCCGTGACGTCGAAAATCTCTTTAACTTCAGCGGAAGCGTTGGAAATGACCATCTTGCCCTGCTTGTTCATGATCTTCTGTGTGGAGAGAAGAACTCTTAATCCGGCGCTTGAGATATAATCAAGCTTCTCGAGATCGAACTTCAGATCCGTAACACCGGATAAGGCGGATCCGAGCTCTGCTTCAAGCTGGGGAGCTGTTGTAGTGTCAAGCCTTCCTTCCAGGATGACCTTAAGTACATTTGCATTAGCGTTCTTTGTGATGTTCAACATAGTTGATCCTCCTTGAGTATGTTTATATTTTATATAATCTTTTTCTTGATGGTCAACCGGTTTTTTCCGTCAGAGTATTCATATGAGACATCATCCATGCTTTTCTTGACCATGAATATACCCAGACCTCCGATTGGCCTTTCTTCGGCAGAAAGCGTGATATCCGGATCCTCGTTTTTCAACGGATCATAGGGAATGCCTTCGTCTTCGAAAGTAATCTGTACGGTTTTAGAAGAAGCATCCTCCTCCATATAAATGGTTGCTTCACCGTTGCCTGACGGATAGGCATAATGGGCGATGTTGACAAAGATCTCCTCAATGGCTACATCGATCTGCATTTGTGCTTTGGGAGAGCACCCGGCTTCTTCGAGAATGGCATCAGCGAATGCCAATACCTGATCGAGCTGAGAGATGTCAGCGGTAACTTTGATCTGCTTCATAGGATTACCTCTTTTATCTTGTGATTCCTGAACTCCGTTATATTTTACGCACAACATTGTTATGTCATCGAACTGTTCTGCTCCTCCGGCAAATTTATCTATACTGTCCTTAACGTTTTGATCGAGAACTGAAACGTCACCGTTACAGGGAAGATCAAGAGCTTCAAGCATTCTCGTTTCACCGAATAATTCCTTAGAAGTATTATTGGCTTCTGTGACCCCGTCTGTATAGACAAAGATATAGTCTCCCGGATTAAGTTGCAATCGTTTTTCTTTATAGGGAATTCCTTCCATGCAACCGATAGGCGGTGAATGGTGTTCCTTTATAAGTTCGAATTTGCCGCCGGCTCTCATGATCGCAGGATATTCGTGACCCGCATTCGCATACCTCAGTTCACCGGTTGATACATTAAGTACGCCTATCCATACGGTGACGAACATGTCAACGTCATTAGCTTCGCAGAGCTGGTTGTTGACCGAAGACAATATTTTCGAGCAATTATTAAAATCAGAAAGACCTCTGTTCTTAATAAGGGTTTTCGTGACCATCATCATCAATGCGGCAGGTATGCCTTTGCCCGAGACATCGGCTATTGTAATAACAAGGTGATCGTCATCCGGCATATAGAAATCATAGAAATCACCGCCGACTTCTTTTGCTGCATTCATTGAAGCATGAAGGTCAAATTCTGTTCTCTCGGGAAAAGGAGGAAAAACATGAGGGAGCATATTCTCCTGAATGGTATTGGCCATCTTAAGCTCCCTGTCGGAAATCGAACGTTCTCTGTTCTGAATAACATTCAAAACACAATACATTAAGAGAAGCACAAGCATTATTACCGGACTCGACAAAGAAAGTCCGTAGGTAAAGATGGTAAAAATGCCTACAGCAAGAGGGAAGAAAGCATAGAGGTATAAGATAATGATCTGATATGTCTTGAATCTTTTTTTCGCAAGGAATATCAGGATAAGCGTAAGTATCATGGTTGTATAAGCATATAGATTAGACAACAGATACCAGGGACCGCGCTGATAACAACCGTCAGCCGTTATCGAGAAGTAATAACCGAACAAAGGATTTGCCAGTCTCATGACTATGGCTCCTATAAGGCCGCCGCCAAGGATAAAATTAAATATCTTGAGTTGTTTGTGATCCAATCCGAGATAAGAAACTACGTAGCGCCAGAAAAGGAAAGCCATTACAGGGGCTGCAATGTAGTAAAAAGTATTGGCAACGGTATTTAGGTATATCTGTGATATATCCCCGTCAACCAGCCAGCATATTTCATCCAAAAATGCTGAACAGAAACATGTAAATAACAAAAGAAGATAGTTATTAAGATTTTCTTCATTCCGGGATTTATCGATTATACTGCAGACAAAGAGCACATAACCTAAAGCCATGCATGACAGATCAGCGGTGATATTGATAATACTGGTTATAGGCAAAGTGCCTGCGTGAAGGAGCAGAATAAACTTATAAATGCCTAAAACGATGCAGGATATAAAAAACAAAGATGCCAGAAAGGCGCTCAAATCAAATTGTTTCTTTCCTATGGACATGTGCACCTCTTAATTGTTTATGTAAGAATTATATCCCGAAATATTCATCAGATAATATCGTAAAAGTTAATTTTTCTTATTTTCTTAATAATTTTGATGTTGATTGGTTATACTGCGCTTATTTGAGCGTTCCTTTCCGGGAGGCCAGGATAATATAGGTTACAAAGAGAACTGCTGCAGCGATCAATCCTATCGGATAACCTATGGCCGTAGAGAGCTTAAATCCTTCGTTTGCCACGAGGATGTAAGTAACGGATACTGCCGTCATAAAAGAAGCGGGGATAGCAGTGATAAGCGAAATGAATCTTTGTTTCTTATTCCTGATGAGATATGAAGTTGCTACCCAGAGAGATATCATCGCCAGAGTCTGGTTGCTCCATGAAAAGTATCTCCACAAGACGTTGAAGTCAAGCTGTGTCAACACTGCGCTTACACCGAGGAGCGGTAATGTGATAAGGAGTCTGTAGCCGATCTTCTTCTGATCGAGTTTTGTCCATTCGGCCAGGATAAGTCTTGCGCTCCTGAATGCCGTATCTCCTGATGTGATGGGACAGACGACAACGCCTACGATAGCGAGTACTCCGCCTACATTTCCAAGCATCTGTTTGCTTATCTCATAAACGACGCCTGATTGCCCCAGATCTGAAAGAGCTTCCTGAAGCACTTGGGTACTGCCGTAGAAAGCGACGCCTGCGGCAGCCCAGATCAGCGCGATAACAGATTCTATGATCATTGCTCCGTAGAATACAGTTCGCCCGTCTTTCTCGCTCGTAATGCACTTTGACATCATCGGCGACTGAGTCGCGTGGAAACCTGATATGGCACCGCAGGCAACTGTGATGAACATGAATGGCCAGATGGGAAGATTCTCAGGATTGAGATTTACCAGAGTTACTTCAGGAATGGTGTACTGAGGAAGGAATATAATTCCGCCTGCAATGGATAATGCCATTATTATGAGTATTACACCGAATACAGGATAGAGTTTGCCGATTATCTTATCTACGGGAAGCAGTGTAGCGAGCACATAGTATATGAGGATGACGATGATCCAGAAAGTGTTGCCGAGAGCAGCGGGAGTAAGGCTTGAGATAAGTGCTGCGGGGCTTGTTACAAATACCGTTCCGGTTAAGAGAAGAAGCAGGATTGAAAATACGCGCATTATGTAAAGTGCGGGTTTACCAAGATAGATGCCTGACAGTTCCGCGATGGATGCGCCCTTATTTCTTTCGGAGATCATTCCGCTCATATAATCGTGGACGGCGCCTCCCAATATCGATCCGAATACTATCCAGAGGAATACGACAGGGCCGAAACATGCGCCCATGAGAGCTCCGAAGATGGGTCCTGTTCCCGCGATGTTCAGAAGCTGTATGAGCAGTGCTTTCCATGTCTTTATCGGCACGCAGTCTACGCCGTCATTGATGGCTACGGCAGGTGTAGTCCTGTCGTCCGGCCCGAAAACCTTTTCGGTGAGTTTTCCGTAAGTTATATATCCGATTACCAAAACTGCCAAAGCGATCAAAAACGATATCATCGATTCTCCTCCTGAATATAATCAGAAAAATATAAGCGATAAGATTTATCTTTTAAGATACTGCGAAGATACGGGAAATTCAAAATATGTATCAGGATACGGTTCATTCTTCAATGTGAAGTGCCACCATTCGCAATCCAAGGGCTGAAAACCGTTTCTTACCATGACGTTTTGTAAGATCATGCGGTTTTCGTATTGCTCATCGGTAATGCCTTTGTAGTCCGGATGCGATTTCTCGTCGAACAGGTCAAACGGGCTTCCCATATCTGTTTCTTTGCCGGTCTTCATGTCGAGCAAAGTAAGGTCGATCGTACTTCCTCTGCTGTGTGAAGACCGCTTAGCGATATATCCCTTAGAGAAAAGTTCCTGCTTCTGAAGGTCAGGGTAGAAATAAGGCTTCATTCTGATGTCCTGATCTTCGATGCCCCATAAAACGAAGTGCTTTACTGCACAGGCCGGGCGGTAAGCATCGAAAACCTTTACCCGGTAACCCTGTACGAAGAGTTCATTGCATACGGATTTCATGGCACGGGCTGCTTCAATTGTCAGGATAGCGCAGGGTTCCTCATAGCCGTCAATGCGTTCTCCTATGAAATTATATGTCGAGAAATACCTGATCTCCTGAATAATGTGAGGAACATAATCAGAAAGCAGGACAAAACCGGAGGGATCCATAGCCGGGTTGTTGTATTCGGTTCTCATAATAAACCTCTTAAATGCATTCTTTTAGGTAAGTATAGCAGACAGAATGGATCTGATACCTTTGTTATGAAATGTGTTAACAAGTAATTTACTCAAATTAAACAAAATTCCTTGATAAATGATTATAATGAAAAAATCAGATACTGACCGTAAGGAGAATGCAAATGATGGAAGAGAAGAAACCGGATCGCAGAACACTGAAGACCAGGAAAGCAATCTATAATGTTTTAATAGATCTTCTTACGCAGAAAGAACTTCACAAAGTTACCGTGCAGGAAATTTCCGATACGGCGGATATCAACCGTACTACGTTTTATAAGCACTTTCTTGATGTTTATGACCTCTACGATAAACTTGAACAGGATATCCTGATCGATTGGGGTATGCTCGTTCTCGAAATGCAGGACCTGAGAAGCAAAGATTTCTTTGATAAGCTTGTTAACTACGTTGATAAGAACAGAAATGTCTTCAGGATGGTATTCGGTTCTTATGCCCCGGGTCAGCTCAGGATCAGATTTGAGAAGCTTCTTGAAGGTCTTCTTCAGAAGATCGAAGCCGAGAAGAAAGGCACAGATATTAAGAATATCAAGCTTTCCTACCAGACAAGCTACCGTGCACAGGGCTGTATTGCCATTCTTACGAGATGGATAGAAGATGAACCCGCCCAGTCGAAAGATTTTGTTGTTAAGGTGTTGTCTGAACTTGATTCAAGTGTTGAGAAGGTAATGTGATATTTGTAATCCCCGTTAAGTTATCGGAGGAATAGTATGAAAAAGATAAAAACATATGCAATCTGTTTATGTGCGTGCCTGGGGTTGGGATGTTTTGCCGGGTGCAGCACGACCGGAAGTCCGGAACCTGCTGTTACAAACAAATCTGAAGTTACTTCTTCCGAGAATGTTGTTGATACTTCTGTAAGCGAATCTTCCGAAGAAACAAATGCGTTATCTGATTCTTCACTAGATACTGAACCAGATGGTAATGATGAATATGTTTATGTTCTTGAAGATATAGATCAGGAATATGTCAATACTTTTATTTCTAATTTTGTTGAGTCATATTTCTATGACTATGACAGGGAATATGCTACAGCTGAGCGCATTCTGGATTTTGCCCACATACATCTTAAGATCAATTCAAGAGATTCGATCAGTTATGCCAGGAAGGGCGAGATCAGTTATGAGACATTCACACTGGACAAGGCCCGCAGTATTGCTGCCAAGTACTTTGGTATTTTACTGGATGATGATGAATGCATGAGCCTGCCTAATCCCCCTGATTCTTTTGGCGATCAGCCCGCCGGACCATACTACGAGGACGGAAAAATATGGTATCAGGCAGCTGACGGCGAGTCATACAATCTGATCGGAATCGTTAACTCGATCACGAATAACGGTGATGGTACTTTGACTATCAGTTATACGATTTATTCGATAGATTGGGATACATACTCGCAGTTGGATAATAGTGAACTGAAGGCATATTACAAGATGACTCCTGCTATGGCTGAATCAGACAATACGCTTAGCAAGGTCAAGACGGGAAGTGCAGTCGCTGGCGTCGGCCAGTCCGGTGAGTATTACCTGATATCTTACAAAACATAAAGGACAATCATATTGCTTTTGGCTACACTTTAACCTATTTAACAGCAATCATCGCAATAGTAGTTCTCGCAACCGCTTGCTTCGCAGGCTGTGCTAAGAAAAGTGAACCGGTCAAGCAGTACTCATCTGCTTACCTTGATGGAGAAAACGGTGTAGTCGTAACAACAGTTGATCTTTCAGACGGCTATTCCTGTGAATTCACCAGCGGCGCCGTATACCTTTACGATAAGGATGCAAATAATGCGGCAATAGCAATAACACTCGATCAGGATGTATATGAAGATTACGTATCCCACTCACAGGCAGCATCTGACTGTAAGGAATTTAAAGGTGGTTTAATGTACAAAGAAGACAATGCAATGGTATACATCTGCAAGGTAGGCGATTCGGAATTCTTCGGAATCTTCGCAGAAGGTGCAAATGCATCCCAGATGGAATCGATCGTAACACGCTTTGATGTTACAACCGGTATATGATCTGCCAGTTTATTAAACCAGTTAAGGGCTTTGGCACTGAAATGCCAAGGCCTTTTTTATTGATCTTCAACACTTGAACATTAATGTGTTGTTTATGCATCAGATCATGCAGCCAGCGCTTTTTTTGATAATATGATGGTAATGCGTGTTATCGGACGGATAGCATTTCTGCTCTATGCTTTCATGATTGCTGAAGGCTTTTATCACATAAAAGACAAACCTGACAGGATAAAAGCGCATTTGATCATAACTGAAAGATTTGCAAAAAAGCCCTGGATAATAGCTTTATACTATATTGCTTCAGCTCTGGTCAATTACTATGCGAAGTTCAATTACAAATTTGTCGGAGTGCTGTTGATCTACGGTTTCTATTTCTACATTAAATATGCGAAGAATATGTCATTCTGGAAAAAACTTCTCATCCTTATTCCCTCGATAACCGTGTATTTTTGCCTTTACACATGGGCAAGAGTAAGTTTCGGCGGATTCCCGGCCTGGCTCGAAAGTTTCATGAAGTACTATCCCTGGCTCTTCGGGCATTATGCGGCAATGATCATCATTGCATCCTATAACGGAAAGCTTGGTCCCAGGAACAAGGTGTTCAATGGTCTGTATTCGGTTTACTATCCGCTTCACATGGCTGTAATAGGATTAATTGCAATGCTTTAACGGTATGTTTACAAAAATGTAAGACATATTGATTCGCAAATGTAAGATATAAATTATATTTTTATTTTATAATATCGTTGAGAAACCTTGTGGGAGGGAATATCAATTATGGAAATAAGAATGAACAGATCGGAAGATAAGCTTACTGTTGAGGTCATCGGACGTCTTGATACATTGACTTCACGCGAATTTGAAACAAAGCTTGAACCCGAGCTGGAGGGGATAAAGGAACTTATAGTCGATCTTAAAGAACTGAAATATATTTCCAGTGCAGGACTCCGTGTGCTTCTCGGAGCCGCCAAAGCTATGGAAGGCCGCGGTGAGATGACGGTGAAGAATCCGAGTGAGGAAGTTATGGATGTTTTCATCCTTACGGGATTTGACGATGTCTTTAAAATCGAATAAGGAGTCATCCGATTGTGTGAGAGCCGGATGCCGATGTCAAAATAGCGGGGGAAATGCATAAAAAAGCTTTGGAGGTGTTGATATATGGCATCAGAAGAACAGACGATCTTCAGAAAGAAGACCATGGACCGGATTTCTTCACCTGAGGATCTTACCGATTATCTTAAGGTGACCAATCCTGGTATCTGGGTAGTTCTTATCGCCGTCATAGTTCTGCTTGGTGGTATTTTCGTCTGGTCTGCCGTAGGTACGCTTGAGACATTGTCTGATGCTTCGATCATCGTGAATGATCACAGGGCTGCCGTTGTTACTGATGATGCCAGTCTCATCGAGATGGGAATGCCGTTGAGGGTTGCAGGTGAGGAAGCAGTCATCGCCGACATCCAGTCTGACGAATATGGCAGGAAAGTCGGAATCGCTGAAATCTCACTTCCCGACGGAACCTATGAAGGTGTGGTCGTGACAGATCAGACACATCCCATAGCTTTTCTCTTTAACGCAGGTGATAACTGATGGCAACCCCCAAGAGAAATATAAAACCGACGCTTACAAAAGGCGTTGCCAAAGTGCCGGTAGTTATGCAGCTCGAGGCGCTTGAGTGCGGTGCTGCTGCTCTTGCGATGGTAATGGCTTATTATGGAAAATGGGTCCCGTTGGAGCAGGCCCGCATAGACTGCGGTGTATCACGTGACGGTTCAAAAGCTAAGAATATTTATTTAGCTGCGCAACATTACGGGTTCGATGTTAAAGCATATTCCATGAGTCCCGAATCAATACGGGAGAAGGGAAAGTATCCCTGTATAATACATTGGAATATGAACCATTTTGTGGTTCTCAACGGATTCAGAGGCAAAAATGTTTATATCAATGATCCTGCAAGAGGTACTGTAAAGGTCACGTGGGATGAGTTCGACAAGTCTTTTACGGGAGTCGTTCTTATCCCGACGCCGTCAGATAAGTTCGAACCCGGCGGAAAGAGAAGGAGTACGTTAGACTTCGCTAGAAAGCGTCTGGTCGGAACGGGTGCTGCGATCGCATTTGTCATGCTCACGACAGCCATAAGTTACCTGTTCGGAATCGCGAACTCCGTGACGAGCAGGATCTTCATGGACCGGCTTCTGACAGGTATCAACCGTGACTGGCTGTATCCGTTCATATCGGTGCTTATTCTGCTTGCAGTGATTCAGATCATAATAGCCTGGGCACAGACGATATATTCACTGAAGATCAACGGAAAGATGGCTGTTATAGGCAGCACTTCCTATATGTGGAAGGTCTTAAGAATGCCCATGGAGTTCTTCTCTCAGAGACTCGCAGGAGATATTCAGAACCGTTCTGAGATGAATGCTTCGATTGCGGGTACGCTTATCACTACTTTTGCACCGCTGATGCTTAATACGATAATGATGGTATTCTATCTCGTTCTCATGATATGGCAGAGCCCGCTGCTGACACTCATCGGCATATCGGCTCTGGCGGTTAATGCTGTTATGTCCAGGATAATTTCCCAAAAGCGGATCAATGTTACCCGTGTTCAGATGCGTGATGCCGGCAAGCTCGCCGCTACCACCGTAACGGGTATCGAAATGATCGAAACGATCAAGGCAAGCGGCGCGGAGAACGGATTTTTCCAGAAGTGGGCAGGTTATCAGGCATCAGTCAATTCACAGGACGTGAAAAGTGCTAAGCTCAACCAGTTTCTCGGAATGGTTCCTGCGTTTCTCAGCATATTGGCAAATAACGTAGTACTCATCCTTGGTGTATGGCTTACCATGGAGGGTAAGTTTTCTCTCGGTGCGGTATTGATGTTTCAGGGATTCCTTGCTTCGTTCATGTCGCCTGCCATGATGCTCGTTGATGCCGGACAGACCATACAGGAGATGCGGACCGAGATGGAACGTGTCGAGGATGTTATGGAATATCCGGACGATATCAACGTTACCTACACTGTGGACAGTGAAGAGGAAAAGATGAGCAAACTCGGCGGCAATGTCGAACTTAAGGATGTCACTTTCGGTTATTCCAGACTTGAACCTCCGCTTATCGAAGGCTTCAGCCTCAAGATGAAACCGGGACAGCGTATTGCTCTGGTCGGAGCATCGGGATGCGGTAAATCCACCATTTCCAAGCTCGTTTCAGGCCTTTATCAGCCATGGAGCGGAGAGATCCTTTTCGACGGGAAACCGAGGATGAGCTATCCGCGTGAAGTAATAACAGGTTCGATTGCCGTAGTCGATCAGGATATAACGGTGTTTGAAGATACGATAGCTAACAATATCAAGATGTGGGACAGTTCCATACAGGATTTTGAGATGATCCTTGCAGCGAGAGATGCCCGGATCCACGATGACATCATGAAGATTCCCGACGGTTACCAGCATAAGCTTGTCAGCGGAGGTAAGGATCTCTCGGGAGGTCAGCGTCAGCGCATGGAGATCGCGAGAGTCCTTGCGCAGGATCCGTCTATTATCATCCTTGATGAGGCGACGAGCGCTCTCGATGCAAGGACCGAATATGAAGTGGTCAATTCCATCAAGGACAGGGGTATTACGTGCATCGTCATAGCACACCGTTTGTCGACAGTCAGAGACTGCGACGAGATCATCGTTCTCGACAAGGGTAAGGTCGTCGAGCGCGGAACACATGAAGAACTGATAAAAAGTGGCGGTACTTATGCCGACCTTGTTGCGAACGAGTAAGGAAGGAGGTAACCCATGGGCTGGTTTGACAGTCAGATAAAATCACGTCGTGAAGCCGACCAACAGCTTTTGGATGACTCCTTCATCAAGATAGCGGGAGTCGTACTCGGCCAGAGAAATGCCGAGAAAATGGGTGACGCGCATATTGTCACTAAGAATGCGATCGACGACATACTCAAGTACTATCACTGCAAGACGGCTGATCTTCCGAGGGACGTCAAGACTGCGGATGAACAGCTCGACTATTGCCTGAGACCTCACGGTCTTATGCGACGCGTAGTCAAACTTGAACCGGGTTGGTACAAGGATGCCTATGGTCCGATGCTCGGATACATCAAAGATGAAGGTATTCCCGTAGCATTGATCCCCGGAAGATTATTCGGATACTATTTTAAGGATCCTAAGACAGGTAAGCAGATCAAACTAAACAGATCTACCGAGAAAATGCTGGATACTGAAGCGGTATGCTTCTACAGACCGCTTCCCCAGAAGAAACTCGGAATAACGGATCTTCTTCTGTATATGAAAAGATGCGTTACTCTGAACGATCTCATATTGATAGTTGCTTCTACGTTCTCCGTATCCATGGTTGGTCTTATCATGCCCCGTCTGACAGCGACACTGACAGGTGCGGTCCTTAAAAGCGGAAGGAACGATGCCCTCATAGCTATCGCAATATGCATGGTCTGCGTATCCTTCTCTACGCAGCTGCTGTCGAGCGTAAGCGGCTTTATCTCGAGCAGGCTTAATACGAAGACTTCCCTCGGGGTGCAGTCTTCTATGATGATGCGTCTGATGACGCTGCCGGCGAACTTCTTCCGTAAATACAGTGCAGGTGAATTAAGGAGCAGATCACAGTCGGTTAACCAGCTCTGCTCGATACTGATGGGCATGGTTTTGAGTACCGGACTTACGTCTCTTACCTCGCTTGTCTATGTTACTCAGATATTCAGATATACGCCGATGCTCGTTATCCCGTCATTGATCGTCATACTTACGACAGTGATATTTTCTACTGCATCGACGCTTGTGCAGATCAGGATCAACAAGAAACAGATGGAGCTCGCGGCAGAGGAATCCGGCATGAGTTATGCGATGATAACCGGTGTCCAGAAGATCAAGCTTGCAGGCGCGGAGAAACGAATCTTCGCCAAGTGGCTCGACCATTATTCGAAGGAAGCGGAACTGACTTATAATCCGCCGATGTTCATTAAGATAAATGCTGTAATATCTACGGCTATCTCGTTGTTTTCGACTATAGTGCTTTACTATCTTGCGATACAGAGCGGTATCGATCAGCCGTCATATTTTGCGTTTACAGCTGCATACGGAATGCTCTCCGGAGCTTTCATGAGTCTTTCGGGAATTGCTCTGTCTGCTGCAAGGATCAAACCGAGTCTCGAGATGGCGGAGCCGTTCCTTAAGACCGAGCCCGAGACATCGGAAAATAAAGAGATAGTTACAAAACTAAATGGCGGAATAGAGATGGATCATATCTCATTCCGTTACGATGAAGGCCGTCCCCTGGTAATCGATGACATGTCACTCAGGATCAGGCCTGGAGAGTATGTTGCTATCGTAGGCAAGACCGGTTGCGGAAAATCCACGCTAATGAGGCTCCTTTTGGGTTTTGAGAAACCTGAGAAGGGATCGGTCCGTTTCGACGGAAAGGACATCAATTCGCTTGACCTGCCTTCCCTGCGAAAGAAGATCGGTACGGTCATGCAGGATGCCGGTCTTTTCCAGGGAGATATCTATTCCAACATCGTTATCACCGCACCAGAGCTTACGTTGGCTGATGCATGGGAAGCAGCCGAGAAGGCAGGTATTGCCGATGATATCAGAGAGATGCCGATGGGCATGAACACGATAATCGCTGAAGGGCAGGGAGGCATCTCCGGCGGACAGCGCCAGCGTCTCATGATCGCCCGTGCTATAGCACCCAAGCCCAAGCTCCTTATGTTTGACGAAGCTACAAGCGCTCTCGACAACAAGACCCAAAAGCAGGTGTCGGATGCTTTGGATGCTATGGGATGTACACGTATAGTCATCGCACACAGACTCTCTACTATCAAGCATTGTGACCGTATCCTCGTCCTGGACGGCGGACATATAATTGAAGACGGAACATATGATGAGCTTATTGCAAAGAACGGATACTTTGCAGAACTTGTCGAGAGGCAGAGACTTGATACTGCAGGGTAATAATCTGGAGGATAATGACAGAGAATGGCTGATATAAGCGTTCTGAAAGCATTGGCTGAAGATTATCCCCAGCTCTATCTGAATCCGGATAAAGATACGCAGGATGAATACAAAGAAGTTGTCCTGCGGGGTATTATGCCTAAAGAAAAAAAGCTTGATCACTATTCAGGAGACGAAGCAGATAAAAGCATAATTGCAGATACTCCTGCAGGTCAGGTCCGTGTCGTAACGATCGGGAAAAGGCAGGATTTCGAGCTGGTCGTAAGAGGTCTTATGGCAGCAAAAAACGGTCCTTCCGAAGAAGTGCCGGCTAGCCAGGGCGCGGCGATGTTTACCGTTTTTAACTGGCCGCGCATCAACAGACATCTTGAAGGTTTTCCTGAAGAAGAACGCTCTACTGAATTCAAGCGTTTTATATCAGTAAAGGAAAACTATATCGATATGCTCGTTGTGCTGTCGCGCGGACCATACAGCAATGTTGATGGTGCAGCAGCAGGATACGGGCCGGATGAATGGCTGGAACTGTCAGATACTATCCGCCGTTTTCATGAATTGACACATGTTGTCTGCCGCCGCAGGTATCCGGAAGATATAGATCCCGTGAGAGACGAACTGGTTGCAGATGCGGTGGGTATTTATGCGGCATTCGGTTTTTTCGATGTGAATATGGAGAAACTATTTCTTGGTATAACAGGCAGACAGTATACAGGCGGAAGACTGGAAAATTATACGGATGAGCCTGAGAAGACAGTTGAGACAGTCTGCGATGCTCTTGGGCGTATAAAGATGATCATCGATGAGAAGAAGGGTGCGGAACCGTTCGATCTGATCCCTGAACTGATGAAGGAATATAATTCCTGTTTTATGCAATCTATTCCCCGTGACTGATTTGTGACTAAATCACCCCCGCATACTGCACAAAAAAGTCATTCCTTGCTCGAAATGACTATTTTGAGAGTATTGGACTGTTATTTAGTCACAAAAAATATTACTTCCATACACTGGTACGATACATATCTATTCGGCCTGATATTAATGATTGGTCTGTCTGCGCGTTCCTGCAATAATGAAGCCATCAAACAAAGACATCACATCAAACCGGAGGGCAATAAAATGAAAAAGGTAATCGCAATCGCAGTAACAGCAACAGTAGCAATAACAGCAGTCGCAATCGGGATCAATGCATTAAAAGCAAAGGGAGCCCAAAAAACCGAGCAGACAGTTACCATTCAGCTTAACCAGAATAGCGTTGAAGAAACCGTTCTTGCAAATCAGGCTGTAATCGAAAAGAATTCCGGTTTAACAGGCGCTGATTACGGTGAGCGCACTGAGGAAGAGATGATGAGAGATGAAATGAACGCCGGCTATACAGGTGCCGATTACGGTGAGCGCACTGAAGAAGAGATGATGAGAGACGAAATGAACGCAGGCTATACGGGTGCCGATTACGGTGAGAATGCTTGATAACGAATAGTTTTTAAAGTTTTAACAGGCAGTATCAAGTTTCCTTATAGTTGATTAGTAAAATTCAATAAAGATACAAAATATAGCTTATTGTCAGGAGTATTGGATTTGAAGATCAAAAAGCAAAAGGGACTAAGCATTAAGATCGTTGCTGCACTGTATTCTGTCATAGCAATATGTATTCTTACGATAGTTGTCGTTTTTGGCGGCTATCGTCTTTTTGAGAAGAATGTAAAAAAGAATTATGAAAAATATGCTACGACCGTTCTTGATTATGCTTATACCGTAACATCAGATCATGCTTTCGGTGACATGATTGCCGGTCGTGAGATGCCTGATGAATATGAAACGATGAGAGAAGCCTTAAATACGATTAAGGAAAACTCTGATATTGAATATCTGTATGCTGTTTATTTTGATGACATCAATGATATTCACAGTCTTACATACGCTATCAATACAAAGACATCCGATGAACTGGCAAATGGCGGTAAATATTCTTATCTCGGTGATGCCTGTGAAGCGGGAAGCTTCGAGGATGAAACTTTACTTATCCTTCAGGAAGCCGTAAGAAGCGGCAGGAAGGAGAGCGGTATTCTTGACGGTTACTCTGATGAATACGGTCATATGCTAAACGGATACAGAGTCTTATTTGACAGTAATGGAAATCCTTCAGGACTCTTGTGTGTCGAGATCGATATCAATAATATCACCGTAGAGTTAAACCGTTATATCCGTTCTATCATGATCTTTGTAGCACTCTTTACCATCGCAGTTATAGTTATATATATTATTCAGATCGAGCGATCCATTATCTATCCCATCACAGGTGTTACAGACGCTGCAAATGACTTTATCAGGAATATCGGTGATCAGGATTCAATGGACGAGAGCGTCCGGAAACTTGAACTGATGAATATCCATTCAAATAATGAAGTTGGAGCCTTATTTAACACCGTCAGCAGGATGGAAACAGACATAGCAAAGCAGTTAAGGGATATCCGCCAGTATAATGAAGAAATCCTTATGATGCAGAACGGACTTATGGTGTTGTTGGCAGATATGGTCGAGATACGTGATTCTGATACCGGTGCACATATTCAAAAGACTGCTGCTTATGTACGGATCATTCTTGAAGGATTACGCAGTAAAGGTTATTACAAAGATTTATTGACCCGCCAATATATGGAGAATGTAATTAAATCCGCACCGCTCCATGATGTGGGTAAGATAATTATTCCGGATGAGGTGCTGAATAAAACTGAGAAACTGACTGACGAAGAATTTGAGATCATGAAGACTCATACTACTTCAGGTAAGGCGATAATCGAGAAGGCAATAAATGATGTAGAGGGTGACAGCTATTTAAGCGAAGCTCGAAATATGGCAGCTTATCATCATGAACGCTGGGATGGAAAAGGATATCCGGAAGGTTTAAAGGGCGAAGAAATACCTTTGTCTGCAAGAGTAATGGCCGTTGCAGATGTTTTTGACGCGTTGACGTCACCACGTATCTACAAACCGGCATTTCCGCTCTCCCAGGCCGTTAAGATGATAGAAGAAGGAAAAGGTATCCAGTTTGATCCTAAATGTGTAGAGGCCCTGACAGATGCCATTCCCGAAGTAAAGGAGGTCTTAAGAAAGCTTAATCCGAATTATAAGGAAGTGGATTTGTAGCGGAAATTCAAAAGTTTTTCAGCATTTGACAACACTCAGACAGGCGATTGTTGCTTAAGCATCAAACAGCAATGATATTACTGATTGGTAACCATCAGATTTGTTGACATAATGAAGCCATCAAACAAAAACAAATGCCAAAAACAAGGAGGGCAAAAAAATGAAAAAGACAATCGCAACCGCTTTAACAGCAATTATCGCATTAACAATCCTCGGAATCGCTTGCTTCGCAGGCTGTGCAAAGAAAAACGAAACGGTCAGGCAGTACGCATCTGCTAACCTTAGAACAGAAAACGCTATTATCGAAACAACAGTCGATCTTACAGACGGCTATTCTTGTGAATTCACCAGCGGTGCCGTTTACCTTTACGATAAGGATGCGAATAATACGGCAATAGCTATAACACTCGAACAGGATACATATGAAGATTACGCATCCCATTCACAGGCAGCATCAGACTGTAAGGCACTTAACGGTGGCGTTATGTTCACAGAAGACAACCAGATGATCTACATCTGCAAGGTAGGCGAATCAGGATTCTTCGGAATCTTCGCAGAAGGTGCAAATGCATCACAGATGGAATCAATCGTAACACGTTTTACAGTTGAACCCGGGATTTGATAAATACAATAAATACATAAAACAAAATAATACAACGAAAGAAGGTAAACAAAATGAAAGAAATTAATGAGAACGAATTGGGTAATGTTGTCGGAGGAGCAGATTCAAGCAAGTCCATCCCGGATACTTATACGGTTGTAGCCGGAGATAATCTTTCCTCAATCGCAAAGAGGTTTAACACCACATGGCAGAAGCTTTATCAGCTGAATAAAGAGATGATCGACAGAGACGCTAAGGCTCACGGTGTTAAATCACATTTCGAGAACTACATCTATCCCGGTCAGGTATTAAAGCTTAAGTAAGTTAAAGCTTAATGATGATATGGATCCCGGAAGCGGAATTCCGGGATCCATTATGTTTTCGTCATAATTGACAAACAGGTGTATTGAAAATACAATTCAAAGTATATAAATGTAAAGTTGATTTGAGGCATTTTACAAATCCGAAAGACAGAAAGGGGAAACAAAATGAGTACTATTGAAAAGACATTCGCCAATGGAGAAGTCATTATCAAAGAAGGTGATATCGGTAATAGTTTCTTTCAGATTTTGGAGGGCAATGCCGGAGTATATAAGAATTATGGATTAGATGATCAGGTAAAGCTTACTGTTCTTGTTCCCGGTCAGTATTTTGGAGAAATGGCAGTAATCGAGTCCTATCCCAGAAGTTCCACTGTTGTTGCTGAGAGTGATGTAAAAGTCGCCGAAGTCGCAGCAGACGATCTTAACACATATTTTACCGAGAAGCCGGATGAGATCCTTGCGATCATGAAGCATCTCGGAAAGAGGCTTAAGGAACTTACAGCTGATTATGATGAAGCTAATAAGATCCTTGCTGATCTCAAGAGCGCCGATAAGAAGGATGACTGGTTCTCCGTATTGATCCAAAAGCACATTGATTGGTTTAAGGCAAGAAAGATCAAAGTTGATAAGCCGAGTGCAGAATCTCTTCGTGAGTCTGAAGTTGTTTCCGGTCAGGATTCCGATAATGTAGAGTCTTATAAGAAAGGCACGATCATTTTTAAGCAGGGCGAGATCGGAAAGTGCATGTATATTGTTCACGGCGGCAGTGTCGGAATCTACAGCAATTACGGTACAGCTGATCAGTTGAAGCTTACGGAGTTATTACCAGTAGCCTGCTTTGGTGAAATGGGAATGATCGCTGAAGAAGCAAGAAGCGCTACTGCTGTTTCTGAGACTGACGATACATATGTGGAGATCATCAATCCTGAAGAACTGGCTGAGCTCTTCAAGACTACACCGGTTAAGATAGATATGATCCTCCGTCATCTCTCATATCGTCTGAGATGCCTTACTTATGATTACTTCAATGCATGTAAGGAGCTCTCAGAGACCTACAGCAAATGATAAGCCCTGATCAGGCACAATACTTTTTTACAAATACTGAAGACTCGATCTGTATTATTTCGGCTTCGGGTGAAGTATTGTATGCCAATCCTTCGGCTGAAAAGCTCTTTGAATTATCATCGGACAAAAACATAAGGATATGGAAAGCCGTTCCCTTCATTGAAGGGAACGACGATCTTATTCAGTTGTTTATTGATACAGTCTCTAATAGAGTTGCTTCACATGAGGCGATCGTAGATTATTGGAATAATAGAGGTGAAGTGCACAACCTTCATGTAAGGATGACCTGCTATGAGAATGAAGAGACTGTCTATCTTGTAGTGATCACTAATCTGACGCAGCTTTTTAAAGTCAATTCTGCACTCGTAAGATATACGTCACCTGATATAGCCGACTACGCTCTTACTACGGCTGAAGGCCAAAAGAGCGGCGGCATGAAAAAGAACGTTACCATCATGATGAGTGATCTGAGAGGCTTTACCGCATTGAGCGCGAAACTCGACGCAGAGGAACTCATTAATGTCCTTAACCACTATTTCGAAGCAATGGTATCCGCCATTCAGAAGTATAACGGCACTGTTATCGAGTTCCTGGGAGACGGGATCTTCGTTGTATTTGGTGCCCCCAAAGACCTTTCTGACCATCCTGTGATGGCTGTGAAATGTGCTGTTGAAATGCAGAATGCGATGAAGGAAGTAAATGAGTGGAATAAGGAAAACGGATACCCGGAACTGGAGATGGGTATCGGTATCAATACAGGCAGTGTAGTCGTCGGTAATATCGGTTCCGAAAAAAAGATGAAGTACGGATGTATGGGCTCTGCAGTCAACATTACAGGTCGTCTGGAGACTCTGACCATAGGCGGACAGATATTTATCACCGAGAATACAAGAAAGCTGATCAAGGATGAACTTCTGATAAAATCCGAAAGCAGTTTTTTGCCCAAAGGTTCGCCTGAAGCACTTAAATACTATGAGATCGATGGCATAGGAGATCTTACATTCGAAGACGGATCGAATGGAAATATAGTCTGGAATGAACATGCTGATCCAAGTGAGTATCTGTTTTATGTTCTTGAAGATAAGAAAGTCCAGGTAATAAAACACAGCGGAAAGATCCTGAAAAAATCTCAGAATGAAAAGTTTGCGGTTTTATTACCTGATATAGGACTTAAAGAAAAGCAGAACATTATGCTCTGTAACGATGACGGATGCATCTACGCTAAAGTTATCGGTAAGACAGAAGAAGGATTTATTATCTGTTTTACATCCATTCGTCAGAAGATCAGCGATTAAAGCATCATCTGTATTCAGACAAATGATTTGAAAATAGTAACTTCGACATTGGAATTTACTATATTAACCTTAACTTCATCAGCAAGGTTTGCGACTATGGATCTTTCTAATTCGTCTTTCGCTTCATTTGCATCATCATCGTCAGAATCGCTGTTATTGACAGATGTTATGTAAGAACTCATAGACCAGCTGTAAGTTCCGCTGTTATAAGATCCCATCTGATAACCGAGAGACAGAAGACCGAGGGCCTGTTCCGTCATGGATTTTGTGTTCGGATCATCGGGTAAGGTTACAGAAGCGATCATTTCACGGATCTTTCCGATGATGCCTTTTGCAGCTGAATTCTTTCCGGAAGAAGAGACCGCCAGCAGTTCGTTTCTTGTCTGCAGGTCCATGGGGATCGTTGTTTTGAGATGAATCTCTACATTATTATCAGATGCCTCTAACCAGAAATCTCCCTGGAGTGTGGAGGCCAAAGAACGGATAAGCTCAATAAGCTCTTCAGAGAGCAGACGAAGACGCAGTACGGATCTGGTATCAAGTCCGCAATATGCACCCGTTTTTTCAGCGAGCTCCAGCGCTTTATCTCTGCCATCTCCTGATGAGTAAATACTTATAATTTCTGTCTTCATTGGAAAACCTCACAATACAATTTAAAATATTATAACGCATCTTGGTTCAGATGTTTTCGTCCGTAATGCCGCTGTATTTGAATCCAAGCATCGTAACATCATCAAACTGGTCTTCTTCACCGACAAAGTATCTGATGTCGCGCCGTACCTGTTTCAGTATATTCTTCTGTGGCAGATCCTTATGTCTGTTCAGTACGTCAAGAAGACGGTCTGTGCCATATTCTTCCTGAGTTGTATTGATCGCTTCGGGAATTCCGTCTGTATATACAAACAAAGAATCTCCGGGAGCCAGGTCTAATTCGTATTCCCTGAATTTTGCATCACGCATAACTGCAAGCGCGAAATTGTGTTTCTGCTTATATAACTCATAGCTGCCGTTTTTCCGTTTCAGAACAGGATATTCATGTCCTGCATTAGAACATACCATGTGACCTGTTTCCAGATCGACAATGCCTATCCATACAGTTACAAACATATCCGCATCGTTGCCGTCGCACAGTCCGTTATTTGCCAGTCTGAAGATCTCAGCGGGATTCTTACCGGATTCCGCATAACCTCTGATGATTGCTTTGCTCTTCATCATGAATAGGGAAGCGGGGATTCCTTTTCCCGAAACATCAGCGATTACGAGACATATCTTATTTGAATCAATAAAGAAGAAATCGTAAAAATCTCCTCCGACTTCTTTTGCAGGATCCATTGATGCAAAGAGCTCAAGATCATTTCTCGGGAAGTCAAAGTTGTGAGGCAAAGCGGATTCCTGAATGCTTTTAGCAAACTCGAGTTCCTGTTCTATTCTTTTTTCTGCTTCATTAATATATGTCTTCAAAACATCAACTGTCTGGTTTATATCGTTTGACAGTGACGTAAACTCCGAAGAAGAATAAACGGACACGACCTCATTAAGGTTTCCGTTTGTGATCTTGCGGAGTGATTTATTGACCATTTCGAGATTGTTTACGACGATCTTCTGGACAAGTACGGAAATCAATATGTAGATTACGGTGAACAGAAGGATATCTGAGAGAACCGTTTCATATACGGTATGGTTTCTTTCTGTAAATACTTCTTCCTGGGTAAGATAAACAAGCACCATGTTTCCGTCTGCTGTTTTTCTTGCCATGCACATATATTTTTCACCGAACAGAACAGAAGGAAACATCTCTTTCTCCGTGCTGTTCCAGGATTCTTCTATAACTCTACTGCTAACCTGTTCTCCGATATGATCACCGAAGATTATATTTCCGTTTTTATCAAATAATACAAAGCCTCCGTTTTCACCGATGCTGAAAGTCATTGAACCAAAGTCTTTTTCTTTGTTGATTGAGATATCATATGAGGTACCGATACTGTTCGAGGCCTGTAGAAGGACTGATTTGTATTTTTGTTCGGCAATTTGTGTCTGAAGAACGTTTACAAGTATAAGGTTGGAAACAAGGACTACCGTAGTTATCAGGAAGAGCCAGAATTGGAACTTCTGGGATACTCTTATATCACGGGAACGGCTTAATTTTTCCAGGTTTATCCACTCGCCGGAATCAATCGTGATGACCAGTGAGATCAGCGCAAGACCTATGCCTGTAAAGATGATCATCGGAGGAGCACATACCTTTACGACATAGTAAGCCATATTCATATCACTTCTGTGAGTAATGAATACAACATACATATGGAACACTTCCATTGTCGAACCGATGAAAAATGAGAATACCGGGGATGGTTTCTTTCCTTTAAAGATAACGATTCTTAACAGGGCAGCAACTAATCCTGAAAGACAAGTGGAAATGGAACAGGCTATTTTTGTATAAGAACCTACTCCGAAGTATCTGCCTGCTATGAATCTCTCGATGCCGCCGATAAAACCTGCGATAATGCCTGCGACCGGATCAAAGAAGAGACCTGCGGTGAGCGGGGCGAGATCTCTGACGTTGATCATCATATCCTGATAATCAATACCGTAATGCGTTGCCAGGATCGCAAGGGTACCGAATATAACGGACAGGATTATTCTGTAACCCCAGCCGATCTTCCTGTTCTTCAGAAACTTCCAAAGAATATATGTAATCAGTATGTTGCCGGCTGTAACAGCAGACATTTTTAAAATCATTAAAAACATAAAAGATCACCCAAAAACAGTCATGTTATTAAGAGTTTAACTCATATATAGATTTTAAGTCATCCCAAATAACTGAGAATTAATACTGATTTACGATTGTGTAAATTCTTAGTAATGATTATATGTTAATTTACACAATTGTTATATCGTTTTAATGCGCAGCAGAGTGAGGCTGTTGTATACTCATCTTATAAAAGAAAATGTTTTTCGAGGATCTGAGCGCTATGAAATTCAAGTATTGCAGGATACAGGGCAAAGAACTGGCGGCCAATACGAGGACCGGCAAAGGCATATTCAGCATGCTGAATCAGATGGTTACTGATGGCGTCATGGAAGAAGAGGACGTTGGACTGTTTAAAGAGATCGATTCCTGGTTTGCGGAAGAACTGCCGTGGCCGCCTCAATGCAAGCGGCAGGAAAAGGTCATCTGTTATTTCAAGACAGAGAATTCCGAGATGATGATGAAGATGATCAATCCGTTGCTGTGGCTTCTGGAGAGATATAATCACGCTTACTATGTTGTCTATACAAACTTCCCCGGTGAGATAGTTTACGAGGATGAATATCAGGTCGTTGTTAAAGTTGACGATAATGTTGTTATTGAAGACGTACAGGCCAGCTGGTCACCTGAATAGGTACAGACGCCTGCACAGAAGGGAATTAGTAACATGTTAAAACGGCTGGTAGATTACCAGCCGTTTTGTTTTGATTCCTACTTGTGAAAACAGGATCAGTTACATATCATCAGCGCCTGAAAGAGAATCCGATCCTACATTTCCGCCTTCAACCGTCATGAGCTCCAACGTATATTTATATCCGTAACTGAATGTAAAGTCAGGATCGTCACCGTTATAGAGCTGGGTGTAGCTTCCTCTATCGCCGAAGAGATCTGTCTCACCGTACCACTCAGTTCCGTATGCGACCTTGATCGTATAGGTTTCTGCGCCGACATAAAGGGTGGTATAATCGCCTGCGCTGATGAATACCTGAGCTACAACATCGCCGTCCGAATCATATAATCTTATTAATACGGATTTGGAACCTGAAGGTGCATAAATATCCAACTGAATGCTGCCGTCATCATATCTGTAATCATCCGTTTCCGGAAGCGGTTGCTTGCAGGATTCTGCCATTTCAGCCGAATCCTTGAATTCAGGGATCGAATCAAAGAGCTTCTTCGCCTTGTAGTATTCGCCGTTCTCATAATATGCCATGGCTTCATTATAGGATGTTGTATAACCGTCAAGATCATCCTTAACACGGTTAAGCACGTATGCTGAATCCCTGAAATCACCAAGCCTGGTGAAGATATCTATTGCTTCCTCCCACTCATTGTTCATCCATTTATTGTAGGCGTAATTGTACCAAAGACCGTTTACTGCGATTTCGGCAAGTGCTTTTTCTTCAACGCTGTTAAGATTTAAAGCATCATCAAAAGCCTGGGGGTCAGAAACATAGTTGTTCTGGGCTATAAAATCTTTACTGATCAGACTCTGCTCTGAGCCGAGAGGTTTGTCTATGTATGCCAGATCAAAATCCTGAATCTGAATGCCATAGAGATAAGCAATAGCACTGATCCAGTCCTGTACATCTTCATAACCGTAGACCCGGCACAGAGCTGCTTCATATGCGTACTTATCTTCAAATTGTGTCAGCGAATCAAATTTATCAGCAGCGTCGAAATATTTTTCTGCTTCCTTATCCTCAAAGGCAGCTTTGAGTGTCGCATATTCATCCGAAAGGGCCTTTGCTTCCTTGCCTTTTTTATCGTTTCCGAAGAATTTCGAGCGTTCATTCAGCAATGCGATAATACCGTCATAATCGCCTGCCGCGTCGAGGTCGCCGAGCGCCTGATAATCCAGTTCAATCTGAGCATATTCAGCCCAATACTCGGAATCCTTGTAAGTTTTAATCTCGTTAAATGTATCGATAGCTTCAGAATAGTCTTTGTTATCGATTGCTTCCATTCCTTTGTTGTACTTATTGACGATGCTGAAATACAGGAAAGCGACAATGCCGCCGGCAATTAAGAACAGACCAAGAACAACGGCACCGATAATAATGAATGGTTTGGCCGACTTTTTCTTCTTGGGTTTTGCTTCAGGAGTGACAGCAGCTGCGGGAGCAGCCTCACTTGCCGAGACCGCACCAGGTCTTGACGGAGCCGGTTCAGGGACGTTCTCAGGTTCAGGAGTATTTTCTGCCACTGTGGCGGGAGTTTCTGCAGCCGGTTCGGGAGCAACGATCGGCTCAGGTACAGGCTGTTTTACAGTTTCAACTTCAGGCTGGTTTACAGTTTCAACTTCAGGCTGGCTGACAGTCTCAGCTGCAGGTTGATTGACATTCTCGGCTTCCGGTTGGCTGACGGTTTCAGCTGCCGGAGCTGGCGATACGTCAGGACGTTTAGCACCGCAATAAGGGCAAAAAGCGCCTGATTCCAAAGGTTTTCCACAATTACCACAAAACATAGGGATACCTCACTAATTAATCGAGTGCCAGGAGTTACGATATAATTCTACACGAAATCCTAGCAAAACCCAAGGATTATATGATATTTATAAAAAGTTTTGTGGTTATAATCTTATATGGAGGATGGAATATATGAGTATTTTCGATGAAGTCATTAATTGGGAGAAGACAGAAGGCGCGGATATTTTCGCTTCTGTTCTTAATGTTACTGATCCGGTAATCCTTGATTACGGTTGCGGAGCCGGGAATTATTCCTTTGCTGTGGCTTATGCATTTGATCAAAAATGCAAAGTATATGCAGCAGACATTAACAGGCAGTGTTTAGATTACATCTGTGAGAAAGCAAAAAACGAGAAGATAAACTGCATCACTACGGTTGAAGGAAGAGAAGACTACAGGCACGATTATGAGGATAATACCTTTGATCTTGTGATCTACGCCGACATGTTCCATGGAGAAGGGAAGCCCTACGACGGTCTCCACCGTTTTGTGATGTTGGAAGAAGCGAAAAGGACATTAAAGAACGGCGGAATCCTTGCTGTCTTACCTTTCCATCTTTCGAATTTCCGGGATAAGAATAAAAAGAAATGCAAGTACACATACAAGAAGCTTATCGACGAGATCTGCGATTATGGTTTCACATACACCGAAAAGAATCTTCAGGGCATTCATTTCGAGAAAGTATACAGCCCTTATTACCAGCAAAAAGGCGGGGTTACCTTTGAGAGCCTCGAACGGGGAAAGATACTGATATTTGTTAAATAAGCTCGTTTGCTGTAGTAGAACCTTGTGCTTATGGCGTATTGCAAAATGAATGCATATGTAATGAATTTGCATTAAAATTGCATTATGAGAGTAAGGAGGTTGTAACATGGCAAGTACTATACAAGTTAGAGTTGATGATGATCTGAAGATGAAGTCAGACCTTCTGTTCAAAGAACTTGGAACAGATACGACAACTGCAATAAGAATGTTTTTAACACAGGCGGTTGCTGCCAATGGTTTTCCTTTTGAGATTAAGAAGGTTGTCCGCAATCCGTATGATTCTTTGTCTGAAGATGAAATGCTGACTATGCTTGAGATAGCAAGAACTCATGCAAATCAGGGAATGGTAAAGGATGCTGACGATGTTGTGGCAGGCTTGAGGTCAAAATATGATCTATAAGGTTGTAGTTTCATCTGATGCGGAACAAGATCTCGACAGATTTCTGGATTATCTTGTTAACGAGAAGAAAAGCAGACAGGCTGCTATCAGTGTTCTCATCTAAGATGAATATATACAATGAATGTTTACGATAAAAAAGTATTTTGAAAATATGAAACATACTGATAAAGGGATCTCATTAGCTGCAGATGCTGATGCTCCGCGCAAGGTCTAAAAGACGATACCTTCACGGAGCAAACGATAATATCGTCTGATATGACTTTGCGCACGGAAAAATAAATACATTTTTCGGGAGCAAAGTTATGAATAAACTATCCACTATAAAAGAGCTTAAAAGCTTTCTGCTTTTATGGTCATCTCAGACTGTATCGGAATTAGGTACAGCCATGACTGATTATGCATTGATAATCTGGGCATACCAGAAGACGGGAATGGCATCGAGCGTTACGCTTTTAACGTTCTGTGCATTCCTTCCTACGATATTATTCAGATTCATTGCAGGTGCGTATGTTGACCGCAGAAACAAGAAACGCATCATGCTGGCAGCAGATATGATCGCGGCATTGGGATCCCTGCTGGTCTTAGGCCTTTATTCCGGTGCAGTCCTGGAGATATGGCATCTGTATCTGATCAACATCATCCTGAGTTTTATGAATTCTTTTCAGGAATCCGCATCATTTGTAGCCATAAGCCTGATCGTACCGGAAAAACACTATACGCGGATCGGCGGACTTCAGGGAATATCCGGATCGATAGTCTCTATCCTGGCACCGGCGCTCGGAAGCATCCTGCTCGTAATAGGCGGTCTGGACTTAGTTTTGATATGTGATCTGGTGAGTTTTGGAATCGCGTTTATTGTGCTTATATTTCTGGTTAAGATTTCTGAGCCGGAACATGATAAAAAGAAGGATGATGAACCGATTATCAAGAGCTGTGCTGACGGTATAAAGTTTCTGTGTGATAACAAGGCAATGCTTCGGCTGACTCTGTTCATTGCTGTCGTCAATCTGCTTGCAAAGCTCGGAAATGACGGCCTTTTGGCACCATTTATATTAGGGAAGAGTGGTAATGATCAAAGGATTCTCGGCATGGTCCAGACGGCAACCTCGGTCGGTATTCTTATCGGAAGCATCATGATGACAGTTCTTAAACCGGTAAAGAAAAAATCCCGCCTGATATTTGTCTGCTGCGCTTTCATTTATTTTGCTGAAGTGGTAATGAGTCTGTCGTCTCATCCTGCGGTTTGGAGTATCACCAATCTTGCAGGATATGCCGCAGCCGTCATAATGGGGGCGAACCAGACAGCGATCCTGCGCGGGAAGGTTCCGATTGAGATGCAGGGAAGGGTGTTCTCGGCACACGATACGATCATGAATTGCACCAATCCGTTGGGACTTCTGCTGGCAGGCTTTTTGGCCGATTATGTTTTCGAGCCGTTCATGAAAACGAAATCGCCGCTGCAAAGCTTTCTTTCAAGCTTTTTCGGGGACGGGACAGGTTCCGGAATAGCGGTCATGTTTTTCACCGTCGGAGTGATCGGCATGGTGATCAGCATCACGCGTCTGAGGAAAAGCGTATACAGGGATCTATGAATTTGCACAGCATATGAATAGCTTCCTCCTTGTCATTGCGTTACCTCCGCCTTGTGATATTATCTTTTATTATTTGAGAAAAGATATGTTTTCATGCATCTGACGCACACCGAAAAAGATACTTTTTGTAATAGAAAATACAGATCCATGCTGATCACGGGTACATTCACTATGGCAGTGAATTATCTGATGCAGTTATGTGACAGCATAATTGCCGGACTGGTTATCAGCCCTAATGCTGTTGCTGCGATCAACCTCATTACTCCGCTTACCGGAATGGTTTTATTTTTGGCGGGCTGTATCACGGAAGGACTTGCAACCCTTTATTCACGGGCTGTCGGTGCGGCAGACAAAAAGCGTGCAGATGAGTTATACAGTTTGGGAATGATAGCGACTGTTTTTCTAGTAGTCGTTATCCCCGAAACTCTTAATCTGATCAGGGAACCGTATTTTGCTGCAAGCGGTATGTCAGGAGCGATCCTTGACAGCGCGGGTGAATATTACAGGCTCCTTCCGGTCTGTTCGATATTTATTATTCTCTGCAATTATCTGGAAGCCATGGTATTTGCTGACGGAGATGAACAATTGCAGACGATATGCTATGTTGTCCAGATCGGAGGGAATATCGGTCTTTCGATATTATTCGCGCTTCGCATTGGAATCTTCGGGATCATGGTCGGAACGGTGATAGGTTATGCACTTTCGATCGTTGTTCTCCTCACTCATTTCGTTAAGAAATCGAATACACTGCATTTTGTGCCGCATTTTTCCTGGAAGGATCTTGGGATCTGTTTCCGTTACAGTGTTGTGGATGTAATTACGTATCCTCTGTGGGGACTTGTCAATTTTATTCTGATCAGTTTTATCAGCAGGAATTATGATGAGAAGTATCTTATTGTTCTAGCGGTGGCTATCTCCCTGATCAATTTCTCGGTCGTTTATGACGGGATCGGAATGGCATTGCAGCCTCTGATATCAGTTTATTTCGGAGAGAAAAACCACTTCCTGATACGACGCCTGATGAAGAGTGCAGAGAAGACTGCGATTATTGAAGGAATAATTTCAACGGTTCTTATCTTTTTCGCTGCACCTCTTTTTGCACGGTTGTTCGGAGTGGAAGATGAATCTCTGATGGTGCCTGCAGTTGCAGCAATCCGTATCATCTGCCTGACGTTAACATCAATGGCTCTGTTTACTTTGATGACTTCTTATTATCTTTATACCGACCGCGTCGGGTTTTCGATCATGACGGTATGTATAACAGACGGTCCCATGTATACTGTGTTCCCAATATTATTCGCACTGCTTTTCGGAGTAAACGGATTATGGATAGGATTTGCTGTTGCACCTGTTGTGGGATTGGTCTTATCTATGATCATTTTCAGATGCCGAAAAGGGAAAGACCGGTTCCCGTTGTATCTTGACTGGATGGACAGCCGTATAATCGTCTTTGATTCAGTTCTGGAAAAAGAGAAATTGCCGGAGATTTCTCAAGAGATCCAAAATGATCTTTCTGAACAGGGCTATGATAAAAAAACAGCGATGAAAGCAGCATTGTTTACTGAAGAGATAGGCACAACACTGCTTGAACAAAACGGAGATAACAAAGTCTGGGTCGAGTATTCACTTCTGTATGATAAGGACAGGGTAAGCCTCATAATCCGCGATTCGGGTAAGATATTTGATGTCACTGATCCTGATCTTCAGATAAAAGGACTCAGCAGTTTCGTTATCACCGGTCTTTTAAATGTTCAAAAAGAAAAAGATTACATACCGACGACCGGATATAACCGGAATATAATTCGTTTCAATAAAACAAATCAATAACTATCTTTTTGGTGGTTCGCCACAAAGTCTAACCCGAGCCTAATACCCGCAAACGTGCTATAATATTACCGTTGAACAGCGGTGATAATAATCCTGTTTCCGGATATTTCTGACAGAAATATCTGAATCCCGCAAAGGAGTAAAGCCTATGATTAAGGATGATAAAGAACAACAGGTAGATCAGTTATTAAGAGGCATTTACAGAATGTGTGTCAACAGGGACGACTGCTCGGGTTGCCCTTTCTATATTACCAAGTGCATGTTTGAAGAACCAAAGCCCAAGACATGGTTTGATGAGGAGACCATCGAGATCCAGGCTGTTTCTGAAATAGAAGAACCGGAGATCAGGGAAACAGCTGAAATTTCCGAACTGCCAGTCGAGACAGCAGAAACTTCCAAACAGCAAAATGATAATGACAGCAGTGACGGCACATGGCTGATGAGCACTACAATGGGCGGTGTGTTTACGAAATACGTATTTATCTGCTCTAAATGCGGATACAGAAAGGAATCCGTTTTTTCCATGCCGCCGATGTCTTACTGTCCTGAATGCGAGAAGAGAAAAGCCGCTCTCTAATAAGCGGTTTTTTGAGAAAAATCGATTAGAAAAGATCAGGGCTGTCCTTGGGGACAGCCCATTTTATTGCTTTATTAGAATGGTCTCATTTCTCTGCCGGGACCACCGGTTCCTCCGCCGGGGCCTCCTGCAAACTGATTGCTGACGGTGTTAGTCTGGCTTCCGTTTACTATAAGTGTTCCGCCGCTGTATTCACATGTTCCGTCATAGTCGAAAGGTGACTGGCCTGTTACGTCGATCATTCCTCCGGTAATTATCAGGTTGCCGTTGGAGTCGATTCCGTCAGTGTCTCCCTGACCCATCACTATTGTGATCTCGCCGCCGTTTATCTCGACCGTAGGTGTGTAGGAATCTGATTTGTGTGCTGCATTTATTCCGTCATCGGATGCGGAGATGTTTATCGTTCCTCCGTTTATCGTGATATAGGTTCCTTCGATTCCTTCACCTGCATTGATCGTTATGTTGCCATCATCTATCGTTACAAGGCTTGTTCCATGGATGCCGTCATCTTCTGCATTTATATTCAGTATACCGCCCTGGATAACGATGTAACCTGAAGTATCATCGTCGTCGTTTTCGGCATGAAGTCCGTCATTGCATCCGGTAATGGTGATATCTCCGTCTGTGATGGCTATGGAATCATTTGCTTCGATGGCGTTCTTTGCGCAATCGATCTGATATGTTCCGCCTGTTATGACAAGATCATCTTTACAGACTATTCCGTTGGCTGCAGGGGAGTCTATAGTAAGGTTTCCTTCTCCGTTAAAGGTAATGTCATCCTTGCTGAATATGACTCCGTCTATATTGTCATCGTTTTGGGATGTGAATGTCCCGCCGTTTGAAAAAGTATTTGTGCTGCCTTCTGCCAAGGTTACGAAAACCTTGTCTGCGCTGACCACATAGATAGCTGCCGAATCTGAACTTGTGATGCTACAGCCGTTAAGGATCAGCCGGATCTTATCCTCTTTACCGGCATCGATTACGATCTGACCATCTGTAAGTGTTCCTGAAACGATATATGTTCCTTCTGAACTGATAGTGATGATGCTGTCCTTTACCGATACCGAAGATGAACTGCAGGCTGCAGTGTTGTTCTGGAGTTCGATCTTGATCGTATCCTCTTCAGCATATGTGGGATCTAAGTCTCTGTCGGATACCAGATCCGAAGCATCAACTGTTGTTTCCCCCGTGCTGACTATGCTTTCTGTGCTTGCGGTGCTGTTAGTTGCGTTTTTTGAAGTTCCGTCAGATTTAACGACTGCCGAACACGCGATCAGTGATCCTGAAAGAGACAGTATTGCAATAAGAGAAATTAGCTCTTTGTTGTATTTGAATTTCTTCATTTTCTTATCCTCCTTATAATTCTGCGGAATTCGACACATCTCGGATAGACATGGATACTTCAAGATTTCCGTTGCGCTCTCTTATCTTGTCTATGAATTCCTTTTCGCTGGCATCTTTTTTGAGCGTTACATCGTACTTGAGTTTAAAAAGACTGCCCATATTTGAAGTCTTAACTGATATGAGATCTGCTTTTGATGTATATGTGTTAAGAACTTCGTCGAACACTCCGTCATAATCGAGGTTCTCCGGAATGGTTATTCTCAATGTCTTTTCTTTTATGCCTGTTTTATCACCAAATCCTGCTGCAGTGTAGATCATGAGTGCCGCGCACATTACGAGTGTAAAAAGGACTGCATATCCGATGTAGCCCATACCTGTTATAAGACCTATGCCCATTGCCAGGAATATCGCTGCAATCTCTCTGGCTGACCCTTGCGCTGAACGGAATCTTACCAGTGAGAAAGCGCCTGCTACGGCAACTCCGGCTCCCACATTACCGTTTACCAGCATTATGACTACTGTTACCAGGGCGGGCAGGATTGCCAGTGTCAGCATAAAGCTTTTGGTGGATGTACTCTTGAATCTGTAGGAAAGGGCGGTGACCAGTCCCAGGATCAAGGCTGCTGCAATGCATATGATAAAGTTTTGTACGGATATTGTTGTTGCAGCTGTATCAAATAAACCGCCGAATAATTCGTTAAGCATGTCAAAATCCTCCTTTGTATGAGTTCATGTTACATAGGGAACTTTAAACAAACTTAAAACTTGTAAAGCTGATCAATCGATATTTGTCTGAATTTTAATTGCGTCCGTTTTGAAACCGTTTTTCAGCATATCAACGATAAGAGCCCAGCGTGCGACCTGCACAGGATCTTCCTTCGGATAGAAGAAATGAAGCTTTCCTTCGTGATATAACTCGAATCTTTTTCCGCAGGCAAATGCCAAGGGACGGAGTTCTTCGACCGGTATGGAGAATTCTTCAGAATCAGATCTGAATCTGAATCCGTTCTTATCAAGAGTACATTCTCCGTTGCCGGTTTTTGACATAATTCCGTTTTCATTGAATATTCTGGTCCTGACTTTGGCATTAAGACAGAGGGAATCAAGCTCTTTTTCTTCAAGTTTGCGGATGGCTTCATAGTATCCGGGTATGGAGCCAATGTTGTCAGTGAAATGATATTTATTATCTAAAGTATGGACTGCACCGCATGATAGGCACTTTAATTCGTTTCCTCTGCCTACAGTCTTATAGAGCTCCCCGCAGTCTGCACAGCGGTAGAGGATCCTCTCCAGGCCCTTTGCTTTGCCTCTCTGACGGTATGTAACATTGTTACAAAGCGAAACGTCATTATAGAGAGTCTCTTTGATGACACTGTCGAGTTCCTCATCTGTCATGGAGGCGATCTCCTTGCGCTTGATCACGCTGTCCACCGTTACTTTAACATCAGATGAATATGCTCTCCTGCGCCACATCGGATGAGCATAGTAACTTCCGGTGATCCTGACCAGTACCAGATCGACATCGAGCTTTTTGCAGTAAGCTCCGATATTTTCATATATGGGATTAGTACGCCCGTCCGGAGAAGTCCGTTCTTCGGGAAACATAACCACAGGGAAGCCCATCTTAACTATGCGCTCTATTTTTGCATCGGCTTCCGGATCATCGGATAACAGTTTCTTTGGTATGAAGCCGCAGTGTTTCTGAAATATCCGGAAAATCGGATCGATGCTGTGGATCTTGCTGAATATATAAGCCGGGCTCTTCAGATTCGACAGGTAATACAGATAGAAGTAATCGATCCTGCTCTCATGATTGGCAAGTATCAGATAAGGAACATCAGCCGTAATGATCAGATCATCTCCGACAAGAGGCCTTTTCTTACCGAACTGGAGGAGCTTTGCGACCATGAAGAATATGTCGAAGAAAAGAGAATCCGGTGTCTTATCAGTGCCTTTCAGGACGAATTTATGCATGAACCAGTAGATCAGCGCGAAAAGCATTACTGACAGGGCAATTACTATGAGGACCAGAAGCCAGAGAGGGATACTGTTAGTGAAGAACAGCTTTCCGGCCTGACCTATGAGCACAGAAACAACGACAGAAGGAATGGCGCTGGTGGAGACAGTGAGCATGTATTTTCCGTATGAGATCTTTGTGCTGGCACCGTAATAGCAGATCGCACCGAACGGAATGAACGGCATGAAGAAAAGAAGATAGAGGAGGATCACGATGTTGCGGTCCTTGGCATTTGAAGCGATCTTGTCGATCATGCCGCGGTTCTTTTCATAGGTAGTGCTGTTGAATTTGAATACCCGGACCAAGAGGAATATAACCGTGGCGCCAAGGCAGATGCCGATATCGCACAAAGGGAGCGAAATGTATATCGGATAGCTCAGACCGCTTGCGATCTGTATAAACTCTGCGGATACAAAGATGATGATCATCTGAAGCGCTTCGATCAGGATGACGCTGATGCCGCCCACGAAGCCTTTGCTCTTCAGGAGCGCAGCTGCTCCGTCAAGGTCATTATCAAGCTGCAACCGGAACAGGGGGAGCATAACGTCCTTGAGGAAGAAAGCGAAAAGACCGATGATGATCGCAAGTATGATAATGATGGTGATTGTCTCACCATTTATCGCTTTTCTCTTTTTTGGCATGTCATCCATTAAATGCTTCCTGCTTGACTTTTACAAATGCTGACCCGAACTAATAAAATTGCACGTGCAAATTTACCTGAATACTAATAATAGCATATTATTTTAACAACAATCAGGTATTATAAAAGGTGTTAATGAATTATGGAAGGGCTTAAATGGGGATAAATGATCAGATTTACGGATTACATTACATCAGAAGAATACATGGAATTGAGACGCCGGGTCGGCTGGTGTGAATTCCCGCTCGAAGAAGCTCAGGCTGGCATTGATAATTCTTATATGATCAAATGCGCCAGAGATGAAGAGAAGGCAATAGGCGTAGTGAGACTTCTCTGGGATGGCGGTTATATCGCATTCTTATCTGACGTCATAGTCGATCCTGATTATCAGGGACAGGGGATCGGAAAGAAGCTTGTCGAGAGCGTGATCCAAAGAGTAAAGGCTGACATGAAGCCCGGATATAAAGTAAAGATGTGCCTTATGGCAGCTAAAGGAAAAGAACCTTTTTATGAAAAGTTCGGCTTTAGTGAACGTCCTAATGAGAATCTCGGTGCCGGAATGGACCAGTGGTTCTTATTGGAGAACTGAAAGATATGGCGGGATACGATATATGATCAACTGCAAGCCTGATTACGACAATTGCCTGGTAAATCTGAGCAATTCGATACTTAAGCATTTCGGAGCCCCAACAAGCGCTCCGACTCTTAAGATGGCTGACAGGATTCTCGAAGAGGAACATAAGAATGTTGTCCTGCTCCTCATGGATGCCATGGGAATTTCCATTCTGGAAAAGCACCTTGAGCCTGATGGGTTCCTGCGCTCACATCTGGCGGGAAATTACAGCTCTGTTTTCCCTCCTACGACGGTTGCCGCGACGACATCCGTACTGTCAGGTCTTTATCCGAACGAACACGGCTGGCTCGGATGGGATATGTATTATCCGGATCTTGGTAAGAATGTCACGGTATTTATGAATACCGATCAGCTGGAAGAAACCGAGGACAGTACTCCGGAGAATCCTAAGTTAAAGGAACTTAAGCCTGCGGCAGATTTCAATGCAGCTTTCAGATACTGTCCGTATAAGAACATTATCCAGAGGATAAATGAGGCAGGCGGAAAAGCATATGCTTCGATGCCGTATCTTGAGCCGTTTCCTAAGGATCTGGATGCTATCTTAGACCGCATTAATGAGCTCTGCAGAACGCCTGAGAAGAAGTTTATCTATGCATACTGGAATGAACCGGACAGTACTATGCACCAGTTCGGACCTGACAGTAATGAAGCTCATGAACTCATGCTCTCACTTGAGAAGAGACTTGAAGAGTTTGCCTCCGGGCTTTCAGATACACTGCTTCTCATCACGGCTGATCATAGCCAGGTCTGGAGCAGGAATCATTGTCTGATGGATCATCCTGAGATATTGAAGTGTCTTGTACGCCTGCCATCCATCGAACCCCGCGCACTGAACTTATTCGTGAAGGAAGAATACCTGGAAGAGTTCCCGAAGATTTTTAAAAAGACATTCAAAGATAAGTTTTTGCTCCTTACAAAAGAAGAGATCATTGAGCAGGAGCTTTTCGGAATCGGAAAAGAACACAAAATATTCCGTGATTCGCTCGGTGATTATATTGCCATAGCGGTCTCTGATGAATCTATCTTTATCACACACAAAGAAGCAGAAATGATGCCCGGCGGCCATGCCGGCCTTACAAAAGAAGAAATGGAAATACCGCTGATAGCAGTTTTCTAAGTGCTGTTACTGATCAACCGAAAATAAATGTGAAAGAAGCAAAATATGATCATTGAGACTGAAAGACTTTTCCTGCGCGAAATGACAATGGACGACTATGATTCTCTTTATGCCGTTCTGGCAGACCGGGAGATCATGCAGCACTATCCCTATACTTTTGATGAAGAAAGAGTCAGGGCGTGGATCGAGCGTAACATGAACCGTTATAAGGAAAACGGTTTCGGATTATGGGCTGTATGCCTGAAGGAAACGGGCGAGATGATCGGTGACTGCGGTCTTACATTACAGTGTATAGAAGGAGAGATGCTGCCTGAGATCGGTTACCACATCCGCAGGGACTGCCAGCATAAAGGTTATGCAAAAGAAGCTGCCGGAGCAGTAAGGGACTGGGCATTTAAGAACACGGATTATCCGGCGTTGTATTCATACTGCAAATATACGAATGAAGCATCATTCAAAACGGCAGAATCCATTGGCATGCATTTCGAGAAAGAATATCCTGACGAGGCAAATGAGATCACGCATGTATCTGTAATCTACAGGGAAGGGTATAGCCTATGATAGAAGCCAGATCTCTGACAATGATATATGGAAACGGCAACAAGGCAACCGATGACATATCTTTTACCATCAAAGCCGGTGAGATCGTAGGCTTTGCGGGACCGAACGGAGCAGGTAAGACCACCGTCATCAAGATGCTTACGGGTATCTTAAAGCCGACGTCGGGAACCGCTGTAATAAACGGGTTTGACATCAATAAGGATCCGATCAAGGCCAAGATGTCTTTTGCATACATAGCTGATAATCCTGATATCCTGATACAGCTTACCGGTCTTGAATATCTGAATTTCATTGCCGACATGTATGAAGTTCCTGAAGATACCAGAAAATCAAAGATCGGTTCCCTTTCTGAAAGATTCGGAATGACTGATGTACTGAATACCCAAATGCGTGAATACTCACACGGAATGAGACAGAAGCTCATGGTGATCTCTGCACTTATTCATGATCCGCCGGCATGGATATTGGATGAACCGATGACCGGTCTCGACCCTTCTGCGGCATTTGAATTAAAGCAGATGATGAGAGAACATGCCAAGGCCGGAAATGCCGTTCTGTTCTCAACTCATGTTCTGGAAGTTGCGGAACAGTTATGCGACAGGATCCTGATAATCAATAAAGGAAAGATTATACGCGAAGGCACTCTGGATTATTTAAAACTCGATAATCCGGGCATGACCTTGGAAGAGGTATTCGTTAAGCTGACGGGCAGGCCGGAGACCGGATCATGAACAAGACTTGGGGCTTATATAAAGCTTTTAGTTCGAATCTTGAGATGCCCAAACCGAATGGAGAGAATAAGCAGAAGATCTATAACCGGTTTGGTCTCATAGCTTTCATCGGGATAATGGTTCCGGTGACTGTCTTAGTCGGTTACATAACATATGTCATTACTAACCTTTTGTATGTGTTTGACGGAAATTCATTCGGGCTTTTGTCAGAACTCGACCTGATTTCGGCTTTTGCGATGATATTCGGAATGCCTTTGATGTTCAGCGTCCTGTTCTTCTCATCGGACCTTCAGTTCCTGACTGCTTTGCCCGTATCATCCACGTCGCTCTATGCCGCAAGATTCTGGCACACCTTCAAAGCCGAGAACGTCATGACATCCAATGTGTTATTTGCGATCTATATCGGGTATTTCATCGCTGTCGCGAAGAATACAAGCATTGCAAATGCACTTAATCCGGTAGCTCTGCTGGCTTCCATAACGGGATTTTTCGGTTCGCTCCTTGTGCCTCTTATATATTGTTCGATATTGGCTTTATTGCTGATGCTCGTCTTAAGACGGTTCAACCGGACTGACATCATCTATCATTCGTCCCTGATACTTTTTGCGGCTTTTACCCTGATGTTCCTCCTGTCTTTCAGAAGCTACGGCGGGATTAGCATGTCGAATTTTCTTGATTCGCTTGTCTTAAGCAATAACTCTTTCGTATTGATATGCAATGTCTTATTCCCGACAAACTATCTGACGACTCTGTCTATAAGAAACCATTCTTTTATTCCACTCATCGGATCAGTGGCCTTAATTGCCGCCCTTTATCTGCTCTCTGTCCTGATCGCTCATCTGACATACCGTAAAGGATTGTTTGCGGCTTTTGCGGTCAACAATAAAAGATCTTCTGCAAGATCATCTTCAGCGTATGGAAGACGTAAAGTCTTTACTTCACTTGTGATAAAAGAGATCAAGGTCCTCTTAAGAACGATGACATACCGCATGAACTGCATCTATGCGAATTTTCTGTGGCCTGTTGCGGCAGTTATTTTCATCATCGAAGCTCCGAGGATAGAAATGTTCAAGATGTTTTCAGATAACATTCGGGCGGGAGATCCTTTAAGTCATATCATTTTGTTTTCTGTATTAATCGCGGCATCTTTCATCGCTTCCGGTCTGAATTCCATAGCGTCCACTTCTTTTACCCGGGAGGGCATCCACATTGACATGCTAAAGTATCTTCCGGCAGATCTCGGCGTGCAGATCAAGGCGAAAGTGTTCACGGCAATTATCATTACTTTTATACCTGAAGTTATTGCTATTGTTCTGGTAACCGTTTATTTGGGAGTGATCGTTCTGCTTCCGCTTTACGTTCTTATATCTTTTTCGTGCATCCTTATTGCGACGATCGTAGGCACGGTAATGGATTCGATATCTCCTTACACTGTATGGTCTGATGAGTTAAGTGCTCTGCGCGGAAATCTGAACTGTTTCTTTAACCTTGCGGCTGAGATGGTTGCCGCACTTCTTATCGGCGGGATCTCTTACGGCCTTTATATGCTGTCAGGAAGCTCTGTAATTACCGTATCGGCGGTTTCCGTGCTCCTGATCATTTCAGCGGCGGCCTGTGTCATTATTGCAATGCCTTATGCAAAGAAAAATATCGAATCGCTTAAGTGACCGTTCGGAGTTAAAGCTCATTATCTTATGTGTTAGAATATTAAAGATTATTTGAGAAATGGCGCTTTGTTATAGCTGTTTAAGAAAGGATTACTCATGGCTTATACTGCTTTTGCTAAGATGAGGAAAAAGAACTTCGAAGACTACGGTGTGGACATAGGTCCTATGGAACCGAAATTATTCAAGTCAAAAAATAAGAACAGTTTAAAAAGCGCAGCGCTCCGCTTCATTCATAACAGCTGTGAAGGTCTGAAGTTTGATCCTGTAAAGGAAGCCAAAGAAGAGCGTGATCACGGGTATATCGGCACGAGCCTTAAGCCTAACCAGATCCCATACAACATGCAGATGGATGTTAACAGGCTGTGCCTTGAAAAATGCCTCGGGGACTTTATCGATTCCGGTTCTGCCGAGGATGCATATCTTGTTTATTACTGCTACCTGGAGATATTCTTCGGTCATTACGGCAAGTCGAAGAAGATGATCGAGCTGCTCTCGGAATATGAATCAAACGGCAGTTCGCTACTTATGAAGCACAGGGACCATTACTCGCATTCGGTCTATGTTTTCGCTTTGGGACTTGCCGTGTATGAGACAAACGAGTATTACAGGGCATCTTTCAGAAAGTACTATGAGGGCAGGGATGGAAAGGAATATTCTTCTTCAGAACTGGCCAATATCTTTCTTGAGTATTGGGGAATGACTTCGCTCTTCCACGACATAGGTTATCCCTTCGAGATCCCTTTCGAGCAGGTAATGTCATATTTTGAGGTCAATAAGCAGGAGCGCGGCAGGAACACTCCTTATATCGCATATTATGCAATGGATACTCTGACAGGCCTCAAAAAGGCTGAGACAAAGCATTTTAAGGATCTGTATAACAAGGAATTCCATTCCGTCAACGAGCTTCTTGCTCATGATATTTATGACAAACTGGGTGCCTCGTACGGCTTCACCGAGAAGTACATCTGCAAAGTGATCGAATCCAAGCCTCTGAATCCTGACAAATACGGTTACTTCATGGACCATGCCGTGTTCAGTGCCATAAGGCTATATGGGGAGCTCATAAGTTCTCTCGGCGTGAAAAAGATAACTAAGATGCATGTGGATGCGCTGACGGCAATAATCCTTCATAACAGCATGTATAAGTTTAAGATCGCTTTCTACAAAGATCCGGTTAAGAAAAAGGAACCGCTTAATGTGGATCTTCATCCTCTTGCTTATCTTCTGATGCTCTGTGACGAGCTCCAGTGCTGGGACAGGACTGCATACGGCCGTAATTCAAGAACAGAACTTCATCCTATGAATGTTGACTTCGATTTCTCGGATAATTCCATCTCGGCAGTTTACTATTACGATGAGGCTGAGAAGGATAAAATCGACAATTTTGAAGAAAAGTATAAAGCGTGGGAACAGTCGGGAGAAAAAGGAAAAGCACCGAGACTTAAAGCGTACAGCGACATGGCAGAGAAAGAGCAGCGTTTTACCGCTGATATCGAGCACATCATAAACACTGATATCATTCCTCTATCCGTAAGACCGAGCATGAGACCCGTGGACAGAAAGAGCAAGCAGATATTCCTTTCGAACAGTAATTTCATGCATTTATATGACTTTGCGGTAGCCCTTCACGGACGCTATAAAGAATCTGATATCTCTGTTACGGTACTCGAGGAACAGTTTGAAGAGCTCTCGCTCGAATACCAGTTATCCACGATCAACCGCGCGAAAAACTTCAGCCGATATCTTGATGCCATTCACTGCTTCTATACGGACAGACCTGTTGATTATGAAATGGTCGAGGGTTTCACAAAAAAACAGGCAGCTGTAATAGCTCCGTTAGAGCATGAGAGATGGGTGCGCGAACACATGGCCATGGGATGGACAAAGGGAACCCTCTATGAAGATCTTAACATGCCTGATAAAAAGCGCGATTTGAGGGAACAGATGCGGTGTCACAAACTTGCGATGGAAGGCAAGGTGACAAGTCAGGATATCTATGAACACTATCTCAGTCTTAGCGTGGAAGATCAGGACAAGGACTGGAAACCGTTTAATACAATGTTAAGACTCCTGAAGAAATTCGACGGATTGCGTATATACATTTATAAGTTCAACAGTTGATCCATCTGCGATCAGGAGGGCTGTCATATGGGCTTGAAATTGCAGTATCTGACCAGAAGTAAAGCTGACCTGAAAAATCTTCAAAAGGTATTTATTTGTGCAGTCGGCAAAGATCTTGACAAGTATTTTGAGACCATAACGGATGACCTGTTTAAGGCTCAGTCAAATATATCGGTATGGTATCCGGTAAAAGACGAGGAAACGCCTGATAACGAAGAAGCATACCGTTTCCTTCTGGCTGATATGAACCTTTTCGTTATACCGGTTACGGAGGCTTTCCTTAATGAGGAATCCAGAGCCAGATCCATGGAAATGCCATTTGCTCAGGGACACGGAATACCGGTCCTTCCGATCTTGTTCGAGCGTGTTCCTAAATCCAGATTCAGCGAAGTCTGCGGCAAGCTTCACGTGCTTGATAAGAATGATCCCGATCCGACTGCTCTGCCGTATGAGGATAAGCTGAAGATGTTCCTGGATACGGTTCTGCTTAAGGACGAGATGATAGAAAAGATCCGTCAGGCATTTGCCGCGTATATCTTCTTAAGTTACCGTAAAAAAGATCGTAAATATGCCCAGGAGGTAATGCGTCTCATCCATAAGAGTCCTTTCGCAAGAGATATAGCGATCTGGTACGACGAATACCTTACTCCTGGTGAGGATTTTAACGAATCGATCCGTCATGCATTTGAGAAGTCTGATCTTTTTGCATTGGTGGTTACGCCCAATCTTCTCGAGCAAGCCAATTATGTAATGAGAGTTGAATATCCGATGGCAAACGAGACCGGCAAAAAGATCCTTCCGATCATGTCTGTCGAGACAGACGGAGATGAACTGAAACGTTGTTATCCCGGTATCCCTGAAGCATTATCTTCTGACGAAAAGAATTTGGATTACATTGATCAGCTTATCCGCGAATCGCTTACCATTCATCAGGATGATTCACCTGAGCATAAGTACATCATGGGGCTGGCATATCTTTCGGGAATCGATGTGGAAACTGATCATGAGAGAGCATTAAGCCTTATTACTGATGCTGCTGAGTCTGATCTCGATGAAGCAATGCTCAAACTTGTGTCAATGTATGAGAACGGTCAGGGTGTGAAAAGAAGCTACTACTATGGTGCAGTGTGGCATAAAAAGTATGTAGAACTTTTGGAAAAACGTCTTGCTGATGGTGATGGAGATAATGATTCAAGAGCTGAACTTATAAAAGAGATAAATAAGGATATCCTTAAGTGGCATAATATTTATAACAATGCTAAAGCATGGTATATGTGCCTTAAGGTTCAAAGACTAAAGATCGATAAACCAACGGTTTCAGAAAATCTGGCTTTGCTTGAGAATAAAATTCTCTCATCACAAATCTGTATGGATAATAAAAATGAATCTTCAAACTATATTATCGAACCTTTCACGAGATCTGCAGAAAAATGTATAGATTCGATATGTAATGAGATGAATAAAAATGGTGAAGAGAATAATGCTTGTGAGTTCAGACTGTTTTATTCAGTTCAGATCGAGCTTCTTCGGGCACAATATAAAAGATTTAAACATGAGTGGTCTGAGGCAATAAAGCAATATAAAGATATTGTTTTTCGTTTGGAAGAATGTCTTTTGACCGGAGATAAGATCTTTGTAAAAAAATCCAAATATAGTCTTGTGATCTGTTACGGGGAACTCGCGGATTGTATTTACCATCAGAACGGCGATTCGTGTGTGAACAGTGATGAGGTCAGGGAATTCGCCAAGAAAGCCATTGATCTGGCAGAAGAATATGAGGAGGAAGGAATATCATTTACCGAGAAGGAGACAATGATTCCGAAATTCATTCTCATCCACGGTATGATCGAGGAAGGTGAGCTTGATGAAGCCTCGAAAATGCTCAGTGGTTTTATCTCTTTATGTGAGAAACGTAAGGAAGATGAAGAGTCTGTTGATTCATTGCAGCTGTTAACACAGGCACATAACTTATACTCAAATATAGAAAACATAAAGGGCAATCTCTCCGAAGAAGCAAAACATCTTAAGGCTGAGGTCGATCTTCTCAGTAAATTGTCAACGATTATCGGAAATCATAATGTCTGTTCAAGAATGATAGAAGATTATAAACGTCTGATTGACATTGCTCTGGAACTGCGCGGCGACCATAAGGAATACCTGAAATGTCTATACAGGTTAGGCATCTGGCACTATCGTAACGATAAGGAATACTTTAATTCGCTTGCTGCTATTGCCCGCAGGTGTAATGATCCTGATATGTTTCAGACCATAACAAAGCAGCTGATCGAGATCAGTAAGAACAATAATCCTGCTTAAGCTTTTTCGAACCGGTAAAAAAGGCTGCCTCAAATATATCTGAGACAGCCTTTCGTTTAGTTTAGAAGCTTATTATAGTTGCATATTGTTTTTTATTTGTCTGCGCCGAGTTCTACAAGGAGATCGCAGAAATCCTGTCTGTACTTGTTGTTGCCGGCACCTGATTTTGCGAGCTGGTAAGCTGAATCAAGAGTAGCCTTTCCTTTGAATTCGCTGTTCCTGATTACCATTGATGCTTCGATGATGCCGCAGATGAAATTATAATCCTGACGGTTGCTGACACCCTTATCAACGAGAGGATACTCGATCAACGAACTCTTGTCGGAAGTGGGAGCCTTATATCTTACGGATACAGTGCAAAGCTCGCCTGAACCTGCCTCGTCAGAAAGAGATGCTTCCTGATACTTAAGACCATCGTCATTTGAACCGGAACCTGCGAGAATGAGCTCGTAGCAAACCGTTACCTGTGCTCCTGCACCGATCTCACCGCCGTCCTTTGTATCGTCGTTAAAATCACGTGCTGACATCTGTCTGTTCTCGTAGCCGATCTGTCTGTAGGATTCAACCTCTGCAGGATTGAATTCGACCTGGAACTTAACGTCTTTTGCTACAGTAACAGTTGTCTGCTTCATCTTCTCGCAAAGGACTCTCTCAGCCTCTTCAATAGAATCGATATAGAAGTAGTTGCCGTTTCCTGCATCTGCAATGGATTCCATGTTGGCATCACTGTAGTTGCCTGAACCGAAGCCTAATACTGTAAGGAATACGCCGGATTCTTTCTTCTCTTTAATGAGGTCTACAAGACCGCTCTGGCTTGTGATGCCGAGATTCATATCGCCGTCAGAAGCGATGATGACACGGTTGTTGCCGTTCTTGATGAAATTCTTCTTAGCGCACTCATATGCTGCAGTGATTCCGCCGGAACCGTTCGTTCCGCCGCTTGCGGAGATCTTGTCGAGAGTTCTGCTGATCTCGTTATAATCATTGGAACCTACCAGAAGAGTATCGGAGCTTCCGGAATAAGTAACGATGGATACTCTGTCATTAGCACCGAGTGTTCCTGCCAGGAGCTTGAAGCTTTCTTTGGCAAGATCGAGCTTGTCCGGGCTGGACATTGATCCCGAAGAATCGATAAGGAATACGAAATTGTTTCCCTCATTGGGAACGTTGATCTCGCTGTTAGCCTGCATAGTCATTACAAGAAGCTTGCTGTCCTTGTTCCACGGGCAGTCGCCGACTGAATACTGAACGCTGAATACGTCATCAGCGTCATCAACTGTGTAATCAAAGTAATTGATGATCTCTTCTGTTCTGATTGCCGATGCTACGTTATTGAGATCCCAGCCCCCTCTGATCATTCTTCTGAGATTACAATAAGAACCTGTATCAACATCAGCTGCAAATGTCGAAAGCGGATTTTGCAGTACGTCTATAAATCCGTTTTCCTTGATCGTGTTGTATTCTTCCGTGTTGAAATCTTCTTCATAGTCATAGTAACCCAGACCATCTTCTGCTTCATAACATGCAGCGTCATAATATGCTTGTGTTTCCGCTGCAGCGGAAACACTGTAATTTCTCTGATCATGTGCTGCTGTTGTTGATGCAGGCGACGATGCTGAACATGATGTTGCAGTTACAAGCAATGTTCCTGCCATTAATGTTGCCAGTACCTTTTTGTTCATATATAACACCTCCTTATACAACGCTTATAGGCTTAGAACTGCTTTTTCAAGCGTTGTTACCATAAATACAGATGCCGGTGAGAAAATGTTGCAGTATTTTTGAAAATATTTTTTCCTTGATTTGAACAAAGCCGAGTGTTAGCATTGTCGGGATTAAGTGATTCAAGGAAACGGATAATGAGTTATTTGTATGAGACACATCTCCACACCTGTGAGGCCAGCAGATGCGGCAGGGTCCACGGTGAAGATTACATCCCTTATCTGATGGATAAGGGCTATAGCGGAATGATCGTTACGGAACATTTTTTTAACGGCAATTCATGCGTGCCGGAGGATCTGCCCTGGAAAGAGAGAATTGATATCTATGCTTCCGGTTATGACAGAGCTCTGGAAGCTGCCCGTGGCAAGGACTTTAACGTTATGTTCGGCGTGGAGTTCAATTTCCAGAAAGACGAATATCTTCTCTACGGGATAGATAAAGAGTGGCTTATCAATAACGAATGCATAATGGAGATGACTAGGCATGAACTTCTTAAAGCGGTTCACGAAGCCGGCGGCATCATGATCCAGGCTCATCCTTTCAGAGAAAGAGATTATCTGTCAGATATAAAGCTTGCTCCTACCGCTTGTGACGGTATTGAAGTTTATAATGCTGCAAACATGCCGAACATGAATGCATTGGGCTATGAATACTGTGTTAAGCTCGGCCTTCCCATGACAGCCGGATCGGATATTCATTACTTCCACAATGAAGCAATGGGCGGAATGCTTTTCGAGAACAGGATCGGTTCGGTTCAGGATTATGCGGAAGCTGTCATGAAGCGTTCAGGCATTCCGGTATCCTTAAGTCCCGACGGTACGATCACACCTGTTTCGCAAATGACAGAACAGACTGTGTCAACAGCTCTGCCGACACTTCCGGTTCTTTATCCTGAAGGAAAGTAATTACTGGATATATTTCGCTTGTATCCACGGAGAAAATGTTCTGTTTTGACTTTTCAAGGAAAGCTTGGGAATGTAATGGAAAATCATATTAGTCTGTGAATCAGGATATACCCACCAAAATGCATTTTTGCTTGTTTTAGTGGGTGTGTTTTTGAGGTTAAGGGACGTGGTTACCCACTAAACTCGGTTTTTTGGGGGTTCTAGTGGGTAGTCCGGATAGCGAAAACTAAAATTCCTGATAGCGGATACCCACTAACTTTGGAAACTTTGCACTTTAGTGGGTAAAGCATGCCTTTCGAGAAGAGAAATATACCCACTAATGACCTGTTTTTGGTGAAGCGGTGGGTAATACCCACGATAATGCGAAATGGCGTTTTAGTCGGCATTTCGATGCAAAAGAACTTTTCGAGAAGTAGTTTTATTTCTCCGGTTTTAAAGTCATGGCGACGGTTGCCGTATCGAGCCATGTATTAAGATTTGCCCGTCTGACATAGAGACTCGTGATTATGACGCTGTTGGGGCGGATCTTATCGGTCGGTCCCGGGGCAGGGGCAACGAAAGAACCCACTGCACTGATAACATACGGCACATCGTCCACGGTACCGAGATATATCATCATGTGTCCTGGGAATGAAATCAGGCTGCCGGGAGCAAGACCTGCGATCTCGGCCAGTTTCTCATCTTCATTCATTTCACTTAAGTCAGCTTTGTAGATTCCCGTAGAATTGGACTGGCCGACGCGGGGCAGGAGGACGCCGAAGCAGCGGTATATCTCCCTGGTGATGCCTGTACAGTCATTTGCCTGAAGATCACCGCCCCAGCCGTATCTGTCACCCAGAAGCTTGAAAGCCTGTCTGACGATATTTGCCGGAGTCAGTGGAAGGTATCCGACATGAACGTCATCTGATATGGGGATCAGAACATATTCGTCCTCTATGTATCCGTCAGATCCGCGCGTAGGAATCTTGACCACATAATCGCCGTATGTGGTGCGCTGATTGATAACATCGGGTGCTTCGTCAGCGGAGACCAACTCCATCTGAGTGCCCATCGGTAATACGAGGTCGGTGGTAGCAGGGCTGTAAGGATCATTTCCGAGCCTGATCTCGCGCGCGGTGACAACAAGCCACTGTTCCGGATTCTGTCTCGCCACCCAGTCATCCCTGTTCCTGCAAAGTGCGACGGCATCTTTTCTTACCCATGCGGCATAACTGTCGAAAACGACATAGAGATATTCGCCGTCAACGCTCTCATGGAGTACTACACATGGCATGTAAGGCATGCATTCTGAATAAAGAATGTAATCATAATATTGATCATCCGGTCCGTCGAAAACACGGTCCTCGGTAGGGAACATTCTGAGGGTCATTCTTTTTACAGTATACGCATACTGAACAGTGATCTCGTCTTCTACTGCATCGATGTTCGAAAGGTCTATCAGGTTCCGCCAGTATAGGTAGTCGGTGCGTGAGCCGTCAAGATAGTAGCGGGGAGGATAGTCGGGGATCGAATTGGCGCAGTCATTGAGGAATGTCCTTAAGATATCGCCGTCCAACTTATCTCCGAATTCGTCAAGATGGGGATAGACAGTCTCGCCGTCACGTGCTTTGATAATGCCCCTGTTCTCGAGATTAAATGCCTTTATCTCTTCCGGTTTCATGAGGATTATGTTGTCATTATCGCCGATCCAGTAATCCGCATTCATCATCTCGGCACTGACGCCGTCAACGGTTCTGACATATGCAGTATCAATTTCCGAAGAATCGGATGCGGTCTCAAAAGTGTTTTCCATATTTTCAGTTCCGGTCGTTTCCATGGTGGTTTCTGTTGTAGTTTCGATGGTTGTTTCAGTGGCGGTTTCCGATGTTTCAGCTGCAGGGATCGTCGGAAGGCTGGTCTCCGCATTTGCGTCGGTGAATTGGCTGCAAGAACATAAAAGCGCAGTTGCCGTTGATAAAGCTAAAACAGCGGAAATGGTTTTGTGTTTTCTATATTTCATTTTCTGCTCCTGAAAATGGCATTATTCTCTTTCCAATTATAGCCCATTATCGGCTAATACTTTCATTCAATGGTACAATATCGGTTAAGAATATAAGCTAATAAGGGGAAAACTTATGATCCGATTTATTGAAGATCCTGCAGAGCGTCAGAAGATCTCGCGTGAGATCCTGGAGGCTCTGACAGACTGGTTTGAAGTGGAAGAGAGCAGGGAACAGTACATAAGTGAGTCCGCAGGCCAGCCTTTCTGGGCTGCTTTCGAAAATGATACACCCGCAGGATTTCTTTGTCTTAAGGAAACCGGCAAAGAGACTGTCGAACTGGCCGTGATGGGAGTACGTAAGGAATACCACAGAAACGGTATAGGAAGACAGCTTTTCGAGGCTGCAAGACATTTTGCGGTAAATGAAGGCTATTCATTCATGCAGGTCAAGACTGTCCGTTCCGGAGTGTATGCAGACTACGACATTACTAATGAATTCTACAAGAGCTTGGGATTTAAAGAACTTGAGGTTATCGAAGCGGTATGGGGCGAGGACAATCCCTGCCAGATCTATGTAATGGATCTGAAGAGCGTGCTCGATATTATTTCGAAAAGACACAGCTACCGCGGCAGGTTCTTCGAAGAACCGGTGCCGAGAAAGGATCTTGAGACTATCGCTCTTGCCGGGATCGATGCTCCTTCCGGATGCAATAAACAGACCACAGAGCTTGTGATCATTGATGATCCTGATGTTCTTAACAATGTTAAATCACTCATTGATCCGCCTGTAGCGCAGACCGCTCCGGCAATGATCGTCGTTCTTGCCAAAAGGATAAACGCATACCGCGACAAGTGCTTTGCCACGCAGGATTATTCTGCCGCCATCGAGAACATGCTTCTTGCAGCAGTCAGTCTCGGTTACCAGAGCTGCTGGTATGAAGGTCACATTACGGATGATGACCGTATCTGCGATAAGATCGCCGCTGTCCTTGGCGTGCCTGAAGGTTATGATGTCGTATGCATCCTGCCAATAGGCAGAGCATTGGATGAGATCAAAGCACCTGCGAAAAAGCCCTTTGAAGAAAGGGTAAGCTTCAATCACTTTGGGGACAAATGATATAATCCGGCTATGGAAATATTAAGAGCGGAAGAAGAATGGCAGAGAGCCGGCGCATACTCTGTGCGCATACAGGGAATGAACCGCCAGCATCACATATCTCTCAGAGATGAATTCGATGAGTACGATCGCGACGGGACAAAATACATCGTCCTTCTGGATGACGGATATCCTGTCGCGACTTGCCGTTTTCATGAAGACGGAGAAGACGCAGTTACTCTCGGCAGGGTCGTCGTCCTTCCTGAGTTCAGAGGACAGAAACTAGGGTCTCTGGTCGTTGCTGAAGCCGAGAAATGGATAAAGGAACTGGGCTATAAAGAGATAAAGATCGACAGCAGGGTAGAAGCGATCAGATTCTATGAGAAACTCGGATATCTGCATGTGGATGACAGCGTTATCCGGAGCGGCACTTTTGATTGCGTGAAAATGAATAAGATATTGTAACGGTAAAACGATGTATAAGATCTATATTGTTGAAGACGATAAAGGAATTGCCGAAGGTATGGCCGGGTGTCTTTCCGCATGGGAGATGGAGGTCCGCATTGTTTCTGATTTCAGGAATGTATTAGGCGAGATAAACGAATATGAACCGCATCTGATAATCATGGACATCACTCTTCCTTTCATGGGCGGATATCACTGGTGCCAGGAGATCAGGAAAACAAGCAACGTTCCAATCATTTTCATATCATCCGCTACCGACAACATGAACATAGTCATGGCCATGAATATGGGTGCTGACGATTACATCCCGAAGCCTTTTGACCAGAGCGTTCTCATCGCAAAAGTGCAGGCGCTATTAAGAAGGGCTTATTCCTTTAACCAGGGATCTTTTACCCTGCAGGCAAAAGGCGCAGTCCTGAATACCAATGACAACTCGTTGATTTATAACGGAAATAAGATCGAACTTGCGCGCAATGAATATAAGATCCTTCTTACTCTCATGCAGAATAAGAACAAGGTCGTCAGCCGCGAGAGGCTCATGGAAGCCCTATGGGAGACCGACAGTTTTGTAGATGAGAACACACTGACGGTAAATGTCGGAAGGCTCAGAAAGACGCTGGAAACGGCAGGACTAAAAGATTTCATCAAGACCAGATTCGGCGTCGGTTACATCCTGGAGGATGAAGAATGAAGCTCTTCGGAAGTTATCTGAAGTACCGTGCGAAGATCATTATAATCTTCTTCGTCATTGTGGCAGTCTTCGTGACGACGGATCTTCTTTTCGATATTCCCCGCATAGCGGTTCTGTATCCTCTGATTCTTGCGCTTGCGATAGGTGTGACAGCCTGCGGCATTGATTTTGTATTATTTATCAAACGTCACAATAATCTGAAAGATTACCGGGATGAGATTCCAGAACCGAAAAACCTGATCGAGGAAGATTATCAGTTTATTATCAATAAGCTCAATGAAGAATCCGTACTTAACCAGCAGAAGGCTTCCGGAAATTATAACGCCATGGTCGAGTACTATACCGTGTGGGCTCATCAGATCAAGACTCCCATAGCAGCCATGAGATTAAACCTTCAGTCTGAAGATACCGAATCGGCAAGAAAACTGATGGGAGACCTTAACCGCATTGAAGCTTATGTTGAGATGGTACTGACTTTCTTAAGGCTTGATTCTAACAGTACGGATTATCTGATAAAAGAATATGACCTTGACGGGATCATCCGTCCCGCAGTCCGAAAGTTTTCGAGAGAATTCATCATTAAGAAGCTCAAGCTCCAATATGAACCGGTTGATTATAAGATCATTACCGATTCAAAATGGCTGTCCTTCATTATCGAACAGATCATCTCAAACGCAGTTAAATATACTTCCGAAGGGTCAGTGAGCATTTACATGCCCGAGCCCGGCATTCTCTGCATAGAAGATACGGGTATCGGAATAAGCGAAGAGGACTTACCGAGAATATTCGAGAACGGTTATACGGGTTTTAACGGCCGTGAGGACAAAAGAGCGAGCGGCATCGGACTTTATCTTTGTAAACGAATTGCCGATAACCTTGGCCACAGGCTGTCGGCCGAATCTGTTGTCGGGAAAGGTACAAAGATGATACTTGACCTTAGGGCAAAAAAGCTGGAAGTCGAGTGATTAATTATTTTTCGCGATCAGGTAACGATGTATCATATCAAAATGTGACAAACGTGTAAGGAATTGGTAAGCAGATTCAATGGAGCAGACTTTTCATGTTTTCTATACTGTGGCTGACTTAAATGAAAGGAAGTGCAGTCATGAGTTTACTTGAAGTAACAGGTGTTCAGAAAATATATAAAGGACGTCGCGGAGGAGCTTCCGTGGAAGCTCTTAAGAATGTCAATTTCACGGTCGAAAAGGGCGAATACGTAGCGATAATGGGAGAGTCCGGAAGCGGCAAGACAACGCTTCTTAATATCCTCGCGGCTTTGGATAAAGCGACGGCAGGAACCGTCATCCTTGACGGAATGAATCTTTCAACAATAAAGGATGCGGCAATGGCCAAGTTCCGTCGTGATAACTTAGGTTATGTGTTCCAGGATTTTAATCTGCTTGATACATTTACGTTAGAAGATAATATCTATCTGCCTCTCGTTCTTGCAGGAAAAAAGCATCAGGAAATGAAGGAACGTCTTGATAAACTTGCTCCTGCATTGGGGATTACAGATCTTCTTAAGAAATATCCTTATGAGGTATCTGGCGGTCAGAAGCAGAGGGCTGCAGTTGCAAGGGCTCTTATCACCAACCCGAAGATCGTTCTTGCAGATGAACCTACGGGATCACTTGATTCAAAATCATCAGACGAGCTTCTGGAACTTTTCTCCAAGGTAAATCAAATGGGGCAGACTGTTCTTATGGTTACTCACTCCACCAAGGCTGCAAGTCATGCATCGCGAGTAATGTTCATCAAGGACGGAATTATCTTCCATCAGATCTATAAAGGCATTTCAACAGATGCTCAAATGTATCAGAAGATTTCAGACACACTGAACCTTTTGGCTCAGGGAGGTGATCTGAAATGAAAATAGGTTTGTATCCTAAGATTGCAGCCGATGGCATTCGAAAGAACGGCAAGCTTTACGTGCCCTATATTGCGACATGCATTCTTATGATCGCTGTATTCTATATCATGCACCTTCTCGGTTATTCCAATATGCTTCAAAACTTTGAAGGGGCAGGAACAGCCAAGGACATACTGCAATTCGGTGCTGCCATAATGGCCATTTTCGGAACGATTTTCCTGTTCTACACACAGTCGACACTGATCAAGGGAAGAAAGAAGGAGTTTGGTCTTTACAATGTCCTCGGAATGAACAGGGTCAATTTGGGCAGGATCATTTTCTATGAGACAGCGATAATATGGTTGATTTCCATTGCAGGCGGTCTCCTCGCAGGAATCGGTTTATCCAAACTGGCTGAACTCGGATTTACGAAGATGATCAACAGCAGTGTCAGTTATCAGTTCACCATATCAGCAGATTCAGTAATCATGACGATACTTGTTTACAGTATCATTTTCCTGCTGATATATTTCAACGCATTCAGACAGATCTGGTTTACCAGGACCATTAATCTTATTCACGCTGACAAAGCCGGCGAAAAACCTCCGAAAGCAAACTGGGTAGTGGGAATATTAGGGCTCATCATTCTGATTGCAGGCTATGTTCTTGCGATTAAGATCGAGCAGCCTATGTCAGCTCTCATGGTATTTTTTGTCGCTGTCATCCTTATCATAATCGGTACATATCTGGTTCTTATAGCAGGGTCGGTAGTGCTTTGCAGACTGCTTCAGAAAAATAAGAATTACTACTACAAAACCACACATTTTGTATCTGTATCTTCAATGGCATACAGAATGAAGAGAAACGGTGCAGGTCTTGCATCGATCTGCATTCTTCTTACTATGATCCTTGTTATGATCTCCTCTACGTCTGCCTTGTATTTCAACCGGGAGGAGACACTCAGAAATCACTATCCTGATCAACTCAATATTATGGTAGCAGGAGACGGGTTTAATGAGAATTATGATGAGATAAAGGACAGCATGAAGGCGGATGTCCTTAAGAAATTGGATGAATACGGAGCAACTGCAAGTAATGAGATCGAATTCTCCGATTACGTTATCGCCGGATTTTTTACAGACGGCAAAGTTGATATAGATATTAATCCGATGGAGCAGATGACTCTCGATTACGATAAGGTTGTACAGGTGTACTTCTTTGATATTGATGATTACAACAGGATGTGCGGTACAGAAGAAACGCTTTCAAAAGGCGAAGCTCTGATAGGAGTAGAGGGTAATATCCGTGTCGGTGATGAGTTTATGGTTGGAGACGAGAAGTTTACCGTAGCAAAAAGAACTGACGTTATGTCCGGCAACTTGAAGCATTCTGTCGTATCTCTTATTGTATCAACGCTTTTCGTTGTTGTAGATGATTTGGATGAAGTAGCATCATGCTATAAGGATAAGATAGATCCTACAGGCATACCCATGCTTCAGTGGAGCTGGAATTACATGTTTGATACATCTCTTGAAGTTGACGGCCAGATGAAATTAAGTGAAGTCCTTAACGATGAGCTTACAGCCAAAGCAAAGGAAGCAGGTCTCAGAAGAGGCGACTGTGCAAGCCGTGAATATCAGAGAGATGATTTTGTTAAGACATTCGGAGGGTTGTTCTTCCTCGGAATCTTACTGAGCATCATCTTTATGGTATCCTGCGTGCTCATCATCTACTACAAGCAGATCTCTGAAGGCATTGAAGATCAGTCGAGATTCGAGATCATGCAGAAGGTCGGAATGACAAAAGATAACATCAAGAAGAGCATCAATTCACAGATGCTGACGGTTTTCCTGATTCCTATCCTGTTTGCCGCTGTACATCTTGCAACTGTTCTGCCGATGATCAATAAGCTTCTTCTGCTGTTCGGTCACAATAACTTACCGCTTCTTCTGATAAGTGCCGGATTAAGCTTACTGGCGTGCGGAATCTTCTATGCGGTAACCTATAAGCTTACTTCTAACGCGTACTATAAGATCGTGTCTGCGGTATAAGGATGATGTTCACCGGAAGGACTTACAGGAAGATATATCGTCTGTACGAGCTAGGATAGAAACAATCGGTTTTTCAAGCATTTTCAGGCACTCTACTGCTGGTTGAGTGCCCGAAAACGCATCTTTGAGTTCTTTCTCAACCATCAGTTTGTAGTAAAATCTAACCGGTTCACTTATCGTCTGAGGTGAAAGGAGGATCCCTCAAAAATGGATCAGGAGAAGATCGGAAAGTTCATATCATCATGCAGAAAAGAGACTGGTCTTACCCAGGCGGCTCTCGCTGAGAAACTAGGTATCACAGACAGGGCAGTCTCAAAGTGGGAGACCGGCAAGAGCCTTCCCGATGCATCGATCATGATCGAGCTATGTAATCTGCTTGGCATTACGGTAAATGAACTCCTGACCGGGGAACACATCACTATGGACGATTATAAGGATAAGGCAGAGGCAAACCTTCTCGATATGCGTATGAAGGTCGAACAGAGAGACAGGACATTGCTCTTTACGGAAAAAGTCATGATAGGAGTCATAATTCCCGTGTATACGGCCGTGGTCATTTCGGGCGCTTATATCTGCAAAAGCGGTAATATCCCTCTCGGAATCTTCCTGATCGCACTTGCATTTACAATGGTAATACCATTTGTCATAATAGGACTTAAGATCGAGCACGAAGCGGGTTACTATGAATGCCCGAACTGCGGTGAACGCTATCAGCCGACAATGAAAGCTATCATATGGGCTCCTCACATGGGTACTTCAAGAAAGATGACATGCCCTCATTGCGGACAGAAGGGTTATCATAAGAAAGTAGTTTCCAAGAATAAGGAATAAGGTGTATTTATGGAAAACATGGAATTTGGGACAGTAAGTACTTCTTCTATGGTACTCATGCTGTTAACGGCGATTTTAGGAATCGCTCTGCCTCTGATCACAGCGGTCATCTGGTGCAAAAAGAAGCATGAACCCTTTACGACAGTCCTGATCGGCGCGGCAACTTTCCTGTTGTTTGCGATCGTTATCGAGAAGCCTCTTCAGGCTCTGGTAATCCAGCTTGACAGCCCCGTCAGCCAATTTGTAAATGCGAGACCGGTCCTTTGGGCATTCATCGTCGGTCTTTTCCCAGGTGTTTTCGAGGAGACCGGAAGATTCGTAGCGTTCAAGACGCTGCTCCGCAAGAGAAAGCAGAGAGAAACCGGTCTGTCACACGGAATAGGTCACGGCGGTTTTGAGGCAATGTTTATCCTGGGTATCACATATATCGAGTATTTCGTCTTCGCTCTTATGCTGAACCAGGGCTCGTTCTTTGAGCTCATGATCGAACCGGTCAAAGATACTCTCACACCGGATGTTGTTAAACAGATAAACGGTATAGTTGAACAGATCACGACATTCTCAGCAGGCATGCTGGGGTTAGCGCTGGTTGACAGGTTAATTGCTGTTCTCTATCACATCGGAGCGTCGATCCTTGTCTTTTACGCTTGCAAGGATAAAAAAAAGTGGTGGCTCTATCCGCTCGCTGTCGTCATTCACACCGCTATAGACAGCATGGCAGGATTACAGCTGGCAGGAGTTATCAATGTCTCTGACTGGATCTTTGAGATCATTTTCGCAGTTGCAGCGATCGGAACCTTCCTTGGAGCATACATTCTGCTTTACCGCAAAGATAAGCCTAAGGAGGTTGCTGCCGGAAACGCACAGTAATTCATTCCTGATCCGTTCATTGCTATTTTGAGATTAAGCATCCGCTACTATTTGGTATAATATACTAATATCAAATTACTCAAAGGCAAGACAGGCTGATTTGGGTTCTTGAAGCTGATCGGAGGAATTAAGATGCTGAAGTTTCTTGGTAGAGGGTCTGCTTTTACGGATGAGCACAACAGTGCTTACTTCGTGGAAAATGATGAGCTTATTCTGATCGATTGTCCGATGAGCGCATTCCAGAGACTGAATGATAAGAATCTGGCTTTATATGATCATATTTATGTGCTGGTAACGCATACGCACGGCGATCATGTCGGCGGGATCGGGATGCTGATAGATCTTCTGCAGTTTTCCGTAAATACTCCGATTACGGTTGTTGCTCCTTCGAAAGAAGTGGAAGCTGATCTGTTCTATCTTCTCTCCAGGGTTGAGGGCTGTAACAGTACCTGGTTTGAACTGATCTGCGTTGATGATCTTGAAAAAGAATGGCTAGTCTGTTCCATACCGACCAGTCATACGGAAGAACTTCAAGGAAAATGCTTCGGTTACTGCCTTAAGGTGGAAGGCAATAAGGTTATATATACAGGCGATACCAATACGATCGTGCCTTTCGAGAAATACTTGGAGAGCGGAGCATATCTTTATACCGAGATCTCGGCATATAAGACTACAGTCCATCTTTATTGCAGCGATATGGTCCAAAAGATAACGGAATATGTTTCTTCAGGAATACATGTATATCTGATGCATATGGATGATGAGAAACGGATAGCTCAGGTAATGAAAGATACCGGTGCAGAGTTTGCACCGATCGACCAGAGCACTTCTACTCTTGAAGACAGCGGCAGAATGCTTAAAGGCATTTTCGAGATATCCGACAGTCTTTATAAAGATATGTGCATGAACAACAGCAGTGATCACAATCTGTTGTTCTCGTATCTCACTGAACTCGGGAAAACCATAGTAGATGCTGACAGGGCAAGTTTCTGGAAATGGGATAAGAGAAAGGGTCAGATATGGACAATGTCTGCTACCGGCGTTGACAGGATAGTCATTCCTGATAATTCCGGTCTTGTCGGCAAGGCGTTGAGAACAAAGAAACCCGTTATTACAAATGATCCCTATTCAGATCCTGATTTCAATAAAGAGATCGATATCAAGACCGGTTACAGGACAAAGTCCGTGCTTGTTCTTCCTGTTGCTGATATTAACGGCAATTTCATAGGAGCACTTCAGCTCATCAATAAGAATGACGGCAGCGGGTTTGACGATGAGTCTGATCCGAAGAAACTGTCACTTGCTGCGCTCGTCTGCGGAATTGCCCTGGAATCAGAGACGTTCCTTGAGGAATCTCACCATGACAGGCTCACGGGACTTAAGAACAGAATGGGTTTCTATTATGATTTCGGAGGGAAGTTTAAGGATTATCTTATTCCCGGTTCAGGCAAGACGATGTCTTTATTCATCAGTGACATAGACAAGTTCAAGCGTGTCAATGATACATACGGTCATAATGCGGGAGACGATGTTCTCAGGTTCACGGCAGATCTTCTCGAAGCCTCATGCGGCGAAAAAGACAGCGTATACAGATGGGGCGGCGAAGAGTTTGTCATGGTTATGCGTGATTCGGATATTGAAGGTGCTGTCAAAAAAGCCGAAGAGATCAGAATCAAACTCATGGATTCTGAAATCGAAGCTGACGGAAATACCATCAGATGCACCATGAGCTTCGGATGTAATAGCTTTGATCCGGCAAGAACGATCGAAGATAATGTAAGTGCGGCAGACGAGAAACTCTATACTGCGAAAGAGACAGGAAGAAACAAAGTCTGTTGCTGAAATCATTTGTAAAGGGTTATTTGTTGTTGTATCATTTATACATTATGAAAGGCCTGTGCTTAAAAACGCAGGTTTTTTCTTAAGAATAAGGTGTAGTACTTAAGGAGGTTGATATGGCATTCTGTAAAAAATGTGGCGCTCTTCTGCCGTTTGCTAATGGTGTATGTTCCAAATGCGGAACTCAGGCCCATACAGGTTATCAAGGGAAGAACAAATTGGAATTTTCCAGCGGTAATTCCGGATTTACCAAATCAGTATTGGTTAATCAGCTGGAATGTTATCTGCAGCTCCTCATCGATAATGAAGAACTTCAGTCGATGATCAAACCGCAAAGCAATTTCCCCTCAATGCCTACGACTTACAAGAAGAGATCATTTATTAAGTTTTTCTGGCCTTTCCTGGTCGGAGGATTAGTCGGAGGCTATGGTGTTTATTTTCTTGCAACGTTCATAATCGCCTATAATGCCGCTACCAGCAGCCAGATGTATACGAATTCGCAGGCGGCATCAGCAAGTATGTTGGGTGACACCTTTGCCGGATTTATCATAGCCTTGATCGTTGCGGCCGTCATTATCTTCTTCGGAGTAAAAGTCTCCAAAAGAAAGCAGGAAGATTTTAACAGGAATGCTGATTTAATGAACCAGGAGGCTGAAGCCAGGTACAACGCAGGCATAAATAACCAGAAGATGCTCGACCTTTTTCAGAGCAACCTTAATGAGATGCGCAAGTATGAGCCGCTTATTCCTTATGAATACCGCAATCCTTCTCATGTCGGCTCGATAATAGATCTTATCAAAGAAGATAAGGCTCAGACAATTGAAGAAGCAATCGCAATGCTTTAATTAATTTGAAGGGACCTGACCCCATCAAATGGACCTAAAGCCCGGATATTTTCCGGGCTTTTCTTATGCATGTACAGCAGGAATGATCCGTTCCTTTATTTCGAAAAAGATGTACAATCTACCTTTGGTCAGACGAGGTGGAAAATGCAGAAGGTTACAGCTTACATCAGGAATAATGCGATCCTGTTCATATCAGGGATTCTTGCTGTCATATCCTGTTTTATCGTAAAACCCGATATGGAGTATTCCGGATATATTAATTTCAGGGTTCTCGCGCTGCTTTTCTGTCTGATGCTGATAGTAGCAGCCATGTCGCGTATCGGAACATTTAAGCTCTTGACGAATGTGCTCCTTTCCAGGGTAAAGACTTACAGGGGAATCAGTCTTCTTATGTCGCTTATGGCATTTTTTATGAGCATGTTCCTTACAAATGACGTCTCGCTCGTAACCCTTGTTCCTTTTGCCATAATGGTGCTCGAACCCTTTGGTGATAACAGAAAGCTAATGTTCACGCTTATTATCATGACTGTTGCGGCAAACCTCGGCAGCATGCTGACACCTATCGGTAATCCCCAGAATCTTTATCTTTATGAGCATTACAAGATCAGCCTTGGAGATTTCTTTCTCCTTATGCTTCCGTATTCTCTTTTCTCTTTGTTATTGGTTGTCGTAATGACCTTTATCCTGGTAAGCGGAAAAGAGAAGCTTAAAGATAATGACAGATTTGTGATCCAAAAACTCCCCATAGTAAAACTTGTTGTTTATATACTGCTCTTCCTGCTGAACATCATGACCGTAATTGGTATCCTTGATTACCTGATCTCTTTGGTCATAACGATCGTCGTGATGGCGGTCATGGATTTCAAAGCCTATCTGAAAGTGGATTATAACCTTCTTGCAACGTTTATATTTTTCTTCATTCTGATAGGTAATATCGGACGTATCGATACTATAACAGGCGCTTTGTCGGGACTGGTATCAAGCTGGCCTGTACCGGCTGCGATCTTATCTTCACAGATCATAAGCAACGTCCCTGCCGCCATGCTGCTGTCAGCGTTTACCGATAACGGCAAGGCTCTTGTCATCGGCACGAATCTTGGAGGACTCGGTACGATCATAGCAAGCATGGCAAGTCTCATCACATACAGATTTCATGCTTCTTTCGCAAAGGAACAGAAAGCCGGGACAGAGAAAAAGCAGGGGAGTTATCTTTTAAGTTTCACAGTCATTAATGTCATCATGCTTGTAATTCTTTTCGGTTTGTATATGCTTATTAATTGGTTCGCCGGGTAATGCAACATTTGATTCCGGCTGACTGTATTCATGGCATAAAACCAATCAAGATATACGGAGAATTAATTATGAAGAGATTAACAACAAAGCTTTTTACACTCGGGCTTACTGCAGTGATCCTTACATGTGGTCTTACAGCCTGCAAGATAAACAACTCCGTTAACATAAATGCTGACGTTAAAGTAAACGGAGAAGAAGTATTCAGCACTAAGATCAGCACAGACTCCTGGGAGATCCCGCAGATCAATAAAGTGACTGTGGATCAGAAAAAGTATTTCGAAGAAGCAGTCGGTAAACTTGACGGGTATTTTTATGAGTCCGTCGCTCTGCTCGGAACACAGATCGTATCTGGCACAAATTACTGCTTCCTCTGCACTCCGACAATTACCGCAAATAACGCGATGGGATCTATGGTCCTTACATATGTCTATGTTGATCTTCAGGGAGATGCAACCTATCTGAAGGATGACAGGTTAGTTCTTCCAGGCACAGAGGCTGCAAGCGATGACGGTACCCCGATGGTTGGCGGATGGAGCTACGCGGAATCTGCAGCAATTACTGATGACGTTAAGAACATGGTATATAAAGCTGCTGAAGCAAAGGGCGGAGATCTATACGAACCTATCGCATATGTCGGTTCCCAGATCGTTTCCGGCACAAATCATGCGATCCTTTGCAAGACGATGCCTTCCGCTTCCGGCAAGGACACTAAATCTTCACTGGTGCTCGTTTATGTCTATGAAGATCTTCAGGGCAACTGCGAGATCACTAGTGCTGAGGATGTTAAGCTGGAGATCTGATTATTATTTTCGAAAAATGAAATACCGATTAATTTTTCAAATCCCGAAATAATCGGTAAGCATACTAAATGCAGAAATTAGGGCTTTAGTGGGTATGAAGTGCTTTCAATTTTGATTATTTTTCTGGAAGTTACCCACTAAAATATTATATTTGTATTTTAATGGGTAGTAATTGCCTTCCCGTAGTCCATTACGCCCATTCAAATACCCACTAAAACCGCGAAAACGCTCTTTAAGTGGGTAAATACTACTCTTCAGAATCCAAATATCTGCAAAAGAATACCCACCAAAACAATCAATTCTGCATTTTGGTGGGTATGTTTAGTTTTCGGTGTAAAAGAAGAACCGGCTTATTCAGCTATATACTCGCTGTAAGCCTTCTTTATGATGTCCCAGTCAAGGTCGAATCTTGACATATGCTTAGCGAATGCTGCTTCGACTGCATCCTTGTCATGAGCGGCGATGGCATCAGCTATTGCTTTATGATCGGATACGAGCTTAACATCCTTGATCGTCTTGAGGGACAAGGATCTTACTCTGTCGAAATGAAGGCTCATGAGACCTACCATATAGAAGCACTGCATCTTGTTGCAGGCAACATATATCATCTTGTGGAATTCATTATCATAATCCAAAAATTTAGGCGGATCATTCTCGATATAGAACTGCTGAAGCTTGATGTTTGCATAGAGATTCTGAATGTCCTGCTCGGTGGCAACGTCACAGGCTTCCTTGAGAAGCGCGCCTTCGACTGCGATACGGAGGAACCTGGATTCCTTAATAAGCTCGTAATCGATGAGGGAAACGCTGCAGCCCTTTTGGGGAAGGATGTTTACGATCTTGGATTTGGATAATTCAAGGAATGCTTCGTGTACGGGGGTTCTTGAGATGCCAAGCTGTGTGGCGATCTCCTGTTCTCCGATAAGACTTCCCGGTTTGATTTCCATGTTGATGATGTTGTCTTTTACGATACGAAAAGCATACTCGCGGTTAGGTTCGAATGTGTTTTTGGGCGTGATGATCATTATGGAAATCCCCTTTAATTAACGAAGTCTATAAAAAAGCTAACATAAAAAATAATTTATGTCCACTTCTTACATACTAATTAGCAACAGCGTTGTGCAGTGTTTTTCTGACGGCTCCGTTCTCCTTGATAAGATCATCCAGATAACTCTCGATCACGGGTGTAAGGCCCGTTCTGTTAATGTCGATCCCGAATACGGTCTCATTGGAAAGTATCTTGGAAAGTTTTCCGCAGACGCTTCCGTTCATGCGGTAACTGATGCCGGCAGCTTTAAGCTCGTTCTGGAAGAAACCTGCCATCGGGTCAGGACTTATCTCAAAAGCAATTCCGTTATCGTCAAACGCAAGAAGGTATCTGAGCCATCCTGCGATAACGAGAGGGATAAGTTTCAGTCCGGATAGTTCTTCAGGTTTTTCCGTCAGATAGGAATTCAAAGTGATTCCGAATCTGATCGGGAGTTTCTGGCTGGTATCGGTCGCGATCCTTTGAGGTGTGTCGGGGAGGAAAGGATTAGGGAATCTTTCTTCGAGGACTTCCTTAAGGAAATTTTCGGGATTAAGTATTTTCGGATCGCATACGACAGGGAGACATTCGTTATAGCCCATCCGTGTGACAAGAGTTCTTAAGTCATCGTCTTGCATCTCATCTGAGATCTTTGTAAACCCGAGAAGACATCCGAATATTGCAAGTGAGGTGTGAAGTGGATTAAGGCATGCCGTGACCTTCATTCTCTCTGCTTTGTCTACAGTATCTCTGTCGGTGATGATAACACCGCCCTTTTCGAGGGCAGGTCTTCCGTTGGGAAATAGATCTTCGATGACAAGGTATTCGGGAACTTCTGCATTTACGAAAGGTGCTGCAAAGACACCGGTCGTTGTTTTTACGCTCCTGAGATTCTCGATGCCGAGACCGGTAAGTTTATTCAGGATCTCGTCTGAAGGTCTGGGTGTGATCTTGTCGATCATGCTCCAGGGGTACGCTATTCGGGATGGATCATTTGCATAATCGCGGAAAGAATCATCAACATAACCCTTACCGGTCCAGGCATCTATTATCTCCAAAACTGATGATCTGAGTTTGTCTCCGTTATGACTGCAGTTGTCCATACTGACCAGGGCCAAAGGATATTTGCCTGCTTTGTATCTCTCGAAAAGAAGTGCAGCGATAAAGCCCATGCATGTAAGCGGATGTGAAGGACCGTTTTCCATATCCTTTGCTGCTGCTTCGTAAAGCTTTCCGTCAGCATCTCTTAACGCATATCCCTTTTCCGTGATCGTAAATGAAATTATCTGAAGGGAAGGATTCCTTGCTATTTCATTCAGTCTTTGGATATTTGCCGGAATGTCGTAGTTTGCTGCGACAGCTTCAGTGATGTTTCCGATTATCTCATAACCGGTATTACCGTCAGGTTTAAGATCGCAGATGATCGAAAGATTGTCGAACGGTTTATATACCCTCTCGAAATTCTCGTAATCCTGTGTCCCGCAGACTATGATGCCTGTGTCAGTTAAGCCCTGGTTAAGAAGTCTTTGGTTTATCCTTGCGATAAATGCCCGGAATATGTTGCCGCCGCCGACATGAAGCCACACCGGAGCATCAGTCGTTGCTTTGATGCAGGCATCTATATCATATTCAGGCAAAGTAACGTTTATGCTGTTCCAGAATTCGGTGTTTTTCAGATTCTCTTTAGACAGGTTCATAATAATTTCCTTTCTAAGTCCTCTTTTCTAACAAAACCGATAACCTTATAAATCGTTATAAGATTATCGGTTTTGCCGGCGGGGAGGAGTAGTTGCCTTATGAAAACAAATAAGTTAACAAAGTTTAGTAACGGCTTCCCATAAACCATTTATATATGTTGCTCCCAAAGCGCGGTCATAGAGACCATACCCGGGTCTTCCTACTTCATCCCATATCATGCGGCCGTGGTCAGGTCGGATGTAACCGTCAAATCCGTTCTCATAAAGTGCTTTTACGATGGCAAGCATATCAAGGTCACCGCAGGATGACAGATGTGCAGATTCGTGGAAATCATTTTCAGTATCGTGCTTGACGTTCCTTAAGTGAACGAAATGAACTTTGCCCATTGAAGTGAAAGTCTTAGCAATATCCGGAACGTCATTATGTATTCCTGCTCCGAGGCTTCCCGTGCAAAGCGTAAGACCGTTTCTCTTAGAAGTGTTGAGATTCAGATATGTATTAATGGATTCTTTGCTGTTTACGACCTTCGGCAGGTTGAACAGGGGCATCGGAGGATCGTCCGGATGTACTGCGAAATTGATGTTGCATTCTTCTGCCACCGGTATAACCGCATCGAGGAAATACTTGATGTTCTTAAAGTAGTCTTCAGATGACATATTCTGATAGAACTTGATGTCCTCGGCCATCTGCGCGAACCTCTCGGGTTCCCAGCCGGGAAGGCTGAAATTATGTGATCCGTCGATCATAGAAGAAGTGATCTTCTCAAGGGTAAGATTCATTGCTACGCTGTGACTGTATGCCATGGCGTTGCTTCCGTCGGGAAGTTCCTTGGCAAGATTGCTTCTGTACCAGTCCATGACTGGCATGAAGTTATAGCAGATGCACTTAACGCCGGCTTTGGAAAGATTTCTCATCGATTCTATGTAGTTATCAATGAGCATATCTCTTGAAGGGAGGCCCTTCTTTATGTCTTCATGAATATTTAGGCTTTCGATGACTTCCATCTCAAGACCGTATGAATTGATCTCATCTTTTACAAGATTGATCTCATCCATAGTCCAGACATCACCAACAGGGATCCTGGTAAGATGCGTGGCTACGCCGCTGACTCCCGGAATCTGTCTTATCTGCTTAAGGGTTACGCTGTCATCACCGTAAGGAAACCACCGTAAAACCAATTTCATGCACAATTACCACCGAAAAAAGACTGAAAAGAGAATATCGTGATAATACTCAATTCTCATTATGCCTACTAGCATACTAGTAAACTTGTTCTCTGTCAATAGAACATGACATATTGAAATGTTAACTCTTATTAAGGGTCATAACTACCCTTCAAAATATAGCAAAATAGGGGAGGAATATTGAATTTGTCATTGTTTTTCCAATGGATTTGAGCACTTATGTTTAGTGGTGCATAAAAACCGGAAAGGATGATCATTCTTCTCCGGAAATAATATTCTCTGTCTGCTCCGTCTTCCGTGACTTTGGCTTGAACAGTCTGAACAGGAGCGGGATAAATACGATAAAGCCGAGTGACTTTATTACTTCTTCCAAAGAAGCAAAGTAGAGTGTTCCAATCTCATATGATTCTTCTGTAACTATCGTCATGTTGGTGCATGTCTTCATTAATGAGTAGAAGAGCAGTCCGACGATTATGAGGGCTGTTGATATTATTGTCGTCTTTACGGGAATGACTTCATATTTATCCGGATTAAGTTTTTTAGCACTTATGAATATTCCGATGAAGACAAGTGCTGCTGCAACGATGCCGGAGAACAGCTGGATGTAGTTAAGATATTCAGTCATAAGCTTCCTCTCCGGTGCTGCTTATATCTGAAAGATCAGATGCTTCGTTTTTTTCTCCGCGGGATTTTTCGACGCTTACAGCAGCATCAAAAGCCTTTTCGGTTATCATCTGGCAAAGGTATGTTGCGCATGCGGGAATAACCAGTGCAGACGGAGGAAAGCCTATGCTTATTGCGATCGCAAGGATTACTATAAGCCAAATGAGGATTATCTTCGGGAAGTTTATCATTGAGAGCGTGAAGCTGTTTTTGATCGTTGCCTTAATGCTGTTATTGAATCTTGCCATCAGGGGATATACGAAAGGCATTGTGAAGATGACCGGAAGCAGGGGAAATAATGATACGATCATGTACCAGTCCGGGAGTTTTACGTCGCCCCAGCCGAAGAGAGCAAAGTAGATGTTAAATCCGACAACAGCACAATATGCAGAGTAGATGAGATGAATTATTATTCCGTTTTTAAGATTGTCTTTAAGAGAGTGAATGAAGTCTTTACTTATGTTATCGATTTTCTTATAGTATTTGCGATATACGGTGTAATATAAAGCCGTAACCGAAGCTCCTATGGTAACTACGGGAAGACAAAATAACAGGAACAGGACAGAGATGATAACAACATCTCCTACTGCTTTAGCAGCTCTGTAGAGCCAGCTGTTTGTAATGTGGTCAAAAGATCTCTTTGCCATATTATCTTCCTCGATTGTCAGTATAAGAGTAATGTGGACGACTTGTCAACTAGAATGTTAGACTATATGATTATATACAGACATAAACGTCTCTAAAGGAAGGATGGCTAAGATCATGACTGCTACAAAACTGCTTGGAATATATTCAGACGGAATGGTTCTTCAAAGAAATAAAGAATTGATAATAGAAGGTTTCGAGAGTTCAAAAAGCGAAGTGGTCATTACACTTGCAGGCAATTCTGTCACGGCTGAAGTTGAGGACGGATCGTTCAAAGCCGTTTTCCCTCCGATGGATGTGATTTTCGATACCGAGCTTAAAGTCGAAGGCACTGATGTGATCACCATAAAAGACGTATGTATAGGTGACGTTTATATGCTCGCGGGTCAGTCCAACATGGAGCTTCCCGTCATAAGAACGATCGACCTCAATAAAGAGGAGATAGAGGCCAAGGATTATCCTTATGTAAGACAGTACAGACTGACCCCTGATCTTGAGATTCCGCTTAAGGGTGAAGAGCCGTTCTGCACGCTTCCGGAGAACAACTGGATCAAAGCATGCGGAACCGGTAAGGATGAGATCAGCGCCATCGGTTTTTATGCAGCGAAAAGGATCTTCGAAGCGAAGAATGTTCCCGTCGGTCTGATCCTTACAGCCCAGGGCGGTGCCAACATCGAATCCTTTATGTGCGAAGAGGATCTTTTCGAGACCGGAACAAAGGATGATGATATCGATCCGTTCAGAGGCAAGGGCGTTCTTAAAGCTTATGTCGATGAAGGAAATCAGAAGGTCGTTAAGTGGCGCGAAAATACCGTCGACAAAGATTTCTCCATAGAAGAAGCATTGGCAGACGGTGTAAATGTAAAGATGCCGTGCATAGTCGGTGATAATCTTTTCGGAAGTGTCTGGTTTGCAAAAGAATTCGATCTGGAGAAGATCCCGGAAGGCACATGTATGCTCAGAATAGGTGATCTGATTGATGCTGATGTTACATATTTAAACGGTGTTGAAGTCGGCAGAACCGAATACCAGTATCCTCCGCGGAAATATGTCTTCGACAGTTCGCTGCTGAAAACAGGTAAGAATACGATTTGGATAAGACTGATCATTGAGAATGGTGCAGGAGGTTTTGTTCCCGGACATCCTTACCGTCTTGAAACATCTTCCGGAAACATCGATCTTACCGGAGAATGGAAGATGGTTACCGAGAAGATAACCGAGAAGTTCGTTGGAAATAAAATGGCTCAGAACATTCCTTCATCACTATACTATGCAAGCATTATCACTCTGAAGAATATTAACATTTCCCAGATATGGTGGTGCCAGGGTGAATCCAACGCGGAATTCCCTGAAGGTTATGATAAGAAGATGATCCTTATGTTTAAGAAGATGCGTGAGATCTTCGGAGAAGTTCCGGTGGTAATGGTCAGGATCGCTGATTACATCAATCCGCTCAGAGATACAACTGTACCTGAAGGATGGAAGCAGATTCAAAAACTTCAGGATGATGCACCAACCTATATTAGCAACGTAAAAGTCGTAAACAGTCCTTGCCCTGATCCGATATATGAACTTCACCCCCAGAACAAGAGCAGTATAGGAGCTGACGTGGCTGAAGCTTCAATGCAGTTTTAATATATTCAATAATTTTACTTAATAATTCCCTGCGAATTTCACGGCATAGCGTGAACTTTGCAGGGATTTTTCATGATTTTCGAAAAAATACACGATGTTTTTCACGACACGTCGTGAAAAATGCCGTGAAATCCCAACGATGTGAAAGTCTTTTATCCGAATCGCACAAATTCGCACGCTAGAATGGTAGAAGTCTATTGACATATCACTAACGTGGTGATAATCTCATATCATCGCAACTAACATGCAAGCATACAAGAACGCTTGATAAGTTAGCATTTTACATCATTAAGGTCTCAAGGGGTTAACCAAGATGGGTAAGAAAGAACAGATTGCACAGGTTACCGAGTGGTCTCCCAAGGAAATCTCTGCTCGTGAAAGAATCACAAAAGATGTCAGGGTTAACTGGCAGCTTTATGCTATGTTTTTACTTCCCGTTATCTACTACATTATCTTCAGATATATCCCGATGTTTGGTAACATCCTTGCTTTCCGTAAGTACAATCCGGGCGGAAGCATCTTCGGTCAGGGACCTCTGACATTAAAGTATTTCAAGCAGTTCATAACTGCAAAACCGTTCTGGCAGGCATTCTCGAATACGCTGATCCTTAACGGTCTTTACCTTCTTTTCAGATTTCCGCTCACGCTGATCTTTGCCCTGCTTTTAAACGAGATCAAAAATCTTCACTGGAAGAAGTTCGTGCAGACTGTTTCTTATCTTCCACACTTCATATCCATGGTCATCGTTTGCGGAATGGTCAAAGAACTTCTCTCGACACACGGTCCGATCAATGACCTTATCTTTAAGTTAGGCGGTGAGAAGATCAGCTTTATTTCGCTTGCAGAATGGTTCAGAACCATCTTCGTGACATCTGGCATATGGCAGAGCCTGGGCTGGGGCACGATACTTTATCTCGCAGCAATGTCCGGTATTAATCCTTCGCTTTATGAGGCTGCCACGGTTGACGGAGCTTCGCATTTCCAGCAGGTAATGCACGTTACCATTCCTTGTATTCTTCCTACAATTGCTACACTTCTTATTCTTGATATCGGCGGACTTGTAGGTTCAGGCGGAGCTTTCGAGAAAGTATATCTGCTCTACAGTCCGATGACTTATGAGACAAGTGATATCGTTTCGACATACGTATTCAGAATGGGTGTCGAATCGGGAAGCATTAACTTTGCGACGGCTGTAGGTCTGTTCGAAGGATTGATAAATCTTGTTCTTCTTACATGCGCAAACTTTGTATCACGCAAAGTAGCCAAGACGAGTCTGTGGTAAGGAGGGATCAGAATGAGTACTATAGATAATTCGACTCCTGAGATCCATATTCATAATCCGAAGAACCAGATCAAAGAATCCAAGGGATATAGGGTATTCACGGTTTTCAATACCATCATAATGATATTGATCTCATTTGCTACTCTTTATCCTTTCCTCTATCTCGTCTCACAGTCTTTCTCTTCGGATCAGGCTATTTTTGCCGGACACACCGGACTTATTCCTGAAGGGTTTAATGTCGATACATATATTTATGTTATTACTCGAAATCCGATCGCACCTTTTCCGAAGCTTTTCCCGGATCTTAAGATCCCTGAGTTTATCGTTTACTACATGAACACGGTTTTCTATACGCTGGTAGGAACGGTATTATCACTTTTCTTCTCATCGATCCTTGCATATCCGCTCTCGAAAACGAATCTCAAGGTTAACAAGTTCCTTTCACCGTTCATCATCTTTACGATGTATTTTGGCGGCGGACTTATCGCAAACTACGTTTTGATCTTAAGGCTCGGACTTAAGAATTCGATGTGGGGCTTCATTCTCCCGATGCTCATCAGCACATATTACGTAATCCTCATGAGATCATTCTTCATGAGCATTCCGAAAGATCTTGAAGAAGCAGGCGAGATCGACGGCCTTAACAAGTGGGGCGTTTTCTGGTTTATCGCAAGACCTCTTTCCACACCGATAATTGCAACGATGACATTGTTCTATGCGGTCATGTATTGGAACAACTGGTTCAATGCAAAACTATACCTGCAGGACAAGGTAAAGTGGCCGGTCGCATATTTTCTCCAGACGATCATAAGAGGTGCAGGTTCGTCTGATCCTGACGCCCAGAATATGACTGCAAACATCAAATCCTGCGCAATGGTCCTTACGGTCCTTCCGATCATATGCGTATATCCGTTCATCCAAAAATACTACGTGCAGGGCATGATGCTCGGCGGCGTAAAGGAATGATCAATTTGTGCTACAGGGGTAACCCACGGCAATAGAAAAATGAAACAAAAAGAAAGGAAACAGTTATGAAGACAACAAAACTTGCAAAAGTAGCATCTGTCGGTCTTGCAGTTTCAATGCTTTCCAGTCTAGCTGCTTGTAGTGGCGGCCCCGGCGAGTCTTCCGAGACTACAACGATTCCCAGTCAGATCGAGACTACAGCTGAAACCGGTGATGATCTGGGCTACACATACGGATTAGGCCAGACATTCCATGCTGACCAGCCTGTAACCTACACCATGTTCTTCAGTGATGCATCATGGTACCCGATGGTAGATACCTGGAAGACGGAGGGCGTTTTCAAGAAGATCGAAGAAATGACCAATGTAACGCTCGACATCAAGTCCTATGACAGCGGCGACTACATGGATAACATCACGCTCGATATCAATGCAGGTAATGCAGCTTACATCATTCCCAAGATCTATGACGATTCCGCTTTCGTAGACGGCGGTGCCATCGTTCCCATTTCTGACTATGTTCAGTACATGCCGTACTATACAGAGTTCTACAATACTTATAATCTGTCCGGTGATATCCAGACTATCACAAGAGCTAACGGTAAATACTATAAGCTTCCCGGTATGAAGGAAGCTAACCTCATCAACTATTCTTTCGTAATCAGAAAGGATATTTGGGATGCAGCAGGTGTTGACGTTGTTGCACTTCAGAAGGATTGGACATGGGCTGACTTCCTTGAAGCTTTGAAGAAGGTTAAGGCATACATGGTAGAGCAGGGTATGTGCGAAGAGAGTGATTACATCTGGTCTGACCTCTGGTGCGGAAACGAATCAGGACAGGGCAGCGGCGGAAACCTCCTTGGCGTTATTGCTGCAACATATGATTGTAATGCTGGTTGGAACATGGGCAACGGTATGAGATTCGATCATAGTGCCAACAAGTTCATCTTCTCACCTACAACAGAAAACTATAAGGCATTCTTAAAGACTGCAAACAGCTTTATCGAAGCAGGTATCCTCGATCCCGAGACATTCACTCAGGATGATGCTACAGCTACAGCTCAGTACTACAACGGCAAGACAGCTATCATGTCTATCAACCAGGGCCAGTGGGCTAACTATGAGCAGAACATGACAGCTCAGCTTGGCGCAGGCAACTTCGAAAACTATGTAATCACGATCCCAATCGGTTCTACAAGAAATTCCACAGTATCTCCTGAAAGACTTGAGAACGGCGTAATGATCTCTAAGAAGGCTCTTGATGAACTCGGAGAGGAAGGCTTTATCGAGATGCTCAGATTCGTTGACTGGCTCTTCTATTCTCACGAGGCATATGACCTTACAAAGTGGGGTGTTGAAGGCGTTCACTACACAGTAGATGCAGACGGCAATAAGAAGCTTATGGATGGTTTCTGCTGCTCAGGCTTGGGCTATGGTAACGACGAAGCTGAGTCAATGACAGACATCAGACTTAAGTGGGGTTATGCAGGCGGTAACTTCTGGTACGGCGGTACAGTTGCAGAGATGTCTGACAACCTTATTCCTCCTGTAGCTGATTATGTTGAAAGAGATTATAACGACAGAGATATACCTCCGCTCGCTCCCGGTGTTGCTCCTACTGCAGACCAGAACGAAGAGATCAACCTCATCGCTACACCTCTGATCAGTAACGTAAATGCATGGACATTGAAGTTCGTAACAGGTCAGGAAGATATCGACGCTCAGTGGGATGCATATGTTCAGTCCTGCAATGAGCTCAACGTTCAGGGTCTTGTTGACATCTACGGTGAACTCTACAAAGGATGATAATTGATCCTTAAGCGATCACTTTAAGCAAAATGAGAGGGGCTGTCGTAATGACAGCCCCTTATTTGTGTTTTCTTATATTTGTTGCGACGGACCAAAATGGAATTCTCGCCAGTTTAGTCCGTCAAAAACAGTTAATATGAAATGTTGAGGTTAAACATATCCAATGCGTTCTTATAGCATACTTTTTCGATGATGTCCTTGAGAATCCTTTGATCATAGGGGAACCTTCCGCGTTCTATTTCCGTACCGAGATAATTACAGAAGATCCTTCTGAAATATTCGTGCCTGGTATAAGACAGGAAGCATCTTGAGTCGGTAAGCATTCCGACAAAGCAGGGAAGAGAACTTTGCGCACAGAGCGATCTGAGCTGGTCTTCCATGCCTGCAAGATTATCATTGAACCACCAGGCGGCTCCGTGCTGGATCTTTCCGGTTACGCTGCCGTCGTTATAACATCCGCAGAGCGTATCGATGACAGTATTATCGGTCGGGTTAAGCGAATAGATGATCATTTTTGGAAGAAGACCTTCAGTATTAAGTCTGTCCATGAATCCCGTCAGCGGAGTTACGAAATCGGACTGGCCGGTGATAGTATCGCACCCGCAGTTGATCCCGGCTTTTTTGAGCATCACACTGTTGACGTTGCGCTTGCATCCGAAGTGAAGCTGCATCGTCCAGCCTCTTCTGGTATATTCGCGGGCAAAGAAGAGCATAATGTCGCTCTTATAAGCTGTGATCTCTTCATCGGTTAATACTGCATCAGGAGAAGTGATCTTCTTTGCGATAACATCATCTGAAGTAACGTTAAGATCCTCACCATACATGATGTACTCCATACCGTGATCAGATATCATGCATCCGTGTGATCCAAAGTGATCGAGCCTTGTCATGAGAGCTGATTTCAAATCTTCCATGGTGGAGATATTCATACCGGAAACGGATTCCAGTTTCCCGACATAAGAGTTAAAACTATCTTTCTCTATATCAACTATATTGTCCGGCCTGAAAGCGGGAAGTACCTTTGATCCGGATCCTGATGACCTGATCTGCTCATGATGGATGAGTGAGTCGCAGGGATCGTCTGTAGTACATATAAGTTCAACATTTGACATGGACATGATTTTTCTTGCGGACAGTTTTCCCGACTGTAATACCTCAGTGGTCTCATCCCAAATGCGCCCGGCATTTTGCGTGGTAAGAGGCTCTTGTATGTCGAAATATCTTGCCAGTTCAAGACACGTCCAGTGATAGAGCGGATTACCGAATGCGGATTCTATGGCCTTTGCCCACATCATGAATTTCTCTTTGTCCGGAGCGTCACCAGTTATGTATTTTTCTTCGATACCGCAGGTCCTCATGAGTCTCCATTTATAGTGGTCGCCTTTGAGCCACAGTTCTGTGATATTTTTGAAATTGATATCTTCGGCGATCTCTTTTGCATCGATATGACAGTGATAGTCGATTATCGGAAGATCTTTTGCATATTCGTTATAAAGATTGATTGCGATATCATTATTCAAAAGAAAATTGTCATTGATAAAGCGGTTCATAGGTCACCTCAATATATTTGATTGACTATAAAATATATTATTTTGTCTATAATCGCAAATAAAAACATGGTAGAATGTTAGTTAATGATTGAGAGGTATTTAATATGACTTTTTCAGAGAAGGTTTTCGCGACCGGGATAGTGCCTGTCGTTGTTTTAAACAAAGTGGAGGATGCCGTTCCGTTAGCCGGTGCATTGCTCAAGGGCGGGATAGATTTCATGGAGATAACATTCAGGACCGAATGCGCTGCAGACTGCATTTCAGTTATCAGCAGGGAAGTTCCTGAAATGACCGTCGGTGCAGGTACGGTGCTTAATGTTGATCAGGCAAAACTTGCAGTTGAGAATGGTGCCCGGTTCATTGTATCTCCTGGACTGGATGAAGAGACCGTTAAGTGGGCGCTCGAAAATAACATTCCCGTAATCCCCGGCGCAGTCACGCCGACAGAGATCATGAAGGCAATAAGTCTGGGACTTAATGTGGTCAAATTCTTTCCCGCAGACGTATACGGAGGTATAAAGGCCATAAAGGCTTTATCCGCTCCGTTCGGTCAGATAAAGTTCCTTCCGACAGGTGGTGTATCTGAAGCTAACCTTAAAGAGTTTATCGAAAACAAATCGGTTGCAGCAGTTGGCGGCAGCTGGGTATGCAAAAAAGAGGATATACTTAATCATGATTGGGATAGGATAACCATGCTTTCGGAAAATGCCGTAAAGATCATTAAGGAGACAAGAAAATGAGTAAATACCTGACATTCGGTGAGTTAATGTTAAGACTTAAGAGCCCCGGAAGAGAGCGTTTCCTTCAGTCGCCGTCACTTGAGGCTACATTCGGAGGCGGTGAGGCAAACGTGGCAGTTTCACTTGCCAACTACGGACTGGAAGCGGATTTTTTATCTGTAATACCTACTAACGACATTGGCGATGCTGCTGTCTCCGAGCTCAGAAGATTTAATGTCGGAACGGAAAAGATCATAAGAACAGAAGGCAGGATGGGAATCTATTATCTCGAGACTGGTGCAAACCAGCGCCCGAGCAAGGTCATTTACGACAGGGCGTATTCCGCATTTTCGCTTTTCGCGCCCTCCGGTTATGACTGGGAAAAGATATTCAGTGATGTTAAATGGCTTCATATATCCGGCATTACTCCGGCTATATCTGAAGAGACAAAAGATGCATCTGTTATGGCTGTACAGGAAGCCAAGAAACGCGGCATAAAGGTCTCTCTTGATCTGAATTACAGAAAGAATCTTTGGAAATACGGTGTTGATGCCAAGGAAGTAATGAAGGTGCTGACGTCATATGCCGATATTGTCATCGCCAACGAAGAAGACTGCCAGAAGTCACTGGGACTTAAGTGTGAGAGCAATGTGGAAGGCGGTAAGCTCGATCAGGAAGATTACAGGAGATTAAGTGATTCCTTGCTCGAACAGTATCCGAACGTCAAAGCAGTCGCTATTACTTTAAGAGAGAGCAAGAGCGCAGACATTAATTTCTGGGCGGCAGCTTTCAATAACCGTTCCGAATTCATAGTCAGCCGAAAGTATGAGATGTATGACATAGTCGACCGCGTGGGCGGCGGAGACTCTTTTGCCGGCGGCCTTATATACGGTCTCAATCAGTTAGGCAGTGACAGGGAAGCGCTCGAATTTGCTGTCGCTGCAAGCTGTCTTAAGCATACCATCGACGGAGACTTTAACCGTGTAACGATCGATGAAGTGGAGAAGCTCGCGAAAGGTGACGGCTCGGGAAGGGTGCAGAGGTAAGCTTCTGTATTTGTCTTTTGCCCACCTGCAGCCTGATTAGCATGTTTTAGTGGGTTTTAGAAAAGGCTATGAATCATTTTAAAAGCTCAAACTACCCACTAGAGTCGTAGTTTTACGGTTTTAGTGGGTATCTTTTTGGCAGGATTATTTCTTTTGATTGATAAAACTACCCACCGGAATCACCAATAACCATTTTTAGTGGGTATTCTCTCGAAATAACAAGTTCGTTATAGGTATAGATTACCAACTTAATCAATATTTTCGGCATTTTAGTAGGCTTCCACTTAGTCCGGCGTGCCACAAAATTACCCCACATTCAAAAATACTTTGATAATCAAAGCTATTTACAAAGCATAGTCTGAATGCTAATATCCGATTATCAAAACTACTTGATATAGGGGGACACGGTATGGATGGTTTTATATTTGCTTTTCTTATTACCTTTATATTTCTGCCTGTAATTTTCTGTGTCCTGTTTATTGTTTTCCTTACAAAATTCATTAAGTGCAGTAAGAGGATCAAGGAACTTGAAAAAGAGATAAATGATCTCAGATACGGTAACGGGAATCAGGCGGCTCAGAATGCTAATGCACCTTCTGTGATGCCTCAGCAGAACATTGTTACACAACAGAACGTGATGCCCGGATATGATCAGCAGACTTTTATTCAGTTGCCGGAGATCCGGCCGCAGGGATATGCTCAGCCTCAGGCACCTTCAGCTCCTGTACAAACATATACACCGCAGACCACACCTGAGCCTCAGATTCAGAATACGATTCCAGATCAGAATCCGACGCCTTCCTGGGCAAAGCCGGCATCCGCAGACGCTTCTGTTCAGATGTACCAGCAGGCACCTGTTGAAGAAAAGAAGACTCGCGAAAAGTTTTTCAGCAGCATAAATATTACGTTTGGTATCGGCGTCCTGCTCCTTACGATAGTCGGTGCGACATTCATGACAGGTTCATGGCCGTGGATGACCGAAGGCGTAAGGGCGATATGCCTTGTAATGATCGTATTTATCGTTTACGGAATGTCATTCTTTGCAGGAAAGATATTAAAGCTCCAACAGACGGAATTTGCTCTTTACACGCTCGCAAGTCTTTTGGGTCCGATCGTTATAGTCGGAATGGGAACGTTCAATCTCCTGGGATCTGCATTCTCATTTTCAGGCGGTACCGGATGGCTTGTCGCGACGGTGGCGGCTTTGGTCCTGACCGCGACTTCGGTCGGAGGAAGACTGCTTTTTAAGGAGAAAACTCAGGCAAATATCTATCAGGGTACATTCTACATAGCCTTAACCTGGCTCGTGATCTTCCTCTGCGGACAGATCGGACAGGCAGCCGACGGGATTGGTGAATGGGGCATGATCTGTCTCGGACTTTCTACGCTGGCGCTCGTTTTCAGGATAATAGCCATTACGAAATTACTCGAAGGTGAAGCATTCTTCAGGATCTATTCAGAGATACTTACGTTTATCCCTGCAGGACTGATATTCTTCTCTTCATTTGCAGCTGACGGAGCGATCTTCGGAGCTGCCATCGTTGAATTTGCTGCGTTTGTACTGTATGCCAAATTCTCTAAGGAACGGGCATGGGCCAAATATCTGCTTCCTTTCGTCGGGATGATCATAACGTTTTCGTGGATCGTTTTTGCTGATTCGACTGAAGACACTGTTTTTATTACATCGATCACAATAGCGATCATCGTGATCCTCTTTGCGGTTCTCAAAGTGCTTAAGCTTTCGACAATACTGTCGGATCTCCTTTTCACGATCTCGCTGGGTACGATACCGACATTTATCGCTATCGAAAAAGTTCCGGTAATGGGTGTAGTCTCCTGCTTCCTTGTTGTAATTCTTTTGATATTCCAAATGATCATAGAACCTGCTCTTGCCGGAATTGATCTGATTCCGGAAGGAATCTTCAGGAAAGAGGAGCCTTTGTCCTTACAGGTCGGTTTCACTTTGCTGGCAACGGCATTTTATTATCTCGGAATCGTAATGCTCTTTTTGACTATCGAAGAGTTCCCTATGCAGGGGCATCTTTACTTTACATTAACGGCATTGATCCCGGCTGTCGCAGCTCTTGCTGTCAGGATCTTCCTGAAAGATGATTTGAGAGTAATGCTTTCAGGCATCGTTCTGTCTGCCGCATCAGTTATTGCGGCCTTCACATCTTGCTTTGAATTAGATAATTTTGACAGTGCGCGTTCGGTACTTTACACGCATGTGAATATCTGTTCATGGCTTCTGAGCCTTGCTGTGATGGTACTTGCAGTATCCTTAATGGTTAAGCCTTTAAAGGAAAAGAAAGTGGGCGCAGACGTTATGTTCTGGGCATCCGTATGTCATAATGCTCTTGCGATAGGTGTCTTTATGACTATTGCCTACTATGATGAAATCGTTACTGTAGCAGACGATAACAGTCCGCATAGTATGATTCTCGCTTATAAGATCGCGGCTTTGGTTTTCCTGGGACTTAACATGGCGGCGGCCGGGGCAGCACATTTACTGAAGATAAAGGGAAAAGATTTTATTTCCCGCTATGCTGCCGGCATGAAATATTTCTTCGTCGGGTTTGCCATATTCTGGTTCGCATATGCCGGAACCCTTTTCGACGTCGCTTGGCAGATGCTCATTATCGCTGTGATCTTTGCCATTCTGCTAACTCTGTTTGATGCTGAGTTCTTTGCGATCTTACCTGTGCTTGTATCAGAATTCTCTATTGTTTACGAATTCAGAATGCTCGATAATGCCGATCTGTGTAACGTTCTATGCATCGTAGGCGCGCTTGTTATCGCAGGCCTCGGAAGACTGTTCTTCAGGAAAAAAGTATTCTCATCGAAAGCGGCAGACTATCTGTCCCTTACGTCATGCCTGTTACTGTTTGGCCTTAATGGCGCGGACTATGTTGCCATGATGGTATTCCTTACATTGGCACTTCTGGTAATGAATCTTGCCGGAAGGGTCAGAATACCGGTAAGGGTCATCGTCAGTGTTTTTGCTTCCCTTGTATGTTTCGCTGTAGTAGCCCAGCCGTTTTTCAGCTATCCGGACGTGATCGGTCTTGAGATCAATATCATCCTCATGCTGGGAACGCTGTTCCTGATATGCAGAGTGATCAAGCCGGCACCATACAGCACGATGAAGTATTTCTGGTTTACCGGGGTTGCTTTAAGCCTCATAGCAGAAGGCGTTTCTGCCGCAATGACCAGTGAAGTGCTTGATCTTATCATCGTCGGAACGGCTTCATTCGGAATATTCATTTATGCCTTTATCAGACGTAACCGCCTTTGGTTCATTCTCGGTATTGTCTCGATGATATCCGTGGCAGTTTACCTCTCATTGGCATTCTGGTCTTCGCTTGTCTGGCTGATTTATCTGTTTGTTGCCGGCTCGATACTCGTTGTCATGGCTTCCGTCAACGAGTGGGGAAAGCGTCACAACAAAGACGGGAAAAAGAAAAGATTCTTTGAAGAATGGACCTGGTGATCCCTTTTTGACATAGAATTTTAATTTACATCTGCTTTTTGCCTTGCTAAAATATATGTCCTGGGGAAAAAGCGAGGTTGAATGTTTTTTAAGAGCATAAGGAACTATGCAGTTAAGGCGATAGCGATGTTATGTGCGACCGTGATCAGCACGGGTCTTATAAGTTCGTATGTTCAGCCTGAAGAAGTATCTGCCGATGAAGGCATGTATGACTGCCTCTATGATCTCTTTAAAGACAGAAGCGGTGACCCCGACAACTTCATGTCACAGGAAGAATTAGTCCAAAAAGTTCTTGAAAACTGCGACAGGCTCAAATGGATAGACTATTCATACGGAGCACAGGAGAGCTATCTTGGATGTGACGGATTTGTCAGCCTGGTGTTCCGCCTTACGTTCGATACAGTTCATGATTTTGACCGAGACTTGGACAAATATTGGTGTTCATATGATTACCATGAAGAGCATATCGTTGCAGCAAGTCATGTCGACAAGTACGAGATATTCAGACCCGGCGGAACTACGGTAACATGGCTATACCACAATTACGTTGATGAGCTGGTTGATGCACTTGATCACAGGGAAAATGTCGAGGGCATGGATAATGAAGACTGGATCGAATATCTTACTGCCATAGGCGCCCAACCCGGAGACATCCTATTCTGGGATGATGATAATAATGATAAGTATTGGAGCCATATCGGAATCTATTCAGGAATAGAAGACGGTATTGCCAGAATGTGGCATGCTTCTTCCATCAAAGGTCTGGTTATCAACCAGTGTCTGGAAGACATCACGATCGATACCCGTTATCTGGATTATGTAGCCGTGCTTCCGCTGACGGATCTTCCTGCAAAAGCAGGTCTTTGTGTTGATTCTGAAAGCAGTGACAAAGATTTCTCGTACTCATTTTATAACGATCCGGAGTGTGAGAACTGCATTGGCAGGATCAGCAGCAGCTGTGTTTTATCCGAACAGTCTTTCCTGGATGATTTTCCGGTATATCCCAACAATGACGAGAGTGCATATGAGAATAAACTGTTTTTCACAAGGGATATGTCTCCCTATAGTATTGATGGAGGAGATAATGCATTAGCCGATCAGGAAGTCTATCAGCTGATAATAAGGATAGAACCTGAAGACGGGACCCGTGGAGTGCTTAAGTATGCTGTTTACGGCGTGGATGATATCCGGTATTACGGAGGGGGCGAGATAACGGATTATGATTACTTTACGGGAGGACAGGTCATTCCCGTAATGGATTTCAGATAGAATTGTCTTTTATTTTGGTGAGGGCGGGGTAGTTTACCCCGCTTTTTTTATCATAAATTTGTAATTTTGTAGAAAACGCTTTTTATAATATAATAGGCTGAGTTTAGCTGAATATATAGTCGGCTTCTGTCGGCAGCCGTACGGAAGGAGTACTTTATGGATTTTCTCGCAAAGACCACCGATGCGATTACTGATTTGGAAATCAGACACTCTAATACTGTAAGAGAGCTTGCAAGTGAGTGTATGGTTTTGCTCGAGAATGACGGCACTCTGCCTCTTAAAAATCCCGGAAGAATCGCTCTGTACGGCAATGGTGCAAGACATACTGTAAAAGGCGGCGGCGGTTCCGGCGAAGTTAATACCAGAAACAATATCAATATCTGTGACGGCCTTGAAGATGCCGGTTTCGAGATCGCTTCAAAAGGCTGGCTGGACAGGTATGATGAGATTTATGATTCAAGTCTTAAGTCCTATATGGATAAGGTTGAGAGCATTGCGAAGGAACGCGGTGTTCCTGCAACCAGCGTATATTTTGAGATGGCATTTGAAACTCCCAAGATGCCTTTGATCACTGAAGAGGATTTTTCGGAAGTCAGATGTGATACGGCGATCTTTGTCATCTCCCGTGATTCCACAGAAGGCAGGGACAGGACTCCTACCAAAGGCGACTATTATCTTACTGACGAAGAGAATGCCAATCTTGATTTCTTAGCTTATCATTTTGATAAGACTATCGTCCTGCTTAATGTCGGCGGCGTTATAGACATGTCCCAGCTTAAGCACCGCCGCGGTATCAGCTCGATACTGCTTGTCGGACAGGTCGGTAACCTTACGGGTTATATCGTTGCTGATTGTATTACGGGCAAGACCAATCCTTCCGGTAAGCTCGTTGACACCTGGGCAAGATCATATGAGGATTATCCTTGTGCCAATGAATTCTCAAGCCTTGACGGTAATACCGATGATGAGTTCTACAGAGAGGGAATCTATGTAGGATACAGATATTTTGATTCGTTCGGCATTTTGCCTTTATATCCCTTCGGTTATGGCAAATCATATACTACGTTCTCCCACGAAGTTCTGAGCATTACCCAGGAGGGTACGGAGATCAAAGTCTGGGTCAAAGTTACGAATACCGGAACCGAATATGCGGGAAAGCAGGTCATACAGGTTTATTTTTCCGCACCTGAAGGCAGTATCGACAGACCGTATCAGGAACTTGCCGGATATGCCAAGACAGATCTTATCTATCCCGGTGAGAGCATGAATCTTGAGGTGTCTTTCCCGATAGAGAATTTCTGCTGTTACGATGATGAATATCCTGCCAAGGTAATCCCTGAAGGTGATTACATTATCAGGGTCGGCACCAGTTCACGCGAAACAAAGATCGAAGCTATACTGAGAGTTCCCGAGACTGTCGTAAAAGAGAAATTTGACAGGTTGCTTGAAGATGACGCAAGGTATCTTTTCGAGGATATGAAGAATCCGGGAACGGGTAAAGAGGCACACAGGGCAGTCGAGGAAGCCCAGCTTGCAAATTGTGACAGAAGATATTCTCTTGATCTTTCACGTGTCAGACGAAGCATTATCAGATACAGAGGCGTAAGCGAGACACATCTTGATGAAAGACCGAATGAGAGACTTACTTTAGGTTCCGTAATCGGACGCAATGCCGGCGTTGCTGAATTTGTAGCTCAGTTCTCTTTGGAAGAGCTTTCTGAACTTATAGTCGGAAACTACATCAAGGATGGCTTTGAAGACATCGTATTCTCATCCGCCATGCATGTTCCGGGAGCTGCTGCTGAGACCACCTCACTCTTTGAGACAAAGAGAAGGCTTCCGCCGCTCGTCATGGCTGACGGCCCTGCAGGTTTAAGACTCCAGCCGCATTTCAAGGCAACAAAGAATGGCGATCTTTTAAGAGGCGGAGAGACGTTCGGCCTTATCAAGAATCCTTTCCCGGAAGATACTCCTGCCGATGCGATCGATTACTATCAGTACTGCACGATGATACCGGTTGCTACAGCGCTTGCCTCAAGCTGGAATCTTGATCTCATAGAACAGCTCGGCCGTTTGGTTGGCGAAGAGATGGAAGAATTCGGAGTACACCTTTGGCTTGCTCCGGGAATGAATATCCACAGAAATCCTTTGTGCGGAAGAAATTTCGAGTATTATTCGGAAGATCCGCTTGTAACCGGACTTTGTGCCGCTGCTGATACTAAGGGCGTGCAGTCTGTTGACGGCAAGGGCGTTACCATCAAGCATTTTGCTTGTAACAACCAGGAAGATAACAGAATGTTCAGTAATTCTCATGTCTCGGTAAAAGCTTTGCGCGAGATTTATCTGAGAGGATTTGAAATAGCAGTCAAGCTTGCCCAGCCGTTCTGCGTAATGGCTTCATATAACCTTCTTAACGGCATGCATACGGCAAACAATTACGAGCTGCTTCAAAATGTGCTCAGAGACGAATGGGATTACGAGGGTGCCGTCATGACAGACTGGTTCTCTTCATTTGAAGATGTCGAGTTCCTCGGATATGACGAGAAGAATCTTAAGTATCCGCCCGCATTCTCCAGATTGTGCGTATATGCCGGATGCGATATGCAGATGCCGGGATGCGCCAAAAATGCAAAAGATATCGTTACTGCAGTCAATACCGGAAGACTTCCATTAAGTGACGTTCAGAATGCCGCCATGAATGTTGTGCGTCTTGCGATCAAATGCCTGTAAAACAGGAGATAGATGAACGAAGTATTTGATTCGGAACATATAAACGTAGAGTACAGGAAGGACGATAATATCGTCCTTGTTGTATTGAAGGGCAAAGTCATCAGAGATGACTTCAGGACTCCGATGATGCATGCGGCCGATATGGTCCTGAGACATTCTTGCAGGATCATGAGTGTTGATTTCAGAGCTGATCCCGTACTGAATGAGAATGACATCATCTGGAGTAAGAAAGTGCTTCTTTCCAATCTCAAAAAGAATGGCCTTGAGACTTTGATACTTATTGACAGCAGTGGTCTGGAGATCGCCGGGAAGTGTGCTGATTTCTGTGAAGACAGATTTAAGACAATAGTATGCAAGAGTTATGAGGAAGGACTAAAGGCCGCTAATGCCGGATCATCATCAGATCCTGCCGCTGAACCTGGAGACAATGCCGGAAATGATGAGTTCGCTTCAATGACGCGTGAAGAGGCTCTGGAATACATGGGCCTTAAACCTGATGCCGACATAAAAGAGATAGATGACCGTTTCTGGCAGATGTCCAAGCATTACAGAGGCAAGGATGATCCGGAATCCGTTAAGAAGGAAGATGAGATATCCGCAATCTATGACATAGCTTCAGGAAGACGCGACAGAAGAAGGCAGGAACAGATCATGCATGATTCTGAACCGATGTACTTCGGAAGATATAAGAGTGACTGGAAGAATATCATCCACTATAACTGGAAGAATGTCCTCCTTGGCATAGTCGTTGCTGTTTCTGCGATCCTTGTTATCGTGGGAGTGCTTACCAATACTAGAAGCGGTTGTTCGATTATTGTTTTCGGACACATGTATCTTGATGACACTTATATGCGTGAGGCGCTGGTAGCAAATAATATCAAAAGACCTTATATCGGAGTGGCTGATATCGTCGTTCCCAATGATCAGAACATTCCGATGCAGGAATACGGCAACGAGACGTTTAACGCGCTGTTTTACACTAATCCGGATGTAATGATATCCGACAAGGAGTCTTACGGTTATTATTTCTCGACTTTCAAGGATTTAGGACCGCTTTATGACAGGATCATGGAAGGCTTGACAGAAGAAGCTAAAGCCGGTGTCGTTCCGGTCTACATGACGGAGCAGGAGGCTGTGGAATACACAAACCGGCTTTATATGGAAAATGGCATAGGAGATGAAGAGATAGAGGATCCCTCTGCATTTTCCGATGTGCCTGTTCTGATAGGAATAGAGATCACGGATCCCGAGATAGCAACGAAGCTTGGCGTGGAAGCAAAGTGGAAGTCCAGAACGACTACTCTTGTTTTCGGACAATGCATGAACAGTACGAATGATGATCAGACGGTACTGGTAATTACGACTATCATCAATGCGGCATTTGCTTAATTGCCGCTCATTCCGGTCGCATCGAAAAGCAGTCTTAATTCGTCATCAGTAAGCGGTCTGAATCTGCCGCATGAATCAAGTTCCCGGCTTACTTTTACACCGGCCAGTTCTATTCTCCTGAGTGCTGCTACTTCCTTGTTGAAGTGTGCAAAAATTCTTCTGACTTCATGTGTCTTTCCCTCATGAAGAGTAAGGAGAGCCCTGCTTAATCCATCATCGGACGGATCTGTCATTTCCAATGCTGCCGGAGCTATCTGTTCGCTATAGCCTTTGTCACGGATGGTGAATCCGGAAACTATGGTATTTATCTCATTTTCCGTCCAATCCTGTCCCGAAAATGTCGCCAGATAAGTTTTTGGGACTTCGTATCTCGGAGACTGAAGGCGGTGTGATAATTCTCCGTCGTTGGTGATCAGGAGAAGACCTGAGGTGTGATAATCGAGTCTTCCGACGGGAGAGAGTTTTTTTGATTTCAGTTCTGAAGGTATGTAGTCTGCCACACAGGGTAAACGTTTATCTTCCATAGCCGTGAGAACTCCGTCAGGTTTATCAAGAAGATAGTAGAGATGTGTCTTGCAGTTTATCTCATGTCCGTCGATGAGTATGGAATCATCCTCAGTTACATGAAAGGCAGCATCGGTTATGACGGTCCCGTTAACGGTGACTCCGCCGTGATTTATCTTATCTCTGACCCGGGATCTGGTGCCTAAGCCGCTGTTTGCGAGTAATCTGTCAAGTCTCATGGGTTTATTATACTCTTAATGTATAATTGAATAGAATTAAAGAGAGGTAACCGATGGAAATAATCAACATCGAACAGGGACATCCTACCGTACAGCAGGCTATGACCAAGCTCCAGAACGGAATATACAGGGCAAGGGCAACGGGTAAGCCCCTTGCCAAGATCATCCACGGTTACGGTTCATCAGGCACGGGCGGAGCGATCAAACAGGCCATAAGCTTAGAGCTCCGCAAATACATCTCCCGCGGCATGATAAAGACATACTGCCCCGGAGAAGATTTCGGACCGTTTTCTTCTGCGGGACGTGAAATAAGCGCAAAGCATCCTGAAGCATCCAGGGACAGGGACTGGGGCTTGCAGAATGACGGTATTACCATAGTAATGTTCAAATGAGGGATCATATGGCAGACGATTTTGAGAACAAATGGGAGGCATTTGAAGCCAGATGCAAAGGATGCAGGAACTGCGGTCTTCGCGATGGGGCTGCAAATGTTGTTATCTACAGGGGAAGCAGAAAGGCTCCGCTCATGATAATCGGCGAGGCCCCGGGCGAGAATGAGGATATCCAGGGTCTGCCGTTTGTAGGGAGATCCGGCCAGCTCCTGCAAAACCTTCTTGGAAGCTATGGCTTTACGAATAATGATTATCACATATGCAACATAGCTAAATGCAGACCACCTCAGAACAGAAGGCCTACCCCCGAAGAGATCCATGCCTGCAAGCCTTTGCTCGCTGAGCAATTCATGCTTGTAAGGCCTAAAGTAATACTGCTCTGCGGTTCGACCGCTTATGAAGGTTTCTTCGGAACCAAGCCTGTTATGCATGATGTAAGAGGCCGTTTTATAGAAAAGAACGGATATTTCATAATGACTACGTATCATCCTGCATATGCGCTGAGAAATCCCGCGAACAAAATGCCTATCTATGAGGACATGGGTAAAGTACGTCAGAAGTTGACGGAGCTGGGAGCAATGCCTCCGCTCGGTTCCGTAAAAGATTAAATATCTAATATTGATTTTCGGAATATGCTTTGCTATAATTCGTGAGTTATAAAATGCATTGCCGAATTGTGTAACGGTAGCACACCGGTCTCTGACACCGTTTGTCAAGGTTCGAATCCTTGTTCGGCAGCCAATATTCCCGTAGGTTTCCAATTGGAAATCTACGGTTTTTTTTCTTAGGATTATCTGATATATGTTATACTTTTTATGGATTAAGGGAGGAATAGCATGTGTTTTACAATAAGGATAATCCTCAGTGGAAGTTTAACGAAGAGCAGTATCTCAGTCAGGAAGAGTATTACAGGTTTGTCGATGAATATGATGAACTCTGCAGGAGCATGTTATCGGCAGATATACGCGACTGGAATAATAAGCTATACGGCATAAAGGAGACCGGTACCCCCGAAGAACAGGAACGAAAGAAAAAGCAGGGTCTTATTTATGCCGGTATCGCGATGATCGTTTTCGCGTCTCTTGTTGTTTCATTGATATTTAAACAGATCCTGATATTTGGTTTTATCGCATGTGCGGTCTTCCTGTACGTAGGAATCTCAATGATCGTTACGGGCAGTGGCGAGGCATTGGAATCTACCAGCAAAGCCATTATGAACAGGATAATCGGAGCCTGCATGTCGCTGGCTTCCGTCTCGATCGCGCTTGTGCTCCTTTTCAGGTCACATTTTGAAGGTGCCGAATTATTTCTGCTGATCTTCGTCATTGTATTCGGATTGGCAGGTCTGGCCCTGGTCGTGATCACGATCATGAAGACTCTTTCGGACAAATATATCTATACCGAGGAAATCAATGCGACCTGTGCCGGATACGTACGATATGTTAACAGAGAGGAAGGCTCGAATAACAGAAGATTCACGTTTATCAACACATCCCCGTTATTCAGTTATTCATACGGCGGAGTACAGTATGAAGCCGTCTGGGATGAATTCGTATCCAAAAAGGATTCGGATATTGCTTTGGGTCAGACGGTGCCGATCCATGTCGATCCGAGACATCCGGAAAACATTGCCTCGCCAATAATGAAGCATCCGGGCGTAATAGTTTTTAAGATCTTTATGGGAGCTGCCTGCATTGCAGTGGCAGTCGGATTGGGATTATATCTTATGAGCGGTTCTGCAAAAACCATGACCGTGGAGACTGAATGGAATCCTGTCATCGATAAGATAAACGGTGATGAGGAAAGCAAGCTCATTCAGGTAACGGATAATGATATTGAATCGTTGTATGTGGAAAAACTGAACATTACTTCCGAATGGTATTATGAGATCGGCGTTGTTGCCACTAAAGAAGTTACCGCTGACGGAGAGGTAATCTCTTTTACGGATGAAGCATTCAATAAGGTGATCTACGCTGATTTTAAGGCTCCTGAACCGGGAACAAAGCTGCTTTTATACTATACGGTCGAAGAAGAACGGCTTGAATATGGCAAAGGATACAAGCACTCCTTTGCTTCCGGTGATCCGGACAGATTTGAATATGTCGGAACGCATGGCGCTTATATTAATAAATGATAATAACAAACACTAATATAATTTGATATTATTTGCCAATCCGTGATGTTATAATCGCTTTGTTATGAAGACAATCCATTTCGGAGGCAATGTTATGAAGAAGAAAATCATTAGTGTGGTTTTGACCGTCGCTATGCTGGCAGGCATGGCATCATGCACTAAGACGGAACCTGTGGAGTCAGAGACTTCCGGGACTGAGACTTCTGTTGAAGAAACGACTGAACCGACTGAAGATGAGCATCCGCTCATGGGATTCAACATGATCGAAAACGGTGATTTTGCCAATAAGGACCACGGCTGGTTTACCTATTTTGAAGGCGGTGACGGTCTGCTTGGGGTTAATGCTGACGGACAGCTTCAGTTTGACTGTACGATGGTCGGCATTAAAATGCACTCGTGCCAGATATATTATGACGGATTCGAGTTAAATCAGAATTGCCAGTATGAGATCCAGTTTGACTGCAGCTCTTCCGTAGAACGTGATCTTGCCTGCAGGATCCAGATCAACGGAAGTGATTATCACGAATACATGGAAGAAATAATCCATGCAACTCCCGAAATGCAGCATTTTGATATTGTATTCACTATGGAGGAAGCGAGCGATCCGGCGCCCCGTCTTTGTTTTAATATGGGTAAATTTGAGACTAATGATAAGTTTAAAGAGCATACGATCTGTTTTGATAATTTTGATTTTCAGTGCATTGATGATTCCGGTTATGTGGAAGGAGCAGGTATCGGAGGTGCCATAAGCAAGGAGATCAACATTAACCAGATCGGTTATCTTCCTAATGCTTACAAGGTCGCAGTTTTAAACGGTGATGCTATTGCGTCAACCGCATCCGTTGTGGATGTTGCAACCGGAAACAGTGTTTATGAAGGCGCTGTCGATCCTTCTGCTTTTAATGCTTCAACGGGTAGGGATGAAGCAAGATTTGACTTCTCCGGCGTTACGGCACCCGGTACATACAAGGTCGTTTCCGGTGAATTTGAGTCATTTGAATTCAAGATCGCCGATAAAGTGTACGATGAGGCATTTAAGTCAACTCTTCGCATGTTCTATATGCAGAGATGCGGTGTGGAACTTGATGAAGCGCTTGCAGGAACGCATGCCCACCCAGAGTGCCATACAGGCGAGGCTCAGATCTACGGTACAGATGAGATGATCGATGTGTCAGGCGGATGGCATGATGCAGGTGACTACGGAAGATATGTTGTTTCCGGTACGAAAGCTGCTGCTGACCTAATGCTCGCATACAGCCTCTTTCCTTCGGCATTTGACGATGATCTTAATATCCCCGAGTCAGGCAACGGTATTCCGGATATCCTGGACGAGGTTAAGTTCGAACTTGACTGGCTTTTCAAGATGCAGGCTTCTGACGGTGGCGTTTACCATAAGGTCACATGCGAGAATTTCCCTACCTTTGTTATGCCTGAAAAAGAGACAGAACAGCTTATAGTTACTCCTGTATCCACAACGGCTACAGGCGACTTCGCAGCAGTTATGGCCATGGCATCATATGTTTATGCCGACATCGATCCGGAATATGCAGCGAAATGTCTTGACGCTGCTGTGCTCGCAGCTGAATATCTGGAAGCAAACCCGAATATCGAAGGTGTGAAGAATCCTGACGGAATCGTTACGGGAGAATATTCGGATACAAATGATGTCGATGAGAGACTTTGGGCTTACGCAGAGCTCTTCAAGGTAACAGGCGATTCAAAGTATGACGAAGCTTTCTGTGATCTTGCCGGCAGCGGTATCCCCTGCGCAGGCGATTTCGGCTGGCAGGGAGTTGGAGCATATTCAGGATATGCATATTTATCAGCTTCCAAAGCTAAGGGCAAGTTCTATGATGTGGTTCTTTCAAGTTTCATGAGCGGTGTTTCAGACATTGAAGCTGCTGCAGCTTCAGATGCATACCATTCATCTCTTACTTCTTATCCTTGGGGAAGCAACATGACTATTGCCAACAATGCCATGTATGTTCTGCTTTACGATTCCATTAAGAAGAGCAACGAAGGCGATGACGTCGCAAGATCACAGCTTGATTATCTGCTCGGTACAAACGGAACAAGTTATTGTTTCCTGTCAGGATTCGGAACACAGTCTCCAAAGTCACCTCACCACAGACCTTCTGAAGCAACCGGCACAGCCGTTCCCGGAATGCTCGCAGGCGGTCCTAATGAGAACCTTGAAGATCCGTTTGCATCCAATGTCCTTGCAGGAACTGCTCCTGCGCTTTGCTATGCCGACAGTGATCAGGCATATTCCTTAAATGAGGTTGCCATTTACTGGAACTCTCCTTTGGTATTCCTGTTTGCTTATGTTGTAAGCAACGGATAAAGGATATGGATTTATGGACGCATCTTATTACGATCTGATCTATAAAAGAAAATCTTTTCACAGATACGGCGAGCCTGACGGTAAAAAGATAAGTCAGGAGGAACTCGATGAGATCTTTGAGATGTGGTATAAGTTCACGCCTCTTTTCGAAGGAATCAAGACGAAGATAAAGATAGTGCCGGGAAAACAGACGAGCTGTGACAGGGGTGAAGAATACTGCATCCTTATATACAGCGAGAAGAAGCCCGGTTATCTTCAGAATATCGGGTATATCGGGGAACAGCTCGACCTTTATCTTACCGGAAAAGGCATTGGTCCTCTCTGGTTTGGTGTCGGAAGGACAAAAGAACGCAGGTATGAAGGTCTTGAATACGTCATCATGATGGCTATCAGGAAGATAGATGATGATTCCAAATTCCGTACTCCGGGTGATCTGTCCTCATTTGTCAGGGTACCCGTAGAGGAAATCTGGGAAGGTCCTTATATTGACGGTGTGACCGAAGTCGTAAGGCTTACTCCGACTGCCTGTAATATTCAGCCGTGGAAGGTCATTAATAAAGGAGACGGAACACTGGATGTGTACCGTTACAGACGTCCCGGCAAACACGGCATCATACCGCCGTTCAGGCTTGCATATTTCGGAAGCATAGATATTGGAATATTTATGTTGTTCATGGATATCTGCCTGGAACATCAGGGAATCGGATTTGAGCGGATATTGACGCCTGATGACGGAAACTTCCAAAGACTAAATCTGAATGCCGTTTATAAACTGAAGAATTGAAAGAAGGCCATAAAATGAAGACCGCGATCGTTTATTATTCCCTTAACGGTAATATCCGTTATGTTTCCGGGAAGATAGCAAAAGAACTCGGTGCCGATCTTATCGAACTGGTTCCTGTGAAGGCATATCCTGATAAGGGAATGAAGAAATTCATCTGGGGCGGATCGGCTGTAACATTTAAAAAGAAGCCTGAATTGGAATCTTATACGTTTAACGCCGCTGATTACGAACTGGTTATCATTGCCACACCGGTCTGGGCAGGCAGCTTTACGCCTCCTCTCCGTACATTCTTTGAGGATAACGATCTCACAGGAAAGAAGATCGCTGTCGTCGCATCTTCTGCCGGCGGTAATTCCGCTAAATGTATAGATGCTGTCAGACAAGCATGCAAAGCAGATTCTCTTGTTGCCGAGCTCAGTGTTATCGATCCCAAAGATCAGCCATCTGAAGAGAAAGAAAAACAGATCGATGAGTTTATTAAGACTGTAAGGTCCATAACATAAAAAGGATGGTTTTTGATGAAGAAGATTCTGGTTTCCAATGATGACGGCATTGATTCCGAAGGATTAGCAAGACTTGCCCGGATAGCCAAGAAATTCGGTGAAGTCTGGGTGGTTGCTCCTCAGAAGCAGTTCAGTGCGATGTCGCATTCGGCAACTTTCTGGGAACCCATAGATTTGTGGCCCGTTGATTATCCGGTGGAAGGAGTACATGCATATGTTACTTCCGGCACTCCTGCAGATTGTGTCAGCATCGGACTCTGTTCGGTCGTACCCGGAGGTCCGGATCATGTCTTCTGTGGAATAAATACCGGATATAATATCGCTTCTGATATTCAGTATTCTGCAACTGTCGGAGCTGCCATGGAGGCTGCGAACCATAGTGTTCACACGATTGCTTTTTCCGAGTCGCACACAGGTCATCACGATGTAACCGATAAATTTATCGAACAGATTGCTAAAGAATTAATAGATAAGCCTCTCGGACGGAATGAGATATGGAACGTCAATTTCCCTGATTGTTCCGTAGAAGAATGCAAAGGTATCAGATATGACTGTAAGGTTTCTCAGGATGACTTCTATGCCGGAGGTTATGAAGTAGTTGCCGTGAACGGTGAAAAGGTATCCTATCAGATCAGCTTCGCCCGTAACTGGGAAGGTACAGAAGGAACGGATCTGAACGCGATCATCAACGGATTCGTGTCGGTAGGCAAAGTTAAAAACTACAGTTGATCCTGATATCATGGACTCAGTCAAATACAGCAAGCTTTTAAGCATCATATTAATTGCGCTGATCTATGTCATGGCTGCATGCCTGGGTGTCTGGGTTTATTTTCTGATTCCGTTTCCATTCTGGTTAAAGCTCCTTTTGGCCGATGCAGCCGCAACTGTTTTTGTCTTTATTTTCAGTCTGATTTTTCATAACGCTTCCGTTTACGATCCGTATTGGAGCGTTCAGCCGGTCGTGATAACAGGATTATTTGCTTCATTCTACAGGCTGACTCCGGTAACCGTTCTGCTCCTTATCTCTATCGTTTATTGGGGAATCAGACTTACAGGCAACTGGGCATATACCTTCGGTGGCCTTGTCCATCAGGACTGGCGCTATACAAAGCTCGAAAACGAGAACGGCAGACTATATCCTTTTTTGAACTTTACCGGCATTCACATGATGCCTACTTTAATCGTATATCTGTGTACGCTTCCTGCCGTTTTCGCGGTCAGAGAAGAATTAACTGCTAACGCCGGCAGTTACATCGGTATGGCAGTCTGTACCGGTGCCGCAACTTTGCAGCTTGTTGCTGATACGCAGATGCATAATTATAGAAAACAAGGTGTGCACGGTCTGAACCGTACAGGCCTCTGGAAATATTCAAGGCATCCCAATTATCTGGGTGAGATACTCATGTGGTGGGGAATCGCGATCCAGACCGTATCCGTTATGCCGGGACGCTGGTGGCTTATTGCAGGAGCCTTGGCGAATACAGTACTTTTCTTTACTGTAAGTATTCCGATGGCTGATAAAAGACAGTCCCAAAAGCAGGGGTATGCAGAATATAAGGCTTGCACGAGAAGTCTGCTCCCGATTCCCAAAAGATGTAAAAGACCTGTATGATAGAATAATTCTCGAAATATGAATTAAAGGAAGAACTACTTTAATGCGTGATTTTAAGGTTACTAAATCTCAGGACGGACTGCATGTCGTCAAGGCATCGCAGGAAGCTTTTCCCCAGCTTAAGCCGGCAGATCTTTTTCACGCTCTCAAGCGCCGTGACATCAGGATCGACGGTAAGAAGATAAATAAGGATATAGCTGTAAGGGAAGGCAGTATTGTAGAGATATGGCTTCCTGATGATCTTTTCGACGGTGTTTCAAAAGCTGCTCCCAAGGCTAAACCCCAGGAAAAGATGTTTGAGATCATAGCTGAGACCAAAGGTCTGCTCATTGTCAACAAGTTTCAGGGTATAGCCGTACATTCGGGCAGGGATGATATTGATGATACGCTTATCGACCAGATCCGAGGGACTACCAGATATAAAGAAGCTGAGCTCTGCCACAGGATCGACATGAATACCGGCGGACTTGTCCTTATCGCTAAGAATAAGCAGGCATTGGCTGACTGCGTCGAATTGTTTAAGAGTAACATTGTTACAAAAAGATACAGGGCGCTGGTGCTTGGCGAGCCGGATGAAGGTGAACCTGCAGTCGGAGAAGACGGAACGATTTATATGGAAGTAAAAGGTTATTTGGAGAAGACCCGTCAGGGGAAAGTATATATCCATGATGAGAAACAACCGGGTGATCTGGATATAGCTACAAAATACAGGATACTTAAGACGTTTAAAGGTGCAGGACCTGAAGGTGAGAGCGTGTCAGATCTGGAACTGGAACTTGTCACGGGAAGGACCCACCAGATAAGGGCACAGTTTGCCCATCTTGGTCACCCTGTCATAGGCGACGGTAATTACGGCAGGAACAAGGTCAATCTGCATTTTGAGACTAAGGACGGCAAAAAGGTCAGATACCAGCAGCTTTTCTCATGCCAGATCCTTTTCGGAAGGGTTCCGAAGAATAACATGCACGTTGACGTGTCCGGCAAAACCTATAAAATAGGACCAGATTATAATGTCCGTCTGATGTAAGGAAGATAATAAATGACTGATAACAGGCCGATAGGAGTTTTTGATTCAGGTATCGGAGGACTTACCGTTCTTCGGGAGATATGGAAAGCAGTGCCGGAAGAGAGCACCATATATTTTGGTGACAATTCGAGAGCCCCTTACGGCACGAAGTCCAGGAGCACTGTCATTCGTTATTCCCTTCAGAACATGAAGTTCCTAGAGAGCAAAGACGTCAAGATGATCGTTGTAGCCTGCAATACCGCAAGCGCATACGCATATGAAGAACTTAAGAAGAGGGCAAATGTCCCTGTTGTTGAAGTGGTAACTCCGGGCGCTGATGTCGCCTGCAGGGCCACAAAGAACGGCAGGATCGGCATTATCGCCACAAAGGGAACCATATCAACAGGCGTTTATAAGAAGGCCGTAGAGGACAGGGTCAAAGAGCTCGGCATGGAAAATATCGAGATCTTCGAACAGGCTTGCCCTCTTTTCGTATCCCTCGCTGAAGAAGGCTGGTGGGATAAGGAAGTAACAAAGCTTACTGCTGAAGAATATTTGAAACCCTTGAAGGAAGCGGGCGTGGATACCCTTGTAATGGCCTGCACGCACTATCCTCTGCTTTCCAAGGTGATTAAGGAAGTAATGGGCGATAACGTCATCCTCATCAACACGGGCGAAGCTACGGCGCAGGTGGTAGAAGAACTTCTGGACAAAGAAGGAACAGCTTCTGAAGGCAATAGCAACCCTTTAAGGGAATTTTTTACCAGTGATGAGCCCGAGCTCTTTGAACAGGTTGCCACTCCGTTCCTGGGTGAGGGGCTTCCTTCGGGGACAAAACATTTTTCGACTGACAGATATGAGGTAACCGTCTGATGGCAAACGAAAGACTTGAAGAAAAATGCCTGTTCGAGATCAGATCAGGAATGTACAGTGAACCGCTTAAAGCACCGGGTACTGTGGCAAATGAAGGCACAAGGACCGTTTATTCATGGACCGAAAAGCACGATGAGAAGGAAAAAGAGACTCATTTTGTGATGACGCTCATCAAGGAAGAGTCTAAAGCCATCGTTGTCAGAAACGGGGATGTAACATCCAGAATGGTCTTCGAGACCGGAAACAAGACTACCAGCACCATGAATACGATGTTTGGTCCCATTGATGTAATAATTGATACCGAGTATATTAACTTCCCAGGAGGCCTTATCGACGGGGCTGAAGTCAGTTATACGCTCGATCCGGACAGCGGTGATCCGATAAGGAATATCTTTTCGATAAAAAGGCTCTTGCAAAACTCCGAAATATAATGTATTATCTTCAAGCATTTGTGTAAAGAAAGAGGTGAAGATGAATGGCACATCCGAAGCGTAAATGGTCGAAGGCAAGGACAGCCCGTCATAGAAGCGCATGGAAACTTAACATGCCGGGTCTCGTTGAATGTCCCCAGTGTCATGCTAAGATGCTTCGCCGCACGGTCTGCAAGAACTGCGGTTACCTGGACGGAAAACAGGTTATCAAAGTCGACGAAGATATCTGAGATATATAAGAAGTATTACTTAACGAGGCAGTGTTATGGAATTAAGGCACTGCCTCTTATTTTTGCAAAGGAAGGGCGTAAGATCGCATGAGCAAACCGGTCGTGGCAATAGTGGGAAGACCTAATGTCGGTAAATCCTCATTGTTTAACACCATCTATGGAGAGCGTATCTCCATAGTTCATGACACCCCGGGCGTCACCCGTGACCGTATCTATGCCGAGACTTCCTGGTGCGGAAGAGATTTCATAATGATCGATACGGGCGGTATAGAACCCGATACCGGAGATGACATTATCCTCCAGCAGATGCGGATCCAGGCTGAGATCGCTATAGAGACAGCAGATGTCATCCTGTTTATGTGCGATCTTAAGAGCGGTCTTACGGCAGCTGATGAAGAGATCGCCATTATGCTCAGAAAAGCAGCCAGACCTGTAGTCGTCTGTGTAAATAAGTCCGACTACGTCGGAGATCCTCCGCCGGAATTCTACGAGTTCTATAATCTTGGTCTGGAAGACGTGTGCGCTATCTCGGCAGCTCATAAGCTTGGTCTTGGCGAGATGCTCGATATGGTCGTATCCAAGTTTCCCCCGGCTGATGAGACGGGCGAAAAGGATGAGACCATAAGAGTTGCCATCATCGGAAGGCCTAATGCCGGAAAATCATCATTATCCAATAAACTCTCAGGTTCAGAGCGCAGTATCGTATCTGATATAGCCGGTACCACTCGTGATACTATCGACTCCCTGATCGAGAACGAATATGGCTCATTTACCATTGTAGATACTGCCGGAATGCGTAAGAAGGGTAAGATCGAAGACGTTATCGAACGTTATTCGATGGTAAGGGCCCTTGCAGCCGTTGACAGGGCTGATGTATGCGTGATCCTGATAGATGCCGAAGCAGGTGTCACAGAACAGGATGCGAGGATCGCAGGACTTGCTCACGATAACGGCAAAGCTTCCGTGATCGTTATTAACAAGTGGGATCTTATCGAGAAAGAGACCGGAACGTTGGAGGAGATGACCAAGATAGTAAAACAACGTCTCCCGTTTATGGATTATGCGCCTGTCCTGTTCATTTCAGCAAAGACCGGGCAGCGTGTGGATAAGCTTTTTGCATTGATCAAGACGGTTTATGAGAATTCCAAAAAGCGCCTTACTACAAGCGTCCTTAACCGCATGATCTCTGAGGCTGTAACTCAGGTTCCGACACCTCAGGATAAGGGAAGACATCTGCGCATCTATTACGGTACCCAGGTTTCCGTCCAGCCCCCCACGTTCGCGCTCTTTGTAAATGACAAGGAATTGTCTCATTTTTCCTATGAACGATATCTCGAGAACCAGCTTCGAAGAAACTTCGGATTCGAAGGCGTTCCTCTGCGTCTCCTTTTGCGTAATAAGAATGGCGAAGAAGACTGATATTTTGTGAAATATCACAGTGACAAATAAGGCTTATTCAGTAGCAAAATATTACTCGGTTTAATTATATATAGGCGTATCATCTTCAGATTCGGATCTGGACTTTTTTTCGGAGAATTCATTTATGGCAGTTACAACTATCGAGAACTTAAGAAACATCGCAATAATCGCTCACGTAGACCACGGTAAGACAACTATCGTTGACTCCATGCTCAAGCAGGCAGGAGTTTATCGTGAGAATGAGACAGTCGTTGAACAGGTAATGGATAGCAACGATCTTGAGCGCGAAAGAGGCATCACGATCCTTGCAAAAAATACGGCTATCGATTACAAGGGCATACGCATTAACGTTGTTGACACTCCCGGTCACGCTGATTTCGGCGGTGAGGTAGAGCGTGTCCTTAAGATGGTCGACTCAGTCCTTCTCGTAGTTGATGCTTTTGACGGCCCTATGCCCCAGACAAGATTCGTTCTCCACAAGGCTTTGGAATTAGGTCTTAAGCCTATTGTATGCATCAATAAGATCGACCGTCCCGATGCCAGACCTCTTGAAGTCGTAGACATGGTCCTTGATCTTTTCATCGAGCTCGGCGCAGATGATGACCAGCTTGAATTCCCTGTTGTATATACTTCCGGTAAGACTTGCATCGCTACTCTTGACCTCAAGGAATATGAGGAGGGTAAGGAACTCGACTTCACGCCTCTCCTTGATACTGTTGTTAAATATACACCCTGTCCCGTAGGTGATCCTGAGGGCACGATGCAGCTCCTCGTATCCAATATCGATTCAGATCCTTATATAGGAAGGATCGGTGTAGGAAGAGTCGAGAGAGGCACGATCAAGCAGGGAGAGAATGTTGCTCTCGTAACATACGGAGAGGACGGCAAGAGAAACGCACGAGTCGTTAAGCTCATGAGATTCCACAACCTCGGCCGTGAAGAAATTGAATCCGCATCCATCGGTGAGATCGTATGTGTTGCCGGCATCGCTGATATCAACATCGGAGATACTCTTTGTGATGCGCTCAATCCCGAGCCGCTTCCGTTCGTTAAGATCGATGAGCCTACCATTGCCATGACCTTCTCAGTCAATGACAGTCCCTTTGCAGGACAGGAAGGTAAATATGTAACTTCACGTCACCTGAGAGACAGGCTCTTCAAGGAAATCGAGACAAACGTTTCCATGAGAGTGGAAGAGACTGATACTACTGAAGCATTCATCGTAAAGGGAAGAGGAGAACTCCACCTCTCAGTCCTTATCGAGACAATGCGCCGCGAAGGATATGAATTCCAGGTAAGCAAGCCGAAGGTCATTATGAAGGAGATCGACGGCGTGCTTTCAGAACCTGTGGAAGAACTCGTTATCGATGTTCCCGAGGACTTCGTAGGTCCTGTCATGGAGAAGATCGGTAAGCGTAAGGGTGAGCTCCTCAATATGCTTCCTCCGACCAAGGGATATACGCGTCTTGAGTTCAAGATCCCGTCCAGAGGACTCCTCGGATACCGCACCGAGTTTTTGACCGACACTAAGGGCAATGGTATAATGAACTCCGTTATCTCGGGCTTTGAACCCTTTGCAGGAGAGATCGAGACCAGAGGTCAGGGAGTGCTCGTAGCATTCGAGACCGGCACGGCAGTGACCTACGGATTGTTCAATGCCCAGGACAGAGGTGCACTCTTCATAGGAGCAGGCACACCGGTATATGAGGGCATGATCGTAGGCATTAATCCTAAGCCTGATGATATTACCGTAAATGTCTGCAAGAAGAAGCATGTAACCAACATGCGTTCTGCAGGAGCTGACGATGCCATGCGTCTTACACCGCCCCTGTCATTCTCCCTTGAACAGTGCCTGGAATTTGTCGAAGATGATGAGCTTTGTGAGGTAACTCCCCAGAGCATCAGACTTCGCAAGAAGATACTTAATAACGATCTGCGTGCCAAGACGATCGCTAAGCAGAAGAAGGACGCTTGATCATAAATCTGAACCGGGGGTGATCGTCTACTGATGTTATCGGGCAAAGTCAGAGTCGCTCTCAGGATATTGTTGGTTATCGTACTGTTATTCGGTTTTGCCGTAGGCGGCGTTTACGTCGGCTATAACTATGTCATCTCCCAGGATAAGAGATTTAACAGTCTCAAGACCAATATTGATTCAGGAAAATATAACATTAAGTCTGATACCGAAGGCGCTGTTACCATAGTTATCAAAAGCGGTGACTCCACTTCCGATATTGCGGATAAACTTTATGATGAAGGACTTATTACCAATAAGTTCCTTTTCTCGATCATCAGTAAGCTTAACGGCTTTGACGGAGCTTATGTAGCTGGAACCCACTATCTTTTAAGAGGCTTTTCTTATGATGAGCTGATGTATTTCCTTACGCTCGAACCTGAAGCCGTCAAGGTAACGATCCCTGAAGGCTCGACGTATTATGAGATAAAGAAGATCCTTCACGATGCAGGTCTTAACTTCGATGATGAGGAATTTGACAGATGCATGAATTCTCCGAATCTTTTTACTGACTATGAATTCGTTTCGCAGATAGAGATAAAGGAAGGCAGAGACTTCATTCTTTCCGGATACCTTTATCCTGATACCTATTACTTCGACGTAAATGCGAGCCCGGAATCGATCATTAGAAGATTTCTTAACAACACACAGAGTAAGCTCTATGATGAATATTACGTCAGGGCAAAGCGTTTAGGTTATTCGATGGATGAGATAATAACCCTGGCTTCAGTCATCCAGATGGAGACAGGTAAGCCTGCCGACATGATGCTCATATCTGCAGTTTTCCATAACAGACTGGATTCTGATGATGAAGACATGAGATTTCTCGGTTCATCTGCCACGATCAATTATCTTGTCGAGATCAACGGAGGAAAGGCATCGATCCTTCATACTGATGCCGAACTTAATATCGACAGTCCTTACAATACATATACGCATCAGGGACTGCCTCCGGGACCTATCTGCATGCCGGGTCTTGATGCTATTTCTGCGGCCCTTTATCCCGAGCCCGGTTGTAACTATATGTATTTCTGCGCTACCGGAATTGACGGCGGTACGGCTTTTGCTACAACACTTTCGCAGCATGAGGATAATATCGAGAAATACAGTGAAAACTGGACAAGATCTGATGAGACAGAGCCTGCTGATACTGAGCCGACCGAAACCGAGGGCGGACTCGAGATAATACCGGATACATAACCGACAGTTTGTTTACCGGTTGTTTGCAAAGGATGTAAGATGGGTTACGAACGTTCACGTTTTGAGATATTAAGCCCTGCCGGTAACCCGGACAAGCTTCGCGCCGCCATAGCATACGGAGCTGATGCAGTATATCTTTCGGGAACCAGTTACGGACTTCGTGCTTTTTCGGATAATTTCACTGAAGATGAGATGAAGGCGGGTATAGCCTATGCTCATGATCACGGTGTAAAGTGCTATGTTACATTGAATGTCATGCCCACTGAAGAAGATCTTTCCGGGTTGGAGCATGCGATAAGGTTTGTCGGCAACGAGAGCGGTGCTGACGCGGTGCTTATCTCAGATCCGGGTGTTTTTACCATGGCAAGGACTTTGTGTCCTGACCTTGAGATACATATTTCGACACAGGCAAGCGTTACCAACAGTGCGGCATGCAATTTCTGGGCCTCCCAGGGCGCGAAAAGGATCGTTCTGGCACGTGAAGTATCTCTTGAACAGATAAAGAAGATACGCCGTGCGATCCCATCTGACGTCGAGCTCGAATGTTTTGTTCACGGAGCAATGTGCGTTTCATATTCCGGGAGATGTCTTTTATCTAATTATTTTACCGGCAGGCGTTCAAACGGCGGAGCTTGTGCCCAGCCTTGCAGATGGGGTTATGCCGTCGTTGAAGAAAAACGTCCCGATATCCCTCTTCCAGTTGAGGAAGACAGAAGAGGAACTTATATCTTCGGCAGCCGTGACATATGCATGATCGACCATATCCCCGAGCTTCTCGAAGCAGGCATTAATTCATTTAAGATCGAGGGAAGGATCAAAGGCGCATATTATGCTGCTGCCGTAACAAAAGTCTACAGGGAAGCAGTGGATCTGTGCTGCAAAGATCCCGGTAACTACAAAGTCAATCCGAGATGGAAAGTGATCCTGGATAAAGTCGTCCACAGAGATTACGATACCGGATTCTTTTTTGACAGCCCTGCCGACGATGCGAAGATCGATCCTGATAAGTCTTATAACAAGCCGGCTTTTATCGTCGGCGTAACAGACAGCTTTGACCGTGAAACGGGTCTTATTAAGGTTACTCAGAAGAACAAACTTTACAAAGGCGATACGCTTAATGTGCTCATGCCTGAAGGATATATGGATCCGGTCATAGTATCTGAACTATATGATGCAAAGATGAATCCGATAAATGATTGTCCTCATCCCGAGATGACATTCTTCATGAAGGCGGTATCTTCAGCTGACGGAAACCCGGTCGATCTTCCTGCTATGACGTTCTTATCGCGCGACGGCGATAAGGATTTCGGGATACCGGCTCCTAATTAATAGCGGAACAAACCGGTTATGATGATAGCCTGATGTCAGAAATCGTTCACCATTTTGTAACACTTTCTGACCTTTGTTATGTTATACTGAAATTACCTAAGAAAGAACTACACAGTTTTTAAGGAGGTGAGACCAATGGGAAGTGAAACACATACAAGCAGACGGTTGGTCTTGCTTGATTCACAAGTTTCCTCCAGGTAAGTTTTAAACTTAGTTTTGAGTTTTTCTCAAGAATGAATCAATAGATCAATCGGAACTTGGAATACATTTTAATAAGTCAAAATATAACAGGGTTGTCTTAAATGGCAACCCTTTATTATTTGATTCGTGCGGATTTTGCCTGATTTGGATATCTGGGAATCTGACAGATGAATTCTATTTTTTTAACTGATATAATACGCGCATGGAAAAATATAAAGAACGTTTCAATAAATATGAGAAAAACAGATGGATGGGGCTGACGATATCCCTTTGTGTCGTTGTCGTTTTCTATATGCTGTTGTCCCATATAGGTAACATGAAGGATTTCTTTAATTCCTTCTTCGCGATCACTTCCACTGTTATTATCGGAGCTGTTATAGCTTATACGGCAAATCCTTTAGCCAGCCTGATCTACAGGAATATCGAGAAAAAATTTAAGGAGACTCATAAGAACAGAGCCTGGGTATTATCCGCGGTCATATCTTTGACGGCGATACTTTTGATCCTTGTTGGACTCATTATTCTTATTACACCAAAACTCGTTGAAAATATCACGGCTTTTGCCAGAGGGCTTACAGGATATATAAACAGTTTTAAGCAGCTTGTTCAGGATTCTGAATTAGATGAAAAATATAAGCTCAGCATTCTGGGATTTGTCGATGAGCAGACGGATCTGACAACGCTTGTCAACAAAGTGTTTGGCGGAAATGAGATTACGCCCGGATGGTTCATTAGCTTTTCCGCAGGCACGGTTTCCAAAGCGTTCGGATTTATGATCGGCGTTATTCTTGCATTTTATTTCCTTTGTGCAAAGAAGAAACTCAGTGATACGTTGGGTGAGTTCTTCTATCTTGTTATTCCGTCAGCACACTATACGGATTGGAAAAATATCTGCAACAGACTTAATGCCATCTTCTCAAGATTTATCGTCTGTGAACTGGTGGATGCACTTCTCGTAGGTATTGTTAATGCCGTTTTCATGTTTGCTACCGGAATGCCATATGCGGTGTTCTGTTCTGTCGTTGTGGCACTGACAAACCTTGCGCCGACATTTGGTCCGTTTGTGGGCGCATTTATCGGCGCGGTCATCCTCCTTCTTGCGAAGCCGGATTCAGTAATTATCTGGCTCATCTTTACACTTGCTCTGCAGCTTATCGACGGATACGTAATCAAACCGAGACTCTTTGGTTCTGCGCTTAATGTTCCGCCGTTCCTCGTTCTTGTTTTTCTCGTTGTTGGCGGAAAGATCTGGGGCGTCCCCGGAGTCCTTTTGGCAATTCCGCTTGCAGCTATCCTGACTTACATTTACAACGAGATAGTCTTGCCTTGGCTTAAGGAACGGAAAATCGTTAAAGATGAAGCTAAAGAAAAAGAACGGATAAAGAAGGAAACAAGCAGAATCCGTAAAGACGGTAAAACTGAATAATCAAAAAATAATAATTCTACGGATAAGGGAGATTATCTATGGCGTTTTGTACTAATTGCGGTGCACAGAATGATGAAGGTGCAAAGTTTTGCAACAGCTGCGGTTCTCCGTTACAGTTCGGACAACCTGTTCAGCCACAGGCTCAACCCGCTCAGCCGGAATATCAGCAACCGGTATATCAACAGCCGGTAAATCAACCACCGGTTTATCAACAACCGCAGGCACAACCTGTTCAGCCGGTGTATGTGCAACCAATGGCTTCAAATGAACCTTCAGTAAAGAATAACGGTTTTTGCACAGCCGGTTTTGTATTATCACTCATCGGTATTTTCCTTATAGGAACGACCAGTATATTCGGACTTATCTTTTCGATCGTGGGATTGATTTCCGCAAACAAAAAGAACCAGGGCGGTAAAGGAAAGGCTATCGCTGGAATTGTAATGTCCTGTCTTATGATAATTACGGTAATTCTGGTTTATGTATTCAGCCTTTCAAATGCTTTTGGGAAATATTATGACTTAGCTACTGATTCTACAAGGTCAACCAAATCTACAAGAACCACTACTGAAACAACAGTTGATGATGATACTCCGGATTATGAGAAGATGATCTCAAAGTATAATTGGATCACGACCGGTGACGGATCTTACATGGTCTTCAACAGAAAAAACAAGACCTTCACATACTATCTGACTTATCTTGATACTTCAGACAATTATTATTCCGGGCATTATACGATCTATTACGGCAAAGATGCGTTTAATTACATTACTAAAGATCTTAGCGATCTCGGAATAACCAAGGATGAACTCCGTCAGATCATCAGGAACAATGATATGTATGAAGAAGATAATCTGATCCTGATCTGTTGTGATCACGAAGAGAAGATAACTGATGGAACCAGTCAGGATGTTGATCCGTGGACGATCCATTATTGCGGATTCTATCTGCAGTCTGAACAAAACGGTAAAAAAATAGATGTTCTTGATCTTACCAATATGGAGGCTGCTTCATATATCACTTTCGTAAGGGAAGACCAATATTCTAATTATACTGATATTCTTCCCACGACTGATACGTCTGCAACATATACGACAGAACTGACAGAACAAACAGAACAGACAATAAACACTACTTCTGCAGACGAGAATATAGTAGGTGACAGTCTTTCCGGTACGATAACCCTTACTCAAGGTACATGGGATTATTGGCATGAGGCAGATGGCATGGATGATTATTATGATTCCAGACATCAGAGGTACAACCGTGATACCCAGACGATCTTATGTGTTTCTGTTTTAGCAGGAAACTATGATTCCGGTTCTGCTAAAGCATATGCCGAGGCGTATAAGACTGGCATGGAAAGCGACAGCTTTTTTAACATTACAATGGAACAGACAAGAATTGGCGGATATTCAGCATATACGGTTACCGGACAATATCAGGATGGTATGTATCTGACGATATGGTATTTTGTCGATAATAACAACCGTCTGCATTACATATCAGTCGAGTATTTTGAAAGTGACATAGTCTCGTATGAGATGGTAAGAGATACTTACAGGCTGGTGTGATACTTATTGCAAAATACAGTTGACTTTTTAAGCATTAAGTATTATTTTTGTTACAACAATCAAACCGTTGATGCGGAGATAAAGATAGTAAAAGGCCCTACAGAGAGCTTCCGATGCTGAGAGTGAAGCGGGAACCGGATTATCAAATGGACCGCGGAGGGTGCATTAAATGTGCAACGTCAGACTCGCGTAAGAAGTCCGGGATATGTTGGTATCCTTAGAGTGTGCGTCTCACAAACGCAAAGCCAGGGTGGCACCGCGGATTAGTTTTAATTCGTCCCCGGCAGGAACACTTAATTCCTGCTGGGGATTTTTATTTCCGGCAGAACAACAAACCGGAAGGAGAAAGAAAATGATTAAGACGGCAATTGAGAAGATCGTAAACAAGGAAGATCTCACTTACGAAGAGGCTTACGAGACGATGAATGAGATCATGGGAGGCATGTCGACCTCTACACAGAATGCAGCCTTCCTTGCTGCATTATCAACAAAGAGCGCAGGATTTGAGACCATCGATGAGATCACTGGCTGTGCAGCAGCAATGCGTGACCATGCTACAAAGGTCGATAAAGGCGACATGGAAGTGCTTGAGATCGTCGGCACAGGCGGAGACAGGGCACAAAGCTTTAATATCTCCACAACGTCCGCATTTGTCATTGCTTCTGCAGGAATAAAGGTCGCAAAGCACGGAAACCGCGCAGCTTCCTCCAAGTCCGGTACGGCAGACTGTCTCGAGGCTTTGGGTGCTAACATCAATATAGATCCTGAGAAGTGTGTTGAACTGCTTAAAAGCGCAGGCTTTTGTTTCTTCTTCGCACAGAAGTATCACACATCAATGAAGTATGTCGGACCGATCCGTAAAGAACTCGGATTCAGAACGGTATTCAACATCCTTGGACCTTTGACTAATCCTGCACAGCCTGATTTCTATCTTCTCGGCGTTTACGACCAGTATCTTGCTGAGCCCGTAGCACATGTTCTGAAGTCATTAGGTGCAAAGCATGCGCTTGTTGTATATGGTGAAGACAAGCTCGATGAGATCTCCGGTTCAAGCGAGACCTTCGTTGCTGAGTTAAGACCTGACGGTTCCATTACTACATATGAGATCAAGCCTGAGAATTTCGGTTTCGAAAGAGGAACCAAGGAAGATATCGTAGGCGGTACACCTGCAGAAAACGCTGAGATCACGAGAGGCATTCTTGAAGGCAAGATCACTGGTCCCAAGAGAAATGTGGTATTGATGAACGCTGGCGCTGCAATCTATGCTGCAGGCAAAGCTAAGACAATCGAAGAAGGCGTAGGACAGGCAAAGTATCTTATTGACAGCGGAAAAGCTTTGGAAACACTCAACAAGTTTGTTGAAGAATCGAATAAGTAAAAGATAAAGGAATTCCCATGGCTGATATTCTCGAACAGATAGCAGAACATAACAGAGTGATATATCTCAATAAAAAGCTTGAGGTATCGCTTTCGGAAGTAAAGGATATGGCTTATGCCGCTCCTTCGACTAAGTTTGTTTTTGAGAATAAGCTGAAAGAAGAGGGAATGAGCTTTATCTGCGAGTGCAAGAAAGCTTCTCCTTCAAAAGGCATTATCTCCGAAGATTTCCCTTATCTTGAAATTGCCAGAGCTTACGAACAGGCAGGAGCTTCATGCATATCGTGTCTTACCGAGCCCAAGTGGTTTATGGGTTCTCTCGATTATCTCGAAGAAATAGCTTCGGAGGTCAGTATTCCCGTGCTCCGCAAGGATTTTACCATAGATGAATATATGATCTATGAAGCGCGTGCGCGAAAAGCATCAGCAGTTCTTCTTATCTGCTCGATACTGGATTCACAGACACTCGGCAAATACATCAGGATCTGTGATGAGCTTGAACTTACCGCTTTGGTAGAAGCACATGATAAGAACGAGTGTGACATGGCTTTGGGTGAGGGCGCAAGAGTCATCGGAGTAAATAACCGTAATCTGCGGGATTTCACTGTCGATCCGGCTAACTGCTTAAGACTTAGAGAGTATGTTGACGACAAGACGATCTTTGTGGCAGAGAGCGGAGTGAAATACAGGGATGAAGTAGCGGTTTTGGAAGAGGCAAAAGTTGATGCGGTCCTCATCGGTGAATCCATGATGAGAGCGGAAGATAAGACGGCTTTTCTTAAATCTTTGAAAGGATTGGCATGATGTTTGGCACTGAACTTAAGATATGCGGATTATCCCGTTTGGAAGACATAATCGCTGTCAACAGACACGGTGCTGATTATGCGGGTTTTGTCTTTTTCCAAAAATCGAAAAGATACGTGGATCCTTACAAAGCAAACGAATTGATCGAACTGCTGAGAGCGGATATTAAGCCAGTTGGTGTCTTTATGGATGAACCGCTTGACAATGTCATCCGCGCCTCAAGGATCAGCGGTGTCGAGATGGTCCAGCTCCACGGACACGAGTCAGAAGAGTACGTCGAGTATGTAAAGAGGACTCTTGAACGCCCTGTAATAAAGGCTTTCAGGGCTTCCGAAGAAGGCGCTCTTGAGAAGGCTGCAAGCAGTAATGCCGATTATGTCATGATCGATTCCGGAGCAGGTTCCGGCAAGAAGTTTGACTGGAACATCCTGAAGAACTTTAAAAGGGATTATTTCCTGGCAGGAGGACTTGATCCTGAATCAGTTGGAGAAGCGATCAGATTACTTGAACCTTTTGCCGTAGATGTCAGTTCAGGCGTTGAAACAGACGGAGTCAAGGACGAAGAAAAAATAGCACAATTTATAAAAGCAGTTAAGTATGGAGGTAATTATGCCTGATTCAAAAGGAAGATTCGGAATACACGGCGGACAGTATATCCCCGAGACTCTGATGAATGCTGTAATCGAGCTTGAAGAGGCTTATAACCATTATAAAAACGATCCTGAGTTTAATAAGGAACTCACGGAGTTGTTGAATGAATATGCAGGACGTCCGTCAAATCTCTACTATGCAGAGAAGATGACCAAAGACTTGAGCGGTGCGAAAATCTACCTTAAGAGGGAAGATTTAAACCACACAGGCTCCCACAAGATCAACAATGTTCTCGGTCAGGCACTTCTTGCCAAGAAAATGGGCAAGACCAGACTTATCGCAGAGACAGGTGCAGGCCAGCACGGTGTTGCCACAGCCACGGCAGCTGCACTTTTCGGCATGGAATGCGTTGTCTTTATGGGTAAGGTCGACTGCGAGCGCCAGGCGCTTAACGTGTACAGAATGAAGCTCCTCGGTGCTGACGTAGTGCCGGTAACTTCCGGTACAGCAACTCTTAAGGATGCCGTATCCGAGTGCATGCGCGAGTGGACAACAAGAATTGACGATACGCATTACTGCTTAGGTTCTGTCATGGGTCCTCATCCGTTCCCGACGATCGTAAGAGATTTCCAGGCGGTTATCTCCAGAGAATCCAAGTCGCAGATGCTCGAAAAGGAAGGCCGCCTTCCTGATTATGTGCTTGCATGCTGCGGCGGTGGTTCCAATGCCATCGGTTCTTTCTATCACTACATTGAGGATAAGGAAGTTAATCTAATCGGATGTGAAGCAGCGGGCAGAGGCATCGACACATTTGAGACTGCTGCAACGATCAATACGGGCAAACTCGGTATCTTTCACGGCATGAAATCATACTTCTGTCAGGATGAGTACGGCCAGATCGCACCCGTTTATTCAATCTCTGCAGGCCTTGATTATCCGGGCATCGGTCCTGAACATGCTAATCTTCACGATACAGGCAGAGCTCAATATGTTGCAGTTACGGATGAAGAGGCAGTAAATGCATTCGAATACCTTTCCAGAACCGAAGGAATAATCCCGGCTATCGAATCAGCACACGCAGTTGCTTACGCAATGAAGCTTGCGCCTACGCTCCCTAAAGATAAGATCATGGTCATCACGATCTCCGGCAGAGGTGACAAGGACTGTGCTGCGATTGCTCGTTACAGGGGGGAGAATATCAATGAGTAATATTTCTAAAGCATTTGAGAACGGCAAAGCGTTCATTCCTTTTATCACCTGCGGTGATCCTGATCTTGAGACAACGGCAAAGTGCGTTGTCGAGATGCAGAAAGCAGGAGCTTCTCTTATCGAACTTGGCATTCCTTTCTCTGATCCTACGGCTGAAGGCCCGGTCATCATGGAGGCGAGTCTCAGGGCTCTCGAAGGCGGATGTACAACGGATAAGGTTTTCGATATGGTAAAAAATCTGCGCACCGAAATGGGTGTTACGGTACCAATGGTCTTCATGACATATGCGAATGTCGTTTTTTCCTATGGCATTGAGAGATTTTGCCAGAAGGCATCAGAATTCGGTATAGACGGTATGATCCTTCCCGATGTCCCTTATGAAGAGAAGGAAGAATTTGACGGAATCTGCAAAAGATTCGGCCTCGACCTTATTTCGCTGATCGCCCCGACATCGGAAGAACGGATTGCCATGATCGCAAAAGAAGCAACAGGGTTCATTTATATCGTATCAAGCCTTGGCGTAACGGGCGTAAGATCCGAGATCAAGACTGATATTCCTTCACTCTGCGCGGCAGTCAAGGCAGCAACGGACGTTCCCTGTGCTATCGGCTTCGGGATCTCTACTCCCGAGCAGGCCTCAAAGATGGCTGTGAGCGCAGACGGCGTTATCGTCGGATCGGCCATTGTTAAGATCGTTGCCCGGTATGGGAAAGATGCTCCTGAGCATGTCGGAGAGTATGTAAAGTCCATGGTTGACGCAATTAAGTGAACAATCATTAAATCTTTTGAATTTAACTAAGAATAGGGGGGCATTTCGGTTGAAATGCCCCCTTTGCTTTTATATAATTACTACTCGGAAACTTTATTCAATTCCACCAAGTAATTCCTTGTAAGGAAAGGAGAAATAGACATGATTTATTCAACAGAGATCAAGAACATGTGCTCTGTTCATCAGGGTGCTAAGCACGGTGCCGCACCGATCCCTGAGGAAGCAAAGTGGGTAAGCGCTAAGGAAGTAAAGGATATTTCCGGCTATACACATGGTATCGGCTGGTGCGCTCCTCAGCAGGGCTGCTGCAAGCTTTCCCTCAACGTTAAGGACGGTATCATCCAGGAGGCGTTGGTTGAGACTCTCGGCTGCTCCGGTATGACACACTCCGCTGCTATGGCATCTGAGATCCTTCCCGGTCTCACGATCCTTGAGGCACTCAACACAGACCTCGTATGCGATGCTATCAACACAGCAATGAGAGAGCTCTTCCTCCAGATCGTTTACGGTAGAACACAGAGTGCTTTCTCTGAGGACGGTCTCCAGATCGGTGCAGGTCTTGAGGACCTCGGTAAGGGAACACGTTCCATGATCGGTACTACATACGGCACACTCGCTAAGGGTCCCCGTTACCTCGAGCTTACAGACGGCTATATCACAGACCTCGCTCTCGACGAGAACGACGAGATCATCGGATACAAGTACGTTAACTTCGGTAAGATGATGGACTTCATCAAGAAGGGTGACGAGCCTGCTGAAGCACTCAAGAAGGCTTCCGGTAAGTATGGACGTGTTGACGATGCTGTTAAGTTCATCGATCCGCGCAAGGAATAAAGGAGGAATTAACAATGGCAGAGTTATTTGAATCATACGAGAGAAGAATCCCTCAGATCAATGCAAAGCTTGCTGAATACGGCATCGCTTCCATTGAAGAAGCTGAGAAGATCACAAAGGACGCAGGTCTTGATATCTATCACCTTATCGAAGGCATTCAGCCTATCTGCTTCGAGAACGCTAAGTGGGCTTACACAGTAGGCGCTGCTATCGCAATCAAGAAGAACTGCCGCAAGGCTTCCGATGCTGCTGCAGCTATCGGTGAAGGCCTCCAGGCATTCTGCATTCCCGGTTCTGTTGCTGACAGACGTAAGGTAGGTCTTGGTCACGGTAACCTCGGTAAGATGCTCCTCGAGGAAGATACAGAGTGCTTCGCATTCTTAGCAGGCCACGAGTCTTTCGCAGCTGCTGAGGGCGCTATCGGTATTGCCGAGAAGGCTAACAAGGTTCGTCAGAAGCCCTTAAGAGTTATCCTTAACGGTCTCGGAAAGGACGCTGCAAAGATCATCTCCAGAATCAACGGCTTCACACACGTTGAGACAGAGTATGACTACAAGACAGGCGAACTCAAGGAAGTATCACGCACATGCTACTCCAAGGATCCTAACCATCCCAGAGCAAAGGTTAACTGCTATGGTGCAGACGACGTTCAGGAAGGCGTTGCTATCATGTGGAAGGAGAACGTTGACGTTTCCATCACAGGTAACTCCACCAATCCTACAAGATTCCAGCACCCTGTTGCAGGTACTTATAAGAAGGAGCGCATTGAGGCAGGCAAGAAGTACTTCTCAGTCGCTTCAGGCGGTGGTACAGGCCGTACACTTCACCCCGATAACATGGCAGCAGGTCCTGCTTCCTACGGTATGACAGATACTATGGGCCGTATGCACTCAGACGCTCAGTTTGCTGGTTCTTCTTCAGTTCCTGCACACGTTGAGATGATGGGTCTTATCGGCGCAGGTAATAACCCGATGGTTGGTATGACTGTTTCCACAGCTGTATCTATCGAGGAAGCTGCTAAGGCCGGCAAGTTCTGATAGAACTTTTCTTCGGAAATAATTCAGAGACTGAAGCTTTTATGCTTCAGTCTCTTTTTTTGTCTCTTAGCTTCGTAAGATACATGTGTGTTTTATTCTCTGAGGTATTGAATTATAATTAAATGGTATGTCAATAATATTTAATCATTTAAAGGTATAGCTTGTAATGCAAGAGGTAAGATCATTACGAAAAAGCAATTCATTTAGTAATTCTTTTTTTGTACTGCTTAGAAAAATCGGATCTAATCCGTTGCTTCTTGCATTTTTGCTTAATTTATCAGCCTTCATACTCAGTATTCTCTTTTTTGACATAAAGTATGAGGTTTCCGATGATTACATAACGGATGCAGTTTTATCAGGGGCATTTGGCACAGGTTATGATCCTCAGCTTCTGTTTGGCAATGTGATTCTCGGTTATGTTCTTGTGTTTCTTTATAAATTGATTCCAACGATCAGTTTCTATTTTTTTCTGCTTATCTCGTTGGATTTTATTTCAGCAACGATAGTTTTATATTTGTTGTTTAAGAAAAAAACCAATATTATAACTATATGTATAGCGGCTCTGTTCCTGATTTTTTATTCAGATGATCTTTATATTTTAATTCAATTTACTAAAGCTGCAGCAGCAGCCGGAATTGCCGGTGGCCTGCTGATCCTTCACGGTCTGTGGGAAGCCGGAAAGCATAAAGCATGTTATATCTTGTTAGGATCGTTGCTTATGATTCAAGGCTCTTTGCTGCGGTTCGAGACAATCTATATTTATGCTGCTTTTTTGGTTATTGCATTCATTTATTTTGCAGTTTCCTATTATCTGAAAAACAGAGAAAAAAGTGATATTGGACGTGAAGAAACGACGAAAGAAAAGAATGGTGTTGTCGGTATCTTAATCCGGTTTGCTGTTTGCTTACTTATAATCGGAATGCTGTATGGACTTCAATATTTGGGTTTATGGCTTTGCAGCCTTGATGAAAGCCATAAGGATTTCAATAATTTTCATGGTATCCGTTGTAGTATTACCGATCATCCTGTACCCGATTTTGAGGCTGTTGAGGATGAATATAATGAACTTGGATTAGATTTTATCGACTATGTTATGTTGTGCTCATGGAATTTTGTTGATCAGGAAGTCTATCCTGATGAATTGGTCATAAAGGCAGCTGGTATTCACAGTAACGCTTTATCAGAAATAGGGACTTCTTTTTCCGCAGTAGTTCAAAACTTTATGATCAGACAACCTTTGTTATACCCTGCTGCGATCTGCATCTACATATTTGTTGTATTATCTTTGCTGTTAAGCAAGAAACGCATTTATCCGGTAATGGTTCTTATTATTTCATTAGTGTTGCTTGTAGCATTTGTGTTTTACGGACGTACAAAGTATCGCGTTGAATGGAGCATATATTTTTGTGCTGCATCATGTATCATTACAGGTTTTTCTTATGACGGTAACTGTTCTGCTGCCAGACTGAATAAACGTATATTTGGAAAAAACATAAGCACTGTGGGTTTATATGCAGTTATTCTTGTGGTTTTGCTTTTTACAGCGCGGGTCACAAAGATAATAACAAAATATAATCTTCTTAATTGTTCTGACGAAGAATACAGGACGTGTTTTGCTGATACGTTAGAGTATTCAGGTGAATACATCCCTGATAAAGTGGGTTTCCCAACCATTTTACGCAGATTATCTGAAGATCTGATCGATCATATGGAGAATGATTCCGAACATTATTATATTGTAGATTTTGATACAGGTATTCAGGATTTTTATTATAACTATGATCCTTGGATCAGACCGGAAGAAGGTCTTTTCGAGCACTATGCGTATTTTGGAGGATGTACTATGCGTCATCCCGGAGAACGCAGTGCTCTTATGGCTAATGGCGCTGACCCGGATAATCCTTTTAAGAGTTTGATTAATGATAATATATATCTTGTTGATAACTGGGGTTACGAGTATAAAATATTGTATATCAGACGGTATTTTTATCCTGAAGCAAAAATAAAACTTGTTGATGAGATAGACGGATACAAGATTTGGAAAGTGTTTATTCCGGATTCTGTCGAGGAGTGAAATGATAAATTTTAATGAACCTACGTTAGTCGGTAAAGAGCTTGATTATATCAAGGATGCTGTTAATGTCGAGCACAGGCTGTGCGGTGACGGAAAGTATACGCACAAATGCGATGAGTGGATAGAGAAGGTTACCGGTGTGTCAAAAGCCATGCTTACGACTTCATGTACTCATGCGCTCGAGATTGCCGCGCTGCTTTGTGATATTCACGAAGGCGATGAGGTTATCATGCCTTCCTTTACTTTCTGTTCAACGGCTGATGCTTTTGTATTAAGAGGCGCAAAGATAGTTTTTGTTGATATCAGACCCGATACGATGAATATTGATGAAAACCTTATAGAAAAAGCCATTACAGACAGGACAAAGGCGATAGTTCCGGTTCATTATGCAGGTGTAGCCTGCGAGATGGACAGAATAATGGAAATTGCATCCGCACACGGACTGAAAGTCGTTGAGGATGCTGCTCAGGGTGTCAGGGCTTCTTATAAAGGAAAAGCTTTGGGTTCCATCGGTAATTACGGTTGTTTCAGTTTCCATGAGACTAAAAACTACTGCATGGGCGAGGGCGGAGCGATCCTGTTAAGAGACCCTGATGACGTTGAACAGGCTGAGATAATCAGAGAGAAAGGAACGAACAGGTCAAAGTTCTTCAGAGGACAGATAGATAAGTATACATGGGTCGACAAGGGCAGCTCATATCTTCCCAGCGAGCTTAATGCGGCTTATCTCTGGGCGCAGCTGGAAGCAGCGGATGAGATCTTCAATGACAGGATGGAAAAATGGAACCTGTATAATGAATATCTCAGTTCCAGTGACATACTCAAAGACAGGATAGAATTGCCCTATATACCGGAAGGCTGTGTTCACAATGCGCATATGTTCTATATTAAGACTAAGGATCTTGAGGAGAGAACAAATCTGATATCTTATCTTAGATCTAACGGCGTTAATGCGGTCTTCCACTATGTTCCTCTTCACTCTGCTGATGGTGGATTGAAGTTTGGAAGATTCGATGGTGAAGACAGATATACGACCAGGGAGAGTGAGAGGCTCTTAAGGCTGCCGTTGCACTATAATCTGAAAAAGGAAGAAGTCGGGTTTGTAAGTGACTTGATCAAGTCATTTTATCAGAATAACTGATCCTGGCTGAGGGATGTTTCCTGTGGGTGAAAAGAAGTTTAGCGTAGGTGCTTTTGTTTTGCTCCAAATAGCACTGTTTATTGTGTCGTTTGGCGCTGTGTGCTCAAAGATGGCAGGGCGGCAGGAGTTCCTTTCAGTGCCTTTTTTTGTTTTCTACGGATCACTTATTCTCATTCTTTTTGTATATGCGATCATTTGGCAGCAAGTATTAAAGAAGCTGCCTCTTGTAGTTGCGTACGCATGTAAAGGCATTGGATTCATTTACGGTATCATCTGGGGAGTCGTTTTCTTCAAAGAAGAGATCACATGGAAGATGATCGCAGGAGCTGTTCTGGTCCTTATCGGCGTATATATTTTTATCTTCGGAGAGATAAAAGCGAACAAGAAAGAAGAAAAGAATGAGGAGGGCAACAGTGATGCTTAAGTTTATTCTGATTTTTCTTGTTTCGGTTTTAGTATCGTCGATCTCCCAAATAATATTAAAGAAAAGCGCTGTCAAAAAGTACGACACTATAATAAAGGAATATCTGAACGTCAGGGTTATCGGAGCGTATTCGATGTTCTTCCTTTCAACATTGCTTACAATGTATGCTTATACAGGCGTTCCTCTCACTTTGGGAACTCTTTTGGAGTCGGCCGGCTACATTTATATCCCGGTATTGAGCTTTTTCTTCCTTAAAGAGAAGATTACGCCCAGGATGGTTGTAGGGTCGCTGTTTATCATCTGTGGTATAATTGTCTATAATATTTAAAAAATATTTATTATTTTATTAGAGAGTCTTTAGCAGCTTATCTTTTGATTTAGGACGGGGAGTAATAATGGCCATTTTTGTATTGGATGGAATAGGCATAAAGGGAATATCTTGTGCTGTTCCTGAGAAAGTATTTGATAATACAGAGTTTTATGGCAAATTTGGAAAAGAAGCAACGGATAATGTTATTAAGATGACTGGCGTCAGGTTTTCGCACAGGGCACCGGAAGAACAGACGGCATCGGATCTGTGTTATGTTGCAGCCAAAAACCTGATCGAAAAAAAGAATATTTCTACCGAAGAAATCGGTGCATTGGTTTTTATTTCACAGACTCCGGATTACCGTTTGCCGGCGACAGCCTGTGTTCTCCACAAAAGATTGGGATTATCCATGAACTGTATGGCCTTTGACGTTAATCTCGGCTGTTCGGGATGGGTTTACGGGGTAAATATTGTCGGTTCATTAATGAAAACATCAGGTATTGAAAAAACTCTGCTTTTATTTGGTGATACAAGCATCAGAACGGTTTCTCCGGAAGACAGGGGTGCCGTGATGCTTTTTGGTGAAGGAGGTTCTGCAACGCTCCTCGTTAAGGATGATTCCGAATCGATAAGAGGTGAATTAATGACTGACGGCGAAGGATTCAAAACTATCATTATGCCGTCAGGAGCTTACAGAAACAGAAACGGCAGTGCTGAGAGGGTATTACATTCGGATGAGATCGTACGTTCTGATTATGATGGTCATATGAACGGCACTGATGTTTTTTCGTTTACGATCACCCAGGTGCCAAAACTCATTAAGAGATTTGCAGGAGAGAAGGGGTTAGATCAGTATGATGCGTTGGTCTTGCATCAGGCCAATCTGTACATTCTTCAGCAGATCAGCCGAAAGACCAAAGTCCCTATGGATAAGATTCCGATATCACTTGACAGATACGGTAACACAAGCGGTACATCGATACCGATTACTTTATGTGATGCTTATGGTAATGAGACAGGAACGAAGAAGCATTTGCTGATGTCCGGTTTTGGCATAGGCCTTTCCTGGGGTGTCATCGAAGCTGATATTCACAGTGATGATATTTTCCCGATTGTTGTTACTGATGAGTTCTTTGATGATGGAATCATCGGAAATGATTAAGGATTTATAAGAGTATTTATTTGTTTAAGGAGACACGAAAATGACAGACCAGGAAAAGATCAAATTGTTGGAAGATGCATTTGAGCTTGATGAAGGAACACTGACTGCTGATACCGAGCTTTCAGAGCTTGACTGTTGGGATTCCATGGCAAAACTGACATTGATTGTTTTGATGGATGAAGAATGCGGAAAGACTTTAAAGAGCGACGACATCAAGAAATTCGTTACCATTAAAGACATATTGGATTATATGGAATAATGCGGATAAGGACCTTAACAACTGGCTTTTATGAGTCGCATTGTTATTTGATAATCGAAGGCAATCACGCGTTTCTGATCGATCCCGGGGATCCTGATCTTGTCCGTAATGCTGTTCTTGAAGATGATCTGACTTTGGATTTCGGAATTCTTACGCATGAACACTGTGACCATGTATATGGTTGTACAACTGTACGGGATGTTTTTCACTGCAGGATGATTTCAAGTCTTTCTTGTGATAAGAACTTGAAGGACAGCCGTAAGAACTATTCTAAGTATTACGATTCTTTTATTGACATCCAGACAAGACTTCCCGTGGAACAACAGCGGAACATGGAACAATTCACGACATATGCCGATGAGACATTTGAAAAAGAAAAGATTATTGAATGGTGTGGACATACTATCCATATGATGGAAACACCCGGTCATTCATCCGGAAGTATCTGTATTGTATTTGATGATGAATTCCTGTTTTCCGGAGATACTCTTATGAAAGATGATTCCACTGAAACTCATTTTCTTGGAGGAGATAAGAAAAAGTTTGCACTTGTTACCGTACCATGGTTGAAATCGCTTCCTGAAAGCATGATCGTTTATCCCGGACACGGAGATGTATTCAGATTGGGAGACAGATGTCGGGAATTATAAACATAGAAATGGTTATTTCTTTAGAACATCAGAACAGGAGAACCGTTTTAAGATGATTAGCTTTGTTGATAAAAAAATACTTGTTGTTGGTGCTTCATCCGGAATCGGAGCCGAAACTGCACATAAGCTTGCTGAATTGGGAGCAAAAGTAGTATTGGTGGCCAGACGTGAAGAAATGCTGAGACAGATCTGTTCTTCGATCGGAGAGAATTCCGCTTATTACTATGTTGCTGATGTAACTGATCATGAAAAAATCGAAAACCTGGTTGACAGGATCGTTTCGGATATCGGTAAGCTTGACGGAATGGTTTATTCTGCGGGAATCGTAGAAGATGTTCCTCTCAGGTTTTTGACTCATGAGAAACTGTTAAAGACTTTTGAAGTCAATTATTTCAGTTTTGTAGAGTTTGTCAGGCAGGTAAGCAAAAAGAAAAACTACAATCCGGGCATGAGAATACTTGCAATATCATCTGTCTCATCTCTTATGGGGGAGAAGGCGCATTCATCATATTGCGCTTCAAAGGCTGCGATCGATGCAACAATCAGATGTCTTGCAAAAGAATTATGGGATAAGGGCATTGCGCTTAATTCAGTTCAGCCCGGAATGATAAGAACTCGTCTTTATGATGAATTTGTCGAGAAAACCGGCGATGAAGGAAGTGCCAATGAAGCCTTGAAAAAGAATCAATATGCGGGGATAGGCGAACCGTCAGACGTTGCAAATGCCATAGCGTTTTTGCTTTCAGAAGAATCGAGATACATAACCGGCACTGCTCTTTTGATGGATGGAGGTACGTTTACAGCATCGTCTTCGTGAGACCGCCGGATGTGAAGTTGATATGTGTTTTATGATATTATTGAAAATATCGGAAACATATTTTGAATAGTTTGTTTTCGGGCAGGATTACAGAAACAAATAGTAATTTAGCGAGGCAAATATGGAAGAAATCAGAGAAGCAATCCTGGATTTTGTGGAGAGAGAATATAAGCTCCCTGATGATGCAGATCCGGACACTTTTGATTATGTTGAAAACGGTTATGTTGATTCCATGGGACTTGTTCAGTTCGTGGCAATTCTTGAGGACCGGTTTGATATAGAGTTTACTAAGGAAGAATTGCTTTCCGATGAGTTTAAAACCGTAGGCGGACTGGAAAAGATTATAAGTTCCAAGCTTGCGGAATAAAGATGATAGGAGAAGGAAATGCTGTCATCAAAAATATGTGGAGTCAGGATTGCCGGTATATCAAGTGCCCTTCCCGAAAAGAAGGTGGACAATACAGAGTATTGTTCGGTTTTTGATGAGGAGACAGTACGGAAGACCATTGAATCCACGGGAGTCAGATCCACTTATCATTCAGTTGGAAATCAAACCGCATCCGATCTGGCTTACATAGCGGCTAAGAATCTTTTGGAATCCAAAGGCATAGAGCCCTCTGAGATAGGGATACTTATCTATATTTGTGCCCATCACGACTACATTGCGCCTGCGACGGCATTCGTTCTTCAAAAACAGCTCGGGATACCGGAAGATTCCATGGTTTTTGACATCAATTTGGGATGTTCCGGTTTTGTTTATGGTTTACAGGTCGGTGCTTCTTTATTGAAGAATTCGGCAGCTGAGAAGGCTTTGATCCTTTTGGGGGATTCAAGTTCGAGAGTGGTCTCTCCCAAAGATACTTCGCGTTTGCTGTTTGGCGATTCCGGTGCTGCCCTTCTTCTTCAGAAGACAATGAATGACAGTGATGTAATGACATTCGGATTGAAGAGCGATGGAACCAGATATAACGAGATATATGTTCCTGCAGGCGGTTTCCGTCATATGAACGGTTCTCATGAATTGAGGATGGAAGAAGACGGAAGAGAAAGATCTGATTACCATTCACATATGAACGGCACCAATGTTTTTGTGTTCTCTGTTACCGATGTCCCTGCTCTTGTAAGGGAATTCATGAAAGATAACGGCCTTTCTTTTGATGAAGTGGATAACCTGTTTATGCATCAGCCTAATCTTTTCATCATCAAGAATCTTCTGAAGAAACTTAAGCTTTCCGAAGAAAAAGCACCTATGACAATAGATAAATATGGAAATACCAGCGCGGTATCCATTCCTATAACTATGTGTGACGTTTACGGAAATAAAAATGACGGTAGAAAGAAAGTAGTCATGCTTGGATTTGGCATTGGTCTGTCATGGGGAGTTTCCTATGCCGATGTTGATACTGAAGATATTCTCCCTGTGGTGTTTACTGATTATTGTTTTGAGGATGGTTTGTTAGATGATTGATATTTTTTGTTTGGAGAATAAGCATATTGTTGTTACGGGTGCATCATCCGGAATAGGCAGAGAAACCGCAATACTGTTAAGCAGATTGGGCGCAAAAGTATCCATAGTCGCCAGACGTGAAAATGCCCTTAAGGATACAGTTGAGGCGATGGAAGGCATGGGAAACCGTTATTTCGCATTTGATCTTTCAGATACGGATAATATAGGCGGTCTGGTTGATGAAATAGTAAACAGTGCGGGACCTGTTGATGGCCTGATCCATTGTGCCGGCATAGGAGCCAATATTCCGGTTTCCGTTACCAAAACTGCGGCATTGGAAACTTTAATGAAAACGAATTTTTACTCTTTTGCGGAGTTAATCCGGCTGTTTTCCAAGAAGAAAAACTTTAATAAAGGTGCCAGCTTTGTTGGCGTAAGCTCTGTTGCTTCGTTTAAGGGTGATAAGACACAGGGAGCTTATGCGGCATCTAAAGCCGCCATGAATGCGTATATTCATCCTGCTGCGAAAGAACTTGCGGATAAGGGCATAAGAGTAAATACAGTAGCTTTTGGAGTGATCAGGACAGAGGCATATGAGAAATTCCTTGAGTCCGGAGGCCAGGATTCAGCTTTGAAAGATCAATATCTCGGTTATGGAGAACCAATCGATGCAGCGAATCTTTTGGTTTTCCTTGCAAGCAATGCGTCCAGGCTTATAACCGGTTCAACAATAGTATGTGACGGAGGATACACTTCTTGAAAGAAGCGGATTTCATTGGAGGAGCAACCCATGAAGAGAAGTATATTAGCAGATTTCTTTTATCAAAACGCCGAGACTACGCCTGATAAGGAGGCTGTCTGGTGTGACGGCAAATCAGTAACTTATAAGGAAATGGCTGAACTTGTTAGCAGATATTCCAATCTGCTTTTGAGCCTTGGTGCTTCTTATGGTGATCATATTGCTATTCCGATGAACAACAGCATCGAATCAGTAGCTTTGTTTTTTTCTTCTGCTGATTTGGGATTATGTGTAGTACCGCTGAATCCTTCGCTGCCTTTTGAAGCCATAAAGCTTGCAATGCTTGCAGGAGACATCAAACATCTGATAGCAAGGAAGTCTTTTTTGTCGGAGTGCGGAAGGAACGGCGGTTTGGATATCCCCGGTTTTACTATCTGTCTGGATTCTGCTTTTGAAGGTGCGGTTTCCTTTGAAAAGATCAATGAAATGTCTTCAGTACGTCCTGAGGCTGATCATGCAGTCGACGGTTCTGAAAGCCTGATACTCACGATGACGTCAGGTTCAACTGGAACACCAAAACCCATTGACATAAGCCAGCAGAATAAATATGACCGCAGCATGGCTCATATCAGAGTCTATAACATCACTAAGGATGACCGTATCCTTGCGGCCACACCATTGTATCATTCCCTGGCAGAACGTCTTGTCATTCTTCCGCTGATACTTGGCGCGACTTCAATACTCATGCCGAGGTTCACCCCTGCTTTATGGCTTAAATGCGCCAAAGAACAGAAGCCTACGTTTACCATTGCTGTTTCTGCCCAGCTGGCACAAATCCTTGAATTGCTTAAACAGGAGAATGCTTCAGAGATTACCAGTTTCAGAAGCATTGTTTCATCATCAGCACTTTTGGAAGCATCGGTTAAATATGAACTGATCGATCTTTTGAAGTGTGAGTTCCACGAGATGTATGGAGCTTCTGAAGTATCTACTGTAACTGACATTTGCTTCCAGGATTCTCCTGATAAACAGAAGTCTGTCGGAAAACCTTTTGACGAAGCGAAAATCAGAATCCTCCGTGATGAGAGTGAATCGGATTTTGATACAGACTGTCTTGCCGGAGAAGTTGGTGAGATAGCCGTGAAATCAAAACTTCAGTGCAAAGGTTACTATAAACAGGAAGCAATGATGAAGGCAGCAATGTTTGAGGATTATTTCCGTACCGGAGATCTCGGATATCTGGATGAAGACGGATATCTTTATTTCGCAGGCCGTAAAAAGGAGATAATCATAACAGGTGCCATAAATGTATATCCTCATGATATTGACACGATTATCGGAAGGATTCCCGAGGTCGATGAATGCGCTGCTTTCTCGTATCCTGATGACAGATTGGGAGAAGTAGTTGCTTTAGCAGTTGTGGCAAAAGAGGACCAGGAGATAAACATCAGATCATTGAAAGCATATTGTGCTAAGAATCTGGCTGATTTTCAACAGCCGCATAAGATCTTCATTGTGGATTCACTTCCCAAAAACACTATGGGAAAACTGCAGAGAATGGCAATACTTGATTATATAAGAACTTCAGGTCTTGATGAATAGTTGCGGAGGCGTCTATGAGTATTGATGGAATCAAAGTTGTTGATGCAACTCTTCGCGACGGAGGGTTAGTTAACGATTTCTATTTTACCGATGAATTTGTAAGGGCGCTCTATAAGGCTAACATCGAAGCAGGTGTTGATTATATGGAGTTCGGGTATCGTGCCAGCAGGAAGCAATTCTCCGTAAATGATTTCGGAAAATGGAAATTTACAAGCGATGAAGATGTGTGGAAGGTGATTGGAGAAAAAGATCCGAGAATGAAGCTTTCAATCATGGTTGATGTCGGAAGGACTGATTATTTAGAGGATATCAGCCCGAAGAGCAATAGTCCCATTGATCTTTTTCGAGTCGCTACTTATATTGACACTATACCTGAAGCAATCAAAATGATTAACCATATCAGTTCACTCGGATATGAGACCACATGTAACATCATGGCGATCTCGAAGTGTACCGATGATCAGATTGCAGAGGCGCTATACAGTCTTGCAAATACGTCTGTTTCTGCTGTTTATATTGTTGACAGTTATGGAGCTTTATATCCGAAGCAGGCCAGAAAACTAACGAGGTTATACCATAAGATCTTATCTCCGGCTGGAATAGAAATAGGCATGCATGCTCACAACAACCAGCAATGTGCTTTTGCGAATACCCTGGAAGCAAAGGATCTTGGTGCCAAGTGGCTCGACGGAACGGCGTTCGGAATGGGACGCGGTGCGGGAAATTGCCATTCCGAAGCACTTTTGGCTTATCTTAATGGAAAGAAATACCATCTTGAACCTTTATTAAAACTCGTAGAAGAGTGGATGATTCCTATGAAGGAATCGGGTATCGAGTGGGGTTATAACACATCGTATATGTTAACCGGTCTTACTAACCAGCATCCGAGAACCGCGATTGCCGCAACCAAGAATAAGGACAAGAACTATACCGAGCAGTATAAGTTCCTGTCTTATCAGTAAAAGGGGAAACGTTATGAAGAGCATAGTTACTGTTGGTGTAGTCGGAGCCGGACGTGCTTTGGAACTTCACGCTTTCGGTTATAAAAGGTCTAATATTCCTTGTCGCTTAAAGACTGTCATGGCCAGGCGTTGGGAACAGATAAACCATGCCGTTGAGATATACGGATTCGAAAAAGGCACAACTGATTTTAACGATCTTCTTAACGATCCTGAGATTGATGTTATTGATATATGCACGCCGCCTTATGTCCATAAGGAAGAGATTATCCAGGCAATGCGAGCAGGAAAACATGTTATCTGTGAAAAGCCTCTGGTCGGTTATTTTGGTCGTCCCGGCGATCCCGAACCAATAGGCGAAAAGGTATCAAAGAAATTCATGTACGAGTGTCTTCTTGAAGATCTCGACGAGCTTCGTTCCGTGCGTAAAGAGACCGGAAAAATATTTATGTATGCTGAGAACTTTGTTTATTCTCCTGCTGTTCTTAAGGCTGGAGAGATCATCCGTGCAAAGAAGAGCAGAATACTTTATATGAAAGGCGAAGAGAGCCTTAAGGGTTCCAGTTCTGCGGTAGCAGGCGAATGGAACAGGACCGGTGGCGGAATTTTCATGAGAAACGGAGTTCATCCCCTCGGTGCTATCCTTTATCTTAAGGAACAGGAATCTCTTGCACAGGGAGTAAATGTTACTGTTAAGAGTGTTATAGGCGACATGGGATATGCTACCAAGAGACTCAGTGAGCATGAACACAGACATATTGCTGCCAGACCTCACGATGTTGAAGATGCCGGAACTGCCGTTATTACCTTTACTGACGGAAGTAAAGCTGCAATTATCGCAACAGATAATCTCCTCGGCGGAAGTAAGAACTATGTTGAGATATATGCCAATGACACGGCAATTAACTGCAGGCTTACAATGAATGATGCCATGGAAACGTACATGGTCGACGATGAAGGTATGGATGGCGTATATCTTTCAGAGATGCTTCCTATTGTTACAGGTTGGAACAAACCGTTTGTCGCGGACGAAATGCTCCGCGGTTACTGTAATGAGATAGTAGATTTCATGGGCTCGGTTCTTGAGAATCGTGAGCCGGAAGGTTGTTTCGATTTGGCTGCCCAAGTCATGAAAGTAACTTATGCTGCTTATTATTCTGATGAAGAGGGCAGAAGAATAGATTTAGTATGATGTAATCCAAAGAGGTAAGTGATGAAAAAGTTCGTTTTTGATTTTGACAGAGTAGACAGAATGCTTCTCGATAATGAAGAGACATTAAATCTTCTTAGAAATGATGACAGACAGATCCGTATTTTCGGCTCTGGCATTTACGCTAAGGGTCTCAAAGATTACTTAAGTAAAAAACAGATCACGGTAAATGGTTATGTTGTTGATGATGCATATCTGCCTGCTGACCGGAAGGATGATGTTTTGTCACTTAGTGAGGCCATTTCAAAAGATGATCTTATCTTGGTTTTTGGCGTTGGTGGCGGCTTTACGGACTGGTTTTTTAACAGGATCAGATCATTGAAGGAGCTCATAGCTGATTGCAATAATTCTCTTTTCATAGTTATTAATGATTATTGGCTTGCAGATGAGGGATTTATAAATCATGAAATACTTGATAAGGATTTTGTGAATGAACATTTGGATGAATTCAAATATACTTTTGATCTTTTGGAAGATGACATATCTAAAGAAACCATGCTTGAATTTCTTTATGCGTCAACCGGAAAGAATGCCTCTGAATTAGCTAAATATGCTACTGATACTGAGCATGATTATGATCTGGATCTTTTGTTTAGCGGAAAAAATAACGGTGTTGTTATCGACTGTGGTGCATTTGACGGTGAGAGTATAGTGCAGATGTCTGAGTATTCCGGCAACAGATTTGAAATGATTGCACTGGAATGTGACGATAAGAATTATGCAAAATGTTGTGAGACTGTCAGTGCATATCCTAACATAAAGGTGAAGAAGGTTGGCGTATGGGATAAAAAGGCCAAATTGGTATTGGTTCAGTCTGATTCTTCTTCATATCTTAAAGAATTGACGGCTTCTGATGATGATTCCGATGCGGTAGAAGTATCAGATCTTGATTCGCTGATTGATGAAGATAATGTTGCCGCATTGGTAATGGATATTGAGGGAAGCGAACTAAAAGCCTTGCATGGAGCAAAACGGCTTATCTCAAACGGAGCAAATCTGGCGGTGAGAATCTATCACAAAAAAGAAGATCTGATTACCATTCCGCAGTTTATCCATGAGATCAACAGCGAGTATAAATTTTATGTCAGATATAACAAAAAAGCCGGCTTATGCCGCACGGGTGATGAGACAACACTTTATGCTGTAAGCAGATAATAATTATTCTTTATCATTGTCATCATTAGCTGTATGGCGTCTGATAACATATTGGGGCGAATGGTTTTCGCTCATATATATTCTGCCGACGTATTCTCCGACAACTCCCAATAACAGAAGTATGGTTCCGCACATTACGAGCGTGACGCACATCTGTGATGCCCAGCCTGCCTGAATGCTGGGATCGAGCAGCTTTCTGATTATCAGGACTATACTGAAAACAACACCGGCAAATGCTGATAAACAACCAAGAAAAGTAGCGAGCCTTAATGGCTTTATGGAAAACGTGGTTGCACCGTTTACCCATAATGAAAAAAGGCGCAGGAAAGTATAATTTGATTCTCCGACTTCTCTTGCTCTGTGTTTTACTAATACTGCATCAACATTCTTGGTGCTTCTGAAGACAAGCCCCGGAAGATAAACATATGCATTGGTGTATTTGCACATCTCATCGATAACAAAACGTCTTGCGGCATAGAAACTGCTGCCTTCCATGTCTTTCGGAAAATCCAAAAGATAGATTCCCATCCAGGAAGCCAGGCGGGAACCGAGATTTCTAATTCCGCTTTGTTTCTTCTTGGCATATTTCCCATAGACGACATCATAGCCCTTGCCTTCATACATATGGTCGATGATCTTATACGTGTCTTCTACAGCGATCTGTCCGTCATCATCCAATGAAACGACTATATCACCCGTGGATAATTTATATCCGGCAAGCAAAGCTGCATGCTGTCCCGAATTCTTTGCCAATTCCATACCTTTAACGATGGGGTAATCCTGACTGAGCTTTTGTATCTCATCCCAAACATTATCCGGAGAAGCATCACTGACCAAAATAATCTCATAATCATCATCCATATGAGTTTTATGCAGTTCGAGGATCTCCTCTACTACGCCTCGGATCGTTTTTTCGGAACGATAGCATGGAATTACAAAACTGATAAGTCTCTTGATCAAATGAAATCATCTCCTACTTTAGATAGTTTTCTGCGTTTGGGACTGTCCTTGGATAATTCAGTTACAAAATAGTAACACTCAACGCCGCTTCTCATTTCTTTTCTGACCGGCGTCTGACCGTTATGTTTTTGATTATTCAAATGTTTTACATTGTTGGCGTAGATGACGGAGTGCAGAGTCTTTAATCCCAAAACATCCATGGCAAAATCTTCAACAAGGATCTCGCTTTCGATAACTTCCACACAAGAGCCGATGTTAACTTCGCGTCCCATCTCAGCCGTATCGCCCTGAATATCATATATGCCTAAAAGACCAATCTTTTCACCTTTCCTGTTATAAACCACAAAATAGTAGTCATCAGGTTCTTTTATCTGCCATTCAATGAACTTTCTTTGTTCTTCAACGGATTTGGCTACGACACCGACAGTATTGCGATTCCTGACATCAGAACGTATATCATATGAAAACTGAGTATCGTCAAGAGTGATACTCTTCAGTTCTACAAAACGCCCCTTTAATACACCATCGTAAATCATAAAGTAATACTATCATAACAGCAGTCAATACTAAATAGCATCTGACATTTACCGTATCGGAATACAGTGCTATTATGAACCTATCTTGTTATATTTGGAGGTTTTGTTATGGAAGCCGAATTTGTTCCGATACTGTACAACACCTTTTGGGCACTTGTTCCGCCGCTTGTGGCTATCTTGCTCGCCCTTATCACCAAAGAAGTTTACAGTTCTCTCTTTGTCGGTATAGCAGTCGGAGGTGTCCTTTATTCTTTAGGAAGCACAGCTCCGTTTGTTCATCCCGTAGATGCACTGAACCATGTTTTTCAGGACGGAATCATAGCATCACTGTCCGATTCGTATAATGTCGGTATTCTGGTGTTCCTTGTCTTCCTTGGAATAATCGTTGCCCTGATGAATAAGGCGGGAGGTTCTGCCGCGTTCGGGAACTGGGCATCGGAACACGTTCATTCGAGAGTCGGTTCCCAGATCGCTACTATCGCTCTCGGCGTTCTCATTTTCATCGATGACTACTTCAACTGTCTCACAGTCGGATCTGTTATGAGACCGGTTACCGACAGACAGAAGATCTCCCGTGCAAAACTCGCATACCTTATCGATGCCACGGCAGCTCCTATCTGCATAATCGCTCCCGTATCCTCATGGGCAGCAGCTGTTTCAGGATTCGCTCCTGAAGGAACCAACGGTCTTATGCTGTTTATCCGCGCTATCCCGTATAACTACTATGCGCTCCTTACGATCCTTATGATGGTGCTCATGGCTGTTTTCAAGCTTGAGTATGGTCCCATGGCCCGTCACGAGATCAACGCCAAGAACGGTGATATCTTTACGGTAGCTCCTCCTGTCGCAAAGACGGAAGAGGATGTTGAGAAGAAGGGAAAAGTTATCGATCTCGTACTTCCAGTTGTTATCTTAATCGTATGCTGCGTTATCGGTATGATCTACACGGGCGGTTTCTATGACGGGGAACTGGAAGGCAATTTCTTCGAAAGATTTATCGAGGCATTTGCGAACAGTGATGCTTCTGTCGGTCTTGCGTACGGCGCTTTCGGCGGAATCATTTTCACTGTTGCATTCTATCTCATCAGAGGAGTATTGAAGTTCAAGGACTGTATGTCATGTGTTGAAGACGGCTTCAAGGCAATGGTAGCTCCTATCGCGATCCTTACTCTTGCGTGGTCTTTGAAGGCAATGACGGATTCACTTGGAGCAGCAGAGTATGTTGCAGGAATAGTTGATGCTTCAAAGGGTTCATTTATCAACATTCTTCCTGCAGTTATATTCCTCATTGCTTGCGGTCTGTCTTTTGCTACAGGTACTTCCTGGGGTACATTCGGTATCCTTATCCCGATTACACTGAAGGCTTTCCCGCTCGACGGTTCTTCACCTTTGGCTATCATCTGCGTATCAGCATGTATGGCCGGTGCTGTATGTGGCGACCACTGCTCGCCGATCTCAGATACGACCATCATGAGTTCTGCCGGTGCACAGTGCAACCATATCGCTCACGTATCGACACAACTTCCTTATGCGCTTACCGCAGCAGCAGTGTCATTCGTTACTTATCTCATTGCAGGATTTGCTAAGAATGCAGTTGTTTGCCTGTTGATAGGAATCGTTCTGATGGTTGGTACGATCATTCTTCTCAAGAAGATCCTGCCGACTCCGGATTCTGCTTCTTTGCAGAAACAGTCTCAGAAACCTGCGAAATAATAATTGCAGCAAACATAATAAGACATCCTGCCATTTCTCTGGGCAGCAGGTTCTCGTGAAGGACTATTGCAGCAGTGATGACTGCGAATACTGATTCGAGACACATAAGCAGAGAAGCAACAACGGGACTTGCATTTTTCTGTCCCACTATCTGAAGAGTATATGCAATGCCGCAGCTCATTATTCCCGAATAAAGAAGGGAAGGGGCTGCGGTTTTTATATCTGCGATATTCGGTTTCTCGAAAATGAACATTGCAATAACGGAAATGACAGATGCTACGACAAACTGCATGAACGATAATTGTATGCCGTTTATATCGTCTTCTAAGAATTTATCTATCAGCATGATCTGGACCGCATAAAAGATTGCGCATATAAGGGCGAGAATATCGCCGAGATTAATTGATGTAAGATCTGTCGGATCAATGCAAAGAAGAAATAAACCTAACAGGCCTATGACGATAGAAAGCCAGGTGAGGACAGCTATCTTTTTCCTCAGGAAAAGAACTGAAAAGAGAGGTACGAAGAACATGTAAAATGCAGTTATGAAAGCTATCTTTCCTGAAGTCGAATAATAAAAGGCAAACTGCTGGAAGTTCTGAGCAAAAGAGAAAACGATTCCTAAGATCAGACCTGCCCGTAAGGTTTTGCTTCTGAAGTCAAAGCCTTTATTGATTATGAGAGTAAACGGAAGAAGGAACAGCACGCCCAGAAACGTCCTGATCCCTGTAAAGGTAAACGCATCGATGCTCTGCATGCCTATCGATTGGGCAACAAAAGAAGAGCCCCATATGATGGCGGTGATGAGAAGACAGATTATTCCGGAAGGCTTTGTCCGACGCATGAAAGATCCTTATCCTTTCCGATTCTTTTCTTCTCAAAGATCATATAACCGGCATAGATGATGATTCCTATCGCAGACATCATCAATCCATAATACAGATAAGGTGTTGTATATGTCATTTCTATGCTGTGTGTTCCTGATGTGAGAGGAATAGCCATAAAAGCGATATTAGCTCTGATTATCTCTGCTTTTTCTCCGTCTACCTTAGCACTCCAGCCATCAGAATATGGAATAGCAATATACAGGTACCTGTCAGAATCGGTTTTTGCAGATATGTTAAGGTGATTCCCGGAATAGTCATAACTGATGTCTTCCATGTCTGCATGTTCATAGAATGCATTTACAGTTTTTTCCATTTGTTCAAACGGCCTTGAATATATTTGAATGCTATTCAATGAATATTCGCCTTTATTAAAAAATATCAAACCAATTGAATCCACCTTCTCGGTTATTGATTCAAAAGAAAAAACAACATCGTCGTTGCCGTAATAATATTTATCCGTTGTTGCACACTGTGCGGAATAATCTATAACGATGGGATTGTTATCCGAATCTAAAAGAACAACGGAATTTCGATAATGCCAATTATCGACATCCGAACTTTTAAGACCGGACAGATAAACACTCACTTGTCCCGGCTCGATTGTATCAGGCTTAAGCTTGATGTATCCGTTATCTTCCAGGACTGTAATTCTGTTTCCGTTGACCGATATGTTATTTGTTTCACAGATTTCAAATGGAATAGAAACAAGATCAGAAATAACTTCTGATTCCGGTTGCTTCGGGTCGTTAATCACCAGGGAATGCATGAGACTGGTCTCGCGTTCGACCGGATTTAATTCTTTAAATGTGTTGTGTGACATGACATCATCATAGAAGTATGCTAAAGAAACTCCTCTATTTGATTTATACAAACTGTATTTTCCATCCTTTTCCACAAATTCATACGAATAAGGAGCCCTGATACAAGTATCATCTTCTGACCGGGTTATGTAATTGCATGCAGTTAATATCTCTGTATAGCAGCGTCCCCTGAATCCGGTGTGGGAAAAGCCCATAGGATGACCAAGAATGGCTAAATCGGAATAATAGTCTTCGATATACTGGTTCTGATTACTTTGATAAAAATCATATCCGTTGATCCCGGTTACCATTGATGAATTGACTATATATTTTGAAAAATCCGGGAGCAGCGTATCAGTCCTAAAATTGTTACTGTTTACGGATTTTCTCAGATCCGTCCCATGATCAACATAGACTGTATTATAAATAGAGCCGCTATCCAACATCATGTGCCCGATATAAAAATGTACACTTGAATATCCGATGATAACACATGATACAAAAATGACTGCGATATAAGATCTCTCGCGGAAGGTTTTCAGTTTCTTATCGAACAGATTGATTATTCCGACCAATAATACGGAGATAAACAGAGAAAATGCCGAAAAAATCGAATAATTATCATTAAGCAGAAAACATATAACAGCGTAAAGTGCTGATATGCCTAAAGAGATATACCATAACCTGCCTTTGAAAACTTTTACTGAATCAAAAGAAACGGTTACCAGGTATGCTACGCAAAGAATGAGTGCAAAAATGTATCGGAATGAAGAATAATTAAATCCGTTAAATACTGAACCTACAACAGGAAATGCGAATGATAATAAACATAATGATAAACACCATTTGATGACGGGTTCCTTTTTTCTGGAGGCAAACAAACAGATCGCAGCTACAAGAGCAAAAGAAGATACTCCGATCAAGGCATCTCCGTCAGCCTGAATGCATATAAATCCATAGTAAAAAAATCTTTTGAATACTTCCAGATCAATTAGCGGAATATCATAATGTTCCTTTAGCCTGCTTAGTTTGGATAAATTGATCAAACCGGGCAATATGGCTCCGAATCCCGTGAATAATGAAATCAGAGTAAGTATGACAAACCTGCTGAATAGGGTAATAAACTTTTTGACCGAGCGTCCGTCTTCACAAAAAAACCGGATAAAGCAGTATATGACCAAAAGAATGAGAATCATATATGTGAAATAGAAAGAGAGAATGATACTGTATGTTAAGATCAAAAAGTAAAACAAGCTGCTTTGTTTTTTCCAGACCCTGTCTGCACCAAGTAAAATAAGCGGGAACAAGATGAAAGTCGTGGAAAAATTCATTTGGTAAAATACGACAAATGTTGTAGATGAAAAGACATAGACCAAGGCGCCTGCAATAGCATTTAATGCTTTATAACCTTTTTCATATGCAAGTAACAGAAAAGCTAATCCGGATAAATATAATCTGATGATAACGATCAGATCAAAAGCGTATTCGTTATAAGAAGCAGGAACAAAAGCAGAAAAAATGCAAAGCAGAGGAGAGAAAAGCGGATTGATTACAATGAGCGGATCACTCCCCATCCCCATAGTGCTGTCCCACATCGGGAGTTCATAAATATGGTCTATGAAAATGTTTCTGAAGAATCTGCGAATCAGAATACCGCCATATACGAAATCCATATATTGCTGTTTGATTCCGTCATTGTAATTGATCATCGACTTATTATCAGACCAAAAGAAAATCAGAATGCAAAAAAATGCAAAAAATATAAAGTATAGAGAGTACTTTGTAATTTGGATTTGTAAATCTTTATGTTTAAGCTTATTCATTATAAGGTTTTTACTTCGATAAGTGCTGAAATAGAAATCAGCAAATTAAGTGTATATCTGCAATCTTATAGAGCAAACTATCACATTTGATTATATCACTTTTTGCCTATCCGATAATTTAAATTTTCAAGTTGACATAATACCCCCAGGGGGTATATTATCTTGTTGTGAATAATACCCCCAGGGGGTATAACGGGAGGCGAAGAAATGTCAGAAAATAAATGTCCGCATTGTAAGACAAAAGACAGGTCAGAAGATGAGATCAGGGATCTGATCACCCGCTTGAACCGTATTGAAGGCCAGATAAGGGGAATCCGCAAGATGGTCGAAGAAGATGCATATTGCGTTGATATTCTTACACAGGTAAGCGCAGCAAAGTGTTCATTGAACAGTTTTTCAAAGGTGGTTTTGGGTAATCACATCAAAACTTGTGTTGCAGACGATATCAGGAACGGATCCGATGAGAAGACTGAAGAGCTTGTCGAGCTTCTTCAGAAACTGATGAAATAATGTATTAATGGAAAAGGATAATATCAGGACAGATAAATATCTTGTGACCGGAATGAGCTGTGCAGCCTGTCAGGCGCATGTCGAAAAAGCCGTAACCGGGGTAGAGGGAGTGGAAGCATGTGATGTATCGCTTCTGACCAATTCTATGAGTGTCACGGGTTCTGCTGATCCTTCAAAGATAATCAAAGCGGTTGAAGATGCAGGTTATGGAGCCGCCCTGGAAAATAATAAGGATAAGGCAAACGGATCTGTTTTTTCAAGTATGGAGGAACAGCTCAAGGACAGAGAATTGCCTGTTCTTAAGAAGAGACTCTTCAGTTCGATCGGATTTCTGATCGTTCTTATGTATTTTTCGATGGGCGTTTCGATGTGGGGCTGGCCGGCGCCCGGTTTTCTGGAACATAACATGGTGGGGGTAGGGATCATCGAGATGCTGCTTTCCGGCATCGTCATGGTGATCAATAAAAAGTTCTTTGTTAACGGTTTCAAGGCTCTTTTGCATAAGAGTACCAATATGGATACTTTGGTGGCTATGGGTTCGGGAGTGTCCTATATATACAGCTTTGTAACATTGTTACGCATGACTGCTGCGACTTCACACGAGACGCAGATGGCCCTTATGGACGAGCTGTATTTTGAATCTGCCGCCATGATAGTTACTCTCATAACCGTAGGTAAGCTTTTGGAGGCAATTTCCAAAGGAAGGACAACAAATGCGCTTAAAGGTCTTCTGAACCTGCAGCCGAAAACAGCTGTTTTGATTAAGGACGGAGAGGAAGTAACCATTCCGGTAGATGAAGTCGCTGTCGGGGATATCTATGTCGTGAGACCCGGGGGAGCAATTCCCGTTGACGGAGTAATAGTTGAAGGGGACTGTGCCGTAGATGAATCGGCACTCACAGGCGAATCTGTTCCTGTGGATAAGAGTGCAGGCGATAAGGTGTCTGCAGGAACCATCAACCGGTCCGGATACATAAGGTGCCGTGCAGTCAAAGTAGGTGAAGATACTACGCTGGCACAGATAATTAAGATGGTAAGCGATGCTTCAAGCTCTAAGGCACCTATCGCCAGAATAGCGGATAAAGTATCGGGAGTATTTGTGCCTGCAGTAATAGTTATATCATTGATCGTATTTGCTGTCTGGATGTTTACAGGCGCTTCTGCCGGATATTCGCTGACCAGGGCAATATCGGTCCTTGTTGTGAGCTGTCCTTGTGCATTAGGTCTTGCAACTCCCGTTGCCATCATGGTCGGTAACGGCGTCGCCGCTAAGAACGGGATCTTATTCAAGACGTCTGCTTCGCTTGAACAGACAGGAAGAGCAGAGATAATAGTTCTTGATAAGACAGGAACCATAACGAGCGGAATGCCTCAGGTCACAGACATCGTTCCGTCTAAAGGAGTAAGCGAAAAAGAGTTGCTGTCAGTTGCTTATTCTTTGGAATTGGGAAGTGAGCATCCCCTTGGCAAAGCTGTAGCTGATTATTGCAGAATTCATGATGTCAAAGCGGATAAGGTCGAAGGATTTAAGACCTTTTCCGGAAAAGGTCTTGAAGGAAGAGTGAACGGAAGACCGGTGCGGGGCGGAAATCTGAAGTTTATGACTTCTGCAGGGCAAGAGACGGAAACAGTTTACAAAGACCTTGCAGACCAGGGGAAGACACCGCTGTTCTTTGAATCAGACGGAAAGGTAATAGGCATTATCGCAGTTGCAGATACCATAAGAAATGATTCGCCTGAAGCTGTGGATGAATTCAGGAAAATGGGACTTTATACCGTGATGCTCACGGGAGATAACAGACGGACGGCAGAAAGTGTTGGAAAGACTTCCGGTGTTGATCTTACGATAGCGGAAGTGCTTCCGGGAGAAAAGGAAGAATATGTAAAGAAACTTCAGGAATACGGCAAGGTCATAATGGTCGGTGATGGAATTAATGATACCCCGGCTTTAACAAGAGCGGATATCGGCATAGCCATAGGGGCAGGTACTGATATAGCTATAGACGCTGCGGACTGCGTTCTTATGAAGTCTGACCTGAAGGATGCTGCGGCTGCAGTAAGGATCTCCAGGAGAACGATTACCAATATTCATGAGAATCTGTTTTGGGCATTTATCTATAATGTGGCGCTGATACCTGTCGCTGCAGGTTTATATGCTTCATTGGGTCTTACTATGTCTCCTATGCTGGGTGCTGCCGCCATGAGCATCTCAAGTTTTACGGTTTGTATGAATGCTTTAAGACTGAATCTTGTCAAACCATATGATACAAGGCATGATAAGTCGGGAAGTGATATCAGGAAAAAGTTATCAGGAATAAAAGAAGAATTCATAAATAAAAGTAATAAACAAAAGGAGAAGAATAATATGGAAAAGACTATCACGATCGAAGGCATGATGTGCGGACACTGCGAAGCAACTGTAAAGAAAGCATTGGAAGCACTTGAAGGCGTTGTATCAGCTGAAGTATCCCACGATAAGGGAACAGCTGTAGTATCACTCGAAAAAGACGTTCCTGATGACGTACTCACCAGGGCAGTAGAAGACAAAGATTTTAAGGTGACGGGAATAGCCTGATCCTCAAAAAATAATTACAAATTATTAATCCGCTCTCATAATGTATAATTAATATGTTTGGGGGTTAATATGATACACATACTAGTAGTTGAAGACGAGAAACCGATTTCCAATCTTATAAGGATGAGCCTTACCAAGGCCGGCTATTCATGCATGTGTGCATTTGACGGTGAAGAGGCTTTAGATCTCATCAAGAACAATGTTTATGACCTTATCCTTCTTGATGTCATGATCCCTAAGATAGACGGTTTTTCATTGATGCAGTATATACGTCCGATGAAAGTGCCTGTTATATTTCTTACGGCAAAGAATATGGTAGAGGACAGGGTAAGAGGACTTGAGCTTGGTGCTGAAGATTATCTTCCCAAACCGTTCGAGATCATCGAGCTGCTTGCAAGAGTTAATGTCGTTCTGCGCCGTTATAACAAGACAGATACGGAGATCCGTATCGCGGGTCTCGTTATCGATACGAAGGCGATGATCGTATACAAGAACGGATATCCGATCCCTCTGACACCGAAAGAATATGAATTGCTCCTTCTTTTCGCGAGAAATCCGGGGATCGCAATGTACAGGGAGACGATCTATGAGCGCGTTTGGAATGAGCCTTTTCCATACGGAAGCAAAACGGTCGATCTTCATGTCCAAAGGCTTCGTAAGAAACTCGGCTGGGAGGAAGTAATCCACGCCGTTCCAAAGGTCGGATACAGGCTGGAGGCATAATAATGCGGTTCCGGCAGAAGATGCTCCTCGTAATGGTATGGCTTCTCACATTAAGCTATGGTGTGGGAGGTCTTCTTCTGATCAGACAGAATTTCAGGAGCAGTCTCGAGCAGGTACAGGATAACTGCGCAGGATCTTATGAGATGCTCCTGCAGTCAGTCCAGCTTGTTAACTTTGTCGATATTCAGCAGGATTTTTCCAGTATCAGCACTGTTCTTGAACGGATGAATACTGCTAACAACCTTGTAGGCATAAGTCTTACAAAAGGCGGACACGTCTTGTATGAGGTCGGTGAAGAGAAAGCTGATTATGATACCGAATCTGAATTCGAATCATTTTTATATGCGAGAGATACAAGGCATATCTATCAGATAAACGGAATCATCAAGACAAATGACCAACCGCTGGAACTAGTTGTACTTTATGATATCACTCCGGTATATATTGCCAGGAACGATCAGGTCAGAGTATATCACCAGGTGCTGATAGTACTGATCCTCATTGGAGGTATTGCCGCATGGGTCACGTCGTACTATATTACCAAACCTTTATATAAAGTCTCGAGTACAGCCAGAGCTCTTGCATCTGGTCATCTTGAATCCAGAGTTAACTCGAAAGCGCAGGATGAGATCGGCCAGCTTGGTTCTGACTTTGACCACATGGCTGAGCGGTTGGAAGAAAACATTAACGAGCTTAAGATGTCCATGGAACAGCAGGACCGGTTCATGGGAAGCTTTGCGCACGAACTGAAGACCCCTATGACTTCCATCATCGGATATGCGGATCTTCTGAGAAGCCAGGCTTTGAATGCGGATGAGACTCAGGAGGCTGCAAATTACATCTTTTCAGAAGGCAAAAGACTGGAATCTTTGTCATTAAAACTTTTAGATCTTCTTATGATGAAAAAACAGGATATCAAGTTTGTCCCGACTGATATGAAGAGCATGATCGAAAACCTGACTGTTCATCTTAAGCCCGTTTATAAGAAAAAGGGGATAGAACTTCAGTGCCGCGTTGATCCCGCTATCTGCATGGTGGAACCGGATCTTTTCAGTTCACTCATTACAAACCTTCTGGATAATGCCAGAAAAGCTTTGGACAATGGCGGAAACATCATGATCATGGGAGAAAGCGTAAACGGAAATTACCGCATCAGGGTCATAGATAACGGAAGAGGAATGCCGGAAGAAGCTTTAAAGCATATTACCGAGGCTTTCTATCGTGTCGATAAGTCGCGTTCAAGAGCACAGGGCGGCGTAGGTTTAGGTCTGAATCTTTGTAAAGAGATAATCGGCCTTCATAACGGAACAATATCATTTGCTTCCAGGGAAGGTAACGGAACCTGCGTTACCGTAACGATAAAGGAGATCACCGTATGAGAAAACTGGGTACAGCCATAACGGTGGTCTGCATTCTTACAGCAGCTTTGCTCGGATGGTATCTGCCGCTGTTCGATTTTGATGCATATGACCGGATAAATGACGGAGTGCAAAAAGATCTGGAAATAAGGCAGATAAACCTGTCTTACAGGGATGACCTTACAATAAACCAAAAGATCAATATCGCGAATTATGAGAATGATCTGATCGGCGCGATAGAGCTTGATAAAGGCATATATACCCAGGAAGAAGAACTGGCAGTAATAATGGGGGATTTCCTTGCGGATTTTACAGGCTACAGATTTGACGTGTCCAGGGACTGGTATGCTACCCCGATGCTCGTAAATCTGTCAAACAACAGAGGAAATATCGTTGTGTGGGCTGTTGATATATTTTTAAATGAATATTGGGATTTCCAGTGCTTCGTTGACGATAAGACCGGAGCAATACTGCGCTGTGCTTTCTACGGTGATCCTGAACAATGGGAAAGCCTGGTACACGGTTTCGATGATGTTTATTCGGATGGAGCATATGATTTCCTGTGCAACAGATTCCGGACTGCCATCTACAATCATTATGCGGCGCGTCTTGATGCTAAGATCGTTACGTTTCACATGATAGGTGATCCTAATGATGATTCTGTCATGTTCCTCTTTGTATTCAAGGATGATAAGAATTACACATTTGAATTTACGTCAACTTTCTCCATTCCATACGGCCGGATAGAACCTTATTAATTGTTTACAATTGATGCCGTTTTGATGCCGATTTAGTACTTTTTTGATTTTTCCCTTTGCAATAATAACCTCAGAAGTTAAGCAAAGGAGGAAAATGCATGTTTCCGGATTTGGCCGTAAGAGTTAAAAGATATGCCGCAAATATGGGGAGCGGATTTATCGTGATTGCGGGCTTCATGCTCGCTATCACGATGGCGTTTGTAATAGTTTTCGCACGCTGGAACGGAATCAGAAATGATACTTCTTATTACAGTATAAATACCGATAAACCGAGGATAGAATCTTCTGTTAAAGATTATGTCCATCGTTCAATGATATTGCCTGATAATAGCGGGGATTGAAGATGTGCTGATCCGGTTTATAGTGACCTGACCGGATCAGCATTTTCCCCTTAATATCAGATCAGTCTTCACCGACAAAAATATTCCAGGATGCAATCTCCGTATCATTTATGGTCTTCATCACGAGTTTTGCATTGTCGAGAAGATAGTCGCTGTAGCCCGAAGACCAACCGCGTTTAACCAGTTCCTTGACAATCTCACCGCTTATCTCTTCTATGATACTCACCTTACCCTTACTTTCTTCTTCGCTCATTTGAGAAAGTTTCATAAGCGGTTCAATAACGCAGCTCAAGGTGGTAAACTCCTTCATCGCTCTGAAGCGCCATTTGTAATATGGCATATACCGGCCGTTAAGAAGGAACAATGCCGCAGTTATCTTGTATATGAATTCTGTAACACAGCAATAAGCGGCCCCCAAATCACCACGTTTAACAGAGCGATCATAATTAAATTGCCCGGTTTTACCCGCCATGGCAAGGTCTGCAGCGACTTTCTTCTTTAATACGTTTTCAGGATAATATCCTTCCCATACATTTCTAATAGAACTGAATTCACCCGAAGGGTCACGGAATACTTTTCCGTTGACTGCTTCGGCTAAATGCATCTGAGGCGTAGCAAGCCAGTCCTGTGTAGTCACAGGCGCAGATGTCATTCCTGTATGTTCATAATAGAATTCTTCGATGCTGTGAACACCGACCCTGTGACTTCTTGCACCGGTCATGATCCTTGAAGGTTCAGCCATTCCCACATCTGCTCTGTGGTTAAGAATGAACTGTTCAACGGGAAGAGCATCATATGCTTTCTGAAGCTCATCTCCGATTTCCTTTTTGAGTTCTTCAGGAAGCCATAAACAAAAGCCCGGTTCATAGTCGTGATCACGTGAAATGTAATCATCATAACCAAAGCATTCGGATGTCTGACCGACGAGTCCGGCTGCTATATTATCCTTATACTCGGGAAAGTTCTTTTCGAGCATGGGAAGACCATACTCTTCGAAAAATGTTTCCGAAATCTTAAGGCCGTTCCACATATTTATTTCGATGCTGCCATCTGCTGGGCCTGAACTGCTGTTATGCAGATAACGCCTGCGAGCTCATCAACGCTGCATCCTCTTGAAAGATCGTTTACCGGAGCTGCCAGTCCCTGAAGGAAGCTGTATGCTTCAGCCTTACCGATCCTTTGAATAAGCTTGTATCCGATGTTTCCCGCTTCGAGGTTAGGGAAGATGAGGACGTTTGCCTGTCCGGCAACAGGTGATCCGGGAGCTTTTGAAGCACCGATCTCAGGAACGATAGCAGCATCGAGCTGCAGCTCACCGTCGAGAAGGATGTCAGGATACTTTTCCTTTGCAATCTTAACAGCTTCTACTACCTTATCAACGAACGGGTGGTTAGCTGAACCCTTTGTTGAGTGGCAGAGGAAAGCTACCTTGGCTTGCTTGCCCATAAGTGCTTCGAAAGAAGCTGCTGATTCAGCGCCGATCTCTGCTAATTCTTCAGGAGTCGGATCCTGCATCAATGCGCAGTCGGCGCAGAGGATGATGCCGTTTTCTCCGAAATCGCAGTCAGGAATCTCAAACATGAATGCGATGGATGCGATCTTTCTCTCGGGAGCAGTCTTGATGATCTGAAGAGCAGGGCGGAGCATGTCTGCAGATGTGTGGCAGGCACCTGATACGAGACCGTCAGCGTCGCCTGACTTGACCATCATGATACCGAATGTGAGCTTGTCGCCTGTGATGAGCTCTTTTGCCATTTCAAAGGTCATGCCTTTCTTGGCTCTGATCTCAGCAAGGAGAGTGGCATACTTATCGATCTCGGTTGACTTTGTGTGATCTAAGATCTGCACGCCTGTAAGGTCAGCGCCGAGTCTTGCAGCTGAGCCCATAACTTCTTCTTCGGTTCCGATGATGATGGGAGCAGCTGTGCCTTCAGCAAGTACTTTTGCTGCTGCGAGTATTGTTCTTTCGTCTTCAGATTCGGGAAGAACGATAGTCTTGACGTCACTTCTTGCTCTTTGCTTAATGGTCTCGATAAAGCTCATATAGTTCACTCCTTAAAGAAAATCAAATCCTTCAAATCTCGGCTTGCCGGGATATGTTTTTGCCTGTTCGTCGCCTCGTAATACTCTGAGCGCCGCTGCTCTCATGGCTTCGTGCTCGAGCTCACCGGGATAAGATGCGATAGGCGCGATCCAGCCGCATGCTTCCTTGATGCCGTCATAAATATCCTGGAAACGCATGAGGCCGCCTGTTAATACGATGCCGTCGACTTCGCCGTGAAGGACGCATGCCATGGAGCCGATCCACTTTGTGATCTGATAGATCATGGCATTCCAGATGAGCTGTGCTTTAGGGTCGCCTGCTTCGACCATATCGTGGATAGTGTCCGAATTGGATGTGCCGAACCATGATGAAAGACCGCCTGTTGCAAGGCAGAGGCTTCTGATCTCGTCTTTGGTTCTGCTGTCGTACAGTTTTGTGAGGACATCAGTGATAGCCATTGTACCCATTCTTGTAGGAGTCATCGGGCCGTCGCCGCCGCTGCCGTCATTGGCGTCGATCATCTTGCCGTGCTTGTGAGCGGTGATCGTGATGCCGCCGTCGATGTGGCAGACGATGAGGTTCATCTCATTGTACTTTTTGCCAACGCTTTTTGCGTATTTGTGCGCAGTTGCACGCAGGTTAAGTGCATGTGTGGCTGAAGTTCTGTAGATGCCTTTAACACCTGTTATCCTGGCTACGTCCTGATATTCGTCAACGACGATGGGATCTACCATGAAAAGCCTTCCGCCGAATTCGTCGTGGAACTGCTTTGCCATCTGGACGCCGAGCATGCTCGAGTGGTATACACCGCCCTTTGCTTCGCGGATATCGTTTACGAGTCTGTCGTCAACTTCGTATGTGCCGCCTTCTATCGGATAGCAGGCGCCGCCTCTTCCAACGATCGCGTCAATGCCTGTAAGGTCAATGTTATTGTCAGTGAGCCACTTTCTTACGACTTCCATACGGTAATCTAGCTGGTCGTTAATGGTAGGGAAGTTCTTTAGGATAGTTGAATCGTGGAAAACGTTTGCTTCGACAATGCTTTTTTCGTTCTCGAAAAATTCGACTTTGGTTGAAGTGCTGCCCGGATTGACCACAAAAATGCGGTAAACATTTGAATCTGCCATGTTTATTCCTCTTCTTAATTTATTACTTCGTCAGTATACACGCATTTTTACTAAAAAAGTATTACAATAATTTGATAGGGTCAGACCCTGTCGGATTAGGGAGGATAATATGGAAGACAAAGCTATTCGAAAAGGCTTATCTGTAACTGCTATAGTGTTGATCGTAATCTCGTGTCTTTTATTGAGTTTCAATGACACACACGAAAAGCTTTTTGGAAGGGAATCGACTTTGTACGGAATTCCTTTCATATTTGCATTTGCTATACCATTAATCGCCATACTCATTATACTTACGCGATATTACAACAATACTGACACCATGGAAGAAATGATCGGTGCTATTGCTGTAAGATATTCTATCTTTGGATGGCTTTTCGTATTTGTCATGAGGCTTGCAGGGGCTGTATTCACTGCTTTTTTCTTAGATTTCTACAAAAGTCACTCGACAGTGATACAACTTCTGGCGAATTCATTAAATGTCGCTGTTATCTGCTCATTGTTTACTGCACTTGCTCTTAGGGGGCTTCCTAAAGTCAGGATAGAGAAGAGACGCATGAAGTTCAAACAACTGCTGCTCCTTATCATGATGATGTATGGAATGGCGCAGATCGGTAATATGATGGGTATGCCGTTAGAAGCACTTTTCAGTCTCCCGGCAGCCTTTTCTCCAAGCAATGGAAATGCGCTTGAGGGTTTACAGAGTATTTTTCTTTCTTCCGATACTTTTGTAAGGGTTATTACGGTTGGAATCATTCCTCCTGTTTTTGAAGAACTGATATTCCGGAAGTTCATGATCGACAGGACCATCCGGCACGGTGAATTTATAAGCTGTGCCATGTCAGGTCTCATGTTCGGCCTGTGGCATGGTAACTTCCAGCAGTTTTTCTATGCGTTCTTTGTCGGAGTATTGTTCGCTTTCGTATATATCCGAACCGGAAATATTATTTATACCATGATACTTCATGCGAGCATGAATCTTGTTACTTCAACTATTACTATTGAACTGTTAGTTGCATTTATAAGACGGGCGGGGATCAGCTTCGAGAACGGAACGATAGATCCGGGTATTGATGAAGAAGTGTTACTTCGATCAATTATCCCCATTATATTATTGATAATGTTATGGGTATTAATCCTTTTCGGATTCGAGGTTGCCGGATTCATTCTTTTAATTGTCAAAAGAAAGAACTTCAAGCTTGTTACGATGGAAGGAGAGCCCGTAAGAAAGGCTATACTTCATAAAATGACTCACAGTGTTGCAATGTGGGTGTTCTTCGCCTTCGTTTTATTGCGTTTTACAACTTATTACCTGCCGGATTTTCTCGCCTTAATCTTCCGGTAGTTATTTCTCACAGATATATTTGAAAATTAAAAGAGGTTGTCTGGCCGGACAACCTCTTCTATTAGTATATCAGTTGATAAGTAAGATTACTTCTTGCACTTCTTAGAAGGCTTTGTGTTAACCTTATCCTTGAGTGCCTTACCAGCCTTGAACTTAGGAGCTGTGCAAGCCTTGATCTTTGTAGCAGCGCCTGTCTGAGGGTTACGGCCTGTTCTAGCAGCTCTCTCGGATGTCTCGAATGTACCGAAACCAACGAGCTGAACCTTACCCTTGTTCTGAAGCTCATCAGAAACTACATCGATGAAAGCCTTAACTGCAGCATCAGCATCCTTCTTGGAGATGTCAGCCTTAACAGCGATAGCATCAACTAATTCTGTTCTGTTCATTATTAAATCCTCCCTGAATATGGGTTAATTACTTTGTCGGAAAGGGTTTTTAGCCACCGACAATGCCGATATTATAAAGTTCTTTGATTTTAAAAACAAGAGAATTTGAGAGGTTTTGAAAGATTTTTTTGCAAAGAAGCCTTATTTCTCGGGATTTGTAACATTATTACGCAGTATTTTCGGGGTGTTGACAGGGCTTAAAGGCAGTGATAGTATTATGAACAAATGAACATATGAGCAATTATTCATATGAAATACGGAAAGGAGATCGAAAATGCCTCACGATCATACTGCTTTGTTAAACCATATTAAGGCTGATATGCCTGCGGATGAACTTTTACAGGATCTCGGCGATCTTTTTAAGATCTTCGGAGATACTACAAGGATCAAGATCATGTATGCACTTTATGAGGATGAGATGTGTGTTTGCGCTATCGCGGATCTTCTCGGCATGACACAATCGGCTATTTCTCATCAGTTAAAAGTCCTTAAAGGTGCAAATCTTGTTAACAGCAGGAGGGACGGCAAGGAGATCTACTACAGTCTTGCGGATGAACACGTTAAATCCATAATCGCTCAGGGATATGAGCATATTACAGAATAAAAATATTATAGAAGGAGATACATAATTATGAAAAAGACTTATGAATTTGAAGACCTTGACTGCGCTAACTGCGCCATGAAGATGCAGGAAGCCATTTTAAAGATTCCGGGAGTTCAGAACTGCGAAGTAAGCTTTATTAAGCAGAAGATGACCATCGAAGCTGATGATGCGGAATTCGATAAGATCGTAAAGCTGGCAGTAAAGACGATTGCTAAGGTTGAGCCTGACTGCACGGTATTACTTTAATTGAAATTCATTAATACTTTTTTAGTGACTAAATTGTTCGTTTTCGGGTACTGAAAAGGTATTGATAGTATACGAATACTTTTTCAGTACCATAATTAACGATTTCAGGTATCGAAAAAGTATTGGATAACATTGTCTGAAAAGCGAAGTCCTATGAAATATAAACTCACCAAAAAACAGAAGAAGATGCTCATAAGAATAATTATCGCCTTTGCTTTATTGGTGGTAATTGCCGTTACTTTAAGATTTATCGAATTTCCGTGGTGGGCAAAGCTTATACTTTATGCGGTTCCTTATGTGATTGCAGGTTATGACGTTTTGAGAACAGCTTTTATAAATCTCATTCACGGCCAGGTATTTGATGAGAAATTTCTTATGATGGTAGCGACTGTAGGAGCTTTTGGTACCGGAGAATATCCGGAAGCATCTGCGGTAATGCTGTTTTATCAGGTTGGTGAATTGTTCCAGAGCATAGCGGTAGGAAGATCACGTAAATCCATTGCCAAACTTATGGATATAAGACCTGACAGCGCTACTGTAATAAGAGATGAAAAAGAGACCGAAGTATCACCGGATGAGGTTGAAGTAGGAGAGATTATAATTATCAAACCCGGCGAAAAGATCCCTCTTGACGGTGTGATCATTGAAGGCGCAAGTTCGGTCAACCAGGCTGCGCTTACAGGAGAATCAGCACCTGTTGACAAGGCGTTTAGTGATAATGTAATTTCCGGAACGCTGAATCTGACCGGTGTTATAAAGGTCAGAACGACTTCGACATTCGGACAGAGCACGGTATCGAAGATATTGGAACTCGTTGAGAATGCATCTGACAAGAAAGCAAAAGTAGAGAATTTTATTTCCAAATTTGCGAAGTATTACACTCCGATAGTAGTTATAGCGGCTTTGATACTTGGCATTATCCCGCCCTTGTTTATGGGAATTGGAGATGTTGAGGTATGGAAAACGTGGCTTACAAGAGCCTGCGTATTTCTTGTAGTATCCTGTCCGTGCGCATTGGTCGTTTCCGTGCCGCTTTCTTTCTTTGGCGGAATCGGCGGGGCTTCCAAAGACGGAATCCTTATAAAAGGCGCGGGATATATGGAAGTCTTATCCAAGATCGATACCGTTGTTTTCGATAAGACGGGTACGCTTACAAAAGGTGTTTTTGAGGTTGACGATGTTCATCCGAATCTCATAAGCGCAGCTGAACTATTGGATATTGCAGCCTGCTGTGAGAGCTTTTCGAGCCATCCGGTCGCACAGTCGATCGTGAGAGCTCACGAAGGGCATATAGATAAATCTGAAATAGGTGAAGTAAGCGAGATCGCCGGCAAGGGTGTTAAGGCAGTTGTTGACGGCAAGACGTATTATTGCGGTAACGGACAGCTTATGGATATGTGCGGGGCAAAATGGCACGACTGTCATCTGACAGGAACGATAATCCATGTTGCTTGTGAGAATAACGGTGAAACGGATTATCTCGGACATATTATTATCAATGATCAGATAAAAGAGGATTCCGGATCTGCGATCAATGATCTTAAGCGGTTAGGTGTTAAGCGCCTTGTAATGCTTACCGGAGATAAGCAGAGCGTTGCTGCGAATGTTGCTGAAAAACTCGGATTAACAGGATTTTTTGCTGAACTCTTACCTGCAGATAAAGTGGCCAGAGTGGAAGAACTGATCTCTTCGGAAAAAGGCAGACTGGCATTTGTCGGTGACGGCATTAATGATGCTCCGGTTCTCATGCGTGCAGACTGCGGAATAGCAATGGGTGCAATGGGTTCTGATGCTGCTATCGAATCTGCGGATGTTGTCCTCATGGATGATAAACCTTCGAAGATCGCAGATGCCATGAAGATCGCCAGAAAGACGATGAGGATCGTTTGGGAGAACATCATATTTGCACTTGGTGTTAAGGCGATAATCCTTGCACTCGGAGCTTTCGGCATAGCGAACATGTGGATAGCTGTATTTGGTGATGTCGGTGTACTTATCATTGCCATCCTCAATGCCATGAGGTGTATGAGACGAATTAAGTAACGGCAGCGTTATCTGCTATAATTTTGCTGTAGGTTAATAGGCGAAAATTATACGAGGTAACATTATGTCCATATTAGCTTCGTTTATGGTTCCCCATCCGCCCATGATCGTGCCTGAAGTCGGCCGTGGCAGCGAGAAACAGGTCGAAAAGACGATCAGGTCATATGAGCAGGTCGCAGATGAGATTGCCTCTTTGTGTCCTGATACGATAATAATCACAAGTCCACATCAGACGATGTATGCCGATTATTTTCATATATCCCCGGGGAAGCGCGCAAAAGGCTCTTTCAAGCGGTTTGGGGTGTCTGGTGTTAAGTTCTCAGAGGAATACGATGAAGATCTGGTTGATAAGATCAGTGAACTTGCTGACCGGGAGCATTTACCATGCGGAACTTTAGGCGAAGAGGACAGTGAATTGGATCACGGGACGATGGTTCCGCTTTGGTTCATCCGCAATAAATATAAAGGCGGAAAGATAGTCAGAATCGGACTTTCCGGACTTCCTTTGAAAGATCATTATAAGCTTGGGATGATCATTCGTGATTCGGTGGAAAAACTGGATCGAAAAGCTGTTTTCGTGGCGAGCGGAGATCTGTCGCATAAGCTCCAGGATTATGGCCCGTATGGCTTTGCGAAAGAAGGTCCCGAATACGATAAACGCATCATGGATGTTATGGGACGGGCCGCTTTCGGAGAGCTTTTTGATTTCAGCGAATCTTTTTGTGACAAAGCGGCTGAATGCGGTCACCGTTCTTTCGTGATCATGGCGGGCTCATGGGACAGAAAAAATGTCCGTACGGAGGTCCTCTCTCATGAAGATGTTACCGGTGTCGGATACGGAATCTGTACTTTCTATCCTGAGGACGGTGACTGTCCCGACAGAAGCTTTCTTAACAGTTTTCTCTTGAAAAAGGAAAAGGAACTGAATGAGAAAAGAGATGCTTCTGACATATATGTCCGGCTCGCAAGACTTTCGCTGGAAAGCTACATAAGAGACCGCAGGATGATAAGCATACCTGAAGATCTTATTAAATTGGCAGGCGGAGAGAAGATCCCTGACCAGCTCCTGAGATCAAGGGCAGGGGCATTTGTGTCTATCCATAAATTCGGAAATTTAAGAGGCTGCATCGGCACTATTTTTCCCTGTGCTCCCAATGTTGCCCAGGAGATAGCGAATAATGCAATAAGTGCATCGACAAGAGATCCGAGATTTGATCCCATCACGGAAGATGAACTTCCTGATCTTGAGATAAATGTTGATGTCCTTGGCGAGCCTGAGGATATAGTTTCGGCAGATCAGCTGGATGTTAAGAGATATGGTGTTATCGTATCGGGAAAAGGCGGAAGAAGGGGTCTTTTGCTGCCGGATCTTGACGGTGTTGATACAGTCGAAGACCAGATAGCCATTGCCATGCAGAAAGGCGGCATCAGACCAAGTGATGACTTTAAGCTTCAACGGTTTGAGGTTGTCCGCCACGTTTGATCTCCGGAGGGTTATATGACCAGGTGTCATGTGTGTTTCAGGCATTGTGAGCTTAGTGAGGGGAGCATTGGATTCTGCGGCGCGAGGATAGGTCTTTCCGGCAAAGTTGCTTCAGCAAATTATGGCAGGATCACTTCCATTGCTTTAGATCCCATCGAGAAGAAACCGCTTCACCGTTTCTATCCGGGATCGAGGATCCTTTCGGTCGGAAGTTACGGATGCAATCTCCGTTGTCCTTTCTGCCAGAATAGTGAGATATCCTGGGGAGAAGAGGCGAAGGAATATGCAGTTGACTCAGATATGGTTATGCCTGACCAGATCGTGGCTATCGCGGAAAAGCAGAAAGAAAACGGAAACATTGGCATAGCTTTTACCTACAATGAACCGCTGATCGGCTATGAGTTTGTGCGTGATACGGCAAAGCTTGCACATTCCCGGGGCCTCAAGAATGTCATCGTAAGTAACGGTACGGCTGAATTATCCGTTCTAAATGAGATAAGCCCATATATAGATGCGATGAATATTGACCTTAAATGCTTTGATTCCGATACATATTCGAAAATGCTTGGCGGGAGCCTTCAGATGACGAAGGATTTTATAAGTGAGGCTGTAAAGACCTCTCATGTGGAACTTACTTGTCTTATAGTCCCCGGGATGAATGATTCTTTTGAGATGATGCGTGAGATGACGGAATGGATAGCTTCTCTAAAGAATGGAAAAGATATTCCTTTGCATGTGTCGCGTTTCTTCCCGTGCTTTCATATGACCGATCGTAAGGCTACACCTGTAAGTACGGTATATGAACTGGCTGAAGTCGCCAGAGAGACCTTGAATTATGTGTATACGGGTAATTGTTGAAAAATACAGTTGCGATTTTTCTTATTTTATGTACTATTGATTAGGTTTTTTCTGACTTCAGGAGGTATTTATGAAATTCAAAAGAGTATTATCATCTCTTCTTGCATTGAGCATGGCGGCAACTTTTTTTACAGCCTGTGATCTGGATGAAGAATATGATGATTACGATGATTATGAAGAATCGGATGAAACAGAAACAACGGGTAATAATTCCGGTCCGGGTGTGTCTAAATCTGTTTCACCGATGCAGATGACAGTCGATCAGAGCACGGGAAATGTCGAGATAATCAGACCTGTTTCAGCTGAAACACCTATGGCAAATGACGGCAGCTGGACAATTCTCGTATATCTGTGCGGAACTGACCTTGAGTCGGATTACGGAGCCGCAACGGATGACATGTTTGAGATGTGCAATGCAGCCGCATCTGACAAGGTCCGTTTTGTCGTTGAGACCGGCGGTACTTATCAGTGGCAGAACAATTTTGCCGGCAACGGAACACTCGGACGTTATCTTATTCAGGATAACGATATTGTTGCTGTTGATGAGGTCAATGGTGCCAGCATGGGCGATTCTGCCACACTGGCGGATTTTCTTAAATGGGGTGTTCAGGAATATCCTGCAGAGCATATGGGTGTCATACTTTGGAATCATGGCGGCGGAAGCATTACCGGTGTATGTTTTGACGAACTGTATGACGGTGAATCACTCGATATGCGCGAGCTCGAAAGTGCGGTTTACAGTGCTTTTGAACTTATGACGGACCGTTTTGAGTTTATTGGTTTTGATGCATGCATGATGGGCACTGCAGAAGGAGCTAACATTCTTGCTTCATATGCACGTTACATGGTCGGTTCACAGGAGACGGAACCCGGTAACGGCTGGGATTACACAGCGATCGGTGACTATCTTGCTTCGAATCCCGGCTGCAACGGCGCCGAGCTCGGAAAGGTTATCGCTGACAGTTTCTATGAGTCATGCAAACAGACTTCTGAAGAAAAGGATGCAACATTATCGGTTATCGATCTTGATAAGTTTGATGATGTGGTCAGGGCTTTTAATGATTTTGCAAAAGACATGTATGAGGTCAGTGAAGATACGGCTGTACTTACAAACATGATCCGTGAGATCGAAGCTGCAGATAATTTCGGCGGAAACAACAGATCCGAAGGATATACGAACATGGTAGATCTCGGAGGACTGATCAATGCCTGCAGTGATTATGTGGATGTTTCCAATGTGATCTCAGCCATTGATTCTGCGGTCGTATACAACAAAACGGGCTCCACACATAAAGGATGTTCCGGACTCTCTATCTATTATCCTTTGTCTGTCGGCGGTTCGAATGAACTCAGCATAATGGAAGACATTACGATCAGTCCTTTCTACTCATCGTTTATCGACCGTCAGGACTTCAGCAGTTCGATCTACTATGATCCGGATTCTGATGCTTCCAATGATGCATATTATGATGAACAATCCGGATATTATTATTTCTGTGAGGGGAATACACAGTATTGCTACGATCAGTCTTCAAATGAATACTGGTGCTATGATACGAATGCTGATGACTGGGTACAGGTAAGCTCGTCCTGTGATTACAGCTCTTATGATTACAGTTGTTCTAATGATGATTTCGGTTACAGTGATGATTACTGGTTCGGAGATGATAACTGCTGGCAGTCAGGCTGTTACATGGAATATGATGATTCATGCGGATGCTACCGTTCACGTTCCGCAAATAAAAACAATCACTGGGACTATGCTGATGAGATCGAACAGACCGGTGAGAGCCCTTATATCCAGTTCCTTAAGGAAGCTTCTATCGATGATGACGGAATTTATTCATTCACGTTAACTCCGAAGAGCGTTGACCGTACTGCTTCCGTAAGTGCATTGGTCTATCAGATCATTGATGATGAAGCGCTTCTTCTCGGTGAGACGATCGATGTCGAATGCGATTGGGATAAGGGCCATTTCGAAGACTGCTTTGACGGCTACTGGCTGTCGCTCCCTGACGGACAGAATCTCTCAACTGCTATCGTTGCCATTACTGATGAATATACTGTTTATTCTTCACCGATTCTTTTAAATGGTGTTGAGACTAACCTGAGATTCAAGCTCTATTACGATGATTATTCTATAGTGGTTGAAGGCGCATGGGACGGTATTGATGACAACGGCGCAGCAGCTAAGTCAGTCAAACAGATAAATACTGGTGATAAGATCGTCCCCTTATATACCTCGCTGTCTCTAAAAGATAACGATGATACAGAGTCTGAATGGGCAGGTCAGGAATATGTGGTAAGCGGTTCCTTTGAGATAATATATGCTTTGCTTGAAGAAGCAGATTATCTTTACGCATTCATCATCGATGATATTTATAATGACTTCTATCTGACTGATTTTGTTGAATTGGCAGTTGATGAGGAAGGAAATACTTACTTTTACGTTTACGAATAATTGTCTAAAACGATTATTCTGATTAACAGAGGCTGTCTCAATTTTGTGAGACAGCTTCTTTTTATGTTATATTATCTGATATATGGAATAGGGAAGGAAATTATAACAGATGGCTGTATTATGCAGTAATTGTGCAGGAAAGCTCATTTTCAATCCGGCGACACAGAGACTGGAGTGTGCCACGTGCGGCAGTTCTTTCAGACCTGAAGATATTGAAGATAAGAATGCGGATATTCACTCCAAATACTATGACACAAGAGTATATACCTGCAGTCATTGCGGTGCTGAGGTCGTTACGAGTGATACGGAGGCCTCGACTTTCTGTGTCTATTGTGGTAATCCTGCCATAGTCTTCAACCGTGTGGCAAAAGAGTACCGGCCTGACGGACTCGTACCTTTTCAGGTGACCAAAGAGGATGCCATAAGATATATCAAGCTCAGATTTCTGAGAAATCCCATCGTTCCGAAAGAGATCCAGAACAAGTGTGTACCTGAGAATATTCGCGGAATTTACGTTCCTTATTGGGTAGTTAATGCGGACTTTTCGGAAGCGGATTTCCTGTCAGGTGAAGTCAAGCGCGGAAAAAGCACCGTAACAAAATATTATTCAAGAGCGGGTGAAGCATCGTTTAAAAATGTTCCGATCGACGGATCGGACGTTCTGAATGATGATATCAGCCGTAAGCTGGAACCATTCTATCTGGAGGATGCCAGGAGCTTTGATGAGGATTATCTTAACGGTTTTTATTCAAATACTTCCGATCTCAGTTATGCCGACCTGCGCAGTTCCACGGCGCACAGATGTCATAAGTTATTTGAGGATGAAGTTGTAAAGAGCGTTAAAGCCAAGAATGTAAAAGTTTTGGATTCGATCTACTGGGTCGACATACATGATGATCCGGTCTATATGATGATGCCGGTGTGGTTTTTTACATTTAAGTATGATGAAAAACCTTACACGGTTCTTGTCAACGGACAGACCGGAAAAGTTGTAGGAACGATGCCGTGGCAGAAGAAAAAGATCTATACGATAGCGATATCGATATTTGTGCTCACATTTGCTCTTTGCGGATTCTGTTATTGGGCATTGGATAACAGGTTCCTGGGAATGTCTTCATTCTATGGCCAGATATTGACTGCGCTGCTGGCATTCGGATCCATAGTTTTTACTAAAGGTATTGTCGGAATAAAAAGGATATTAAAGAACCTGAAGCTGACACAGTCTGAAGAGATCTTCAAGTATGTTAAGAGAAGGCAGGGCTGACGGATATGACGTTTAATTTGTTTATGCTGAATGCAATCTATATCGGGATGTTGGTGTTCTCAGCTGTGGCATTAGCTGTTTTTATCACATATCTGATCCTTAACAGAAATAATAATTACGGAGATTTTGCTCCCGGAATCGATGAGTATTCCGCCAGAGGAATAGATTATAATCGAATGGCAGATGAAGTGACCGCTAATGAGAAAAACCATCTGTTTGCTTATTACGGTGAAAATCCATATGAGAACAAAATACATAAGATCCCGGAGCAGCTTTTGAAGAATTCAAGGAACGATCAGCGGGAGTAAATCTATCAGCTTGTTTTCTTAGTAAGATCTTTCAGTATGTATATGAATTCCGATGTAAGAGGTGAGGGATGTATGGAGCCCGGAAGGATGTAACCGATCTCCATGTAATCATCAACTTTCAGCTTTTTTGCGATTATGTTAGGGCCGTTAAGTTCCTCGTTAATAACACCGCTGCAGATGGTGTATCCGTTAAGACCGATAAGCATGTTAAACAGCGTGGCGCGGTCAAGGACTATGAGCTCCTTGTCACTGTCGACGGTGCTTAAGATCTCCTCGGAAAAATAGAATGAGTTATGGCTGCCCTGCTCATATGAAAGTCTCGGATAAGGTTTTAAATCTTCAAGTGTCAGATACTTTTTCTTAGCAAGCGGAGAGTTCTTGCCGATAAACACATGAGGTTTGGCAGTGAAGAGCGGTGTAAAGGATAAGTTATTATCCCGTAAAGTCTTTCTTATGACTTCCTCATTGAACTTATTGAGATATAAAATGCCGATCTCGCTTCTTAAATGTGCGACATCGTCAATGATGTTGAAAGTCTGTGTCTCACGCATGTGGAATTCATATTTGTCAGCGCCGCTCTGCTTCAGAAGTTCCACAAATGCTTCGACCGCAAATGAATAGTGCTGAGCGGAGACAAAGAATTTCAGCTTGCCTGAACTGCTGCCGGTATAACGTTCTTCAATGAGCTTTGTCTGATCAATAACCTGTCTTGCGTATCCCAAAAATTCTTCGCCTTCGGAAGTAAGCTTGATTCCCTTGTTTGATCTCATAAATATCGTTATGTTGTATTCATTCTCGAGTTCCCTGATCGCGGTCGTCAGGCTCGGCTGGGCGATAAAAAGCTTTTTCGCGGCGTTGGTAATATTGCCTTCTTCAGCGACGGTTACTATGTATTGGAGTTGTTTTATGGTCATATGGTGCGTTCCTTTGAATAGTTATTTTCTTGATTCTAACATTTACCATAGATAATTTCTATGGACAAACGGCATTTTTAAGTATTTTACCCATTGCGTTAGTGGGAATATACTCCCAATCAATAAAATCATTTGAACATTTGGAGGAAACCATGAATACATCAGTTATAGGATACCCGAGAATCGGTAAAGACAGGGAACTCAAGTTCGCTTCAGAGAAGTTTTTTGCAGGTGAGATCGATGAGAATGCTCTTCTGAAAGTCGCGAAAAACATCAGAAAAGAGGATCTTCTTAAGCAGAAAGAAGCAGGCATAACATATATCTCTTCAAATGATTTTTCTTTCTATGATAATGTCCTTGATACGGCATTTCTTTTCAACATCATTCCGCAGAGATATAAGGACCTGGGCCTGTCTGAACTGGAGACATATTTCGCGCTTGCCAGGGGATACCAGGGCGTGAAAGGTAATGTCAAAGCACTTGCAATGAAAAAGTGGTTCAACACAAACTACCACTATCTTGTTCCTGAGATCGATGATGATACGGAAATCAGTCTCGTAGGAAATAAGCCCGTTAATGAATATGTTGAAGCAAAGAGCCTTGGCGTTGAGACTAAGGTCGCTCTTATCGGACCTTTTACGTTCTTAAAGCTTGCGAAGTTTACAGGTTCTAAAAAGATTGCTGACGTATCTGAAAAGCTTACAGGAGAATACGTAAAACTTGTGTCCGTACTTGCATCCAAGGGCGCCGAATTCATAGAATTCGATGAGCCTTATCTCGTTAGAGATCTGGATGGTGCGGATATTGATCTCTTCAAGTCGATCTATGCAAGGATCCTTGCAAACAAGAACGGCACAAAGGTATTGCTCCAGACCTATTTCGGCGATATCAGGGATGTTTATACTGAAGTCATCAAGCTTGATTTCGATCTTATCGGTCTTGATTTTTTCGAAGGCAGAAAGACTCTTGATCTCGTAAAGACAAACGGATTCCCTGCAGATAAGATCCTTGTTGCAGGATTGGTAAACGGTAAGAATATCTGGAGAAACGATTATAAGAAGACATTGTCAGTCTTAAGTGAGACCGGCACCGGTAACGTTGTCATCGGTACTTCCTGCTCGCTTCTCCACGTGCCTTACACGCTTGAAAACGAGACGAAGCTTTCCGACGATTATAAGAAGCATTTTGCTTTTGCTGAAGAAAAACTCACAGAGCTTTCCGAGATTGCTCAGATCGCAGGGAGTGACTATGAGAACAGCAATATCTTTAAGAATAATCAAAAGCTTTTTGAGGGCCGCAAAGACAGTGAGGATAAGGATGTTCAGGCTAAGGTTGCAGCAATCACAGATGCAGATTATGTAAGGCTTCCTGTTTTCGAGGAAAGAGAAAGGATTCAGAAAGAGATATTGAATCTTCCTCTGTTCCCGACAACGACGATCGGTTCTTTCCCGCAGACACAGGATGTCAGAAAGAATAGACAGGAGTTCAAGAAGGGACTTAAATCCAAGGAAGATTATATTGAATTCAACAGAAAAAAGATCGCCGAGTGCATCAAGCTTCAGGAAGAAATCGGACTCGATGTTCTTGTGCACGGTGAATTCGAGCGTAACGACATGGTCGAGTATTTCGGTGAACATCTTAACGGATATGTATTCACGGAAAAGGCATGGGTCCAGTCATACGGAACAAGAAATGTTAAGCCGCCGATCATCTGGGGTGACGTATCAAGAAGAGAGCCCATCACGGTCGAGTGGTCCAAGTTCGCAAAGTCCTGCACGAATAAGCCCGTAAAAGGCATGCTCACCGGACCTGTTACGATCCTTAACTGGTCATTCCCGAGAGAAGATATCTCAATCAAGGAGAGCATCCTTCAGATCGCACTTGCGATAAGAGATGAGGTCCTTGATCTTGAAACAAACGGAATAAACATTATCCAGATCGATGAGGCCGCCCTTCGCGAGAAGTTGCCTCTGCGCAGATCAGACTGGTACAGTGAGTATCTTGATTTCGCGATCCCTGCATTCAGACTCGTTCACAGCAAGGTAAAGCCTGAAACCCAGATCCATACTCATATGTGCTACAGCGAATTTACTGACATCATTCCCGCAATCGATGCGATGGATGCTGATGTCATCACTTTCGAGGCATCACGTTCCGATCTTCAGATCCTTGATTCTCTTAAGGAGAACAACTTCAAGACTGAAGTAGGCCCGGGCGTTTATGACATTCACAGTCCCCGTGTTCCTTCAGTAGAAGAGATAGTCAGCGCGCTGACAAAGATGAGAACAAAGATCGAGGATTCCAAGCTCTGGGTAAATCCTGACTGCGGTCTTAAGACAAGAGGAACCGAAGAGACGGTAAAGAGCCTTACAAATCTTGTAGCTGCAGCAAAGCAGATTAGAGGATAAGAGATGAAAGTATCACAGGTCTACAACACGAAAAGAAGTCTCTCTTTCGAGATCTTTCCGCCTAAGAAGGATACTGAACTTGATAATATCGACGAGACTTTGGAAGTCCTGGCTGAGCTTAAGCCTGACTTTATAAGCGTTACTTTCGGTGCAGGCGGATCATCTAACTGCAACAGAACGATCGAGCTTGCCAGGAAGATCAAGTATGAATACAATATCGAGCCTGTGGTCCATCTCACGTGTCTTCATTACGATAAGAATGAGATCGACGAATTTGCCAAGGTGCTTAAAGGCGAAGGCATTGAAAACATACTGGCGCTTCGCGGGGACCCGAATCCTAACGTGAGCGCGAAGGATGACTTCAGACATTCGTCAGATCTGATCTCTTATCTTAAGGCTGATAACGACTTTTGTTTTCTCGGTGCCTGTTATCCCGAATGTCACCCTGAATCACCGAGTACCGTCTCTGAGATCAAGAGCCTCAAAAAGAAGGTTGATGCAGGTGCTGAAGTATTGTTGTCACAGCTTTTCTTTGATAACGACATCTTCTACCGTTTCCATGAGGAATGCGAGATAGCGGGAATAGAAGTTCCCGTTATCCCCGGAGTAATGCCTGTAATCAATGCAGCCCAGATCAAGCGGATGGTATCATTGTGCAATGCATCTTTTCCGAAGAGATTCCAGCGTATAATCTCGCGTTACGAGGATAACAAAGAGGCTCTTTTCGATGCCGGCATGTCATATTGTTTAAGCCAGATAATAGATCTGCTCGTAAGCGACATAAGAGGCATTCACCTTTACACCATGAATAATCCCTTGGTAGCAAGAAGGATATGTGAGGGAATAAAAAACATAGTCTGAGGATGAGTATTTAATGTGCGATTTTAACCTGTTTTCTCAAAATGGAGATTCAGGTTAAAATTTTAGCCTGAATCTTAACTATTTTATGCAAATGCGAAATTTGAGTTAAAAAACACTGCTCCTCACAAAAATCAATATTGCATTTGAACGACTGGAAAAATCGTATTTTATGATACTATTTTCAGATAGACAGCTTGAAGCAACAGCAGATAGGGGAATCAATATGGAGATCTCGTACAGGAAACTCACAGAAGACGATCTTGATGTTTTCATAAAGATGAGGATCATTCAGTTAAGGGAAGAAGGCGCCACAGAAGACATCGATCTTGTGCCGGCACTTAAGGATTACTATCACCGCCATCTGTCAGACGGTACTTTTGTATCATGGCTTGCGATGGACGGAGATAAGATAATCGGGACCAGCGGAATGTCTTTCGTAGAGAAACCTCCTTATTTCAGTTGCCCGACAGGAAGGCTCGGTCTGCTGTCGAGTATGTTTACAGATCCGGAATACAGAAGGATGGGAATTGCCAAAGAGCTTCTCGGCAGAGTAGTTGAAGAGGCGAGAGCTTACGGCTGCGGAGCGGTACAGATCACTGCTTCGGATATGGGAGTAAAGCTTTATACTTCATTCGGATTCAAGCACAACGGAAATTTTATGCAATACAATCTGTAAAAGAAGCAAAAAACATAAGGGAGAATACTAAAATGATACTTTCAGATAAGACCATAATGAAGATGTTGGAAGAGAAAACTCTTAAGATAGAGCCTGTTACGAATGAGCAGATCCAGCCAGCGAGTGTGGATATTCGCTTAGGTAGAACATTCAGCGTAGTTGATGATACTCCTTCGGGAATAATCACTCTGGAAAATGAGATCAGATATAAAACCATAACTTCTGACACTTATCTGATCATGCCAGGGCAGTTTGTCCTTGCGACGACTATGGAATACTTCGAGCTTCCTGATAATCTGACCGCTTTCGTGGAAGGAAGGAGCTCTCTTGGAAGAATGGGGTTATTCATCCAGAATGCCGGATGGGTAGATCCCGGTTTTAAAGGTGAAATAACACTGGAACTTTATAATGCGAACAGATGTGCCATTGAATTAAAAGCCGGCCGCAGAGTCGGACAGCTTGTTTTTGCCGAGATGGATGACCATGCGCTTAATCCTTATAACGGAAAGTATCAGGGACAGACAGGTGCTACGGGATCAAGAGTGTTTAAGGACAGGGAAAACATCTGAAGACGATAAACAGGTCGTAAGAATATGGAAAGAATTGATGAAGTTTATGAGTTCTATAATAATGGTGCCGAGATAGGCCGTCTTGAGCGAGGACTTGGCATAGTAGAGTTTTACAGAACCAAAGAGATTATAGAGAGATATTTAGATGGCAGCATAGTTATCTATGATGTCGGAGGCGGAATAGGGAAATATTCTGAATGGCTTGCATCTCTCGGACACAAGGTATCTCTCATCGAACTGGCACCGACCGCGGTTGATTATGCCAAGGAACACATGACAGTTCCTTATGAGGCCATGACGGGTGATGCCAGAAAGATCGACAAGCCTGACAACAGTGCAGACATGGTCATTCTCATGGGACCTTTATATCATCTGCAGAACAGGGAAGACAGGATGCTTACGCTCTCCGAAGCAAAGCGTGTCCTTAAAGACGGCGGCATTCTGATCGCTGCCGGAATATCAAAGTTCAGTTCTGCCACATGGGCTCTTTCGGTTTATGGAAACGGCGTTGATTTCATTGATGATGAGATATACATGAATATGATAAGACGCGAGATGCAAAACGGCGAACACATAAGGCCCAAAGAATACCCTTATGTCATCTCAAATGCATATTTTCATACGATAGACGGTTTGAGAGATGAGATAACTGAAGCAGGATTTACGGTAAAAGAGAGTTCGGCAGTTGAAGGCTGTTCCTGGATCACACCCGATATCGCAGAGAAATGGAAGGATGCAGGAAGACGTGACAGGCTTCTCGAGATAATAAGGATCACTGAACATGAGGAGACCATGATGGGAATAAGTCCTCATTTTATCGTCATTGCCTCGAAATAATCCTCATTTTCATTATTCAGAAAAAAGTACTTGAAAACAATTTTTAATCATATTAGCCTTCTAATCGGACGTCCTGATATTGATTAAGAAGAGGTATGACTATGAACAAAGAAGAGCTTCATAAAGCTGTCTTAAACAGTACGGGAAATGAGAGTAACATCTGTCAGATCTGTGCCATGAAAGACGGCAATATTGTATATGAAGATTGTTGGAGAGGGTTTTCGCCGAGTGATGCCGTAAACGTAATGTCTGTAACCAAAGGCGTTATGTCTCTGCTCATTGGGATTGCCGTCACTAAAGGATTCATTAAAGACGTTGATCAGAAGGTAATCGGGTTTTTCCCTGATTATCAGGTTAAAAGGGGTGAGAAAACGATATATGACGTTACTCTGCGTCATCTTCTTACCATGACTGCACCTTACAAGTATCGTTCCGAACCATGGACAAAGGTTTGTACTTCAGATGACTGGACTTCTGCAGCACTTGATCTTTTGGGAGGTCGCGCCGGCATTACAGGTGAGTTCAAGTACGCTACTCTCGGAATACAGATCTTATCGGGAGTCATCGAGAACGTGACAGGCGAAAAGTGCATTGATTTTGCTAACAGAAATCTGTTCATCCCTTTGGGGATCCCCGAACATGTGATCCACGGCGACAGTTCAAAGGAAGACCAGTTCGATTATCTTATGAATAAGTCTCCCAGAAAGAATGAGTGGTATTCAGACCCTAAAGATACTGTTACGGCAGGATGGGGATTGTGTCTGTCTGCGCGTGATCTCGCAAAGATCGGAGAACTGGTTCTGGGTAACGGCGTGTATGAAGGTAAAGTGATTATTTCGGAACAGTACATAAACGATATGACAGCATCCCACGTTAAGCTCGGAAAGATGTTCGGTAATATGGATTACGGATATCTGTGGTACAGACCGAATGCCGACAGGAATGTATTCGCGGCAATAGGAGACGGCGGTAACGTGATATTTGTCAATAAGGAAAGCAATATCTCCGTCGGCGTGACTGGTACGTTCAAGCCAAGGATATTTGACCGAGTCGATTTTATCGAAAAGAAAGTCATTCCGCTTACGGAAGGGAAGATTGTTTGATATCCTACGTATATATTGTTTTGGGCCGGAGGGAAGAAAATGAGCAGATTCCGCAAGATTTTGGCATGCATGCTGGTTTTTTCAATGCTGATGATGTGTGCATGTCAGAAGACATCAGACCACAGGTCAGGAATTAAAAAGAATCCGGAAGCTTCCAAGCCGGAGAATAGGGGCAGCATTCAGACACAACCTACTGATCCTTCTGGTTTTCCGACACCGACAGTCGAACCTGATGACGGGATCGTTGACATGACCATGTTTGTTACATTGCCGCTCAGGGAAAAGGATCCGGGAAACGACATAAAGGAACTCATTGCCCAAAAGACCGGTATCCGTGTTAACGAAGCGGGACTTAACGGAATGTATCCAGATGAAGCCATCAGCGCCATTATGGCGTCCGGGGATCTTCCTGAATTTATATACACCGACAGTGGTATTAATGATCTTTATCAGGGCGGTTATCTTATAGCATGGGATGATTACCTTGAAGAGTTTCCGAATATCAGGGAATTGTACACTGACAAGGAGTGGGACCGTTTCCGCGTGGATGACGGTCACATATATTGGATCGATGTTTTCGACAGATTTTATCAGAAAGATACGACTACGACACACATAGGCCAGGCTTTCTGGATCCAGGTGCGTGTTCTTGAATGGGCAGGATATCCTGAGATCAAAACGTTGGACGAGTATTTTGATCTGATCGAGAGTTTTGCGGAAGCCAATCCCGAGCTTCCTGACGGAACGCCTGTGGTACCTTACACATGCCTCTGTGACAGCTGGAGATATTACAGCATTGAAAACGCTCCGATGTATCTTGCCGGATATCCGAATGATGGCTGCGTTATAGTTAGTATTGATGAAGGCATAGAAAACCCTAAGGTCATAGATTACAACACGACCGGTATTGCCAAGGAATACTTCAGGAAACTTAACGAAGAATATGAGAAAGGCATGATCGATCCGGATTTTGCCGTACAGACTTACGATGACTATATTTACAAGCTTTCCACGGGATGTGTTCTCGGTATGTGCGACCAGTATTGGAATTTCGCTTATACCATAAGTTCTCCTTTTTCTGTTCTTAATTATGGTAATGACGGGAGTGTTTACACTCTTAGTGAGATCGGATGTGATTACGTGCCGCTCGGGATCTCGTATGACGGTTCCGGACAGCAGTGGCATACCTACGGCAGCGATATTAATTCTACTTCCGGATTTGCTGTTACTACGGGATGTTATGATCCTTATCTCGCTTTCAGTTATCTGAATTCAATTCTTGAACAGGATATTCATGACCTCCGTTTCTGGGGTATAGAAGGTGAAGACTACCTTGTTGATTACCAAGGGTTGTTCTACAGAACGGAAGAGATGAGATTTAACTGGGCATCTGACGGTTATAAGGCTGAACACACATGTGAATACTCATATATGCCCCAGTGGAGAGGTATCAGCAGGGACGGTAAGAACTGCATGAAGCCTGCGGACCAGCCTTCTGAATTTATACAGGGTCTGTCAAAACCGCTGGTTAAATGCTTTGATGCATATGGAGTAAACAATTACGTTGAAATGATCGGTTCCGAAAACACGGAACATACACCATGGTATCCGCTGTGGACATGGTCTAACAACCTGTCGAGTGCAACACCGGGAGGCTTAGCCTGGAACAGGATGGGTGAATGTAAACACGAATGGCTCCCCAAGCTTGTTTTAAGTGATGATTTCGAGGAGACTTGGGATGAATACATGGAAGCATATGAGGAGTGTGAACCCCAGATCTTCCTTGATGAAGCACAGGCAGAAGTTGATGCCAGAGTAGAAGCTTGGAGGAATACATGAAGAAAATATACAGGGTAACAGCATTTGTTCTTGCCGGAGCATTGCTGTTAACGTCTTGCAGTAAAACACAGGAATCGGAAACAGAAACCACCATGGGAGAATCATCTTCCACTACAGTTTCGGAAACATCTGAAACAAGCGGTTTTAACGGCGCTTCCGGCGGTTCCCATTCCACTTCGGGTCTTACAGAATTCGGCCGCGGATACGAGGGCATAGAAGGAACCGGAGACTATAACTACGGAGAAGCTCTCCAGAAATCAGTGCTTTTCTATGAACTGCAAAGAAGCGGTCCTCTTCCCGAAGAGACAAGATGCAACTGGCGTGGTGATTCGGGACTTAATGACGGCGCGGATAACGGTCTGGATCTGACAGGAGGCTGGTATGATGCGGGAGACAATGTCAAGTTCAATCTTCCTATGGCATATTCCGCAGCGATGCTTGGATGGTCAGTCTATGAAGACCGTGAAGCATATGAGCAGAGCGGTCAGTTAGAGTACATTCTTGGCGATATAAAGTGGGTAAGCGATTATCTGATAAAGTGTCATCCTGAGGATGAGGTCTTCTACTATCAGGTCGGTGACGGTAATGCAGATCATTCCTGGTGGGGACCCTGTGAAGTCATGACGATGAACAGGCCTTCATTCTGTGTTACGAAAGACAACCCGGGTTCAGCTGTTGTCGGAGAAGCATCGGCAGCTTTGGCAGTTGCCTCTCTGGCTTTTAAGGATTCGGATCCAGATTATTCAAAACTGTGTCTGGAGCATGCAAAGAGCCTTTATTCTTTCGCTGATTCTACCCGCAGCGATTCAGGCTATACAGCTGCAAACGGATTTTACAATTCATGGAGCGGATATTTCGATGAGCTCGCATGGGCAGGAAGCTGGCTTTATCTGGCAACGAATGAGAGCAAGTATCTTGATAACGCGAAATCATGTTTTACGCAGGCAGGACACGATTACGACTGGTCACTTTGCTGGGATGATGTACATATCGGCGCAGCCGTAATGCTGGCAAAGATCACCGGAGATAAGACATATAAGGATGAAGTCCAGAAGCATCTCGATTACTGGTCCTGCGGGACATCCGACGGACAGAAGATCACATATTCTCCGAAGGGCCTTGCCTGGCTCGACCAGTGGGGTTCTTTAAGATATGCGACGACTACGGCTTTTGTTGCTTCTGTATACAGCAGATGGGATGGATGCCCATCGGATAAGGTATCTGTTTACTGGGATTTCGCAAAGTCTCAGGCTGATTATGCTTTGGGTTCCTCGGGAAGATCTTATGTGGTCGGTTTCGGGGAGGATTCACCTGAACATCCCCATCACAGGACTAGCCAGGGTTCTTACTGCGATAACATGAATGAACCCGGACAGGCAAGACATACGCTTTACGGAGCGCTCGTAGGCGGTCCTGATGCATCAGACGGTTATTCGGATACTGTTAACGATTACACAAAGAATGAGGTCGCCTGCGATTATAATGCCGGTTTTACCGGGCTTATGGCAGCCATGTATTCGAAATATCACGGCAAGACGCTGATAGATTTCGGAGCCGTTGAAGAGGTCCCCGGCGATGAGTACTCGGCTGAGTGCAGCCTTAATGTCCAGGGGCAGGATTTCGCTGAGATAAAAGCATTCATTTACAATAAAACGGCGTGGCCCGCAAGAAGCGCGGAGAATCTTGAATTCAGATATTACGTTGACTTGTCTGAGATCTACGAGAACGGCGGAGATGTATCCGGCGTCGACATTACGACAAATTATATGCAGTCCGGCAGAGTCGACGGCCTGAAAGTATGGAATGAAGAGAACCATATTTATTATCTTTCAGTCATTTTCGATGACGGAAATCTGAGACCTGGAGGACAGTCACAGTACAAGTCTGAGATCCAGGTCAGGATGATAAGTCCTAACGGTGCCTGGGACAACGAAAATGACTATTCTTACAATAATGCTTCAGGTGCAGTTCTGCTTGAAGACGGGAAGGTTGTTTTCGGCGTATTGCCTGATGAAGAAGGCAACGGTTCAGGCGGATCTGCAGGAGGAGCAGTGCCCACACAGAATGCAAAACCTACATCCAAGCCGAACACCTCATCTTCGGGCGGACAGGTTTCCGTGGGTGATCTGACCGTGAAAATGAATTACAACGATAATTCGTTAAGCGCCAATGCGATAGCGGGAACACTTGATATCACATATAACGGCGAAGATACCCTGGATCTGAGTGATCTTCAGATAAATTACTATTTTACTGATGACGGCGGATCGATGGTTTTCGACTGTTATCATGCGGCGGTAAATACTTCATCAGGACAGTATACTTCCCTGACTGATGATGTTAATGGCACATTTGCTTCATGTTCGGGAGAAGACAGGGATACATGCCTTACTATCAGCATCGGAGGCGGATCTCTTTCTCAAGGAGATACTCTCACGATCAGTTTCAGCTGTCACAGGTCTGACTGGCAGAACATGGATCTCTCTAATGACTGGTCACGCAAGAGCGTGGATAATATCGAGGTCACGGCTTAAAGGAATTTGTATTTGTTTCTGGGCGCTTGCCTGAACGCTCTTCACATACCCTGCGGGGGTATGCGCCTGTTTTTGAAGCATACAATGGTTGAATGTAAAACTAAATTAGAGTCTGGATATGTTTGAAATAAGATAAAGCATACCAGGGGTGTTTCTGAGCGAAATTCTGATGTAAAATCTGACTAATCAGCTGGATATTCTCTTGATTTGGTCATGGCAAGCCGGACAGAAGGCATTCTATTTGAAAAAGTAAATGCAACTCCTGCCTGAA
>JAEFAV010000004.1 GCA_016288885.1 Saccharofermentans sp.
CACGCGGCGTTGCTGGGTCAGGCTTTCGCCCATTGCCCAATATTCCCCACTGCTGCCTCCCGTAGGAGTCTGGGCCGTGTCTCAGTCCCAATGTGGCCGATCAACCTCTCAGTTCGGCTACCGATCGCAGACTTGGTGGGCCGTTACCTCACCAACTATCTAATCGGACGCGAGGCCATCCTTCAGCGAATAAATCCTTTGGTCGGAATGTCATGCGGCACTCCGACATTATGCGGTATTAGCAACCATTTCTAGTTGTTGTTCCCCACTGAAGGGCAGGTTCCTCACGCGTTACTCACCCGTCCGCCACTAAGTTTAAAATGAAAGCAAGCTTCCTTCTTAAACTCCGTTCGACTTGCATGTGTTAAGCACGCCGCCAGCGTTCATCCTGAGCCAGGATCGAACTCTCAAAAAAAACTTTTGAGAGCCAGTTTGGCTCTAATTACTTTAATAAAAACTCAATTCTTAGAATTGAAAAAGGTCCGTTTTACTTCAAGTTTTGCATTCTATTCAATTTTCAAGATCCGCGCTTTCCTTTGATTTCCGAGCACACGCAAGCGGTGCCTTCGTCAAAGTGCTTGATTATTCTAATTCGGCAAGCCTGTTATGTCAAGGACTTTTTTCGTCTTTTGAAGACTTTTTTTCTATATATTTAAAAGATATTTCCAATCTTTTTATAAACGTGCATTTTCCGGGGTCAAGATCCTCCTTAATAGAATTTGAGGGTGGACATGAGGGTATCCCCTCAAATTCGCCCTCAAATTAAATCATCATGGAAGAACTAGAGTCGAAATTTGAGGGGTCCCCCGCAGCTTTACCCTCAAACATAAAACAGTATATTGTTAAGTATTTTGTTAAGATGATTTTTTAATGCAAAAGTCCCGGAAATAAGGCTTTCCGGGACTTTATTCTTCACTATGGCGGAGAAGGGGGGATTCGAACCCCCGCGCCAGTTGCCCGGCCTAAAGCTTTAGCAAAGCCTCCCCTTCGGCCTCTTGGGTACTTCTCCATGCCTAGCGAAAAGTATATTAACATAAAGAGATTTTAATTGCCACACCTTGAGAAAGCGGAGTAACCTGTCAGGGTATTATCAATGCCGTTTCCGGGAAGGGATCTGGCCCCGTAAAAAGTACGATTATTTCTCAGTTTTTCCTTTCAGGTTCATTTCAGGTTGAGGGGTAATAATGTCATCAGTTTAGCAAAAAGTTCTTCATACAGCCCCCAAGTACACTGACCCGAGCCACAGCACTCGGGTTTTTGTATGGATAAAACAGGCCCCGGATTGCTCCGGAGCTTAGTAGATTATATTGAGATTGTAGTCAAGATCTACAATAAATATTCACTTTGATTTCTTCTACTGCCTCAATACAAATCATTCACATTCTTGTTTTCAAAGTGCCAAAGATCGGTGGTGTCATACTTATCAGGCAGCTTCTTCCATTTGCCGTCAGAAAACTCGATATACCAGATTCCTTTATCGTCGTCGTATTCCATCCAGCCGTAATCTCCGTAGTCAGATGAGATTCCTTCGTACCAGTACTGCCACTGACCGGGAACAACATCAGTATTGTACCAGAACCAGCACTGAGTCTCCTCGTCGTAATAATCCTCCCCATCAAGATAACAGGTCCTGTTGATCTCTTTTACATAAACAGAACTTGGCATCTTCTGTGTCTCGACTATAGCAGTCCTTGTCGTCTGATCCGTGGAAGAATTCTTATGTATAGGAAGTAATTTAAAGAATGCAGAAAAGAGTATGATAACAACATAGAAAAGAGTAAAGGTCAACGGTATTCCTACATATATTCCAAGTCCAATTAATAGTGCGGTCATCAAAGGCTTTTTGCTCGAACGGATTCCCGACACGTTGTTTACAGCAGCATCTATCTTATCGATCTTGATCTGACCACCGCAATTGGAACAGACAGGTATAGTCCCCTCCTGCCATTGCCAGATTGATTTGGTTCCGCAGAATTGGCAAGTCAGCGTCGTCTGAACATTTGAAGCAGCGATATTCGTATAGTGAATACCGTTTTCGTCGTAATAGCCTTCACGGAACACATTACCGTTCTCATCCGTCCAGGAATGCGGATAATAGATATAATCGTGGTCACGAAAATCGTATCTTATGCAATTGCCATGCTTTGCAGTCGACCATCCTGTCGGCTGGTTAGTCCTTGTTCTGACAGGTCGCGAACTATAGGATCTGCTTCTCCCCGAAGAATACGAGGAATGCGAAGAATGTGAATGCGATGAGTGCGACGAATGCGAATGTGAATGTGAATGTGATGAGTGCGATGAATGCGAGTGATGGCTGGGAGGCATGTAATCTATCTCCTTTCGGTTTCTATCCCTTATAGTTTATTCCAAAAAATAATCATCTAAACTGCTGTCCAGCATTCCTGTTGTCGTATTCTCATCCCTCTCTCTGAGCTCATCAGGACTGAGCATAGGATTATCAACAGGCACTGGCATGTGATCCCATCGTGAACCATCTTCAGCACGGAACATTTCTTCCATACTTTTTCTATAAGTATCTTCGGATTCGGGAGTCAGCCGTGTTGATACTATCTTAGTATAAGCCTTTATACCGACATTCATGAGTTCTTCGTCAAAATATTTTTCGAGACCATTGAACTCATTTCTGACTATCGGTGTTCCGGAAGGCCAATTCCCGCGAAGACATTTTGCGAAAATGTCCGAGCAGTTTGACTTAATGAATACATCTACAACACTTTCATTCTCATAACGGTCAGCGTTGTATTCTGACACTTCGCATATTCCCATAATGCGTACAGCAAGGCTGAGATCCATGGAGAAATCGCCTTCCGTCCATTTCTCTCGAAACTGAACCGCATCTTTGGTACCAAACTTAACTTCAAACATATTATCATAGTCAAGATCAAATATATAAATTTTCCACTCCAAGTAAACCCTTGGATGCAGTTATTATATCATTGCGCAAGGCAACGTAATGCCATAGGTTAATAACGCTGTTTCCTAATCTGACAGATTGCTATTATTGTGATTTGTCTAGCAAATGTACGGTACTGCCGTACATTTGTAGTGAAAAACGGCATTACAAACCTCGAAAATCATAGCAAATGTCTGGCGCCGCCGTACATTTGCCGTACATCTGCATGATAAAAAGCTCCCGATTTTTCCCGGGAGCTTAGCGTGGAATATTGTGAGATAAAACTATAGCTCGTCCCGACACCAAAATTTTCATCTTTTATTTCTTTACATGTTTTTGTATAAATAATGAACAAAAACTCTTTAACATATATGCTATTTGTTAATCTGAGCAGGAAACTATCGTTGCAAAGTTTCGCCTGGCTTCACTTGATACTGTTTTCCATATGTAATTTACTCGGGTGTCGCAGAATAATCAGGATAAAAAGTTTCGATAGTCCTGCGGCTTATATCGTTCAATATATACTTGGGGTCAGAGGGCTGTATTGCAACCTGATGATCATATAATCCCCAGTCAGAGTCTTTGTCCCAGTTGCGGATGATAAATTCAACAAGGACATCCATATCAACATTCTTGTAATTGCCGCCACAACCATGCGTGCTTTCATTAATATATGGTTTCCCGTCAACGAACTGTATATTTATATAAGAACCGGGTTCCACAGAGCCCTTGTGATAATAATTCCAGAAGAACATCTCTTCGTACCCGGTAAACAGATTCAATAATCCCAGGACCTGTTCTTTAGTCGGAATTTTCGCGCTGTAAACATAATAATATATCTGCTTGCATTCTTTGATCTCAAAGCCGAGAGCCTGAAAGCCGTTTTTCAGTTCTTCCATGTGCATATCTGCAGGCTTTATCGAGATCTCACCATTATATGGCATTACTAGATATCCGATACCTTGCGCATACCATTCGCAATTAAACTTTATCTCGATCCTGTCATCGAACTCACGTGCGATCAGTAATCGGATTGAATTCAGTTTTTCTTCGGGAGAAATATTGTTTTCCGTCATTTCTGACAGTTCCCGGAGGAATGCCTCTTCAATGCTTTTCTGTGTCCTGTCCCTGCCCTGCAGAAAAGCGCGCGAAAACATTTCTCTCATCTTTTCTAACCTGGACAAAGAGTTTCTCAAATGTGCCAGCTCAGGATTAAAGATAACGTCAGCTGTTTCCTTACTTAACTTTCCAAGACGGAACCAGTCATATACACGATCCGATTGAATCTCGACCCTGAGATCAAATTTATTACTTCCAATAACAAGTGAGACGGGTTTTGTTTTTATCCAGTAAATCCCGTCAAATGTTATTTCACCAAATGTATCGTCTTGTAAAATGTTATTCATGTTTTTCAAGCCAAACCGGAATTTGTCAATCTTCCACCCTGATAATGCAGTCAGGTTTTATTTCTTCTGTTTTATCAGAATCACTGCTGTATTCCCTTGAATCGCTGATCTCGATGAAACACAGATTCTCATAATCATAACCCCAGTGAGGGATCTTAAACCAGCGGTTCATAAGGTCGATATATTCTTCTGCTTTCTTCCTGAAGTAATCTTCAGGAAAGGCATGTTTCAGATTCCTGAGGTATCTTTCAAATCCCGGCAACCTGGCATCTTCGATTGCATTATAGTCATATTGTCTGTGTTCGATATAATACCACCGGCCGTTTTCCGCATGATCCCTATACCATCGCCATGTTTTGGATTTATCAGTTTTACCGATAAATCCGCAGATGATATCCAACTGCCACCACTTCAGATCCTCCTCATCCTTTGCCTCATAACAAATCTTACCGGGCCCGCCTCGTTCTCCTTCCGACATAACTTTGAGACCATCCAGATAAAAACCCGAAAACCAGTTGATTGGTTCATCTCTGCAGTCTTCCGGCAAATGCGCCCTTATCCACTTTTCATCCAACTTCATTAAATTTCCTCTATCTGTAACCATATATTGATATGATACCATTAAGCGGTTACACAATTGAGAAAAATAATTAATGCGGAGGAACGATAATGGCCAGTTGTGAGACATGCGCATTTGCATATATGGATGAGATGACGGGTGAAGCGGTCTGTGACTTAAATCTTGATGAAGATGAACTCATCAGGTTCTCGCAGAGCAAAAGTAAAGATTGTCCGTTCTACAGGGACGGCGACGAGTACAAGACTGTAAGACATCAGATGTGAGGAACGGACATATCTAAATTGATTTTATCTGGTTTTCTTCTGCTATGACAATTTGCATTCTACTTCCTCAATTGTCTTACAATTTCCGATTTGTTGTTCTAAGTTATATCGTGATATCTCAATACACAATAGGATATATGGTAAAAAGATTATACCATGTCAAAGATACAATCCTTGCTCACGTAATCAGTCCATTCCAATAGTTTTCATCCAGGATCTCTCCGGTGCGGGCATCGATCTTGATCCTGCTGCAGGTATTCACGGTAAAATCATAATATATATCGCCGGAGTATTCGGCCCAGATAATGTATGTTCCGCTGATCCCGGATCCTCTCATAGCTGAACGGTGTTTATCTGCTGCCGCATATGCGATGGATACGATTTCCTCTTCAGGCATTAATCCATCAGTGGACGGATCATAATCCTCCTGACCGTAATCATGCCATTCAGTGCCGTACTTATAATCAAAACTCAATCCACGTTGGTAAAGAAGCATGCCTTGTTTCATATATGAGGCAAAGGCTTTTGTTTCTCCCTCGTTCTCCGATATGCTAATGCCCCAGATAAAGATATCCTCATCCAGACTCCTGTCAGCTGCTTCAAGCCGTTCGATGATATATTCTTCAGGGTCCGCAATTATGGTTCTTCTCTCGAATACATAATCCGGATAGTATGTGTGATTACCTATCTTGATCAGCGGTGCAGGCTTCAATGCTTCTTCTGCCTCATTACGAGTGGTTTCCGTCACCCTTTTATCAATGTCCGGTCTGCATCCTGCGAAACAAACAATGCATACTGCGATTAAAAGAACAGTTACTGTAATGATTCTTAACTTTCTCATATGTCTTATCCCCAGCAAAAACTTTTACGCTATCCCAAATTCCCAATCCAAGACAGCTCTTGGATATAGTTATTATATCATTGCGCAAGGCAACGTAATGCCTTAAGTCAATAACGTGGAAAACAGCGAGTTAATCGTGCGGGATCAATAATACTCTTTGATAGCCTGGCTGGTAAACACTTCATCAAAGTGCAAATCAGCCCACGATCCTTTTACGACTTTAACCGTGTACTGAACGGAAATCATACGATCAAACGATGAGCTGTCCCATTTTTCCAACTGCATCTCTTCAGGAACGACAAACGCTTTGACTCCGGAGCCGCCAAAAGCCTCTTCTCCTACCGTTTTAAGATTCTTAGGCAAAGTTACTTCTGTTAATGACTCACATGCGGCAAAGGCATATGGACCTATTGTTGTAATAGAATCCGAAAGATTGATCTTTTTCAATGCTTGGCATCCGCCGAAAGCGTAAGTACAAATTTCAACCAAATTACCTTTAATAGTAACAGTCTCCAGCTTTTTGTCATTCAAAAAGCAGTTAATCGGTATCACTGTAACACCTTCCGGAATATCTATTTCTTTAAGATGCGGACAGTTCGAGTGCCACCCAAGTTTTGTAAGATCTGCAGGGAGCTTTATTGTTTCCAGATTCTCCATTCTGGTAAACATATGACCATAATCAACATCGTCGTTGCTTTTGAAAGCAACTGTCTTGGCTTTTCCTTCATCAATACAGCAGAAGATTTCAGTGTCGGCAGGGATTAACAATTCCTCCTGTCCCTTTCCTTTTTCCGTCAGTCCTGTTAAATATGTTTTCGACCCGGTTTTCTGTAAGGTAAAACAACCGCAATCAGATACAGTTTCAACTATATCCGCCTTTCTGTTAACCACAGAATCCAGTTTGATCCAAACGGCCGGCCGAACACCTCTTTCCACGAAGACAAGACCGCCTTCGTCATCAATATTACCCGGATATAGTCCACTCGTATCTATTACTGCCGCATGATCAACATATGCACCTCTGGATCTGAGCCACCACCCCAGATTATTACCTGTACTGAGGCATCGGTCTTTATCATCTTTAAAGTATCGGTATGCTTCTTCGATACTTAACAGAAAGACTTCATCGCCAAGCTTATTTACTATCTTACTGTGTTCTTCATCTGTAAACGCTTCATTGATAAATGTAGAATTCAACCACAAGCGGATATCGCAGTCTTCAGATTCCCAACCGTAATAACTCTTATCAAATATGAAAAAATCAACAACATCGTCAGTTATGATCAAAGCTTCTGAACCCTGAACATCCAAGACTCGCCATGTAGTATAACCCTTATAATTCCCAAACTCGATTTTATCACCGGCTTTTACAGTGTTAGTCTTGCCGCCACAAGAAGTTAGTGACAGAACTATTGCTATAACCAAAACCAATGAACAGAATCTCTTTAGCAAATTATCCCTCTATTCCAATATATAAGATTTTAAACCCAATGGGGTCCTCAGATAAGGTAATTATATCATCGATGGAACTGAGTTTTGTGCTATCGAAGTCAACGGCATGGTGTACATTACCGAAAGGTATAATGTAGCCTGAGCGGACACGTACTCCGGCGGCCAGCAAAAGCAAATAGGTATTTATTTAGAATTAGTATTATCCTGCTTTTTGGCTTTAAATCCGATAATCAGGGTAAACAGAAGGATTAAAACCGGCCATATGTAATATGTTATGAAGCTTAATGATTCCGGCTTCATAAGCCCTGTTATTCCGATGATCGGAAACATTGCAAGTGCGATTAGCGCGGTTGAGATTAACGCGCCGATGACGGCTATAACGACATAGGCGATCTTTATCCCGACATTCTGCTCATTAAGCTGACTGAAAGTATTCTTAAAACCGTAATTATATGTGAGTACAACTGCGCCTGCGAAGATGAGAAGCCCGAATAAATAGAACAAGAAATTGTATTTATAACCTGATGTTACATACATAAAACTGGTATTAGCACCAGTCGAGGTTTTGCCAATAGTCTGAATAGCAGCACCGGCGGCGGCAGCTGCTGCGCATATGAGAATATATAAAAACTCCAATCCTATAATCTTTAATCCGCTTTTCATAGTTCAAATCCAAATGTATCTCTGGTTAATTCATTCAACATATGACGGTATGTATCATCCCGCATATAATCACTTATAAATTCCATTGTACGTGAATCTTTCTAAATCTCCCGGGGAGGGTGTTGCACCGGATTATTCTAAAACGCTGTCCTTGAGTTTATCGAACGCTCTTTTGGCAACCATTCTGGAATTAGGATCGGGATCACTAAATGCCAATTTCCTTATATACTCCAAGCAATGCTTGGCATTGATCGCTGCAGCCGATTCGGCTGCGGATGCTCTTACAAAGGGAGATGGGTCGCGCAACATTTCAATAAGCGCCATACCGGAATCGTAAGTAGGAATCATGCCCAAAGCCATTGCAACGGCCATTCTTACATCATCATCGGGGTTGTCGGCATACTTGAGTACTGCTCCTAACTTCTGCTTTGAACCAAGCTTCAGTATTTTATCTCTCAATCCGTTTGAAAATGCCATGCAAACCGACTTCCCTTCTATTGATTATCTACCGCACCATATTATAGAACAATCAACCGAATTTGGAACAAATCTACTCTTAAAATCTCTGTAATTTTTTCCGCAAAATCTTTGAGAGTTATCCCTGCGGCAGGAAATTGTTGAAATCAGAGTTGATGAACAGTATATAGTACTGGAATGCTCCTTCACCCGCATCCTCGTCCATAGGCATGCTTCCGGTGACATAAAGTCTTAGATCCTTATCGTAATAGATTCCGGCGTCACGCGGGAAATTGCCGGTAAAGATCAGCACGTCGCATTTTCTTGCCGGTCCCGAGCCATTGTTGTAAGCGCTATCGCGCGCCTTGGCCCTGTCCAGACATCCGTAATAAATGTTTTCATAAAGCCAGTCTTCAAGACCAAGTTCTTCCGCGGTCTTGGACATGATTTCCTCGTATGTGATCGAGCGCTTTCCTTCAGCCGGTTTCTCCCCATCAGTATGGAACCGGAATTGGTTTCTGAAGTATTCCGATCCGGTCGCAAGATTTTCGATCGTATCAAAGTCATTGTAAGAAGTGCCTCTTTCATCGTCAGAGTGATAACAGTCTTTGAAAACAAATTTTGTTTCATTCTCGTATTGCCTGCTGACCATCTTATCTATTATGTACTTGTTTGACAAAGTCCAGTTGCAGAACACATTGATCTGCAGTTCTTCAGTAGCACCGTTGACTGTTACCGGAACCGTAACTTCTCTCCTATCGTTGAAATGCAGCTTCCCTTTATTCTCGGTAAACACGTCATATCCGCCGAAAGTACCCTTAAAAGCGAGGAAACGGTTACCGTCTATTCCGCAGGGCACAGGGAACTCAGATTTCCAATCGCTGTTCCAGCCCATCCCGTTCTCGAAAACCTTGTCATAACTGCACTCTTCGCAGCTGTATACCGTCAGGAAATAGTAATCATGGATACCGCCAAGTCCTCCCCAGTGCAGCTGCGCATCATAAGTAATCGTATACGCCTTGCCCGGCGTAACATTGCAAAGCCCGTCAGTTGAATACGGTGAGATCTTTCCTTCTCTCATGATAAAGAGCATTGTCTCGCCGTTTTTGTCTTTGTATGCAATGAAATTGTCAGTCTGATTCTCTTCGGTCTTATAGTAAAAACCGTCTTTTACTCCATCCGGAGACTCGTTGCGATAAGGTTTTCCGCTGGTCTTGTACCCGTTTTTCTGCGCACACGACACTCCCGAAAAGCATATGACCAGTATGATCATTACCACTGCTGCTTTCTTGAACATAAGACCTTATACCCCAATGCCTTATAAAACGCTTATCTCAATAACGCCAAAATATACTTATGTGTAGTACTCCAAAAGCTTTTCATCGATTAAGGCTATCGGCTCTTTATCCTTAACCTGGCTGTAAACCTTGAGCTCCGTTATCTCATCTTTATCCTTTATGTTGCTATATATGTCTTCTAAAGATGTATCCGGCAAAGAGATACCATACAAACCTCCGAGTTCTTCCCTTTCTTCTTTGGAGAAGTAGTCCGGCTTAAGAAGGAATCTCATTGCTCCAATATAAGTAATATCCGTAGAAGCAAAGCCAAACTCTTCATTACATTCCCTTAAAATGCAGTCACGGGAACTTTCGCCTTTTTCTCTGCAACCGCCGAAGATCTCATATCTGTTTCTCCATTTATTGCGGCCAAGAAGATATTCATCTCCCACTTTTACGACAGCCAGGCAATGCGTAAACAAAGGGCTTTCTGAAAGCTCCTTCTCGCTCATCTTTTCGATCGAAACCAGGATGTTTCCGTCCTGATCCTTGCAGATATAATCATTTTCCGTCATGTTGTTCTCCCCGGTATGCTGTCCCTACATTACATTTTGTGTTCCAGCGCCTTCATTATACCAAGATTGCGAAAAACTTCCGATAAACACGTTATTTAGTAAACAACTCTGGTTTATCGTCTGTACACGACAAAATCAACCATAAATTGTCGTGTATACACGATAATTGCGTCAATTACTCCATAAATAATGTCTCGTAATAATCTGCCCTTTTATCGCTCATGCTGTCGCCTTCAATCATTACCATCAGGTTATCGTCAAGTCTTCTTACATAGTAATACACATGAACTTCATGACCGCCGGCTTCCATAACCAATTCGGCACGCGAATATTCTTTTCCGCCAAGAGTTACTTTAACAATATCACTTTGTGTAGCCATGATTCCGTCTTTTGCAAGGTCGCTGATACAGAATTTCGAATAATCATTCAGATAGTCTTCTTCTGTATAATTCCGGCCATCCTTGGATCCAAGCCATGGATTAAAGAAATATATATGTATTGTTTCTCCCTTTAACCAGAAACCTGCATCATATTCTGTTGCGAGCAGGCGGTTTTTATCCTCGCCAGCTGTTGAATTCACGGCATACATAAACATTTCCTCACGGTCTTCGTCGCCTATCTCTTCAAAACCTTCAGGAATTGTTAGCTTCAATTCAGCATATTCATTTGTATAAATGCCATCTTCAAATACACCTTTGGTGTAATTCGTGCCGTCCATAGGATTATCAATGTCAAATTCAGGCAGCGGTAAGTTCCTCTCCAGTGTAATGATATAGATGTGTCCGAACTCTTCCGATTCAATGATCCTGTTATTAGTTGAACATGTGAACGAAGAACCGCTGTGAGAATAGCCGTTAGTATCCCTCATCAAACCGCAGCAGTAACCATTCTCATTCTTAAGCAGAATTTCCATCGAATTCTTATTAAGGAACTTGCCTGCGAAAAGTGCTCTGTCGAACTTGACCATATCTGTAAGGCACGAATGTATTCCGCTGTCGCCTCGGTATGCATTCGGACCTGCAGGATATCCGTTCTCATCAGTGAAACCGTAGTGAACAAGCTCGTCATACCCTACAGGCACATATGTCATGTCACCTACAGCCATAGATGATGTCTTTGTCATTCCGCATTTATCAAAGATGTTCTTCTTGATGTAATCGCAGTACTTCAGTCCGGATACTTTCTCAATAATGAAAGCGAGCAGATGATAATTGGTATTGCTGTATTCAAATCCCGTTCCCGGTTCAAAACCAAGCGGCGCCTGATACATTGCCTGCAGGAATTCCTCATCTGAGATCTTATCAAGATATATGTCACTGAGTTTCTGATCTGCCGCTGTCTCACCTGATATGTTCCAGAACGGATCGGGATTATTGCAGTAATCAGGAATTCCGGAACTCATGTGAAGCAGATTGTATATTGTTATCTTCTTACCGGTCTCATATTCCGGAAAATACTTATCCAGAGTGTCATCAAGATTGATTTTCCCTTTTTCAGCAAGCTGTAAAACTGCTACTGCCGTAAACGTCTTACTGACGGAAGCCATGTCGAAAACAGTATCCTGTGATTCAAGAGTCTTCCCATCTTTCTCCAACTCATTCTCAGCATAGAGGTATATCGTGTCTTCGTCTGTGGCAACAACAAGTGTTCCGGGACAAACAGAATCACCATACAGGTCGACTAACTCAGCGTATTTTTCTTCAGGATTTGACCACGATCTTTCAGACTCTGTCAGTTTAATATTCTCAAGCGAATACTGTGAATTACTGCTGCAGGAACCAAAAGACATAAGCATTGCAGAAATCAGTAGTGAAGTAACGGCTTTTTTCAGGTTAGTTTGTCTCAAGATCATACTTAATCCCCCCATAAATGATATATCTTGTTATCGATAGGTACACAAGTGTGTACCGAAAATATATCATCAGGGTAGACATTTGTCAACCTGCAAGAAAACTGCTTATCTGATATTTATGATTCCAAGTAAACCTTGACCTTTTTGTTTGGACCTACAGAATAGTAAAACTTTTGTCCGCATTTCTTTAGCTATGTTTAAATTGCCTTCATTATTACAGTGAAAAAGAGGACATCCAATCATTAATGCTGACCTGGTTTGACGATTAAGCAACGGCTGCTCATTTGGGTGTTGATTAAAACCTTATTACCTCAACCCTTTTTGCATCATCACATAATAGATTAAAAAGGCAACCAGGATCAATAAGAGGCCTACTAATGGAAGCACTATAAATGGAACAATAGTCGGTGCATCACAGAATGTCTTGCCTGTCTGTCCGTTGATGACGACCGGGAATCTGTTTTTCTTATATCTGTATATAGCAAAATACATTGGTACTAACAGATATCTGAATTTGACATTATAGTAGCTGGTATCCAGGGTATCGATGAAATTATAAATCCCATACTTTCTCAGTATGGATTTTTTAATCTTGTTCGGCATCTGATCTTTGGAGCGTTCCCATGCTTCATTAAGACCAACCGTATAACGTTCAGCCGGAATGCCTGCCAGATATTCCGGTGAATAAGGAACCGCTTTTGTATAATCATAATTCAGGACTTTAGTCGTGAACGGATTATGGAACTTGTCAGACGCGAAGACTATAAGGTCATCGAAATTCTGATTCCAGATTCCGGAAAAATAATTCTTCAACTTCCCAACATAGTAGAACGCGGTGAAATTTGACACTGTTAAAGCATCAAATGTCCAGAACGGAATATAAATACCAACGAGATTTTCGAGTTTGCTGTCGACAACACCTTTTCTCAGGCAGTGTTTTCTATGCATAAGATCTGAAAAGCATTGATGTGCCTTGTCCCTGCTTATCGAAAACGGTATTACTGACTGAGGTGCCATGATCTGCGGATTTTCAGACGCAGGAGTTACACTGGTCGAGCCGCAGAAAGGGCAGGCACCGGTTATCTGTTCCGCATCGTAAAGTGTCTGACCGCCGCAATTTGAGCAAATGATCAGTTTCTTAACATGACCCCAGTTTACACTGGCGCGCTGCAAAGCCGAGTTGAAATCAATTTCCTGCACAACCGGAACTTTTCCGGGCTGCGGAAGCGCTGAAACCAATCCGCAGAAAGGACAGGTCAGATTCAGACTCTCCGGATCGAATTTTACACCAATAGTACCGCCACACCCGGGGCACTTGATTTCCGTGCTCGTTACATTAACTGCACCTATAAACGGTTTATTCTCTGACATCGTTTTCTACCTCAATATCCCTTAAATCCACAAATAAAAACTGCCTAAGGATTTCCTCAGACAGTTCTATTATATCATTTATGATTTTTCAGTTTGCGACTTATTCAATTAAGGCTTCCACTCGTTGTGGGAATCACAGTTATATTCGCTTAAATAAGCTACTCCGTTAACCCAAATATGCACATTTACAAATCTTGGCAAACCGCAGACACGAATGGTGAGATCACTTAAACGCAAGTACTCGTCATACCAGAAAACTCTGCTGAATGGCCAGTCAGTTCCCCATCCGATATCAACGCTGTAAGCAAAACAAACATAAGCTCCGGACACAGTTCCGGAGCTTAGTTTCAATCTTTCTTGCGGTCTTTACGGTAAGGCTTAAGAGCTTCTTTGAACTCCTTGGCATTGTAGCCGTGGTCGGAAGCGAATTGTAAGAGATTGTCTTTGTCGATGACACGCAATCCTTCAAGTACCCCTTCAGGCAGAATGTGGTTGTCGTCCTTTTTGACGCAGATTCCCATAATCTTGTAAGGCGGTTTATCGTTCGAATTTTTCATTTGAGAGAGAACGGTTAAGGTATCGCCTTCGATTGCAATAATCTTGCAGTCCACGAAATATATATTCCGTTTGCGGAGAGATTTAGACAAAAGCTCACGCATCGTGTCGCCGAAATATAAAGTAATTGAATCGCCTATTTTATATGCATTTCCCATTATGTGAACCTCGCTGTTTTTCTGATGTTATGATTCCCGGCAGAGCCTGAACCCAAGAACTGCTACATTTCCATTGTTTTCTTCTCCGATAATACCAAAACCAAAACGTTCAGTATAGAACCTGATATTGGCTTCTTTATCTAGATAATAAACACTTCCGCATCGGTTATATCAGCTTTCTTATATTCTAATTCCATTTTATTGCTTGTTCGCTCAGTTCTTGTGTATAGCTAATCCTTATCCCAGCTAAAAATCCATAGGATCAACATACTGAAAATCGGATTCCTTAATCTCTATTATGTTATCTAGTTGTGAGAAAAAATCATTTATAGTATCATCCAAAGCTCCAACAACTGTTTGACCATGTCCAATACCCGGATTATATGATCCGGCACTATCCTTAACCATCAGATTAGTTCTCCCCATATAATTACCATTTTGAGACTCATAAATCCTAATCTTCATTTTCCCGTATGGAATCCTCTTCAATTCCCACACTTCGAATTCTTGTGCCAGCCGTTCGATTTTAACTATCTGATTATTACTGTATTCTTTCCAATCATCCATATAATCACCCCATAATCCTCACAGATTCAAAACATATTTTACCAACTGGTATTATAGCATTTGTTTATATCAGCCAGTTCCTGTAATTCTCGAATCTTGTATCCAACATCAGAAGGAGTATGAGCATCTGACGAAGAAATTATAGGAACATTGTACCTGTGAAGAATTCTTATAAGTTCCTTATCCATTCCCAAATTTGCCGTTAAAGGGCAACGTCTTTCCGCACCACTGTTTTGATCCGCATACATATTTGAAGCAGCAAGAGCAGAAGCTAGTCCTTCATAATACTCAATAAGCGGAAAAGATGGTTTGTGTCCGAAAAGGCCAATTGAATCCGGATGACCGATACCGTCAAATATACCGCTTCGGGCAAGAAGAACCGAATCTTCAAAATATCTGCAATATATACAATCTACATTAATACCATCCCAGAGCTCTGCTTTATGATCAAATCCGAAACCATCAACAAAATGTATACTGCCCAAAAGGAAATCAAAACTCTTATCCTTTGTTAAATTTACTATCAGCTCTTCATATTCTTTAAAGTAACAAACCTCAAGACCGAATTTGATTCTTATAGGGAAATCCTCACTTCTTACCTTTTCAACCAGTTCAAGATAATCATCATAGTTCTTTCTGCACGCTTTCCTTTGAAACCAATCGTTGATAAATTTGCTTTTGGCACAAACAGATTCATACATAGGTGCAAACTCAGGAAACATATAGTTATGTTCAAGAAGACGAATCTCATCCAGACCCGTCTCTACAGCTCTATCAACAAATTGCCTAATCCAATCGATTGTATAATTTCCGCGTTCGATATGAATATGTCCGTCTATCATCTATGTGTTCCCTTATGATCCCACTATTCATTAAAATCGATTATCACCCGTCACCGCCATCAATCTTATCAATAGTATCCTGAAGTATTTCTTTTCGCAATTCCGTCAGCCAGTCAGAAAACTCTACAGTGTTGAATGCATATGTTTTGTTCAGCTCATATTCATTCTCTGACCAGGTAGACAACGGTGATTCGTTGTGCTGGATCAGGGCTTCAAGTTTATCCAGAGCTTTATAGATCTTGGATTCTTTAGTTTCCTGCGCTTCCATCTCCGCATAAAGACTCTTTAGTTCCGCTGACACTTCTTCTGGTAAAGAAGATACCCACTGATCCAACAGGCTGTCTTCTACCGAACGGTCTGAATCAGTTTTTATGAATGTGGGAATATCACCGGTAAAGCACTCTCCCAGATCGTGGATAAGACACATGTCAACTACCCTGTCTATATCAACGTCAGGAAACTCACGCCTTAACAGGAGAGCCATGAGAGAAACCCTCCAGCTGTGCTCTGCTACGCTTTCCGTTCTCCCCTGCGTGGTAGTACAATGACGTGGAGTGTCTTTAAGCTTTTCGGCTACATGTAATATGTCTAAATAATCTCTTATGTTCATAGCATCCTACTATCTGATGTATCGATAGTTCTATCCATATTCTCACTCCTAACCGTTCCATGCACTTGAAGTGCAAACGAGATATCAATCCATCACGGTAAAGACTTTATTATCTCCGGTTTCAGCAGAAACATATTTGATCTGGCTGTTATCAAGATCAAGCTCATAATCTGTGGAATCCGAAAGATCAATGAATCTGTCATCCTGTGATTTAAACTTTTCTTCCTGATCCTCATATAATTCAAAACCGTAAGTAAAAGGAAACTCCTCATAGTCGTCCATGCTGGATCTTCTTTCATCAGTGAATCCAAAATACCTGAGCGTTCCGGGATTAGATAACGCAAAAGTAGGATCAGCATGGTAATACTTTCCGTCTAACCTTATGATAGACCAGGTATGCGGATACTGTCTATTAAGCATCGAGTTGCAAACACATGCATCTATTCCGACCTGACCCAGCAGATAGTCATAAGCACTTGCAATATCCTGGCAAACACCATTCTCTTCCATGATCACGATATAAGAAGAAGTATAGTTAGTATAAGTGATATTCCTGGCAAAATAATCATAAACGGCAATTGCATTCTCGGCGTCAGAATAGCCAGCTTTGCATGTCTCATCAAGGATCCGGATCACCTTCTCCTCAAACTCTTCATATTTTTTCAGGAACTCATCAGTTGACATACCATAATCGATATGAGCTACATTATCCGCATCAATAGTGGTGATCTGCGCATACGTATATGCGACCGGCATGTACTCACTCGCAAGCATTTTCAAGCGGGATGTGATTCTAAAATCATTGCTGGTACAGACAAATTCAGTCTTACCCTTGCTCACGGCCTCGCAATAAGCACGGAAAGTCTCTTCTGTGGATTCGTCATATATTTCTCTGTAAAAATCTGAATAGACAAAAGTCTTCAACTCGTGATGGATCGTATCGCCTTTGTTCGTTGCTTTCGTCTCAACAACAGAACTGTTGCAACCCGTGCTGAACACAGCAGCCAAAACTGCCATTGCACACAACAAACAGAGTAATCTTCTCATATATCCCCTTACCATATAGATTCACTCAGACAGTTACATTATATCAATACTATCTGGTATGGATACCTTCCACCGTATAGCGTCCGTCATATACACATATCCCGAAAATATAGACCTGCTTTCCCATTGTTGTTTCTCCTCTCGGATAATCGGGATCATAATTCTCGCTGTTAGGATTAGCTTCTTCTCCGTGAGGTGTCATACTTATTTTATTCCAATCAATAACAGAAACGACCGGTATGATTGTTGTATATATTTTTGTCCCGCCATCTGCAGCTTTTGCTTCACTCAAAGGATTCGGGATAACGCAAAGCGCAAAGAACAACAGTATTATTCCAATTAGTATTGCTTTGAAGATCTTCTTGCCCATTTTTAAATTATTTTCAGTCAAGTTATTCTTCCTGATCCCAGGTATAAAAGATAGCACTTATCCCTTTTTCACAGGCTTCATCATAGCATTCGAGCAGATCAGGATCATCGATATAATCCTCTCTTAAGACTTCAGCGCTTTCTTCTATATGATCTACTTCCCACTCTTCATGATCAACATAATCTTTAGCCTTTTGAATAGCATCTTCCAGAGATTCCGTCTTCACCCAAACGTCAATATAGGCACCCTGAGTCTCTTCGCTCTCAGGGTTAGTATCTTTGGGCACGCCTTCGATCATCACATAGTAAATTGTCATATTATCCCCTAATCTTAAATTGTCGTCGATATTTACAAGTTGCTCATCCGGTACAATTTTACCACTTGCCAATGCCGGTCAAAAATCAATTTCCGTTTTCTTCCGGGTTTTTACGCCCGAAAAGTCGGACAATTAGTCGGAATTCCTGAATTCCGAGTTTTTCTCCATGTTTTTTGACTAGTTTAGGCGGAAGAAAACACGGAAATCAATCATGAAAAAGCTCCGGATTGCTCCGGAGCTTGGTTCACTGTGCTTCTATCTTAATTCTTTCAGTACCCATTGCCAAATATAAAAAAATGATTATTTCCCCTCGATCATTTTGCCAAACTCTTCGATGTCACAGCATACAAAGGGGCCTTCAACTTGTTTTGAATTAATCACCTTACGACCGTTGTCCGTATCCTTTGCAACAACGGAATAATATGTCCTGTTATCTTCATCATCAATGTATGCAACGCAGAACCAGTAGTATGTGCATCCATTGTAATTTTCTATTTGAAGGGAGTTTTCAGCCCAATGATCAGAATAACCTTCCATGTCCATACCGGCTACTCCGTAACCGACTCTTCCGATCATCCAGATGTGGCACTTAATGCCGTCACCCGGAACAAATCTGCTGTCAACGATGCCGCTGTCATAATCAAATGACGCTGTATACGATGCGCCATTCTCGTCTATATATAAGATTGAAACTCCTTTGTAGCCCATTATAAATGGCAGCTTCACAGCTTCCTCATAAGAGCACATGACTTCTTCCATGGTTTCCCTATCGACCTCAGGTCCCGTATAGACTGAATCTCTTGTAAGAAGAACCGGTTCATTAAGCTTTTCCTTGATTTTTGATTCGTAAAGATCGCGGTCAGTTATGACATCACTGAGTTTAATCTCATTGCCGTCAGGATCCACATTGATGATATTCACACTTCCGTCTGCTGCGACGGTGCCTCCTAAGGATAATGAGACTACACGGCTGTCGAGTCTGTTGACATATACAGTACCATCTGCTGTTGCTACATTTTTTTCATTGACAAAGATCTCATTGCCGTCACAGGTGACAACAGGAATCTTCTCTTTTTTAGATGCACAAGAAGCAATCAAGAAAGCTGCGGATATACATAATATTGTTGATAATATCTTTTTCATAGGCAATATTTGTTGCAATCTACAAGAATAGTAACATATACAGATAACAGCCGCCTACGGAGATCACGTTGCTCATGCTGTGCATTATCATCGGATAGATTACGCTCTTCGTTCTTATGAATGTATACCCGTAAGCTATTCCCAACACAAATGCATAGCAAACCTGAAACCACGGAATAGAGAATGTAATCATGTCGATGTGAGCAATGGCAAACAATAATGCAGCTCCGAAAACCACTATGGCTCGGTCCCTCCTGGTGTCAGGATCCAGCACGCTTAAAACCATTGTTATCGGAAGCGATCTGAAAAGGATCTCTTCTGAAGGTCCTGACAACAACAACTGGAAACCGAGTGTACCGGTAACGTTAACGCTATTCAGTTCATAATCATATGAGTTTATGGTTCCGGTAAATGAACCTGCTATATACACTATAAGATAATACGCAGCCAGTACAGCACAGAATATCAAAGTATACTTAATGCCCTTGGAATCAAAACGCGGACGGAGTTTGAATCCATCAATCTTCTTAACTTTCCTGATTATCAGAATGGCTGCTATCGCACATAACATCTGAATTATATGATGGACAGACACCTGCGCGAAAATACCATCAGGATCTACAGATGAATAATCAAATGACCGGGATACATAAAAGCCAAGCCTGCTGAATAAAAACTGTATAAGGAACAAAACCACAAACAGCAAAACTGCTATACCATAATTACTAGTTCTCTTTGATTCCGTTCCCATCTGCCGCTGCGCTCTCATCAAACTAAGGTTCAGTCTAATACGTCATATAGGCCCAACATGCCTTCGTGAGCCACATCGATATAATAATCAAGCAATCCATAGAGCCAGTCGTTCAGGCTAGTAAAATCGAAGCCGAGTGATTCCGCCTTTTCAGTATTGATACTGTAATCGGGTTCTCCGTTATAAGGCGCGGGATCGCCATCATCACTGATAACCGCTCTCATTCCGGTCTCCTTTTCGAGATAATTTAGAATCTCCCATATTGAGACCGTACCTTTCGAACTTCCGTTCAAAGCGCCTTTGAAATCTTTATCAACCAGAAATGACAGGAACTTTCCGGCTTCATCTGACCTAATGAACGACATTCTGGAATCAGGATTATCGATCTTCATCGGAAGTTCCTTCAGAACATGTTCTACATAAAAATATAAACGTTTTGTGTAATCATCCCTGCCGGTTACAAAAGGATATCTGACGGCAATCCAATTCTTATCAGGATACTTTTGCCACAGCGCATATTCTGCATGTCTCTTTATCACATCATAAGAATAGTCTTGTCTGTCACACCAGATAAGCTCGCCGTTCTTACCGTCAAAATCCTCTTCAACGGTATTAATGTGTTTGGGATCATAAACCGCCGTGCTCGACATATAGATATACTTATCACAGTCGGCCACTTCCATGATCTTACGGATATCATTTGAACAATAAGCGATTTTATCTATGATCACATCGTAATGTGTACCGGCTATGACGGCTTTGATGCTGTCCTCATCCGTCCTCTCGAAACATATTCTGGAAACCGTATCTTCGAAAGGGTCAGGCGTGATCCCCCTGGTGGCTATAGTAACATCATGACCTTTCGCAATAAGATCATTTACCATATGGATTCCGAAAAACCTTGTACCGCCTAAAACCAGTATTTTCATATATACAAAACTCAATTATTAAAACATACATATATTTTTATCACAAAATGCAGTTAGCGTACACCGAGTTTATCTCATCATAATTCTATGATATCGTCAGTAAGCAATATCCAAACAACAGGACGTACACAGATTCCTTCGGAAAATACAAGGCAACCATCGACTCTGTCCGCATTAATAACGTTGTCAATGTTACCGTAGCAGTCAACTTCAGCGGCTCTGTTGGCAGATGAAGCAGGCGTGCGGAGCCACCACCAGCCGGTCTTCATTCCGTTATCGAGTGTTTTATCTTCACATACATTTGCACAACACGATAACGCATAATCAGTAGGAGCAGTCATACGGTCATTGGCATCTGCAAAAAAGATCTGAACTTCTTCGAGACTCAGGCAAAAGACTTTATCCTCAGTGTCATTACCGCCAGATGTTCCATATAACGGGTTGTCAGAGTTTTCGATTGTTACAGTCTGTATAAGACTTTTTTCACTATCAGAAAAGGCCTTATCATAAAAATCTCCATTTAACCATTTGCGAAGAGAACTGTTCTCCCAGGTAACATCTGACAGTTCGATGTTATATGCTTTCGGCTCAAGCAGGTATTCCGAAATAACAAGCGCTTTACCATCTTTTATCTCAAGCACACGCCACTCAACGGGTTCAGGATCGTTCCCGTTATTCTGAGGATAATTGCCAAACATGATGTGATCACCAACGGAAATGCCGTCATCTTCCTCAACAGTCGTTTCTGTTGTAACCGTTTCAGATTCAGTATCTGTCGACTGCACGACGGGACCACCGGAGTTTGCGCATCCGGTCGATGCTATTATCACGGCGCCTGCAAGGGCTGTAGCGGTCAATTTCATAAATTTTTTCATAGAATTACACTCCTTTAACAATGTTCCAGCGAGATAAAATATATGTGTCCGTATTTTTCGTTATCGTAGATATAATTGTGCGTGCTTGCAGTAAAACCTCCGCCGGTGTGACTGTAACCGAGATTGTTATCGTACATTAAGCCGCAGCAATAACCCTTGTCGTTTTTCAACAGGATCTCCATGGAATCCTCTTTCAATAATTTACCTGCGAACAGTGCTCTGTCAAATGCTAAGAAATCAGTAAGACAGGTGCACACTCCGCCATCGCCTCTTTCATTATTCGGAGACATCGAATAGCCGTGTTCATCAACGCCTCCGGCTTTCAACTGGTCTTCAAAATTGATCGGAACATAAGTGTATTTATCCACTCTTACAGAATATGAATTCTTCATTCCGCAGGGCTTAAAGATGTACTTATTCAGATAGTCACTATATGACATCTTGGACACTTTTTCGATTATAAACGCCAGCAGTCTGTAATTGGTGTTGCTGTAAGTCATCATTGAACCCGGAGTATAAAGAAGCGGGGCTTTGTTCATCGTATCCAGAAAATCCTGATCGGTAAAGGAATCATCATATACTTTACGCATCTGTTCATCCAATTCTTCACCTTCCATCAGGAAAAAGATCTCAGACTCGTTAAGATAATCAGGGATGCCCGAATTCATGTGAAGAAGATTGTATATGGTTATTTGTGATCCGTACTGATAATCAGGGAAATACTTGTCGATCGTGTCATTTATGTTTAATTTTCCTTTTTCCTGCAGTTGTAAAATGCTGACAGCAGTAAAAACCTTGGTGCATGAAGCAATATCAAAAACCGTATTCTGTGATACGGGCGTGGTTCCGTCCTTTTCAACGGCATCTTCGGCATATAAGAAAAGCACGTCTTCGTCTGTTGCAACAACTAATGTACCCTTACATTTCTTTTTACTGTAAACAGCAAGGATACCAGCGTATTTCTCTTCGGGATTGATCCAGCTGCGCTCATCTGCGGTAAGTTGAATCGCTTGTAGTGAATACTGTGATTTCTCCTCTTTTGCACATCCGGCAAGAGAGAAAAGTATCGACAAAACAAGAATTGCCGATGTTACTTTAGTGAAAAATTTTATAGCCTTCGATTTTTCCATACCATTCCCCGCCTTTCTATTCGTTTCCATACAAAAACCGTTTCAGGTTCCCTGAAATGAATATAGCAAAGCAAGTTGAATCCCTTTGGAATTCTTTATGGATTTTTCGTGGAGTATGGGAGAATGATTACTGCAACAACATCATTCCCGTCATTTTCAATGGAAACTGTTCCATTCTGACGCTCGATTATCAGTTTTCCCAAGTAAAGTCCCAAACCGGAACCGCCGCTGCTTCTGCTCCTAGAGCTGTCTGCCCTGTAAAACGCTTCGAAAAGATGCGGCAGGTCATCCTCATCAATATGCGAATCAGTATTGCGGATTCTGGTTATGATCTTTCCGTCTTCTTTTTGGGCTGAAACCTTTACAGTCGAACCTTCAGATGAGTAAAAAACGGCATTGGAAAGAAAAGAACCGATCGCCATCGAAGTAAGATCTGAATTACCTTCAAAGAAGAGGTCATTGTCTATCCCGGTTTCAAGAGCGATTCCTTTTACATCCAGCAGTTCTTTTATTTCTTCAATCCTGGATCTTAATATCGTTCCAAGATCCACTTTTTTCAGGGCAATCGAATTTCCTGCCTGCATCCTGGACGCTGTAAGTATCTCATTGATCAGGGATTCCATACGCTTTAGGGATGAAAGCGTTTTCGGAAGATACGTTTCATAATCGTTATATGGTTCTATCCCGTCCATCATGCCCCTCACCTGTCCTTGAGCTATGGTTATAGGGGTCTTAAGTTCATGCGAGGCAGCGGCAAAGAACACATCCTTCTGTTTTTCCAGTTCGTTAGTACGCTCCATTTCCCGTTCAAGTTCTTCGGTTCTTTTATTCAGCTTGGTAATTGTCTCGTCAAGATTTGATGAGAGCTTATCAAGATCTCTGCCAAGGTCACCGATCTCGTCGCGTCTTTTCAGTCTGCTCTTTGCAGTAAAATCCATTTTCGCGATCCTGCCTGAGACATCAGAAAGCTTTTGGACCGGTCTTGCGAATAGAAAAGTGTAGATAAAAGAGCACAGGAGTGAGACAAGCACGATTGCCGCTATGATCATCGGGAGCGTCTTTTTAAGCGCTTCCCAAAGAACATTCTCGCCTTTTTGCGACCACAGGCAGACTACTGTATATTCATTCTGTTTATCCTGATTGAAATATACATGTTCGGAGATCAAAAAGTTCATCTCATCTTCTTCGCTGTCTGGATTGATCAGTTGTTTTACGTCCCATCTGGTCAACAAAGCATACTCTGAACCCGGAACAACAGCAGGAAGTCTATTGGTGTTATCATTGTCACCTTTATAGAAAACAATATGACAATCATTGGCAAGAATAAACTCGTCAACCATCTGGCTGCAATCTCTGAACCTGACTGTGCTGAGATCTTTAGCCAAAGCAGCAAACGCCGTCTCCATCTCGGTCCTTTTAACCATATTCCATGTTAACGGGGTTGCCCTGTAAAGCAATGCATAGATCAAAATACCAAACATCACCTGTACGATGAATGTGATCAGGAATACTTTGAAAGATAATCTGTCAGTTATCCGTTTGCGCGACACGATACCCACGGCCTCTCACTGTCTCAATCACGCCTTCACCTATCTTGTGACGCAGGTTCTTGATATGGCTGTCAACTATACGTTCATCCACGATCGCACTGTAATCCCAAAGCATCTCCAAAAGGCGCTCTCTCGTATACACGCGGCCAGGATTCTTAATAAGGGTCAGAAGTATATCGAATTCTTTGGAAGTAAGCTCGATCTCTTTACTATTGACCTTAACTTTGGCCATGTCAGGTATTATCTCAATGTCTTTATAAATAACCTTCGCATATTCTTCGGCAGAGGATGATGAGTCACGCCTCAACACGGCTTTCACTTTGCGCAGGAATACCGGCATGGAGAATGGTTTGGTGACATAATCATCTGCCAATGAATCATATCCTTTGACCATTGACTTTTCGTCATCCAAAGCTGAAAGAAATATAACCGGCACGTTCGACTGCTTCTTCACGAATTCGCAAACACCGTAACCGTCGATCTTCGGGATCATAATATCAAGGATAACAAGATCAACCGTTTCACTGCTAAAGAGACTGATGGCAGCAACACCGTCCTCCGCCTCTATGACAGAGTAGCCGTCATTAATAAGGTAACTTGCAAGAAGCTGCCTCAGTTCAGGTTCATCTTCAACGATCATAATCTTACTCATATTAAGATTATAGAATACTTTTATGAATTTTATGTGCAGAACCTGCAAGAACCGCACGCAGTTCAGAAGGTGTTTTCATTCACCAAAAAGTTTACCTTCGCGGAACAAAGTCTTCTCCATAAGACAATCCGTATCCTTTTTCAAATACACATTCCTCCAAACCGATTATCTGCCGGTTAGATCCATACCATGGAGAAGGAAGTCTTCCTGTAAAATCCGCATATCCGCAAAGAACATCTGAAACACCTTTTCCTTCAGAACCGGGTAAATAACACATAACCACACTATCCCAAGTGTCATAATAAGACTTTCCAAGGAAGAGATGTCTACCGGCTATAATGCAGGTAACAACAGGCTTTCCAAGAGACTTAGCCTGATTAATAGCCCTCATATTATTTTCCAGACCGTTATTTCCGCTAAGACTGATTTCCATAGAATCGCCAAACCATTCGGCATAGGAATCTTCTCCTACACAGAGGATTATTACATCAGCTTCATCGAAGCGATCCGGATCTGTAATAACCTCGACACCATATTCATCCGCATTCTCCATGAATGCTTCTTTTATTGTAGTAACGCCTTCTATATCAGCTACAGGACTCTTATTCCATCCTAATGTCCATCCGCCGACTTGAGCTGCACAATTATTTGCTGCAGGTCCTAATATCAAAACTTTTGTGCCTTCTTTTATCGGCAGAGTGTTATTGTCGTTTTTTAGAAGTACAAGGCTCTTTTCCACAAGCTGTTCAGCTACAGCCCGGGAATCTATTGAACCCACTTCACTGCTGATCGTTATGTTCTCACAATACGGATCATCGAAAAGACCGGCATCTTTCTTAACTTTGATTATCCTTGTTACTGCATCATTCACACGTTCTTCTGTAATCTTCCCGTTTCCAACGCTATCTACGATAATCTTTCTTGCCTGCGCATATTTTTCGCCTTCCATGAGCATATCGATACCGCTGTTAATTGCCGTTATGACCTGTTCTTCATAACTGTCCGGGGAAGTATACTGTATTGCCATACTATCGCTTACGACAAAACCTTCAAATCCCATCTCTTTCTTCAGCTTCCCAATGTATTCCCTGTTCTCATGCATCTTAATCCCGTTAAGTGAGGAATAACTTACCATTATGGTCTGGACACCTGCATCGATCTGGGCCTGATATACTGAAAGAAGTTCATTGATCTCATCTTCGGACAGTTGGGCATCACCTCTGTCGATCAGGCTTAAAAAACTATACTCTTCATGATCACCCGTACCGAATAACACATTACCATCACCGAAAAAGTGTTTTGAGCAAGCTATGACTCCGCCATCGATAAGCCCCCTCGTATATGCTGTAGAAAGTCTTTTTATATCATCAATATCTGAACTGTAGCATTCATAAGTCCTGCCCCATCTGGGATCCGTAGACTGAGCTACGCAAGGATAAAGGTTCCACATCATATGACACTGCTTAGCTTCATTAGCAGTAATAAGGCCCATCTGATAAGCCAGTTCTTCATCATTTGCTGCACCAATACCAATATTATGAGGGAAGTAAACTGCACCAACACAATAACCAACACCATGAACATCATCCTGAGCCAACAGGAAAGGTATGCCGGTCTCAGATTCTATAGCTGCTTTTTGATAGTCATCAACGATCTTACACCACTCTGCAGCTGTATGTACTCCCTCATCACCATATATGCTTCCGTAACAATAATCCTGCATACCTTGGATGTTCGAATTATAAAGTATAGGCTGTACCATCTGGGCTGCCTTTTGTTCCAAAGATAATTCGTTGACTATTTCTTCAGGGGACATAGCCGCATATTTCTGGTATTTATAATCGTATATAGCTTCCGTGGTTGTGGATGTCATCTCAGACTCTGCAGGTCTGCATGATGCTACAGGTAAGATCATGGAAATAACCAATGACATGATCAGAGCTTTTTTCATACGTTCCCCTCCCTATGAAACACATACCAATAAACTTCTCCATTCTTATTACGTGATAATAGCAAAGCTGCTTGTGATTTATGTGTTGGGAATATGTGTTTTATGTGGAGCGCGGGAGAATGAGATTAAACAATAATAAAATGAATAGGACACAACACTATTAAATATGTGTTAACCCTCCAGAACATCAGTTATAGCCGGAACAAGTACCTGTTTCCTCGATATACCGGGACTTAATATGAATGAAGTGCCGTCAAAAGCGGCATCCGGGAAAGCGCTTCTTAGCACTTCAGCAGCGGTATCATCAGACGGCAAAATATAATTCATCGAAATGCCGTCGTGAAGAATATATATCTGTACAAATGCCATATCCATTCCTTTCGCAGAAAGATTCGCTTGAACATACTTCTTCATCCGTTCAGCCATATCTTTGGCATCATCCTCGCCATAAACATTTATGCAGCTGATAGAATACTTTTTCCAGTTTGTCTCATACTCTTTATAGTCACTGTAAAAGATCTCCTCATCGGTCATTCCTTCATAAGAAATTGCCTGTTTATACATTTCGCTATATAAAGCATCTTTATCGGAGATTTCCGCCAGATCACACAGTGCTTTTACCGCTTCACGGTCTGCAGTCGTTGTAGTTTTGCTCTCGAAGTTTTTCGTATCTGAAAGAATCGCGCCGACCATAAGAAAAGCCGTCTGTTTATCAAGCTCGATCCCGTAATTGCGGTATCGGATCCATATGATCGTCGCTGTCGACCCGAGCGGTCTTGCATCATAGATTAACTGGTTACCGGTCTCAACGGATCCTTCGCCGTGATGGTCTATAATGCTGATGATATTTGCCTGATCCATACCGTCTGCCGACTGCGCATAATCGCCATGATCTACCAGGACGAAGTTAAGACCTGAAGCATTATCCATCAGTGCAGGAGTTTCCACGCCGGCTGCCTTAAGGACATACTCGGTTTCTTTATTAATTCTGCCAAGTACTACAGGCACCGCATCATAACCCATCTTTTGAAGTAACGCCGCATAAGCGATGGAACTGCAAACAGTATCCGTATCGGGGCTCTTATGGCCGGTCACATAGATCGTTCCATTGATCTCGCCAAGTCCTTCAAGATCACTCCTGTTAAGAAGAATATTGAGATCCTGCTCTTTACGGTTTTGTATTGCTTCATATTGTTTTCCGAGAAAGAAACAGCCGATGCCTGTTACTAAAACAAGCAGTACAACACATACCATAGCTGTCAGGTGATTTCTGTGTTCTGTCTTCTTTTCCATCGTTGCAAACTCCGATATATTCTTCTGGATCCGGTGTAAAGATCAACGTTTGCCTTTATCGTAGATCTCACCCAGTGCGCGTGGCGCATTATTATGCTTGCTGAAGAAGATCAGTAGAAGCAGCGTAAGAACGTATGGAAGTATTCTTACGAGATCGTTGTAAGTCGAAGGCATTCCGAGCTTCTGGATGAGGATCTGTCCGCCGCTCCTTGCAAACCCAAAAATAAGGCAGGCAAGGAAAGTAGGAAGTATGGACCAGTTGCCGAAAATGAGTGCCGCGATGGAGAGATAGCCAAATCCAAGATAAATGTCAGGTGAGAAACTTGATGTGATCGAGTATGCATAGCTCATACCGGCGATTGCCGACAGACCGCCTGAAATGACGACTGCTACGGTTCTTACCCTGTTGACATTTATACCTGCTGCATCAGCCGCATGAGGGTTGTCACCACATGCTCGCAGATGCATTCCATAAGGTGTCTTATACATGACATACCACATGATAACGGCAATGATGATTATTACGATCTCGAACGGATAGATGTTCTTGAAGAATCCTCCGAGAACCGGAACATCGGACAACACCGGAACAGAGAAGCGTTCACTTGTTCCAAGAACGAACTTATTTGATTTCTGTGCGAAAACCGATTCGTTGAGACGCTTGGTGAGGAAACTCGTAAGTGCCATGGCAAGAATATTAATGACAATTCCGCTTATGACCTGATTAGCTTTAAGCCTGATACACAGGAATACATGAAGCATAGCGTACAGCATTCCTCCGACTGCAGCTACTACAAATGAAAGATAATAAGGCACCTGCGAAGAGCTGCCCATGGACTGCATCATTATTACGGCAAAGAAAGCTCCGCAGAAAGCGCCGAAACCCTGGAGTCCTTCAAGGGCAAGATTGGTGATACCGCTCTTCTCACTGAAGATTCCGCCCATAGCCATTATGAACATCGGAAGTGCAAATGCCAGTCCGTCGATGATAATTGTTTCGATCATTGTTTCTGCACCTCCTTCTTTGTCTCCATGCTGATCTTTCCTATGTACATCTTGATGAACTCTGAGCACGCAGCGAAGATCAGGATTACCGCAGTGATCAGATCTGCAATTTCTATCTCTACCCCTTGCTGTGAACTCATATAGATCGAGCCCTTCGATAAGATCGTGATGAGGATCGAAGAGAAGATACAACCGATGGGATCACAGTTTCCGAGAAGAGCAACCGCAATCGCGTTAAATCCCATGCTCGGTACTACACCCGGCTGGATGGATGCGGTATAACCGCAGAAATATGTAACGCCCGCAATACCTGCAAGAGCGCCCGATATCGTCATCGAGAGGATAAGATTCTTGGATATGCTGATACCTGCATAATTTGCTGCTTTCCTTCCGAGACCTACAGCCTTGATCTCAAATCCTATAGTCGTTCTGTTCATAATGAACCACATGAGAATCGCAGCCAGTATGGCAAGCGGGAATGCAAGCGGGATATTGAACTTAAGACCGAATGCCTGAACTGTTGTGAGTGTAAGTCTTGATGTATCGGTTATGGCCTTACTCTGTCTTGATACCGAATCAATAATGAACGTATTGATGTAAAAGGTAAAGACATACATGAGTATGTAATTGATCATTATCGACGATACTACTTCATTTATGTTGAACTTGTATTTGAGCCATCCTATCAGGGCTCCGACGAGAGCACCGCAGACGATACCGATGAGGATGACCAAAGGCTTTGCTATCGGAGCTGCCATCGCAGACTGTCCTACTATCACGCTGGCCGTAAAACCTGCTGCGAGCATCATTCCGGAAACACCGATATTAAACAGACCGGCACGGAATGCTACTGCAACGGCAAGCGCCGCAAATATCATCGGTGTAAGGGCATCCAGGAAGCTCATAAAATCCGTAAACATGCTCTGACGTCCTGCATACTGCGCTTTTGGGAAAAAACCTGAGCCTTGCAGGAGATTAATGTATGTTGCCAACGGTGATTTGCCTATGGCAAGCAGTATGATCGTTCCGATTATGAGACTGAAAAGGATCGCAAAGAGCGAGATCCTCATCATCTGAAATTTTTCTCCTCCAAGGAGTTTGATCAGGATCTTCTTCATGCGGTCTCGCCTCCCTCAGTAACACCCATCATGAACCGTCCGACTTCATTTACGCTTAGTTCTGATGCCTTTGCGATGCGGTTGATCTTGCCGTCAAAGATAACGCCTATAGTGTCAGCACAGTCCATTATCTCATCGAGCTCGAGCGAGATAAGAAGAACCGCAGCCCCTCTGTCTCTCTCGGCTATCATCTGTTTATGGATATTCGATATTGCACCGATATCAAGGCCTCTTGTCGGCTGCATAAAGATGATTAGAGGAGTCTTGAGGTCGATCTCACGGGCAATAATCGCTTTCTGCTGGTTACCGCCGGACATCGAGCTCGTGATGGTCTTGTTGCCTCTGCTGCTCCTGATGTCATATTCTTCTATAAGACGGTCGCCGTTCTCTTCAATTGCTTTCTTATTAAGTACCTTTCGGCTTGCAAACCCGTTCTTATAATATTTCTTGAGGACCAGATTATCGCTTAAGCTGAATCCCATAACCAGACCGACGTTCTGTCTGTCTTCCGGAATATAGGCAACTCCTTCCTCAGTCCTCTTACGTATCGGAAGATCGGTTATATCCTTGCCGCATAAGGTGATCTTTCCGCTCTTGCATTTTCTTAATCCTGCAATGGCATCGGCAAGTTCATTCTGACCATTGCCCGATACTCCGGCAAGCGCGAAGATCTCTCCCGAACGTATCTCGAATGATACATCCTTAACAGCTTCATATCCGACTTCGTTTTTAACAGTGAGCCCCTCTACCTTAAGGACTGTCTCACCGGGTTTAGCTTCTGTTTTGCCGGAAGAAAATGATACCTCATGACCGACCATAAGTCTTGCCATCTCTGCAGTCGAAGCCGTCTTAACATCCAGGATGTCAATGAGCTTGCCATGGTTCAGGATAGCGCATCTGTCGGCTATTGATTTGATCTCTTCCAATTTGTGGGTAATGATTATTATAGTCTTTCCGTTTTCGCGAAGTCCTCTTATAATATCGAGCAGATATTGTATTTCCTGCGGAGTCAGCACCGCAGTCGGCTCATCGAAAATCAGTATCTCGGCATCGCGGTAAAGCATCTTCAGTATCTCGACTCTCTGCTGTGTCGAGACGCTCAGGTCGCTGATAACTGCTTTCGGATCAACTTTAAGGCCATACTTTTCCGACAGATTCGCTATATCTTCATTGGCCTTCTTAATGTTAACGCGGGGAATAACGCCAATCAGTTTATTCTGCGGTTCGGAACCCAGGATTATGTTCTCAGCAACTGTGTAATTCGATACGAGCCTGAAATGCTGATGTACCATGCCGATTCCAAGCTTTGTCGCACGGCGCGGGGAATCGATCCTGACTTTCTCGCCACGGATGAATATCTCACCCTCATCAGGTTCATACATTCCGAAAAGCACACTCATAAGAGTCGATTTGCCTGCACCATTCTCCCCGAGAAGTGCATAGATCTCTCCCTTTTTGATCTGGATCGTTACGTCATCATTAGCTGTAAGTCCGGGGAATCTTTTTGTAATGTGCTTCATCTCAATGATGTATTCGGTATCACTCATGAGAAAACTCCGGTTTAAGAAAAATATAAAAATATCGGACGGGAACATTTCCCGTCCGATAAATGGTCATTTATCTGATTACTCAGCGTCTAAGCCCTGGAAATTATCAGGCGTTGTTCCGCTGAAGTTTGCTGCAGGAACGATGGTTCCGTTCTTAACGAGAGCAAATGCCTTATCGATCTTTGCTATCTCATCTGCAGTCAGCTGGCATCTGGACGGATCGCTTACATAACCCGTGGAGTCTGTATCCGCACCGAGAAGATAATTGCCACCCTTGAAAGAACCGTCAAGAACGGTCTCAAGAACTTTCTTGTCATTGGCACCCATAACTTTCAGAGCAGAAGTAAGAATTACGTTCTTATCGCCGTTTACACCGTCAGCAAACTGGTCTGTATCGCAGCCGATCATGTAAACTTCGGAACCGCTTTCCTTAACAGCAGTGAGAACGCCTGTGCCGGATCCGCCTGCTGCTACAAAGATAACGTCGCAGCCTTCCTTGATGAGTGCTTCACCGATTACTTTTCCGCTAGCAGGATCCGAGAAGGAACCGACATAGTTGCCGCCTACGTTAGCACCGGTAACATCGGTTCCGGCATAAGATGCAAGCTCTACGACCTCGACGCCGGTATTATAGTGCTTGTTGGCATAATTAACGCCCGACATAAATCCGTACTGATAGTTAACATTTGAAGGGAAAGCAATACCGTTTACTACTGCTACCTTCTTTGTCTTTGACTTCAATGCTGCAGCCATTCCGGCAGCAAATCCGCCTTCCTGCTCCTTGAACTGCATTGCATAGACATTATCAAGTGCTACTTCATTACCGTCGGCATCGGAAGGATATGAATCCACGAGGATGAACTTGGTATTCGGATTATCCTTTGCAACCTCTGCTATACCTGCAAACTGGAAACCGTCACATACAATAACGTCATAATCTACAACTATATCTTCAACTGCTTTGATCGCCATAGCCGTGTCACCGGTAGTCTCCTGAACCGGAGTAACGGTTGAACCGGGGTGAGCATCAATAAAGCTCAGGATTCCGTTATAGTTTTCCTGGTTAAACGAACCGTCATCAACACCGGTGGGGGAGCTTACGATCGCGATCTTAAGTCCTTTGCTGCCATCAGTGCTGCCATTGTTGCCGCTGGTTCCGCTGCATGCCGTGAATAAGAGCGCGCCTGCAAGGAATGCACCGGCTAAAGCTAAAAATGATTTTCTCTTCATATTTTTGCCTCCTTGTTCATCTTTTGAGATTATACTTTATCTATCAGGTTTAGTTAACCAAGTAAACACATAGAAATATTGGATATTAAGCATCAATATCAGGCACTATTTGCAATTTATAATCCGGATAGAGATTCTGAACCTGTGTGGTAAGTGTATGCAACGCTTCATTTCTGTCTACATCAAAGCTGACTACCACGTCAAAACGCATCGTTTTATTCTCAATATCGACATAGAAGCCGTGAAGCTGCAACGCCCATTCGTTTCCCAGAACGGTTTTCTGAACGGCATTACGTATCTTGGAGTTTTCATCATCAGACGTATTATAGGAATAAACCCCGACACCTGTGAGAATAACGCCTGTCTGAAGATAAACCTTTGCCTGTATTGTCCTGGTAAGTTTATCGATCTCGTCAACGGTCATTGTATCGGGTAATTCGACATGAACGGTGGCATAATTCTTGTTCGGGCCATAATTGAACATCAGCAGATCATAAGCACCGCGCACCTGGGGTTCTTCACAGATAAGCTTCTTAATCTCCTTGATCTCTTCCCTGTCGGTTCTCTTGCCGATAATATCGTTCACAGTCTCGATCATCATTTCAATACCGGCTTTGATGATAAAGCCTGAAATGATAACACCGACATACGCTTCAAGCGAGATGTTCCAAACAAGATATATGATCGCAGACGCAAGCACGGAAGATGAAAGGATAGCATCAAACAATGCGTCCGAACCGGAGGCTACCAACGCACTCGAACTGTATTTCTTGCCCTGCTTTTTCACATACATTCCAAGCACGAGTTTAACAGCGATTGCGACGGCGATTATGATCAGAGAGACCGTACTGTAATCGGCCGCTTCAGGAGAGATGATTTTCTTTATTGATTCTACGAGCGAAGTGATACCGGCGTAAAGCACGATTGCCGAGATGATCATCGAACTGAGATATTCAATTCTTCCGTAGCCTAAGGGATGCTTTTTGTCAGGCTGTTTTGCCCCTAGCTTCGCGCCGATAATCGTTACTACTGATGATACAGCGTCAGAAAGATTGTTAACCGCATCAAGCGAAATGGCAATAGAGTTTGTAATTATACCGATTATAGCCTTGAAACCGGCAAGAAAAACGTTTGTTACTATACCTATAACACTGGTTTTTACTATGACTTTTTCTCTTTTTACCGCAAGTTCATCAATGTTATTATCTGACATAACTTTACGCCTCTATGTTCACTTAGATATTTAAACATAATATTATATCAAGTCTTGACAGATTCATACCAATTCCAAATCTCCAGGAATGCACTGCTTCTATCTTGGTATTCGGGGTAAAAATGCCTGACCAGCCTGTCATAAGCCAAAGCCGCTGCATAGATCTGATCGGCAATTCTGTTAAACACCGGGTCATCTGAGCTATAAGGAACCTTGCCCAGCTCTTTAACGTATTCCAATTCCTCAGAATAGCCATACCTGTGATGATTTGTTCCGTATTGCCGGTCTCTCCTGATCATCTGCATGACCAAAGTTTCATTGCAATTCGCATTGGCGAGATGTGCACTGATAAGATTATCCTTTCGATATAATTTACCGAGTGCCTGTATCTGAATGAACCAGAAACGGTTGACGTTATCTATTGGCCAATCCTTGTTCTCCTCTACCGGCGATGCCGGGGCTCCCATGTTCTGCGATACATCATCAGCATACTCAAATTCAAATATGAGATCATATCGCATTCCGTTTTTGAAAATGATCCTGCAGACACTGTTTTCCGGAACAAACATCCATCCGAGAGCGGTATCCTCATTTACGCCGAATCTGTCGATTCTTTTCATGTATTCTTCAGGAGTAACGGATCCGTCTTTGGGCAGACGCACTTTCACAGACAGATCAACATCGCTGTATAGATCGTGAAAACTGGACTCGAATGCCTTCTTACCGGCATCTTCTAATGTGTCCCGAGTTATATGTACACCTTTAACACAGCTGCCACTGATTTCGGGAAGCTCAAATATATCATGCAGGTACTGCAGAAACAGCTCTTCCATTTTCTCTTTTGTCAGACTGATCAACATATTCAGATTATTTTCCCATTTCATTTTTCAGTGCATCATAAATGACTGTTTTTTCTTCCACTCCGTCATCTGTCTCATATTTTACGGATAACCCGTCTTCGTTCCAACTGCCGAAATCAATTTCCGGGAGATCTTTGTGTTCACGGTCGAAGTATTCTGCAACGCTTATAAGATGCGGATCAAAGTTCAAAGGATCATCAAGTTTTCCGACCATAACATCATATGGGCCGGCCCAATAACACCCGTTATACGCTATGAAGTCAGTCTTAGGATCGTAATAAACTCTCACTACAATAAACGATTCACCGGCCGGCAGACCATAGTCATTGTCGTAACCTCTCGGGACATAATTAAATACTTCCAAGGTATCCACATCAATGAAGCTGATACCATAAAGATCTATGTGGAAAGGATAATAACGATGGCCGTTTGAATGACAAATGAATTCATTGTAAGCATCGTGGTGATGATCATTTGAAGTGTATGCATAAATGCATTTTCCGTCTTTCCGAAGTTCGCTCTTCGAGCCATAAGAATGCTGGATATGTTCAGTTTCGTGAAGATAATGTCTCTCGTAAAGAGAATAGCCATCCGGAAGTTCAGTTACTTCTTCATCTCTAAAGTATTTTTCGTCGAAAACATAACTCCTGTCTTCTGCCCATTTTATATACTCAGGAGTACCGTAAACGTTAGAATAATACATATTTCTTTCTGTAAAAAGATTATTATCCATATCTCGTTTTCATGCTGCATCCGGTAATACAGTATAGATTCTCGACCTTATAACCCTGTGCGGGACATGTAAAACCTACTGTTCTAACACCGTTACAGATCTTCAGTGATGGAATCTGATTGAGGCTTTTCAGGCTCTTTGTCTCCGGTCTCAAATACCGGAATAAACTTGACTACCTCACCACAATAAAGGCAGGTTCCAACCAGAGGTGTATTGCCATTATCCAGGACAAGTCTTCCGCATCTCGGGCAGGGCATTGATAATTTCGTGGTAGGCATGAAAGTAGCAGGTCTTGACGCGATCTCTTGAATCTTTGCATTAATTATTTCGGGTTCAACGCCTCGTTCGGCCATGATCTCCATCATGGCCTGTACCATGATCTTAAGAGATAAGATTTCGCTCCTGATGTCATTAACGTCTCTGTTAACTTCTGCAACCTTTTCTCTGGTGCGGCTCTCAGCAGAGATACGCTCTATTCCATTTCCTGCATTTGTGTAACTGTGAAATTTAGGCATATTACTTCCCCTTTTCCATATTTGATTTATTAGAAAATCCTTATCCAATAAAAATATTATATCAAATCTGTTGCCAATGACTATCTTATGACTAAATCACCCCCGTATACTACACAAAAAAGTCATTCCTTGCTCGAAATGACTTTTTTGAGAGTATTTGGCTGTCATTTAGTCACAAAAACAGAATTGGTGTCTAAAGGTAAACCGTATCGAAATCTTCAAACCACTCCAAAACCACGGCTTTATATCCCTGTTCCGAATTTCATTCTTTATTGGGTTTGATACGATATTTTAAGCATATCTGATGTCGGATTCGGAGAATTCGTTGAATTAGCATCGCAATATACATAAATCCAGTCATATCGGGAAGCATTGATCTCGCCACTGTTGATTATGTCCGGCTCACGTTCCAGCAGTTTTTCGATCTCATCCTCAGGCAATGCATCTTCAGTGAAATATACGCTCCACGTGACTCCTTTAGAGGGTTCATAATTACTGACCTTAACTTTCGTGTGTATATCCAGGGATTCGTAATACCATCCGTTATTATAAACATCACTCCCGGTAATGTTTTTCTCGTACGTTGCAGGAATATATGTGGGCGTTACGCGGTCGCTATATGTTTCAACACTGTCAGTATTCGAACAAGAACACATCACGAACAGCGTTAACACTGCGATAACCGCTGCCGACTTCTTAAATACATTCACAATATCAACCATTAGCATTTACTTTGTCATAGCCGTTTTCGTATTCTTTTCCGGCATCAAAAGTCTTTATTTCCTCGGATGTCAGATCGCCTTTCCCATCATAACGATAATACCTGCCCGTCTCAGCAACAATCTCCAAAATACAATAGTCTTCATCATCTATTCCGTTAGGATAATATTTCTCATCTCCCTCATTCCAAAGGAGTTCTTTAAATTCCCTGTCGAAATGAACAATAGCTTTTCCATATAAACAAACACCTTCAAAGGCCTTATCATCCGAAAAATAAATGCAAATATTATCATTCTTCATCAGAGTCTTAATATGAGAAGAACTTGTATTTGTAGATATCAAATGACCACCAAGACCTTTGTGCCATACGCAAAACGTCTTTCGGATATTCTGTCTGTCTTCTTCATCTGTATAGCCGATTTCCGCGAACAGGGAACGATTAATAAGGTTCATTATTTCGTCATGTGTCATAAAATGCCCTCCATTAGTTAAGTGTTCATTGATGGTAAAAACGCTTTCATCTATATGTCTTTTCATAATCAGATTCTTACCCTAATCCAGCTTGCACTTATATATCCTGAATACACTTATCGCTATTGTAAACAGAATGATCACTATCATCATTATCATAGGCCAAGACGGAAAATCTTCATATATGCACATGAATCCCGAAAAAGCACAAATCAATACAATAGATATCTTCAGGATGCCAAACATAATATAACAGGTCTTCAGAACTTCTTCTTCGTTATCCTCAATAACCTCTATAGGAATATTCCATATCTTAGGGAAATGCTCCACTATCGCCAAAAGCAAGAATAAACCATTCATTACTGCAGGCTCTATAAAGAGTGACGTCTTATCTCCATATGAGTCAGCAACACCTATCGCACTGAAATGAGTAGGCACCTCATTGGGAAATGTCTTCCACCCTATAGCTAAGAATGCTAAATATCCCAAGATCATAACAATACTTGTAATGTTAGTTGCTTTTCTCATATCTATCCCCAAAAAACAAATATCAAACAGTTTTATTATAAGCTTCTTTAATCAATAAACGCTTTGCTTCGATATCTAAACTGTTCCATGTTGTATAACTTACTTCAAAATACTCAATATCGTCAGCAGGTTCAGATCTTAGGACAGGTTCAAACTCATCACTGCCACATCCACTACACACTCTTGGTTTTGCAGTAAAACTGACTCTGCAGCCATCTATAGGATCACATGCAATTGCAAACATTCGCTGCATTCTTATTATGTCACCATCACCACATTCTTCCTCATATAGTTTGCAGAATTCCTCATAAGTCGCGTTGCCGATCAATTCAAGAATACAAAACTTTGTGCCAGATTCATTTCTCCCGGTCATGTAACCATAACCGCCAAACTCAAAACCGAATGAAATAACTCCATTCTCCAAACCGCAATTACTGCATCTAAATATTTCTCTTCGAAGTACCATTTTCTGATTCAAATAATAACTGATTATCTAGCTGTTCATGTACAAATGGCTCTGTAAGGACCTCCATTGCTTCGTCGATCCTGCCTTTAAGTTCGTTACATTCACCTTCAAGCACCGTTACCTGTTCACAAAGCTCAGATTCCTGTCTCTTATAATCCTCTCTCTCATCGTCCATCAGGAAAGTGTTATTCAGCTTACCGCATACGCTCTTATACTTCTCATGAACCATGTTGAATTCATGGCGTCTGACCGAATATTCAGACAAAAGGTCAGAGAGTTTCCTGATATCTTGCCATAAGGGCTGGTCTTCTGTGGATATTCTCTTCTCGATCGCATCAAGCTTATCGGGAAGTTTTCTAACATGTGACATGAACATATTGTTATTTATGTCGATGTCTTTTAGTGACTTCCACCTGCCGGCACACAGAAATCTTCCTAACAAAGCGTCAAAGTCCTTGGGGTTCAACATGAGCCTATGAGACAATATCTGGTCTGCTTCATCAAACTCACCCATGTTCATTGCCTTGACGGCATTTGCTGTAAGGTCTCCGAAGAAGAGATATTTGCCGTATGAGATGCCACAGGAATTGCACTCGTAGAATTGTTGAGCATTACTGAGCTTTAACACTCCGCCGCACTTTGCGCAGATTACGGAAGGTCCTGTTATCTCTTCCGCGGGATCAGATTCCTGCTTGCCTTCTACTCTTCTAGGTGCCTTCTTTTCAGGTCTGTTCTTAAAGCCTGCTTCATATTCCAGAACTTCGGATAAGATCTCCAAATGCTTCTCTTCAGCATATTCTATCTTATCTGACAGAGAGCTTGAGCTGTCAGGAATCTTGACGACTTTTGTCCTGAGTTTCACACCCAGGAAGATATTTAAAGCGATAACACCGATTTGCACTAAAATTACAATTACGCGACCAGAACCACCGATAAAATCCGCACCATTAAAACTGGCAATAAGAAGGACCAGTAAAAACATCTCTACAAAAATGGATATTCCCATTATGCGTCCAAGGATGTCATCAATTTCGTCATTTGCTGCCAACTGCAGTTCGCGCTTTTTCTCAAGATTGAAAGTATTATCTCTACGGTTCCTGATATTCTTATATGCTTTGGGAATCTCAAATAAACAGACCAGCTTATCCAGGTAATCAGCATCTTCTTTTGTTACATACTCTTTGGCAGAAGCCACTATCTTATAAATGGCATTAAGATCACTGCCGGCTTGCTTATAGCGGTCTCTAAGATCTTCAGTCGATTGGACTTTTCCGGCACATAAGATCAATCCTCTGTATGCTACGATATCTGTGGGATCGTTCTCCAAGACCTTATTGAACTTTTCTCCGGCAGGCTCATAAGCTCCTCTTGCAAGGCACTCTTCAGCCTGAAGCATCAAGTCTTCCCTGTGGAAATCTATATAATCGAATTCGTTGCCGCAAAAAGGACAGGCCATCCGGCCCTGCAACTTATCTATGCTTAAGACGGCACCGCATTTCGCGCATGTATAGCTCTTTAACTCTGACATATCCGTTAATCAAAAAACCTCTATCCCCAACCTGGTCATTTGCAAAACACTGCACTGACTATTTAATTATATCAGTTTTAGAACTGTAAGTTGAACAGTTCGTCCAGGCTTCTGATCGTATAATCCTGACCGTAGTACTTTTCTTCATTATCGCGGTTAATAAGAACAGCGATGGCTCCCGCATTTTTGGCACATTCGACGTCCTTTTTCTCATCACCGACAAAAGCTATCTTGTCTACAGCGATATTCATCTTTTCAGAAAGAAGGAGCAATCCTTTGCTGCTTGGTTTGCGGTATCCTACATCATTTGAAGTATACGGAAAATCAATGTAGTCAATAGCTTCAGAAATGTCTTCCAATGCATATTTATTATCCATTCCATATGCAACATCAGACAGCGTTCCGATAAGAAAGCCGTTATCCTTCAATTTCTTAAGTGTATCTTTAACTTCGTCATACAATACGACATCGCGCCGGAAAAACAGATAGAATTCGTTTTTAATGTCATCCAGGAGTTCCATCGGCATGTTTGTTCCCTCGATGATCTCCCTGAAGATCACGTCCGATGACACTTCTGTTTCTCTCGGGTTGATCCTTGTATTGTATTTGGCAAGAGTTGCACCTATATGCTCATATTCTGCTTCAGAAATCTGAAGATCGAATCTGTCCGCAATACGTTCAAAAGCCGGCCGGTATAACGCCGTCCAGTTGAGCGGAAACGGATAATATGCCAGGGTCTGACCTATATCAAAAATTACGCCTTTCATTTTCGGGCCCTTTTCATTCCGGATCAGGCAATATACCCATCATTCCAACAATAAATGCAGCAGTTCCGACATAGTCATTGCATTTGCCGCTTAAGAAACCACGGAGTTCACCGCACTTAAGATGTTTATAGTTTTCTTTGAATCTTCTTTCAAACTCTGCGATATCTTCATCAGTGCCGCCCATTTCTCTTATCGTCTGTTCTGCCGCGAGAACAGCTCCGCACATTCCTCCGTTATCTCTCGGACGCGGCGGAGTAGTCTTGTTCTGGTTATTCATACCAAGAGCGTCATAAACTGACATTGCACAATTCATGCCGCTGCGGTGATTGCTTCTTGCTATGGTTTCATAATCGATCATGGTCTTAAACTACCTTCCTGACATGAGTTTTTTAATTTTCTCTTGAACATCTTTGTCGCAGTTATATTTCAAAAGTTCTTCTAATGCTTCCATGACTTCGTTCTTACATTGAAGAACCGGTCCATTGGCGGGATCAAGATGCTTTTCCAGACAGTTCAAAAGACGGATTACATGCTCGTTTTCCTCCGAAAACAATATGTCCGTGATGCTGTCTATACCGTCTTCAACAGTCATCTCTTCGAGCTTTCCGTATGGATCGAGAAAAAGCCCGTACGGACCGTCATTATCCTCAAGACTTATGACCTCTCTGATGCTGCCGATGTAGAACTGAAAGTTCTCGATCTGAAGACTGTCTTCCGATCGACCATATTCGCACTCGTTATACTCATAACTGTTAAAACAGCAGATGCCGTCAAAAGCATCTCCGCTGCTGTCAATGATCCTGACACATTTTCCGTCAAAGCGTTTTAAATTGGTTGAATCCGGAACGTTACTCCACATTGCTATCTCCGAAATCTGTAAATACCAATCATCAAAACCTTTTTTATGTGATCTATAACCCAAGACCAAAAGACTTATTCAAAAACTCAGTTCCATAAGCAACAACATATATTCCCAAAAATGCCATTGCTCCGGCAATCACCAATGAAACGAGAATAAACCACCAACGCCAGTTTTTCACTTTCTTTATACCGACAACGATCTGGACAAGCGTCAGGACAATATAGATAACAGCTCCGAAAAACATGATCATACCGGCAAGCGTATTGTCGCTGTTCCCGTAGAAATCAAAACTGGCATTCTTGAGACCCAGATACCATATTACCGTTGATAAGATAAGTGACCAAAGTATTTGGATGATGAAATATGATGATTTTTTCATTGTGTTTTCCCGGTCCTTCTCTTGTTAATTCGAATACTAATATTATAATGACTGATTTGCAAATCTCTCTAATGTTTCTTTTTCCATCCTTATAATCTGAAGCATCCTGTCAATAGCACATTCCTCGATATAGGAAACGTCATATTGGAGCATAATCTCCTTGTTCTCCATTGTACCCTTCTCATACTCGTCGAGCAATTTGGTACGGATCTTGATCTCACGATCCAGTTCTTTGTTGCTCAATACACCTGAATACATCACTGCCAGGCAAAACCAGACGGAATCGAAGTCAACTCTCTCGAACAACTCACATATAGTGCTTTTCAATTCCTGCATGCCGGATTCGGTAAGATGATAGATAGCTTTCTTATCTGATTCTCCGGTGTTCTCTATATAATTCTTCTTTTCGAGCCTCAGGCAAGTCTCATAGAGAGTGGTCGCACCGATCGGAAACCAGTATTTCATGTTCATTCTGTCGATCATCTTGAGCATGTCATAGGCATTCATCTCACCTTTCCTGAGCATTCCCAAGATTACTATCGATGTTTTTGACAACATTTGAGCTTACCCTCCACTTTCTGAATAAAACCCATGCAACCGATGCAATAAGAATTATCAATGCTATAACAAACGAGACCGGGTTCTTGATCTCATCTCCTGCTTCAGATGATACCAAAACATCCCACAAAGCTCCTACTCCCCAGAAGAAAGGGAAAATAACGAGCATGTTCTTCGTGATATAGAACACTGAACAATACATTAATCCTACCAAAAATAAATGCAAGAACTCCGGCTGGAAACCGGCATGGTGGAGCGAATAAAATGCAGAGGTCATGATGATCGCCGGAATTATCCCAAAAGCCTTCTCAAAGCTCATCCTGAGAAACCCGTATAAAAACGTCATCTCGAAAATTCCTGCCACAAGTATATATGTTGCTCCATATAGATTCTTCAGAGAGGCGATGTTCTCAGGCACCTCGTCTTTCAAGAAAATGGTAAGAAGTCCCGCAGCTAAAACTATGTTTATTATCAGGCTGAGTATCCATTTTCTCTTAGTGAATCCCAACTCTGCTATAACTTCTTTGCCCTTCTTCTCTACATATAATGATACGAAAACCACACCCAGCCCGAAGATCATCAGAAGGTCTCTTAAGATGAAGGATATTACATTATCTCTTATGGAATCTCCTCCAAAAGGGATCATCAAAAGGCTCAGGGCAATCATTACAGCCCCGGCAATGACTGCCACGCCTGTATCTTTAGTGACTTTAAATCTAAATAAACTTTTCATTTTGCTTCTTTCTCCTTTTGCTACGCATGCGTAGTATAGTACGTATACGTAGCAGTGTCAAGAAGCGTTTTCAATGTAGCTTATCTTGGGGCGGTTGATATTCTTGCATCGAAAATCACGCTGGTTTTCACGCTGCGCGGGATTTTTAGCGTGAAAAATCAGTCGATGAAGAAAAATCACCGCTGTTTTTCACGCACAGCGGTGATTTTTGCGGGATTTTGGCTCATGAATACTCTTAGGATCTGCAGAACGAATTGCAACGCAGAAGGTTTTATAGATTACTTCTATATACCTTTAAAGCTTCAAAAGTCTTGTCGCTTAACACATGCTCAATACGGCAGGCATCTTCAGCAGCCGTTTTCTCATCAATACCAAGAGATAATAAGATCTCTTTCAAGAGCATGCGTTTCTCCAGGATCTTCTTTGCTATTTTTTCTCCGTTATCGGTAAGCGTGATATAGCCCCGGGAATCAATAAGAATCAGCTCATTGTTTTTGAGTATTCCCATGGCCCGGCTTACACTCGGCTTCGAAACGCCAAGATTTCTTGCAACATCTAATGAACGAACAAAGATCCCCATGTTTGAGAGTTCAAGTATAGTTTCAAGATACATTTCCATCGATTCACTCATTAACATTTATTCACCTTCTCATAACAAAGTGCAGATCCATGAAAGCAAAGCCACACTCGGAATAAACAAGATCACATGCAAAAGATGAGTTTTCCAGTTATAACCAAAAAGATAACGGCTCAATACATCTTTACATTCAGGATAAAAATGCGGAAAGAAGTTGAATCCGGCGTTACTAAGCAAAACCCAATCAAAGAAGACTATGTCAAATGCCTTCAGTAAAATCAACATAAGAAAGAATCTTAAGTAAAACTGGCAAAACGAAAAACCGCTTGCAATACCATTCAATGCACCCAAAACAACAGCTCCGCCCATAAGAGCAAAAGAGACAACTACTATAACCCAGCCGATGGCATGCTGACCTTTGAATCGTTCAGGCTTTGTTTTCGGAACTGCATCTCTGACTTCCTTCGGTGCCGACGAAAAGAACTTATACTGCTGAATAAACCCTACACCGGCAAGCAGCATAAGGAAAAGTCCTACCATCATCATTATAGAAAGCAAAAAAGTTATAAACATAAAATATATATCCATCTTACAAGGGCTTTCTGATAACGCTGTGAAGACGGCAGAATCCGCGCTTCTCAAACAATTCCATGACAAGTCCGGCTTTTTTGCATAGTGATTCAACATCCGGTTTGCCGTAAATACGGACATCTCCATGTCCTTTAAGGTTGATGATCGGCATCTCGATCTTGTTGCAAAACCATCTTGTTGCTGCCCAATTAAATGTCATATCCCGAAGGACAAGTCTTCCCCCGGGTTTCAGCACTCTATAGACGCTGTTAAAGAAATCCTGTACATTCGGATAGTGATGGAAACTCTCGCAACATATGATCGCATCAAAGGAATTATCATCAAATGGCAGATTCTCACAATCACCGACAACAAACTCCACTCCGGGAAGATTTTTAGATTTAGCAACCTCGATCATCTTTGGTGTCAGATCAATTCCCGTATAGTGTTTCTCAGGATATTTCTCATATAAAAGAGATATCATCGGTGCAGTACCGCATCCGCAGTCCAGCAGACTGTCAAATGGTTCTTTCTCGAGTTCTTCAAGAACGTCAGGATAATCCTTCTTGCACATCTTATAAACACCGGCCTGATCAGTCTCATAAACGTCTGCAGCTTTGGTGAATTCGCTTATCGTCATATCCTTGTATTCTTTATCGTTCATAACTTTTATATCTCCATAAACTCATCTATGACTTTTAAGACCGGATCCTGATACTGCTTTCCACCAAAGAGCCACTGCTCATGCTGCATATCAAATTCCCTGATGTCCGGGTCTTGAAAATACTTCAAATAACGCTTCTTATACTTCTCGCCCATCTTGTTGGCATAAATAAAATGCGCGGTCGTTCCTTCAACGTGGATGTCGTCTTTCAAACATGTAATCAGATCTGTATAGAACTCATTTTTTATGGATTCCGGCTTAAATCTCGAAAACGATTCGATGAACATCTCTGCCGTCTTCTCATCCATCTCGAACATCTCCACAAACTTTTTCTTTGCCTTCTGTTTCTTCTTTTCGCTTTTGGTAAAGCTCGTAAGTAGTGGAACAACCAGTGCGGACTTTATCTTTGCGGATAAAACGCCGCTCTGGTCAAGATCCGGACTGCCGAATATACCGTGGTCCATATGAATGTTCCCGCGTTGGATGAGCTGACCGACAAAGCTGCTTCCAAGAGATGATCCGAGTACTCCATCGATTTTTCCATTATGGTTTTCGATAATGTATTTCTCTATCTTTTCAGTAACAGTTATCATGTCAGGAAAGATAAGGTCACTTCCGTCAAATCCATCGTAGTTTACGAGTATCAGATGATACTTCTCTGCCAAGCTGTCAATTACCGTAGAGAAGTTTATCTGCCAATCACAGCATGTTCCCGGAAGGAGAATAAGAGTTTTGCCTGACATATTACCGGTTTCATCAAATGTCATCCGAAAATACCTCTCTTTGTATATGGTTCTGAAACAATTGAGATCACATCGTATCCGATAGCTTTCAAAGCCTTTTTGATACTGTCCTCATCTATCATTTCCTCAGTAACGAATGTACATTCACCCAAGCGGGCGGAACTTTTCACTTTTCTGGCGGCAGGTATCATTCTCCGAATGACATCGTTAACATGTGACTCACACATGCCGCACATCATACCGTCGATCTTAAGTGTAGTTTTGATCATAATTACTCCCTGTTCTTTAGAATCTCTGCAGGATTTATCTTTCTTAGTCTGCCTGATAGCACTAGATTGATCGCAAGATATAAAACGATAATTACAGCGAATATCAGCGCAAATAATACAGGCGGATATTGTGCAGTTACTCCTACTCCGACATTGCAGACCAGATATCTGGGATAGATGTAATCCATTATCAGTTTGCAAAGAGGAATAGAAATCAGCGCACCTATTACGATGATGTAGAAATTACCGTCGAGATACATCTTTCTTACTTCCCTGTTTCTGAATCCGAATACCTTTACAAGAGAAATGTTGAAAGCGGATCTGTCGATCATCATCTTGACCATTAGATACATTACGACCAGGAAGATCACGGCAGAAGCCACAGACATCGTGGTAACCATAGGGCCCATCATGTCAACATATATACCTGAAGATCTTGCGATCTCTTCTTTCGACACTGTCGAATATAAGCGTCCGCTGTCGATATCGAGTTCGTGATCGGAGAATACAACATTGAAGTAATCATCATCTTCATTGAACAGATCCCTGCATCTGTCTATATCCATGAACACAAACATCGTAGCAGTATAGTCGAAAACCCTGGCTACTCTGAATGCATACAATCTTTCACCTTTATCATCACTTAGTGTGAAGATATCTCCTACAGACAAGTTGTATTTGTTCGCAACAGAAGAACTTAATACAACATCAGAATCATTTTCCGGCAGATCTCCAGTATCGAAGAACGGATTATCTTTGGTTATGCCCAATACTGTTATGTCAAACGTATACCCGTATATCTCTTTCTTAAATGATTCTGCGACAGCCTCATATCCGCCTTCCGGGACCTCTTCAGTAGGATACTTGTAGTTATACATGTATTCATAATTGGTCAGGTTAATGTAGCTGTCTTTAACGTTGGAGCAATACACACTTGTATTAAGAGCAAGGAGAGCGACCAGAAGGCTCATGAAGAGTCCGAAGATAACAGTAAGGCCGGCTCTTATCTCACGAAGCATCTGTCTTATCCTGAACATCGGAATAAACTTCAGTCCCTTGATCTTTATCTCTTTGCCGCGGACAGCTTTCTGCTCATTATGAAGGAGCGACAAAGGCGTTCTTATGAGTCTGTTCCTTACGACAAGGACATTAACGATAAATGCCGTTACAGGCGGAATGACAAGACCGTAAATAAGCACAAAAGGCTTTACAATTATGTCCATTTTCGGCATCGAGAAATAACTTAACGAATCCTGCATCTGGGCAGGTATCCCTGCAGGTGTAAAGATAGCGATCAATGTTCCGATAACACCTGATACAAAAGTTACGATAACCGGAACTGCGACATAACTCATTGTCAGCGTCCTTCTCTTCAGACCCATTGAATATAAAGCACCTATTACAGAGCTTTCCTGATCGATCGTATGTACGATGAACACTGAAATTACATAAGCAAAGAGCACTACGAGCAGGATCCCGAAGATAATGCTCGCAGAATAGTTTATCTGAACATCATCAGCAGCTGAATCTATCCTCGGATTATCTTTGCTGTTTATGAACACCATGAGATTTGACAGATCAAAATAGAAAACATCGTCGATAAGATCATTTGCTTCATCTGAGAATTCTTTTACTCCATCGGATAATTCCCTTGCTCCTTTAGCCAGATCAACGGAACCGTCTTTGATCTCTTTAGAACCGTCATATAATTCATCTATGCCATCTGCAAATTCTTCCGCGCCTTCCAAAAGTTCTGAAGTTCCCGCATGGAGTTCGACAACACCGTTTCTTAAAGCCCAGCTGTTGGAATTCAACGTCCTTATACCGTCATACAATTGATATGCACCGTCACTAAGACTGCCGGCACCGTCATTGACTTCACTTATTCCGTTTTTGATCTGTTCATATCCTACCGCCAATGCGGATGCGGGATCGGCAAACCCGGCCGCCACACCCGCTATGTACGGATTCTCATTTTGAGCCATCTCACTTACGGTTCCGGCAAACTGAAATACACCTGTTCGGTACTGTCTTGCACCATCATTCAGTTGTGACGTGCCATCAGCCATTGCTGACGCACCGTCTGATAAAGCTGATGCTCCCGATTCTAACTGGTCAACTCCATATGTATAAGCTTTTACACCTTCCTCTAATTGTGCTGCACCGTCATTAAGCGCCTCTATTCCATCTTTCAGCTCAGGAACCGCATCATGCAGTTCGGTCATTCCGTCATGGAATTCCTCGATGCCGTCACGAAGCTCACCGGCACCGTCTGCGAGTTCTTCAGCTCCATCTCTTAGCTCATCAATGCCGTCAAGGATCTCATCCTTTCTCTCGGTCATTCTTTCCCAGTATTCTTTGAAATATTCATCCTCAATGTCATCAATATCAAACTTGTTGTCTTCAAGGATATCCTTTAATTCATCTTCAGTCATCGCACCATTAAGCTTATATGCATAATAGTACTCTTCCGAAGCTATTGAACATCCGGAATCGTAGAGTTCATCATAGGCTTTGGGAGTAACAAAAATCACTCCGAAATATCTGCTGTCAACAACCGTATCGGAAATTTTCTTTATGACTGTATTATAGTCAGGAGTTGCACCGATGCCTGTTATCGTGAATTCCTTGTCGCCTATCTTGATCTTATCACCTACATTAATGTTATTCACTTCAGAATAACGTCTCTCAATTACTGCTTCGTCATCTGCTGCAGGCAGCGCACCATCTATAAGTGAGATCTTGTTAATATTCTCTCTTACCTTAAATGCTCTTAATACCTGTTTTTCATTGAGTGCATAATCAACATAGAACATCTTCTCTATTGAAACGCCGCGACCGGTTATCTTAGCAAGCTCTTCATCACGAAGCGGTACGAAAACCGAGAACTCACCGTCTTCACAGCAAAGTTCCCTGTCAGATATAACGGTACTGTCGATTATCGTATCTGCAGAAGCCATAAGACTTATGACTATAAACAGCGAAAAAATGATCAGCAGTGATAATGCTATATATCTCGCAAACCCTGATTTAAGATCGCGGAGAGCTCTCTTAAACAATATCCACCCCATATCAGAGATCCTCCAGTTCTGAGGCAGGTATCTTATTCTCATTCATATAGTCTTTATAGATCTCGCCGTCCTTGAGATAGATAACATGATCTACCATGTTCTTTATCGAATTATTATGAGTTACGATCAGCATGGTCGTCCCATACTGTTTATTGATCTTTTCCAGTAACACAAGGATGTCTCTTGAAGTCTTTGAATCCAAAGCACCGGTAGGCTCATCGCAAAGCAACACCTTCGGGTTCTTAACCAGTGCCCTCGCAATAGCACAACGCTGCTGCTGTCCGCCTGACAATTGCGAGGGAAACTTATACTGGTGCTCAGTAAGCCCTAAGACTTCGATCAGTTCATCCATATTAAGCGGATCCTTGGTCAGATATTCGCAAACCTGGATATTCTCTCTGACAGTAAGGTTAGGAACCAGATTATAGAACTGGAAAATGAATCCGAGATTAGCTCTTCTGTAATCTGATAACTTCTCGCCCTTTAAGCCTTCAACAAGAGTTCCTGCAACAGATACGTTACCGGAATCTATTACATCAAGCCCTCCGATACAATTAAGCAATGTTGATTTGCCTGAACCTGAAGTGCCCTGTATTACACACATTTCACCTTTGTCAACTTTAATACTTACGCCTTTAAGGACCTGTACAAAACTACCGCCTTCTCCATAAGACTTTTTAAGGTCTCTAGTCTCGATATACATAAACACACCTCAATTACTATATTAATTAAATGTTAGTCCTCGCTAACCAATTAGGTATATATATGTTTTCGACAAGGATTTAGAGCCAAATCAAAACTAAATTTGGCATTTGGTTAGATTTAACTAACTTTTGTAAGTTAAATATGATTTCAATTCTCAAAATCAATAAAAATACACTCACAGATCCTGAGTCCAGGCTATTTCCTCGGAAACCAGGGAATGCATCTGTTAACGCGCCTTTTGTAATCTAAATACTCCTGACCATACAAGTTTAAAAGCCACTTCTCTTCCGTATTGATCAGTACTATTGTAATTATTCCCCAATTAAGCAGAATAACCGATATAAGCATATAATTATGCCACATAAGACATACACCTGAGATCAGTATCCACCATCCGCTGTACATCGGATTTCTAACTGCTTTATATATGCCTTCGGTCTGAAGTCTATTCTCCGTTATGCTCTTATCCATATTCGAGCGGACGGCACCGATATACCACACAATTATTCCGGATATTATCAATACGATACCCAATATTCTGAAGATCCATACCCATACTCCTTCAAGGGTGCCGATCTTTAACACATATCCGAACAGGATAATACCTATCAGTTCGACCAGAGCAATACCCGTTATCAGGTATGGACCTATTCCAAACAGCGGAAGTTTCTGACCTTCTTTTACGTAGTTCTTCATTCTATTAATCCCGTGCGCTTTCTTTAAGATATAACACTTTCCCGTGATTAAGTCCCAAAACATAATCGCAACACTCTGAGATCAGTTCCGGATCGTGCGTTGATACGATAACCGTGGCACCGGATAACGAGAGCCGTTTTAAAAGCTCTGCCACCTTCTCCATATGCGAATAATCAAGACCTGAAGTAGGTTCATCAAAAAGAAGTAATTTAGCGTCTGAAGCTATAGCGGACGCGATCGCTACCCTCTGCTTCTGTCCTCCCGATAAAGCCATCGGGTGAGTATCCTTGTATTCCAACAGGCCTAAGCTGTCCAATATCTCATCACAACGTTTAGTATCCTTATCCTTTAAAGAAAGCATAACTTCGGATTCCACGCTGTCTGTAAAGAGCTGATGATTAACGTCCTGCATGACCATATAACACATCTTCAGACGCTGGCCGCCTTTATAGGTAACACCATCTGAAATAATCTTTCCTTTGCAGTCTCCTTCAAGACCGCAAAGACATCTTAAAAATGTGGATTTACCGGTACCGTTTGGTCCAACAAGACCGATTACTTTTCCTTCAGGTATCTTAAGTTCAGGAATATTCAGATTAAGGAGATCACCATCTGATTCTTTGAACTTCTTTTTTAAGATCAGATATGGCCGTTTCTTATAGCTGAAATAAAAATCCTTTAGTACTATTGACGGATCTGTCTCACAAACAGACGAAGAACAATCCCCGCGGATCTCTTTTATAAGTTCTTCTTCAAGCACGACGGGTCTTAACTTATATGCCTTGACCTCATCTTCACTTAAGCAGGCAAATTCTTCTCCGTTCCACTCTTTTGCGATCCTGCCGTTCTCAATATATAAGACACGGTCGACTGCATCTTTCAGATACCACAGCCTGTGTTCAGAGATAACGATAGTCTTGCCCTGACGCTTCCATTCAAGGATAATGCCGCGGAGAAGTTCTATGGAATCGAAATCCAGATTGGATGAAGGTTCATCCAGAAGGATTATTTCCGGCAGTAATGCAGCTACAGATGCGCAAGCTATTCTCTGTTTCTGGCCGCCTGAAAGATCGAAAATGCTTCTGCCAAGGACCTCCTCAAGATTCATCTCGGCAACGACATCGTTCATTCTCGCCTTGATCTCTTTTGGTTCAAGTCCAATGTTTTCCGGTCCGAAAACAATCTCTCCGTCAGTGTCCACCGAGAAAAACTGACTTCTCGGATTCTGGAAAACAGTTCCCACCGTCCCAGCAAGCTCGTGAAGTTCAGTCTTTTTTATATCGTGATCTGCAACCCTTATCTCACCTTCAAGTTCACCTGAGTAATAGTGCGGTATCAGTCCGTTGATAAGTCTGATAATTGACGTCTTTCCTGAACCTGAAGCACCGCAGAGAAGCACTGTCTGTCCTTGTTCAATATTCAGATTTACATTAACAAGGGATCCTTCTTTGGAACCCTTGTACTGAAATGAGACATCTTCGAGTTCGACTATACTCATAAGCAATACTTAAACATGACGAAGATTACTGTCGCAGCAGTAAGAAAAGTCATAAGCAGATAGTCGGCAACGCCAAGCTTAAGTTCAACAACGCTTGACCTCTTAGCTTCTCCGCCAAGGCCTCTCGTAATAGCTGCCGCAGACAGTTCTTCGCCTATGTTAACGCATGAAAAAAGGAGCGGTATCATTCTGAATTCAACCATCTTAATGACGTTTCCGCCACCAAGCATAACGCCTCTCATCCTCATTGCATCATTAATTGATGAGTATTCTTCTTTAATTGTCGGAAAGAAACGCATAACGACTGCAAGAGACACCGCAATACCGTCTGGTATGTGCATCTTCTGCATGCATGACATAAACTCACCGATCTTAGTCGTTCTTACTACATACCAAGCCGTGATCAACGCCGGCATAAACTGAACAACAATACCGCAATAACCGATCAGGAGCGAAGCAATGAGTCCTTCTGATTCAGCTGACAAAAAGTAGAACGTCAGCACAAGAGCTGTTCCGTACGCAAGCAAAAAGCGCAATGCTGATGCATACTTCTTTTCGGTGATCAAAAGTATTATCGGAATCAGTGTTATTGACAACCGTATTGCCCATAGAAAAGGTGTCGTAGCACTCATCATTACAACAAGAGATACAACAAATATCATGAACAGTTTGGTGCGCGGATCGAGCTTCATAATTATACGATCCCGGCTTTCTCAAAATGTTTCTTTACTACAGCCTTACCGAGGACTGCTCCGATGCATCCAAAGACAAATGCGAGAACAACAAGTATCCCTATTGTCTTAATATTGATTGCAGCAAACAGATTGCTTACGTATTCAGCAGAATATCCGCCGTCGATCAGATCCTGACGGTATGAATCAGCCGTTACAAGTATCGGAAAATAATTCGCGCATATCCAGAGGTTGAAAACGCCAAAACTTATGATAATTTTCTTAAAGCTCTTATAGTTTCCTGATTTAGCGATAAAGTCAGCAATCATACCTGAGATTATTATAAGCGGAGCACCAAGATATCCCATGCCGCCTACGAACATGATGATCGCCATGAGCACGGACACGATGGTTATCATTCCAAACTTCTCAACCTTTGAATAGAAGAGCATCATGGGTATTCCGCTTGCCAAAGGAAGTATTACTACATACGCTGCAACGATAAACGGATGAATGTATCCGAGCATTCCGAATGCGAATTCGACTGCAAATAGGATCGCCGTGAATATTCCTATCGTTATAAAATCTTTTGCTTTGAGTTTGTTACTTGTTTTTTCCATTTTTACCCTCCGGGATTTTTATGAGATCTTCCAGCTAACTGCCTGTTTTCTGCCGGAAATGAAATTCCTATAAATTCCTTCCTGATTGATCAGGTCCTCGTGTCTTCCCTTCTGAACGATATGTCCCTTATCAACTACGACTATCTGATCAGCATGTCTTACTGTCTTTAATCTGTGGGCGATCATGATGATCGTCTTTTCTCTCGTAAGATTCTCTATAGCTTCAGTAAGTTCCTTCTCATTTTCCGGATCGACATTTGCAGTTGCCTCATCGAGAATTATGATCGGCGAATCCTTCATGATCGCTCTAGCAATAGCGATTCTCTGCTTCTCTCCTCCAGAGAGCGAAGTTCCGCCTTCGCCGACGAGAGTGTCATAACCGTCCGGAAGAGCCATGATAAAGTCGTGGCATGATGCCTTCTTAGCTGCTGCTATAACCTCATCCATTGATGCATCAGGTCTTCCGAATCTGATATTATTTGCAATCGTATCTTCGAAAAGATAAACCCTTTGGAATACAAAGCTGAAGTTTTCCATAAGCGAGTCAAAGCTGTATTCTCTTACATCTCTTCCTCCTAATGTCACCTTGCCTTCCTGAACATCCCAGAATCTTGCGATCAATGATGTGATCGTTGTCTTACCGCCGCCTGACGGACCTACGATCGCAGTCGTCGTATTCTCTTTGATATCGAGTGTTACATTGTCGATGATCTTTCTGTTCTCATAAGCAAAGCTTACATTCTCCAGACGTATATTCCTGTTTATAGGCTTGATATCTTCGCCGTCGATATCCATCTGCGGAAGATCGGTGATCTCATTTGCGAGGTCAACGCCTTTGCCGATGATCTTAAGAAGAGCAGTATATATGCCTGCCGCATCAAGAGCTTCGAAGACCATAAAAGAACACATTAGCATAGTGATTGTGTATGTTAGTTCCATTGAACCTGTCAGATAGAAATAAACTGAAGCACCGGCAATGACAACTCCCGTAAGCTTACTGATAAGCATCTGCACGCCGACCGCAGGAATAGCTGCAAGTTCGGCAGTGATATCAGCTTTTACTTTTCGGTCAATGGCTTTTGAAACTCTCGATGTATTCATGGCAATGATGTTATAGTTACGGATCTCGGCAATGCCCTGAATGAATTCGAGTATAACGCCGACAATATCCCTGTCTGATTCGAGTTTCTCATCAGCAACTTTTGCGACCTGATAATTTGTTACCTTGTTCCAGAAGAAGAATACCGTTATTCCGATAACTGCGATAACACCTATCCTCCAGTCAAAGAAGAACATACCCAAACCGATCACGATGGTCGTGATGCTTCCCTGAAGCACCATCATGATAGCTCTGGTCGCTATGTCCCCAACCTGTTCCATAGTATTGGTCGTAACTGATGTAATGTGGCCCAGACTGGTATCGTTGAAGTATCCCATCGGAAGATATCTCAAGTGCTCTGCGATCTGTATCCTCTTTCTTGCACAGGTATCATATCCGCCTTCGGTCTGAAGCATGTAGGAGAATCTGTTGATGATCATCTTACCTACAGTGCTCATGAGCATCAGTGCAATAACCAGGATGATAGACTTTGTATTAATCTCCTGATTAATTATCGCGCCTATAGCAACAAATGCAGCAGGTATCTTCATTGCTCCGAAGATGGCTTCGAAAACTCCGAACACTACGGCAAAATATAATTTATTCCTGTTCTTCTGATCACAGAAATCGAAGAACTTCTTTATCATCTCAAGCATAAAAGGCCTCCTTTTCGCTAATGGCACTTACTGCATCAGCATTATCTTTTGCCATGCTGTGAGCGATCCACATCTTGTTATAGAGAGGACACTTCATAAGGAGTTCTTCATGTGTTCCGCACGCTTCAAGTTCTCCCTTGTTGATCACAAAGATCTTGTCCGCGTCTACTATGGTTGAAAGCCTGTGAGCAATAACGATAAGAGTCTTACCCTTTACAAGCTTTGCCACACTTGACTGAACGAGTGCTTCGTTTTCAGGATCAGTATATGCAGTAGCCTCATCAAGAATGATGACTGGTGCATTCTTAAGCATCGCTCTTGCGATGCAGATCCTTTGCCTCTCACCGCCTGACAAATGTCCGCCGGCACCGCCCACTATCGTGTCGTAACCGTTTTCGAGACCTAGGATAAACTCATGACAACCGCACTTCATGGCAGCATCGATTACTTCCTCATCTGTGGCTCCCTTCTTGCCAAGTCTTATGTTTTCCTTAATCGAAAGGTCGAAAAGATAGTTGTCCTGGGCTACGTATGCGACCTGGCTCATGTAGTAATCCAAAGGAATGTCCTTTATGTTAACTCCGCCGAATGTGATCTCACCTTCGTTAGGATCCCACAATGAATCGATGAGCCTTGCGACCGTGCTCTTACCTGAACCTGAAGGTCCTACGATCGCGCTTACTTCACCCTGCTTGATCTCCATGCTGATTCCATGAAGGACCTCAGCGTCCTTATACTTGAATCTGACACCTGAAAGAGTGATGTCTGAACCGACAGGTTCTTTCGTAAGCTTTTCAGGCCTCTTCATATCCTCTCTTTCGAGTATTTCAGTAACTTCTCCGAAAATAGTCTTGATCTTAAGGAAATCATCAGTATAAGAGAATGCAACGATAAGAGGTGTAATAAGTCCTGCTGACAGAATGATGCCCATTATAAAGCTCTCTGGCGAAAGGCTTCCATCTCTCACGAGCAACATACCGACAGGTAATACGCCAAGGAAAGTTGCAGGCATGAATGACATGAATCCCGTCTGCCACCAGATGCATCTTCTCATCCAGTCAATGAAACAGTCAGCACCCTCTCTGGCAGCCGTTACGAATTTTTCATAAGACGTCTTGGATTTTCCGAAAGCCTTGATTACTTCGATACCGTTAATGTATTCGACCGCAGTATCATTCAGAGTCTTTGTTTTCTGAACTGATACTTCATATCCGCCTCTGCTCTTGAACAACATTACACCGGCAAACAAAGCACCGATAAACACTGATATAAGATTTGCGAGACCCATTCTCCAATCAATGGTTAATAGATAAATGAATATAACGACCGGAAGAATTATATTCGCAGTAAACTCAGGAATGATGTGTGCAAGTGTCGTCTCCATCGAGTCAACTCTTTCAACGATAATATTCTTATAAGCACCGCTGTTATCAGAAAGGACAGAACCCAATGGAATCGTAGAAAGTTTTTCACAGAGCTGTCTTCTGACGGTGCCTAAAACATTAAAAGTTCCCATATGAGAAAGGGACGTTGAAATTGAATGTGCAGTAAGCCTTAAAACCCAGCATCCGGCCATGAGAAGGACTTTACTTAAATAATATTTCCAATCTCTGTTATCCGATAACAACTGGCCTACTATATCAGAAATGATAAGATAAGGCGCAAAGGACAGAGCAACACCGAATATGGCGAGTATTACGCTCCAACCGAAATAATTCATCTTTCTTCCCGCGAATTCCAGGATCCAGGAAAGCGTACTTTTCTTCTTCACTTTTTCACCCCCGAAAATAAATTGGCAAAAGTTAGTTTAAACTAACATTTGAAAAACATCATAGTTAGTTGCTACTAACTTGTCAACATAAATTTTCTTGATTTATAGCTGCTCCTTGTGACAATTGACAGTTTTGATAATTCCCTCTTGCAATTTCACAAATGACAAATATAATGTTAGCCGAAACTAATTAGTTATAACTAACTTTTGTATGGAGTATCTTACATTATTTGCATTGGAGATGAACATGATGCCTATTGTAGTAGCCGATTGCGGTGAAGAAATGATCGTAAGAAAAGTAGGAGGAAGCCCCGAAGTTAAGCTTCATCTGGAAAATCTCGGTATCGTTCCCGGCGGTCTTGTAACCCTTATCAACGTTAACGACGGCAGTGTGATCCTCAAGGTCAAAGAATCAAGGATCGCCCTTAATAAAGACATGGCCATGAAGATCATGGTTTGACGATGTTTATTAAATAAGCAGGAGGAATATATGAAGACACTTAAGGAAGTGAAGATTGGAGAGACCGTTAAGGTCGTTAAGCTCCACGGAGAAGGCGCCGTAAAGCGCAGGATCATGGACATGGGAATTACCAAAGGTGTTGAGATCTATGTACGTAAGGTAGCTCCTTTGGGAGATCCGGTCGAAGTTACTGTAAGAGGTTATGAATTATCTCTTCGCAAGAACGACGCCGCGATGATTGAAATCGAGTAATTATCTAAAGGAGTAATACTTATATGGCAAACCGGGAAATAAAGATCGCATTGGCGGGTAACCCCAACAGCGGTAAGACAACACTATTTAACGCCCTTACAGGTTCCAACCAGTTCGTAGGTAACTGGCCGGGCGTAACAGTAGAGAAAAAGGAAGGTAAACTTAAAAAGCATGACGGTGTAACCGTTACAGACCTTCCGGGTATCTATTCCCTCTCCCCTTATACATTGGAAGAAGTCGTTGCACGTAATTACCTTATAGATGAGAATCCGGATGTAATTCTTAACATCGTTGACGGTACAAACTTAGAGCGTAACCTCTATCTCACAACGCAGCTCACCGAACTCGGTATCCCTGTCGTAATGGCAGTCAACATGATGGATATCGTTAATAAGAACGGCGATAAGATCGACCTTAACATGCTCTCGAAGCAGATGGGCTGCAAGGCAGTCGCCATCTCCGCTCTTAAGGGCACGGGAATAATGGAAGCAGCCGAAGAAGCGATCAAAGCTGCGAACGGAACAAAGACCGTTCCGCCCCACTCTTTCTCAGGTCCCGTCGAACATGCATTGGCACATATCGAAGAAGCTGTGCTCCATGACATGAATCCCGATAAGCAGAGATGGTATGCGATCAAGATCTTCGAACGTGATGAAAAAGTAATAGAGAAGCTCGCCATCTCAAAAGAAAAGCTCGAACATATAGAAAATGATATCAAGTCGGCTGAAACAGAGCTCGAAGACGATTCTGAATCCATAATCACAAACGAGCGTTATGTTTATATCGCTTCCATCATCAAGAGCTGCTATAAGAAACAGTCAAAGGCAAAACTCTCCACTTCAGATAAGATCGATAAGATCGTAACAAACAGGATCTTGGGCCTGCCTATTTTCGCTCTCATCATGTGGCTCGTTTACTTCATAGCAATGACAACACTGGGTGCCAACATGACCGACTGGACCAATGATAACCTCTTTGGTGACGGTTTCTTCCTTTTCGGAATCGGTCAGAAACAATACGACGAAGACGTAGATAACTGGGCAGGCGAAGCGGTTTTCGTTGACGGCGTAAAGGCCGTTATAGATGAAGCTGCCGATAACGATGTAACCGGTGCGGAAAATCTTCAGGCTGACTTCGAGGACGCAGATTTCGGTGCTTTCGAAGAAGACTACGGTTTCTTCGCAGACGAGCTCATCGACAAAGGCTATGACATCGAGACACCTCTCGTAGAATCAGGTGCTCTCGAAGACGGTGAATTCACCACTCCCGGCATGGATGAGACAGAAGGCGCCGTATTCGTTCCGAGTATACCGGATGCAGTTTCAGGTCTCCTTGAAAAAGCCGGGGCTAACGAATTCGTAACAGGACTTGTCGTTGACGGAATCATCGGCGGTGTGGGAGCAGTATTGGGCTTCGTTCCCCAGATGCTCGTACTCTTCTTCCTCCTTGCATTCCTCGAATCCTGCGGATACATGGCCCGTGTAGCCTTCGTCCTCGACAGGATCTTCAGAAGATTCGGTCTTTCCGGTAAGTCATTCATTCCTATGCTCGTATCTTCAGGATGCGGCGTTCCGGGCATCATGGCATCACGTACGATCGAAAATCAGCGTGACCGCAGAATGACCATCATGACAACAACATTTATCCCCTGCGGCGCTAAGCTCCCTATCATTGCGCTTATCACGGCAGCATTATTCCGCCACACATTATTCAGCGGTTCATGGATAGCACCTGCTGCATACTTCATCGGTGTTGCTGCAGTTGTTATCTCAGGTATCATCCTTAAAAAGACAAAGCCTTTCGCAGGCGATCCCGCGCCGTTTGTTATGGAGCTTCCCGCATATCACTGGCCGACACTTGGAAACCTCTTGAGATCCATGTGGGAGCGTGGCTGGTCCTTCATTAAAAAAGCAGGCACAGTAATCCTCATCTCCTCCATCGCAATCTGGCTCGGATCAGTATTCGGAGATACCGGAAGCAGATTCGGTTTCGATCCTGATATGGAACTTGAAGCATCCGTATTAGGCATCATCGGAAATGCTATCAAGTGGATCTTCGCTCCCCTCGGATTTGCAAACATCAAGGCTACCATCGCAACAGTAATGGGCCTCGTTGCAAAGGAAGAAGTTGTAGGTGTATTCGGCGTGCTTGATTTTGAAGGTCTGAATCAGCTCTCCGGCTTCGCATTCCTCATCTTTAACCTCCTCTGCGCTCCCTGCTTTGCAGCCATCGGCGCTATCAAGAGAGAGATGAACAGCGCAAAATGGACATGGTTCGCAATCGGTTATCAGTGTGTATTCGCATACGCTATCGCACTCATCGTATATCAGTTCGGCCTCCTCTTCACTGGTACTCTTAATGTTATCGGACTGATATTTGCCATTCTGGTTATGGCAGGTCTTATCTACCTCCTCGTAAGGCCTGCCAGAAAGGCAGCAAAGTAAAGGACTGTGGTTATGATCGACTGGCTTGCTTCTAACTGGATCAACATCTTAGTAATAGCATTAGTTGCTGTTGCCGTATTCTTTGCGGCAAGAAGCATGATCAAAGACAAAAAGGCCGGCAAGAGCTCATGCGGATGTAACTGTTCACATTGCGCCATGGCAGGTAAGTGTCACAGTCAGAATAAAAAATGAAAAGAACTCATATGCCATAAAAATGATAAGGGGTTGTCTCAAGTGTGAGGCAGCCCCGAATCATATTTGCTGAAATTGAGTAGTACATTCCACTCCAATTCTGTTTTTGTGACTGAATAACAGCCAAATACTCTCAAAAAAGTCATTTCGAGCATGGAATGACTTTTTTGAGAGTAATCGGGGACAATTTGGTCATAAATTAGTCACGGGGAACAGATTGCATATAAAAAGGAGGCAGTTCTCCCACCTTTTCGAAATTGGAGTAATCCTGCATTTCGACCGTTACAGGACCTTCAGCCAATAATTCCTTCAATGCTTCAGCGGAACTGTTATCGTCCAAAGTAGCCTTTAATCTGTGTCCATTTACTTCAATGATCAATTTCACCGGCTACTCTTCATTAACTGCATTTGCACGTTCGAACAGCTCATATATGATCTTATAATCCCTGCATTGCGTAACTATAATAAAGTGATCAGTAAGATCTTTATATACGTCAAACATAACAGATTCACTCGCCGTTATATCGCCGCGGGCAGGTTGTTCGCAATAACTGAAAAAGATTGAATTATCAGGGTAATAACCCTGTTCTTCCACGCCGGTTCTTCCCTGCCATTCCCAAAACTTTCCGATCTTTACGATCGCAAAAGAAAAGCCCTGATACATAACTTCACAAGATATATCGTCAGTCGTCAGGACTTCGTCAGAAATCTTCTCTGCAAACTCTTTAAGCATGGCATCATCTGTTTCCGTCAGCAATGCTCTGCCAATATCTCCGTCAAATACCTTATAGGCACTAAGATCATAGCTCTGATTTGTCGGATCACATTCGATCAACCGGTAAGTAGGAATACGTCTGGTAGTAGTCGCAGCTGTAGTTGTTACCACACCGGAAGACGTCGGAACGGTATCACTCGTGCAGCCTGCAAGGATAGAGGCAGCAAATACGATTACACATATGATACATATCAGTTTATATATTGCTTTTGTCTTCACGGTTATGGATACCTTTAACAATATAACGTCTTATTTTAGCTTGTCTCGAAAACAATTTCCATTTTCCCATCCCCGTCATAAAGGATGAGATTGTTTCCTTCGATCTTTGCGAATATTGAATTGCCGTATTCATTTATCAGCGAATAAGTTCCGTCATCATTCAAAGCTACTCTGCCGGTACGATCTTTCTGCAAGAGAGTAAACGTGAAATTCATTCCGTCATCGCACTTAAACTTCGGATCATCCTTAGACATAAAGATTCGAATAACAAACGGAATTTCACTCATTTCCGTGTGTGTACCGTTCACCGTGTATGAAACACACTTCCAGCTCGACGTAATCGATGTGTTGCCGTTCTCATCTGTCTTTCTGCCACAGGCACACAACAAGGTTAAACACAATACGATACTGAGAACAAGCGCCGCTATCCTTTTCATAATTTCTCCTTCAAACATGCCTTGTTAAGCAATCTTACCACAGATCATTCTCCGACAAATCCGATCTCCGTATAGATCATCCCGTTCTCTCCACGCTCTGAACGCATGAGAGAGACTCTTGTTGCCGTCATGTTTCCTTTGGGCGGATCAGGCATAATGGTCTCATCATTTCCGGAGAAAGAACACTTTCTGATCAGAGTAATATGCGGTGAGAAACGCTTTCTGTCAAAAGGGATCTCATTCGCGAACAGTTCTTTCCGAAGGCGCTTCACATATCCGGCAAGCTGATAATTATCTGAAAGTCCAACCCAGAACAGATCTCCGAAACTGCCTGTTCCGTCCAGGCTGATCTTTATCGGTCTGAAGCCGACATGTTTCATGGCAGCTAATACTTTATCCGGCTCTTCATAATCTCCGATAAATGCCATGGTAATATGAAGGTTCTCCTTCTTGGCATAATTACCTGTCACTCCCCGTTCTTTCAGGCTGTCCTGATAAGCTGTCAGTGAATTAAGGATATTGTCATCAAACCGGATCGCGATAAATAGTCTCATAGTACTTTTACTAACTGTCAGTTGTTTTAAGTTGTTACTCCGTATGCTTTGTTTTCCACAAAGATAAGCTCACCGTCCTGAATGGAAAGTGTTCCGTACGTTTTTTGGGTTCCTCCGTACTCCTGTCTTTCTATGGCAATGTCATTTTCAGAGTTGCCTAATATCTGATAATCGTAAGTCATGCGATCATTTAATATGTAACCGTGGTCATTATAAACATCATATACGACGATCAACGATGAGATTATTCCGCTGCCTGTTATAACAGTAGAACACAAGTCCGGATGTCCGTCTTTGTTAATATCGCATTCTGCCGGCGGTGAGACTATCGTTCCCATCGTACCGACATTTTCATTGATGAAATCAGAAAGCGGTCCGTAGATCACGGTTCCTTCCGGTTCCTCAGAAGCAGTAATATCTGAATTGTCCGTTGTTTCCACTGCCTGCGTGGCACTCTGTTCAGGAAGCGTAGTCATGCCATTCTTAGGCGGCGTTATCTCACAGCTGTCCCATCCGTCACCATGGCCCTCACTGAAACCCTTTACCTTAAAAGTCCCGCTGAAAGGTTTACCTGATTCGTCATAAACCGTATACGATCCGGTCGCAGTAAAATCAGTACGTACATAAACTTGCCCTTGGATATCATATGCATCGATCTTTTCAACCGTTATTCCCGGTTCTGATCCGTATTTGGAATATACTTCAGAAGCGACTGCTATTTTCGCCAGAGATTCAAAATAGCTCCACTCTTTCTGCGTAAGCTCCTTCGACTTATTTCCGGCACATCCGAATAACGACAATGATATTGTCAGAATAATTATCAGACATCCTATCCGTTTAAACATAGATCCTCCTGAGTATATCTGAATCAGCATTATAGTGCGGCGCGTTGATACCTAAGTAGATACCCTGGACAACGTTATTCTCTGTCTCTTCCGGCGGGACTGTTTTGCCAATTACCCGGCAGTCACGCTTCTTGAAATGGAACATTGTACTCTCGACGGAAAAGAATGGATTATCACCGGCAAAAGCAACCTGTTCCAATTCGTCGATCTTTATATCATCCGGCGAATCAAAGATTCCGTAGAACATCCTGAATACTGCCCATCTGTCGCATACTTCCGGAACGATCGCGGAGACACATGAGACATGGGATTTTATCTTCTGAAACACTACATACTTGCCGTCCAGCGCATGGAACTCCTCGTCTGTAAGCCCGTTGCGCTTCCCGTCCCTGAAGGTGTAGGGCTTGCCTTCGGTCTTCAGTTGGAATGCGACGTATTCGCCGTTCTCGAAAATGTCATTCATATAGAAATCTATCTTGATCTTCTTTGGAGCGCATTGCGGCGAGGTGATGGTATCCCTGAACTTCGCCAGAGCCTTGCGTCGCGCCTTTTCAGTGGTTTTTCCCTCTGCGATCCAAATTTCCATTCCGAAATCACTGTCGACCATCTTCACCGCACGGTCTCTGATCTCATCGGTGAGGATGCCCTTCTTCCACATGAACTCTGCAAGTGAGTAGTAGTATGCGGCAAACTCTTCTTCGTCCGTCTCATCGAACATCGTCCTAACGTACTCATCGATCTTCTTAACGGCCATATCGACATCGTAGTAGTAGAACGCAGCCTTGTACTCACTTAACAGATCCTGCGCAGTATCGTTACTTGTTATTCCTGCTCCCCAAGCGCCCATTAGAACCTCCCCGTTAATCCTGTCTTGCTTTTAATCAGTCTATAATATTATTTCTTCTCCGGAATGAACATATTCAAGCTGATCACCCATGATCTTCTTCATTTCTTCAAATGCGGGAATTCCGGTGCAATGGCAGGTATAGAACTTTGTTTGATATGTACTCAGTTCCTCTGCAATAGACCTTACTTCTTCAAGTTCATTCTCCCTGTATTCACGTTTAACCATAAGATGAAAACCGCTGATAACAATATCAGGAAGGTTTCCATACTTCTCTTTATACGCATCAAGAATACTCAGGATCCCGTTGTGCGCACAGCCGGATAACAGCACAGAAAGGCCGTTTTCTTTAACCACAAGATAATGTTCGTGACAAAAATCATCAGATACAAACCCTTCATCTGTTTTGACCAGAAGTCTCTTATTAGTGAATGGAATAACATGCGTCCTGTTTTTGATCATGAAAAGTTCCAGGCCATCATCAATTACATAGTCACCCTGAAGCAGCCTGACCTGCGGAAGTTTTAGAATATCCTTATCTATCCCTATATACCTGTATCGGTCATTTCCTGACATTATCCCGTCATCTGCATAATACTCGCCGCCGGCAGCTTTCTGCATATAAATGACGGCACGATCGTTGATCCTGCTAAAAGGGATAATTCCGCCTGAGTGATCATAATGTCCATGGCTTAGCACAACAGTTTCTACGGCACTAAGATCAATCCCAAGAGATTCTGCGTTCCTGATGGAATCATCTGTTTGTCCGAGATCAAGCAAGACCTTATGCCATTCAGTCTCGATATAAAAGGATAACCCATGCTCATATGAGCATTCGGATCTTCCTTCTGTGTTTTCGATCAGGTTAACAATTCTCAACTCGTTATCCCCCATTCAAATGAAACAGTCTGATACAACGTGTCTGGTCCATGTTCCGTCAGCATTAAACGTAATTGTTGTCGCATTACCTTTAGAATCAGAGCACTTCCAGCTTCCGACAAATCTGCCCGCATCTTTGTTTCCTCCGCAAGCTGTAATGCCAAGGATAACCAGCAGTAATATCGTCAAAGAAAACAATCTAATTTTCTTCGTCATTTTTCTTTTTCCCTTCACGCTTCGCTTTCTTAGCCCTGCGCTGTTCCCTGTTGTTCTCCTCTGATGCCAGCACTTCAACAACGGCATCAGTCATTTCTTCGCTCCAGACTTTACCGGCAATTGTTGTTACTGCCCAAGGGCATATCTTCTTGTAATCATCATCGAAGATCACAGTGTACGGCGGACCGCAACGGTCATCAACAGACATAAACAAATGCCTGCCCTGACAGATCAATCTGGTCGGCCATTCTATACTCGGATCATCAACCTGATCGAATATCTCCTTGTTGATCTCATAAAGATCTTTATTCATAACACCGCCTATTTGCGCAGTATAAAGACCTGTTTCAGGATCATAACAACATTTCCAGCCGCAGCCCTCTTTGAATATCATTATGCTATTTTCCCTTCAATTACTTTTTGTCCTTCTTTTTCATACAGGAACAGTTACTGAAGCAGCTGCGGCCCGCCAAAAAACGTCGCGGACACGGCAGACAAATATGTTGCGGCAAACATGCCGAGGAAGAACATGACAATATGTATCGCGACGTTAACGGCAATCATCCAGGGACGCCAATATTCGATCCTCTTGGCACCGATGATGATATAGACGACCGTCAGCACAAGATAAAATACTCCGCCTATTAGTAACACTATAAGTGGTGAAAACGTGGCATTGGTGACAACTTCATCATTGACTGCAACATCCAGAAAATTCATGGTCATATACCATATTACGGTCGTAATGAAAATAGACAACACTGCCTGAATAAAGAAATACGTTCCTTTTTTCATATTGATCTCTCCCTTAAAATGTTTATTACTATGCCGGTCTGCCGGCTTGTAACCGTTACTTATTCGATAGGTTCAAAATCTGCCGCTCCGTGCTTGCACAACGGGCAAATAAAGTCATCGGGCAGTTCATCACCTTCATAGACATAACCGCAAACCTTGCAGACATAGCCCTTCTTGCCTTCCGTCTCAGGCTTCGGCTTAACGTTATTCTGGTAATATGTGTATGTCATTGTTTCCTTCTTTGTGATAAGGCGGGATTCCATAATGGAACAGATAAACATGCCGTGTGTTCCAAGATCAACGTAATCTTCAACCTTAAGCGAGAAGAAAGCGTTAATGTACTGGGGAAGGAACCTGAGCCCGTTATCCGATCTCATCTCTTCTATACCCTCGAACTTATCCACAGTTCTTCCGGTATGGAACCCGAACCGCTGGAATACGGAGAACGGTGCATCCGTAGACAGACAGTTTACATTCATAATTCCGGTCTGTTCTATAACGTGATGAGAATAATTCTCTTTATTGATGGTTACAGCTACCCTGTTTGGCGTATTTGTTACCTGTGTAACAGTGTTAACAATGAGTCCGTTGTCCTTTTTTCCGTCATTTGAAGTCACTACATAAAGACCGTACCCGATATTGAACAAAGCCCTCAGATCATTCTTATCAGCCGTATCGGATTTTCTTGCCTGATACTCGCCGCAGAACTCTTCAGCCAATGCTTCAAGCTGAGCACAGCTCTCTTCATTCAGGGCAGACTTAATGTGAACCGTATTTTCTGCAAAGGTGCAGTTCTTACAGCCTTCGAGCATGCCCTTCATGATCTTCGCAGCCATGGGAGCCCAGGATCCGTTCTCGATCAGGCCGATCTTATGATTCGCGAAATTGCGCTCGGTCAGATGATGGATAAACTCACGCATGAACGGGAAGATCTCGGCATTATATGTCGTCGTGGCAAGGATTATCTTGCCGTAACGGAAAGCATCCTCGACAGCCTCAGCCATGTCACAGCGCGCAAGATCATTTACGACAACCTTCGGACAGCCTTTATTCGTAAGCATCTCTGCGAGCTTCTCTACCGCAAGCTTTGTGTTGCCGTAAACGGATGTATAGGCTATTACGATGCCCTCTGTCTCCTGCTGGTATGTTGACCATGTCTGGTAAAGTCCAATGTAATATCCCAGGTTCTCTGACAAAACAGGTCCGTGAAGAGGACAGATGATCTGAATGTCAAGGTTTGCGGCTTTCTTTAAGACAGCCTGAACCTGCGCACCGTATTTTCCGACAATGCCTATGTAGTATCTTCTTGCTTCACAGGCCCAGTCCTCTTCTACATCCAATGCGCCGAACTTGCCGAATCCGTCAGCAGAAAAGAGCACCTTGTCAGCAGAGTCATATGTCATAAGAACTTCAGGCCAGTGAACCATCGGTGCAGCGACGAAGTTAAGTGTATGCTTTCCGAGTTCGAGAGCAGAACCCTCACCGACTACTATCTGCCTGTCTTCGAAAGCCGTACCGAAGAAATTCTGCATCATTGCGAAAGCCTTGGATGAAGAAACGATCTTTGCATCAGGATATGACTTCACAAAGTTGGCAATGTTTGCCGAATGGTCCGGCTCCATGTGCTGGACAACCAGGTAGTCCGGTTTCCTGCCGTCTAATGCTTTTTCGAGGTTGTCGAGCCACTCATGAGTGAAATTCTTATCAACGGTATCCATGATGGCGATCTTGTCATCTTTGATAAGGTATGAGTTATATGCCATGCCGTTGGGTACAACATACTGACCCTCAAACAGGTCTATCTTGTGATCGTTAACGCCAACATAAATAATGTCATCTGTTACCTTCATTTGTATATTTCTCCTTTTATTTTGTTTTGTATTGTTTTACCTGTTCCAGTGTCGGATACGACGGAATGGCACCTTTATGCTGAACGCTTATGGCGCAAAACACAGCAGAGAACTCCAGTGCTTCCCTGAGCATGTCTTCAGAGATGTCTCCTATATTCTCGATTCCGATATTAAAGTCGTTGAGCTTCCAAAGGAATGAACCGATGGAGGCATCTCCGGCGCCTGTCGTATCAACTGCTTCGACCTTTGGAGCACTCACAACGGCTCGTGCCTTTCCGGTAAATGCGGACATTCCATCCTTACCGCATGTATAAAGCACGAGCTTTACACCTTTCCCGAAAAGAACCGGAAGGGCCTTTTCAATATCACCGGTATCCGCAATGAACTCCAATTCGTCATCAGATATCTTTAGGATATCAGTCTTTGGTATGAACTCCAAAACAGCTTTCTTAAGCGCTACTTTGCTGTCCCATAACATGAATCTTAAATTGGGGTCAAAACTGACAAGAGCACCTTTTTCTCTTGCATATTCGATCGCCCTTGAATGAGCATCTTTCATGGGAAAATCGCCTAACGAAACACTGCCGAAATGAAGTGCAAATAAATCCTCAAATGCGCTTTTTTCAACTTGTTCGGCAGTATAAAGCATGTCTGCCGAGGGCTTTCTGTAGAATGAGAACGTTCTGTTGCCATCTGCTGCAAGACTTACAAAAGCGAGAGCAGTATTGGCTTCACCGGTAAAAGAGATGTGTGATGTATCGATTCCGGCTTTATCCAGTACACGTTCGATCTTGTGACCGAAAGGATCATCGCCTAACTGTGTCAGAAAAACAGAACTGCCTCCAAGCTTCGAGAAAGCGGCACAAACATTTGCCGGAGCGCCTCCTACTGCCGGGAAGAAAGAATCAACGTCATCAAAATCACACCCTTTCCGGGAAGGAATGAAATCTATCAGAGCTTCACCGATCGAGACAAGTCTTTTGTTACTCAAAACCTCTTACCTCCATCTTCTTTATAGAACGTATTGAAAAACCGGCTCCTTTACTCTGAACCTTTACAGCCGGTTCCAAAGGATAGAATCTTGTGCTCATAACATATCTGCCTTCGCCTGCAAAGACTTCAAGGCTGGAGTTATCGGCAATTACGCATATATCATTGATCTTTCCGGTTTTAGCTCTGCGGATCTTACGTCCACAGCCTATGTCACCGTCACTCAGATCCATGACCAGGACATCGCCATCGTATGTTATGACTGCTTTTCCGATCCTTAAGTCAAATGAGCCTTCAAATCTTGCAGTAATCTCACAGGCAAGTTCGGTATCTTTTGATTCGCCTTCGCAAACTTCTTCAGATTCCCCGAAAAGGCCGCTATTGATAACCGGACATTGTTTTATAAATCCGTCAGTTCCTACAGAAAGTCTTCTTGGAATCGTAAGACAATGCTGCCATCCCGCTTCAGTCGTGGGATTGGAATACGGTATGTCTCCTATACCCATCCAGCCTATAAGGATTCTGTCACCATGTTCATCGATAAATGTCTGGGGAGCATAGAAATCAAATCCGTAGTCGAATTCCTCAAACTCAGAAAGAACATCACCGTTCTTTTTGAAGTATCCCGAACTGTACACATTCTGGTAACGGTAATCTTCATGCTCCAGGCCTTGAGGAGAAACTCCGAGGAATACTTTATCCCCGATATTAAACCGGTCAGGGCACTCCCACATGTAACCAAAGTCATCCACGGACAGCTTCTTAACAAAATGCCATTCTTCCGGATCTTCCGCTTCGTAAAAAAGCACGCATCCCTTATCGTCTAAAGTTCTTGCGCCCAGCACCATTTTCCAGATGCCGTTCTCGATCCATACTTTCGGATCTCTGACATGGCAGGAACAATAATCCGGATAATCCGCATTTCTTAATAAGAGCTTCTTTGAACTTACAACGCGGCCGTCTTTTGACGTGACTAAGATCTGGTTCGCTTCCCTGCCGGAGGTAACGTAATCGTGATCACCGGGAAGCATAACATTACCCGTATAGAAGAGATATATCATGCCGTCTTTTACGACCGCGCTTCCGGAGAAAACACCATCTCTGTCTTCCGGAATATCGGGTTCCATTACTATGCCCGTATAGTCCCAGGATCTAGCATCATCCGTGCTCTCGAAATGCCCCCAGCATTTTCTCCCGGCTCCTATTGGAGAGTCGGGAGAAAACTGGAAATAAACATGATACTTGCCGTCAGCAAAACACAGACCGTTAGGATCATTGATCCAACCTGTCTCAGGTTCCAGATGAATGCTCTGCCGCCAATTCTGTGCCATCACTACCTCTTACCCGTTATCCTGACCAAATCAGTCAATAATATTTTATAAGAAAGCGGCAGCAAATAACAGTATATAAAAGGTAAGCAAACTTCAGTTTTACGTTATCGACACAGTTGTTCCGTCTTCACCAAGGAATACGATATAGCCGTCTTCCGGAAGATCAATCTTTTCCGATGAGCCGATAATGTGTGATGAATACATTATCTCGAAATACTTGTTATAAACATAGATCGCACTGTTTTCTGGACGCCCGGCAATGATGGTACTGTATTCCATCTCATCACCGATATAAAACCATGTAGCTTCATTACTCTTAAGCTCCACAGTATGGATGTCCGAAGTAAACTCAGGCAGCGTATCTACCGGACGGTATGTGCTTCCGAGAGAAAATGTGAGAGTACCGTCAGCGTTTACATGTCCCTCTACAAGATCTCTGTTCGAACTTGAAGGTAAGGTCTGGAAAAACGTTATATCATCTTCATCTGTAATCTTAACCACGCGGCTTCCCGCAGACATACCGAAGACCGCATAACCGGGCACAGTATCAGATACCTTGATTCTCATGAGCGGCATATCATAGGTGGCAGAAGAATAGATATCACTTGTGAGGACCCATGCGTTCTGACTTCTGGCTTTCCAGGCATTTATAGCATCTGCTGTAACGGATGTTTTTTCGAGCCTCTCGCCGAAGTAAGACTTCCTGACATAGCTCCCGACACCCGGCAGAGTATCCATCTGCTCACCTTTTACATATACCTTTCCGTCTGCACCTTCCTCAAAGAAGACAACCACCTGGTTAGGTTTGATATAACCGTTATCATCTACCTCTACAAATCCGCCGGCATCAGTATATTTGTAAACCGATGTGGTCTTAGATGAGAGTCCCTGGTTTACTACGGTCATTTTGTCATCAGAAAACCTGATGTCAGCGATTCCTGAACCCGTCATTGAACTCATGCAGTAGTAACCTTCATACTGCCTGAACTCGTCAGGGATCATATCAACGGTATTTACATCCATGCATGTCTCATGCTCTATGGCAATGCCCTGTTCTCCCAAAGCAACATCCATAAGAGCTTCCGCGACAAACTGGTTATACATGCTCGAGCCGCCGCTGGACAGAACGCAGACACTGATCTCATTATCCGGAGCAACGAGGAGCGAGGCATGCATCGTACCTACATCGCCGCCCTTGCCAACGACCTTAACACCTTGCTTCTGATAACTGAGTTCTTCCACAAAATCCCATCCAAGGCCTGCTCCGTCAAGATATTCGGAATCAGAATCAGTCCATCTTGTTGCCATAGCATCCTTGGCAGACTCATACAGCAGCCTGTTGTCACCATTCCAGAAAGTGCTTCCAAACTCAGCAACATCTGAAGCCGTCGCATAGATTCCGCCGGAACCGGGCGCCATGCAGTACTCATATTCAGAAGGCAGCTTTCCGTTAAATACCGGAACGGCATCTTCCCTGCCGAACATATTAAAAGGCGTTCCCGTGTGGCTGACCCCGAGATTTCCGGAAATATACTTATCAACATATTCCGTATAACTCATTCCGCTTACGTTCTCAACGATTATACGGAGAAGCTCAAAACCGTTATTGCAGTAACATGCATATTCACCCGGGTCAGCCTTAAGCCTCTGCGAAGCAAATGCCGCGATGAATTCATCATTGGAAACCATCGAATTGTCATTATATAGTTCCATATTGGCGAACTGCGTTCCCATGATGCCGGAAGTGTGGTTCATGAGCATTCTTACGGTTATCCCGGTATATCTCGGATCTGCCATCCTGAAGTTCGGAATATAATCCGTAATGGGCGCATCAATATCAACGAGTCCTTTATCAGCCAGCTGCATAACTGCAGTTGTTACATAGACCTTGCTGACAGAACCGATGCAGTAAACTCTTTCATCATTAACTGTTCCGGGCGTACTGCCGTCAGCTCGGACACTTCTTGAAGGCAGCAATACAGTTGAACCCATTATCAGTGCCAGGCCGGCAGCTATGATCTTTTCGTGTTTTCTCATCATGTTTCCATCCCTCCGATATTACTCAGTCATTAGTTCGTTAACGGAAATCTTCTTGATCTTTCCCGCTGCCAGATAAGTAACGACATAGCAGAATATAACCATCAGAACACAGGTTATGATCATTACCGCATAATCCGTTGCCTTATCAACTCCGAAAAGCGCGAACCAGAATGTCTTTTCTACGATTACAGACAAAACGGCTGCGATAACTGTAGATACTATGGTAGCAGGCATGACCTGAAGAGCGAGCTGAGTCATAAGATCCTTCGAAGAATAACCCAGGCTCTTCATGATGCCCAGATCTTTCCGCTGCCTTCTGACATTGGAGGTTGCAATGATCGAGAGAATGAACGCAACGGTTAACGTAATAAATATACCGCCTCCGGCACAGAATACGCTCGTCGCATCGGCTATCGATCCCATCTGGGATTTTGCAAGATCCAATGTGGATCCGATATCCTTGATCTTCAATCCGCTGCTTCTTCCGGTGATCATCTGATCGCCGATCTTGATCGCATAATCGACATCCGTTACGCCATAGCGTGCCATGAGGGCTGCGATCTTCTGATCAGCGGTACTCCTGATCCTCTCTTCAAGGGTTCCTGAGACATCATGATCAGCTTCCGTCTCCGTAACAGGCGCACCATAGATCGAAGCAAGTTTTGCCGTAAATTCGTCCCTGTCTATACCCTCATTCAAATAAATCTGGACCAGATCAGGCCTGCTGTTCGGACAGACTCTTTTGTATCCTTCATCGGTAAGATAAAGATTCATTCTGCTGTTTGACATTCCGCTGATAATTCCTGTGATAAGAAATGATTTCTGCGTTCCGTCACCTTTAACGATTATGCTGTCACCGATGTCATAGCCTTCACTCCTGCTCCTGAACAAAGAAATAGCGATCTCGTTATCATGTTCAGGATATCTTCCGCTGTATAGAGGAATATTCTCCGTCTCGTTAAAATCGTCATATACCTGGGCTGCGCCGCTGTATACAGAACCCTGCACACTGAGATAATGGAAATTGTATGTAACAAGTGCTTTTCTGACTTCAGGCAGTCTATTGAGTTCTTCCGCGAATTCATTGGCATCCACGCTGTCGAGAACAGTCACGGACAGATCATTTACTTCCATTCCCATCAGTGAGAGAAGGCCGCTCAGGCCGTCGCTGAAGAATACAGCAGTGGATAAACAGAAGAGCATGGATACTGTTGCCAGAGCAACGCAGGCACCCGTACCGATATTCTGGGCAGCGTTTCGGTATGTATTCTTGAGAGCAAGCCTTAAATTGACACTGCTTCTTGTAGCCTCCAAAGGGAATGCGTTTCTTCCCCAATGATGAGTCTTTATACCACGGCGGAAAGCTACAACCGGAGGATATTTCTTAACAGTTCCTGCCTTTATGAGCGCAAACGCAGTGATTACAATGACCATAATCAATGCGGTCACAAATATCATTGCTATGTTCGAATTGCCGTGAACATTACGGTTCATCATTATCCTGCAGAACATATCCATAACCGGAGTAAATGCTACTGCACAGACCGCACCCAGCAAAGCTCCGATACCGCCAGTAATAACATATTCGAAAATATATGACTTTGAGATATCTGAAGACGTATAACCCAGAGCTTCGAGCACTCCGATCTGCTGCATCTGGTCTTCGATATCATTCTTGATCTTATGTCTGATAAGAAAGAACACCGCTACCAGCGTTATAAGCGACAGACCTCCTGAAATATACATGAACATATCAAGATAGACAGTGGCAGACATTTTAAGAATAGGCTTATCAAAATACCAGAAAGAAGCCGTTATATTCTCGGAAGATTCCTCCTCACATCTGGAAATGAATTCCTCATCCGGGAGCGACGTATCCGAATTATAGCCAAGAAGAACGTCTTCTTCGTAGATAGAGGAAAGCAGCGTATAATCCCTGTCAGTTACAATACACTTAACACCCACATTGTTATCGTTACCCAAGCCGGTCTCATAGAATCCGGCTATCTCAAAAGGATAGTCTCTTCCGCCGGTAACAACCGTAAATATATCTCCGGGTTTAAAACCGCCTGTTATCTCAAAATACTGGGGCAGCCAGATGGGATGCTTAAGTCCCGATATCTCCTCTTCGGATAAAGAATTCCCTTTAACAAAACTCTCGATCCTGCGTTCATTTTCTTCCGTGAAGAACAAAATGTTATATGCGATCTTCTCGTTCTGATTATTGATTACTCCGGCCGCTATGGCATAAAGAAGATCAACCTTTATGACTTCCTCTTTCACGTATTCATCTTCAAGGATCTCCTTATATTCTTCACGGTACTTACCGTCTCTGAATATTAAGTAATTATTTACACTCCCGGTAGCATCAAAGCTGTCTTCGAAAACCGTACTTGCCTTTGCAATGTTTGCGGCAACAGTTCCAAGAAGGAATACCGTAATAAGAGTCAGGAAGACGATCGCCAAGGCTTCTCTCCTGTTCTTACGCAGATTAAATAATGACAATCTGAATATCTTCATGTTAATTACCATCCCATCTCATTGAGGAAGTCCTGAAGTCCTGCTTTTCTGGTCTTAAGATCATCAGTTCCGTAAGGTGCCATGCGGTACTCACCGACAACGCTTCCGTCTCTTAAGAACAGCACTCTCGTTCCTCTTAATGCAGTCTTGAGGTCGTGTGTAACCATTACTATGCTCTGGCCGTTCTTGTGGACCTGCGTGAATATATTCAGAACATCCTGTCCGGAAGCCGAATTGAGCTGGCCCGTAGGCTCATCCGCAAAAAGGATCTTAGGATCATTGATAACCGCTCTTACGATGCCGACTCTCTGAGCCTCACCACCGGACAACTGGTTAGGATACTTATTCCACATTTCCTCTCCGATGCCGACCTTGGTGAGGAGTTCCTTTGCCTTTTTGGTAAGCTCGGATGAATTCTTCTGAACAATGAGCGCACCCGTGAGAACGTTATCTAAGACAGTCTGGTTTTCGAGAAGATAGACACTCTGGAAGACAAATCCGCAGTTGCCTCTTCTAAATACTGCGAGCTGGTCGTTCGAATAATCCGAAATATCAGTATCTGCGAAATAGATCTTGCCCATGGATGGCTTATCCATTCCCGACAGCGAATAAAGAAGCGTTGTCTTGCCTGAACCCGATGCGCCCATGATAACGGTGAAATCACCCTTCATGATCTCGAGATCGAGATTCTTGATTACATGCTGCTGGACACCGCCGTTGGAAAATGACTTACATAACTTATCCGTCTTTAAAATAGAATCCATACCTATACTCCTTTTGCTCACTTTTTTGTAGCTTATGGCTGTATTGTATAGATCCTGTCAGAAAACTTCTTTAACAGAGAACTATGTAATTCTTATCAAATTCTTAATTGTCTGAAATCATCCCAGAGGAATAAGCAACGTGATCGCAAAACCCTTGTCCTGGTTGGAAGGTATCAGTTCGCCGTTCATCTTCTCCATAAGTATGCGCGCGATATAAAGGCCCAGTCCGCTTCCGTCCGCATTGGAATCCTTCTGCTTCTTGCCGCGGTAGAATTTATTGGTAATAAGATCGAGCTCCTCTTCGGGTACACCCGGGCCATAGTCTCTGATCTTCATCTCGAGATAATCATCTATGACTTTATATTCGATATCGATCTTAGTATTCGCGTATTTATACGAGTTATAGAGAATATTACCGACGACCTGGCTCATTCGTTTTGTGTCGATGTTGATTATCACACCCGGGATACTGCCTGAGGCAATAAGGCCCTTATCATCGTGCTTTACCACTATATCGTTAAGAACTGACGACGGTTCATCCTTGCAGTTTACCTTGAACTCTCCGAGATTCTCCAATGTCGACGAGAACAGATCCGTAACAAGACGGTCAATCTCGTCAGCCTTCTTATAGATGTTATCGAGCTTGGTTATCTCCTCTTCGTCACCGCCGTTCATCTCATGCTTTGCCTTAAGGAGCTCTGACGTAACTTTTATGCCCGTTACGGGAGTCTTAAGATCATGGCTTAATGAGGCAACGAGCTCCTGTTCTTTTTTCTGAAGAGCGAGTTCCCTGTCTTTCGATGCTGCCAGTTCTTCTCTCATGATGTCGAAGCTCTCGGTAAACGAGCCGAACATATTGTTCTTATCCAGCATCAGAGGTTCATTCAGGTTGCCTTCTGCAACCTTACCTGCAAAGCGTTCCATCTTTTTAAACGGTCTGATGATGTTCTTCTGCACGTAAATTCCGTAAATAACTGCACCTGCGACAATGAGAAGGCCGCAAACCGCGAATGCGGCCGTCATGCCGAGCCTTAATGAGTTGTATGAATCACGGCCGTCATCAAGCAGTATGACATAACCGAGAATATTGTTGTCACGGGTAACATAGGAATACGGATAACGCATCTTCATGGCGTTCTCGACACTCATACGTTCGGAAGAAGAACCTTTGGTACGCGAGTCATAAACTACGGAATTATTCTGATCCAGGACCATATAATCGACGTCGGATTTTATACTGTCGAAAGCATTAGGTTCCTTCCAGTTATCACCCGCAGTCTGTGTTATGTCATTTAATAAGAGAATATGTTCATTCGAGACCGAAGTGCTTATGAGACCCGTATTGGTCAGCAGAACAAACAGCAGGACCGCAGCGATATATACACATACGATGGTAATTACAAGGCGTGCATACTTTTTCACTTCGCAGCATACTCCTCGAGCATATATCCGACACCCCATATCGTCTTAATGATCAAGGGATTCTTCGGGTCATTCTCTATCTTCTCCCTGAGGTGTCTGATGTGAACGGCAATAGTTCCTTCGCCCACGAATTCATCATCCCAGACGTTCTTAAGAAGTTCTTCTTTGGTAACGACGCGGCCGCTGTTCTCAGCAAGATAAAGAATGAGCCTGTACTCCATGTCCTTAAGACTTATCGGGGCACCACCGGACACGAGTTTATGTATGTTCGTATCAATGCAGATGTCATCAGTGATCCTGATAACGGATCCGATGCCCTTATCCGCAGAACGGGGAACGCTGACTGCCTGTACAGCCTCTCTGGCCTTCTCATAACGGTCGAGGATCGTCTTAACCTTTGCGAGTAAGATGCTCAGGGTATAAGGCTTTTTGATGTAATCATCTCCGCCGATATTAAGCGCGATCAGGACATCGTCATCACTTGTTCTCGCACTGACGAAAAGTATCGGCATGTCATACTGCTCCCTGACCTTCTTACAAAGATCAAAACCGGATCTGTCGCCAAGATTGATATCCAAAAGAAGAAGCGAGACTGTATTCTCATTGAGGAACTTCTCGGCATCCTCGAAGCTTGTTACGTATGCAGTCTTAACATCAAACATGTTGAAGTATTCGGCCGTAGAACCGGCTATTACTTCATCATCATCTATCATCAGAACTTTATAATTCATATTTGCCTTGAATAAATATATAAATTTATCCAAGCTCTCCGCTCAGACATGTTCATTATATCATTATTCTTTAACTCCGCTTATCTTAAGACCGGCAACGAAGTATTTCTGAAAGAACGGATAGACGATAATAACAGGGATCATTGCAATGATATATGCAGCTGCTTTTACCGTGTATGGCGTAGGAGTATTGTTGGATTCCACTCCCGGAGGAACACTTAATTCGGAGAAAAATTTCATCAGTTCGAACTGCAGTGTTGTGTAATACGGATCGAACCTGTTATACAGCCTTGCATCGAACCAGGCATTCCAGTGATATGAAGCGATGAAAAGGGCGATCGCGGCATAAACCGGTTTGCAGAGCGGACTGATGATGTTCCAGAAAATTCTCATATAACCCGCACCTTCAAGCTGAGCAGCTTCTTCCAAAGAGTCAGGAATGCTTTTCATGTAGGTTCTGATAGCCATTACATAGAGAATGCTTATCATGCCCGGAATAATATATACCCAGAAGCTGCCATTAAGATGGAGATATCTGTATAGTGCATAGGTCGGGATTAAAGGAACGATGCCACCCTGGGTAAACACGGCGATGACCCAGAAAAGCGAAAGGCCGGACTTGAACAAAAACTTCTTACGGCTGAGAATAAAAGCAAGAAAAGCATTGGCTGTCAAAGCCGTAAATGTTCCTATTGCGGTTCTTAATACAGTAATTGCTATTCCCTGTATGAAAAACCGGTACCGGAAACTGAACTCTCCATAGTTTTTCAAGATCGTGATATCGGGGAAAACCAGTTTTCCATAATTTTCCAGGGACCACTTGCGCGGAAGCAGGTGGATACCGCGACTAAATGCATCAAGATGTTCGTTCAAGGAATACGCCAGCATGTTGACAAGCGGATAAAGGATTACCACTGCAAAAATCACAAAGAAAGCATAGATAAAAACATAGAAGATCTTATCTTTTGCTGCCATCTTTTTCCTGCGTTTGATCTTTTCAAAAGAGACACTTTCAGATCCAGCCATAATATTTTTCCGCCTGATGAGCTGACACTATTAGAAATCCCCATGTATACATTGACAGGATAACATGTTGACAAGCGTGACAACTACGGACAAAATCTTACATTATTACTGATGAATTCCATACAAATGTATATGTAGAGACAGATAGAGGGTTAAGCTCCTGCAACTGCACACTTCTTAGCCTTTCCCTTATTCCTGAGGTTTAAGAAGAAATAACCGATCATGGGCGCAATGAACATTGCCAGATATACCAGTGTGATCCAGGGCTGATAATCAATATAGAACTCCTTGAAAGTAAGGCTCCACGGATGCTTGATGAGTACCCATCCGACGAGATCGACCACAATGCTGATACCAGCCCAGACAGCGCCTGTTGCCATAGCATTCTTAAGCGTGAGATCTTTTACTTTTCTTAAATACAACAAGCCGAACAGCGTAAACAGAATGATGTTATAAAGAGGATGCCATGGCTTTGTCATCTCATATCCCATGCCCATTCCCGGACCCTCTGCCATGGAACTCATACCAAGAACGAGGATGTTAAAGATCGTATGGCCGATTCCTACCCAAGTGACTACCACATAGCTTATTAAATACCACAGAAGGGACATCCCGATATCCTTCCCGGAACCGAATTCTCTTAATGATTTCCTGCTCATAAGTATTCTCCTTTGTTTTGCTTCAGGCATTGATTTGTTATGCCTTCATTCTATAAACCTTAAGGAGAAAATGATTTAGATAAGACTTATATACTTCTTAAATCAATCTTAAATCTCTTCTTTCAGCTCGGCGATATAAGCTTCCAGAAACGAATGTCTTTTAGCTGCGATATCTCTGGCAGTGTCAGTATTTAGCTCATCCCTGATCACCAGGAGTTTGTCGTAGAAATGCTGAATTGATTCATCTATGCTGCGCCCGTGTTCACCGCCGTATGCAAATGTCCTGGCGATCCCTATGGCGCCCAAAGCATCCAACCGGTCGGCATCCTGAACTATCATGCCTTCGAGAGTAACAGGCTTCTTTCCGCGGTTCCTGCTGAATGATACTGAATTAATGACGTTGCATATCCTATCTATAACCTCTGCAGAAATGCCTTTATCCGTCAGAAAAGCACGGGCATTTTCGTTATTCTCGTTGTTAAAGATCTTATGGTCATCAACGTCATGGAGAATGGCGGCCAACGACACTACCGTCATGTCACAGGCAGGCTCATTTTCTGCGATCCTTAGAGCATTTTTGTACACGCGCAGCGAATGTGCAGTATCATGTCCGCCGGAATTCTTTCCCAGCAGTTCTGAAACGTAATCTATCGCATCCCTGGTCAGTTTTTCATTATTCATATGCCGTTATTCCAGGCTGTCAAAGAACGGCTTGAAATCATCGTCCAGATCTTCGAACTCATATTCCATATAATGTTTGCCGTTGACATAGACCTCGATATATTGCCTGTACAGGAAAACAAAATAGATATCTCCGTTATTCTCATATTGGAAAAATCTTCGGTAGTATGCGAACTCATCGCTGCCAGCGACAGGAATATCGACCTGATCGATAACGTCTTTATAATCCAGTATCGTGATCGATTTGACGCTTTCCACGAATATATCATTGCAATACCCGGCAAACCCTCCTGTTGCGATAGAAACATCTGCTGTCACAAGAGCAATCTGACCGTCTTTCATATCAGGAGATATATTGTCTTCCAGTCTGTACACATCAACACAATCTTCTATGATGGACCTGTACTCACCTTTAACCTTCATCACATAGAATGAATAATTATGCTTCTCTTCGGAACTGATACTATCAGCCATATCTCCCGAAACAGACATCCGCACACTGCTTTCTGCAGACTGTTTTTTCTCAGCACAACCGATTATGGAAATACCCAAAGAAATCGTGAGAGCTATACTCAGGATTCGGATCAGTTTGTTCATAAGGACCTCATCTCCTTACAACATACCGTTCTTTTTGAAATACAAATACAGTAAGAAAGCTCCAATGGCAAAAGAGGCAACAGACATGAAGATATCCGCATAGGAACCTTCAACGCTGACATATTTCGTATTATTGGGATTAAAGATAACGTTGACGGTGTCTCCTACCTTATGCTTATAAGAGTTCGGATTCTTGACCGGATTAGTGCCGGTCAAAGTATATTCCACGCCTTCATAGGTAAACGTGAACAAAGGATAATGCGTATCGTTCTCCTCATCAAAATCAACGAGGACCGCCGGAATATGCTTGCCTTTCGCGCGCGAAATGATGGCCTTGACCAGCACAAATATCCCTAAAAAAACTGCAATTCCACCCAGGATCAGATCTCTCATGCCATTACCTCCTCATTTATCCAAGCCGAATGCACCTTTGAATATTATAAATGATTATTCTGCTTTTCTCGCTAATTCGAGATCCAGCGTGTCATTAATCGTTATCGTTCCGCCGTAACGGTCGATCGCATCTTCTATCCTGGCAAAGAACTCATTTCTGATGCTTTCTTCAATAGCCATATGGTCTGAATACGTTCCGAGCAATTGAACATACTCTTTCGATGAAAATACCCTTTCGCGATAGAAGAGATAGTACCTGATATCGGTAAAACCGTATTTTCCGGGTATCTGAGAGATCTTAACGGCATCATCTTCGGTAAACCAGGTCTTGGTCCCGGACTTTACCCCATAGTATTTGTTGTAATGATCGTTGTATATCTCATCTATCTCGCGCGCAAGTTCCGGATTATCTCTGCAATTCCGCGGCCTGTTGGCAAATCTCGCAAACGCGCCGCCATTCTTTAACATGGAATAGACCTTGGGATAACCGCTCTCTTCAGGAACCCAGTGGAATGCAGTAGCCGAAAAGACCAGATCACAGAAATCCTTTTCAAGTTCAACGTCCTCAAACTTTCCCGTAACGACGCTGAATTTCTCATAATCCCTGAATTTGTCTTTAAGAAGATTCGAAAAATTCTCGCCATATTCAACTGCAGTAAGTGAGCATCCGGTCTTAAGCACCGGGAGCGTAGCCTGACCGCTTCCGCTTCCGACTTCCACTACATGGCTTTCCGCGTCAATATGGACGTAATCAAAGATGGCCCTGTATATATCATCGACATAACCCGGACGCATCTTGTCATATAAAGCTACAGCGGTATCAAAAGTGCTGCCTAATTCTTTTCTGTTATCCATAATCCCTCTCCCCTTCGTTATCAGGTCTTTACTAACCTTAATGACTTTCTCATTATAGCATTCAAGTTAACCTTCAATCCGAATATCATTAAATATTGTACGGCTGACAGTTTTAAGATATCATTCATCTATTCCATAATAGAAGGGCTTTGGATATGCCATCATATTCTAAGAGCGATGCGGCTCTTGCAGAAGTACTTGCCGAAAAATACGATTCTCTGGAAAGGATCAAAAGCGAGATCAAAGATAACGTATTCAAGCTCAAGAATATGCCTGTTTTTGACACTCCGCAGAAATATTCCACATTCAGATTCTTTTGGCCGTTCTTAATAATCGCAGCTGTTGTCTGCTTTGCAGTTACGTTTTTTACATCTTTTATCACTTCAGGGTCTAACGGTGATCTGGTAGCAAAGATCATCGGATACGCCACGATCCCGATTATTCTGTTGATCGGATTGTTTATCGCAAAGGTCCTAAAGAAATCAGCTAATGAAGAGATCGAAGCCAAAGAGAGAACACTCTCCAGAAAAAGCAATGACCTTATAAAAAAGATTGACGAACTGAAAGCCAGGCAAAACGAACTCACTGCCGAGTTATCAGATTATGATAACCTTATACCCATGTCTTTAAGAAACAGGACTCAGATGCTCAGGGTTAAGACCATTCTTGAAACAGGCCGGGCCGGGACTCTTGAAGAGGCAATAGAGCTGATCAGGAAAACCGGGAAAGCATAAAGGGCCTGAGTCCCCATCCTTAGGATAATCGTCACAAACATATTTAATTCTCTGTAAATTTTTTCTCAAAGTCTTAATTATCTAAAGGCTGAGTATTATTATATAAGCATCTATTATTTTTTACATTTGGAGGTCTTCATCATGGAAAATAAGATGCGCCTTGTTACCAGAAGTGATTTTGACGGCTTGGTCTGTGCAATGATATTGAGAGAACTTGATATCATCGGAGACATCAAATTTGTTCACCCCAAGGATGTTCAGGACGGCAAGGTCGATCTGTCATCCAACGATATAACAACAAACCTTCCTTTTGACCCGAGAGTAGGCCTCGCTTTTGACCACCACGAGAGTGAGCTTGCACGTAATGATATGGATAAGATCGAAGATCAGTATATCTGCAGAGTGGCAAAGTCTGCTGCCCGTGTCGTATATGAATATTACGGAGGCGCTGAGAATATCAAGACCGTCAGTGAAGAGATGATGGCTGCCGTCGATAAGGGCGACAGCGCTGACTTTACGGTCGACGAGATCTTAAACCCCACAGGATGGGTACTGATGGATTTCCTTATGGACGCCAGAACAGGTCTCGGACGTTTCCACAATTTCAGGATCTCCAATTATGATCTTATGATGGAGCTTATCGATTACTGCGTAAACCACAGCGTTGACGAGGTTCTTAAACTGCCTGACGTCAAGGAAAGAGTTGACCTTTATTTCGAGCAGCAGGAATTGTTCAAGCAGCAGCTCCGCGATATCGTCGTCATCCACGACAAGGTTGCCGTAATCGACTTAAGACCTCTTGAGACGATCTATGCCGGTAACAGATTCATGGTATATGCGATGTGGCCTGAGGTCGAGATGAGCATCCATGTTGCCTGGGGCTTCAAGAAGCAGAACACAGCCGTCATGATCGGTAAGTCTATCATCAACAAGGCAGGCACAATGGACATCGGCGAGCTCTGCCTTGATTACGGCGGAGGCGGACATCCGAACGCAGGCACCTGCCAGCTCGACAATGACAAGGTCGACGCAGAACTGCCGAACATTATCGCAATGCTGAATACGCACATCTGATAGTTAAGAGCTTTCAAACTAATAAGGGCTGTCTCATGATCTGGGACAGCCCTTTTTAAATTTGTTCAAAATATGGAGTCCTGTAGTTTCCATGTTTTCTTCCGACGTAATTAGTCAAAAAACATGGAGAAAAAGTCGGATTATAAGAATTCCGACTTTTTGTCCGACTTTTCGGGTCTAAAAACCCGGAAGAAAAACGGAAGACGATTTCGGAGCAGCGGGTTTTACTTAAGCTCTTCCTTAGTGAACTTAACATAAGACAAAGCAATAACAGCGGCGAAAGCAATTACTGAAGCTGCAAGTGCCATCATGATGTTGCTGTTGCTGAAATCGCCGATTACAAGCATGGACTGTCCGACGGCCGTAAATCTTAAAAGCTTCTCTGCCCATTCAAAGTTGAAAAGAAGCTGGGTTACGATATTTGACATAAGCATCAGTCCGAGGTTTACGCCGATCGCGCCACCTAAGTGCCTGATAAACATGGATGCAAGGAAGCATGTTGCGGAATAAGCGGTCTCGACAATGATATAGACAATTGATCTTCCGATAATTACCCTTGCAAAGCTTCCGTCCATCCCGTCCGTTCCCTGCATAGAAAAAGCAATTGCTGTGCTGACTATAATGGACACCAGTCCGAACATTGCGACGGAAACCGAGTATGACAGGAACTTCGTAATGAGGATATTGAACCTGCTGTTGCCTGCCATGACCGCGGACTGGATCTTACGGCCGTCAAATGAGCCCGTTACGTGAATGCCTGCAAAAACTCCTATAAGGAATATCACAAAAGCATTGTAGTTATTAAGTCCTTCCAGGAACGCATTGTAGCCTGTGTAGCCCTCAGTAAAGAGCAGTGTCAGCATCAGGAACAAACCCGGAAGTAAAACCAGCGAAGCTCCAAGGAACCAAAATGATTTTGAAGATAATGTCTGCTTCATTTCCCATTTAAATAAACTGCCCATCATGCGCCCCTCCCGAGAAGTTCGATATAGTAATCTTCCAGTGATCTCTCGTGCTTTGAAAGATGAGTGACAAGGATCTTGTGGTCATACATCAGCCTTGCAACATCTTTAGTATCAACATCATCATAGATGCTGATCTTACCCTCTTCGCTGTCCACGGTGCTGATCCCGTAAGTTGTAAGGATCTTAAGAGCCTCTTCGTTATGCTCAGTCTCCATGACGATGTGAGTCGTACACAAATCATCGAGCTCGTCTTTCGAAAGCGTCGAAATAATGCGTCCGTGCGAGATAATGATGTAATCCGTTGCGAGCTGGTAGAGCTCTGCAAGGATGTGGGAAGATATTACGATCGTGATCCCGTCATCCCTGCACAGAGATATAAGGAGCTCCCTGACATCGACCATACCCATCGGATCAAGACCGTTTACGGGCTCATCAAGGATCAGGAGCTCCGGATTGTTTATCAGGGATATCGCTATGCCCAGTCTCTGTTTCATTCCGAGAGAGAAATCCCCGACCTTCTTGTTCTTTACATCGCCAAGGCCGACGCGATCAAGGATCTTATCAGCAGCTGCAGCATCCTTGTTTCCATATAATAGCTGCTGTAAGAGCAGATTCTCCTTAGCTGTTTTACGCATGTCCAGGATCGGGTGCTCGACCAGGCATCCCATCTTTCTTCTGGCCTCAATGAGCCCTTTCTTATCTGATCTGCCGAAAAGCTCGATAGTCCCGTGATCGACCGGGCTTAACCCTGTAATGGCTCTGATCGCTGTGGTCTTCCCTGCTCCGTTCTCACCGATGAAGCCGTAGATCCTGCCTCTTCCGACCTCGAAAGAAACGTCATCAAGCGCTTTTTTCGCGCCGTAAGACTTTGTGAGATTACTGATCCTTAAAATAGAATCACCCATAACCAACTATCCTCCCCGTTGTTTTATGGGTAAATCATAACCTTCGATTCTTAACGGGAAGATAGCTGAACATTAACCTAACATTAACATTCAAATATTTATTCAGTCGTCTTACCAATTTATCAGCTCACGGCTTTATCCATATCAAGCCACATTGCCGGGCGGATCCCAAATCTCCCATCAACGTTATCATCAATAATGGCTCCGACATTATTGACATACATTCTGCAGCGATAACCGCCGTTCCAATTGTTTGACAGATCTCTAAGAAGATAGTAATCCCTGTTGTACCTGTTGCTTCCGGCAATCCGGTCAGTATCATCAGCAAAATAAGTCCGGGCTTCTTCGGCGCTCAAAAGAAAGATCTTCCCGTGGTCAGTCTCACAGATCATGGCCCTCTCATTATCACTAAACAAACAGTCATAGTATTCATTATTCAGATAATCAGGAATATCGTAAATATATTGGGACTGATACATTCCGGGAGAACCTATGATGCATCTTTGGTTGACAATAAATACTTTTGATCCCTGAACTGTCAGCACTCTCCATTTGTTATTTAAGAATTTATCTCCGAAAACTATAGTGTCACCCGTTTTCACCGAATGATTGATAAGATTACGGTAAGATTTCGCTCTCAGGAAAGCAGGAATAAATATCTGCTGAGACAAAACGAATAAGACAATAACCGTCGGAATCAGGACCGAGATCGTAATAACAGTTATTATTCTTTTCCGTCTGGTCCTGTTCTCAGAATTGATCAGTTCCTTACGGATCCTCTCGCTTTGTTCCTTCGTGTATTCATTCATTTTCTGATATTCCAACCCCGTTATTACCCCATACAACTGTAAAAAAGGTTAGCATGCATCTTATGAATCTGACAGGGGACAAACTATGACATTTTCTATGTTGAATACTAGAACTGATAGATATTCATTTTGCATGCAACATTTCTACTTTCTTATCTGTATATAAGGTATCAAAGAAGAATATGGGACATAATATTTTAGGAGGTCGTATGAAAAAGGTATTGTGTTTGGCTGCTTCATTGGTCGTTTTATTCGGTTGTGCTTGTTCTTTTCCTTCCAGTCCGACAACGGAGATGACGGAAAAGGCCGACGAGACTGATGATACTGATGTGACTGACAGTTCGTCAGACTCTGATAACAGTTTTTCAATTGATAAACCCTCCGGGATCAAATTCGATTATCCCGACCAGCTTAAGATCGAAGAAGGCGGGACGGCCAGCATGACCATATACAGATGCGGCGTCTGCTATTATGCCTGCACAGACGGAAACCATTCATGGGGAAAGCTATACGGTACTCCGCCGGTAAGCATTGAAGAAGGAGAGTTTATTCATGTCGATGCTGACTTCGACCGCGCATACGGCGGAGTTAAAGGGTATATGGGGAATATGTATGTCCGCACAGTAAGAGATGAGAAGATGCTTACTTTAGATGAAGTTGTTGATTGCGGAATGCTTGAACTATATGATGATGAAACCGGCACATTCTTCGGATTACGGCTTATTGTACAAGACGGAAAGAACTACCTGATATGCAGAGATCCCATGCTTCAATACAGATTGTATGATGACAGCGGGAATCTGATCTGTACTTACGAGACATCGATGGCTGCAGCAAATTACCTTAACCCTGAAGCTGATCATGGTATTCAATACGGCAGCTCGTCTAACTGGCCTTATTGGGTAATACGAATCGGTGACATATATTACGCTTATTCCAGGTATGACGAAAATTACAAATGGACTCCCCTTCTTAACATGAGATTCGAGAACAAACCGGTTGGTTTCGAATTGGAAGACGGTCAGGCAATGAAGATCAACTCTACACGTGTATATCTTGTCAACGGAGGAGAAGCAGGGTACGACAATGCTCCCATGTTCGAGAGTACTGATCATTTCTTCAGAATTAATTATGATGGATTAATTAGTGATACCGCATACATGCACTGGGAAGAAGCTTCTCAATATGAGAACGGAAAGCTGTATAAGTACTCTTCCGGTCTTGATGAATACATGATCTTCTATATAGCAGATGAGTTCTATGTATTTCACGAATACAGCTGCGATATAGATTCTGATGAATTTGTCGGAAAATTCTCCTCACCGGAAGAAGTAAATAACGCCATAAGAAGATGATCCGAACCGGGTCATCCGGTTCAGAAACTGATCCCTGTGCTTATTCAGGCGCTTTATTCAGGAGCTTTGTTCAGGCATCGGTCTTCTCGCCCAGCAGGATCATAGAGAGCGGGTATCCGCTATGATCGATCGCGTGAAAACCGCCGCTGATATCGGTATCAAATTCCTGCATGCCGGTAATGACGATACCGTTATTGCACATTCCTGTTATGATCTCCGACATCGAATGCGTATAGTCAGTAAAAGTCTTTGAATGGTAGGATTTCTGAGTCATATAGTATATGCCTCCGTTTCCTGTCCACTCATGCTCAAAGTAGGAATAGTGGCACTCTTTTCTGTGATCCGGTTCGAAAACTTCTTCACCATCGGTTGCAAGCATGTTCGTACACGGATGCTGCTCATTGATTACGATGACAGCCCCGGGCTTCATGCATTTTGATATGACTGCAAAGAAACGGTCGAGATCATCAAACCAGCAAAGTGCGCCAATGGTTATGAGAACAACATCGAACTGTTCCTTATAACGGTCATCGATGTCGTAGATATTGACAGCCTCAAATACGCAGGGCAGATCCAATTCTTTTGCTTTTTCGTTGGCGAAAGCGACCTGATTCTCCGCGATGTCAAAACCGATTCCCTTTTTCGCGTTTCCGCATTTAACCAGGGAAAGCAGTTCGCGACCGTTATTGCAGCAGAACTGTCCGATCACGGCTCCATTAGTATCGATCTTCTTCAGAACGCTTTTCGTCTCTTCGTTGAAGAAAGGATAGTCCTCCTTCTGTATGCGTTCCGTTATGTCGGCACCCCATGAAGCATCTCTATTATCAAAGGCCTCTTCCCACGCCGCTTTATTTCCTTCTATGTAGTTTTCCATGTTTATTCTCCTGTCTGTTTATTTCGAAAAATTTAAAATACACCATTCAATGTTTTTTCTCAGTTTATTATCTCTAACTCACTCAACGAAGAGATATTATACGTCGCGAGATTATCCGGATCAGCAGCACCTTTTTTATTCAGCCACGCAGACTTGATCCCTGCATTATGCGCACCGATTACATCGGTATCATACATGTCCCCGACAAAGATAATATTCTCTCTTTTTTCGGCGGGATTATCAGACAATGCAGTCTTGATCGCTAACTCGAAATAATCCCTGCACGGCTTGATCCGTCCAAACTCCGCGCTTGACCAGAGCCTGTTGAAATACTTGCTTATGCCAAATCTTTTAAGTATCTCCATAAGCGCTTCGCCACGGAAACCGCTGTTCGATAAAACATACATCGGAATCTGCTTTTGACTGCATTTTTCCAGGAGACCGGTCACTCCGGAGTTCAGTTCAAAACCGTTGCAGGTCATTAAAAAGTCTGCTTCTTCCTCAATGCTCATTGATATTACATCTCCGCCGAATCTTTGAGCATAAAGAGGCAGTTCTTCTTCGACAAAAGGATATTCTTTACCTTCACCATGCCTGATGAGGAGCTGTTGAAACAGTTCTTCTCCATAACTCTTCATATCTTCAAACCGGCATTTATCCTGATAATGCTTCTCCCAGAAAATCTTTAGTCCCCTGTTAAAATCCATGTTTCTGCTGTTAAGCAGAGTCTCAAAATAGTCAAAGATAAGAATCACAATACACCTGCAAAATAAGCATTTATCAAAAGAGATCCGCCCAAAGGTCATTACCCTTCAGACGGATCCATTATAGCATGCCTGTTAAATCACCTTGAGATCACTATGTCCTGTCTTCTTCGCGGTAACCATAAGGTTCAAACATCAGATCGGTAACTTCACCGGGCTGAGCTTCCGCCGGGCCTGAGTAGTCCGGTTCAGTTGCCACGACAACGGGTTCTTCCGGTTCCGTTATTACAACCGGTTCAGTTGCCGGCACAGGTGTGGCCGTAGGTTCCGGAGTCGGAGTCGGCTCAGCAATATCCGGCGGAGTAGGAGTCGGGGTTGCAGTAGGCTCAGGTGTAGCAGTCGGAGTTGGAGTTGCCGTAACCTTAGGTGTAGGTGTAGGCGTAGCCAGATAACTGGTGGAACCGCCCGCACGTTCGGGATAGAGCGCGCCATTGAATGAATGATGGCTGTCATCTATCTCTTCATCGGTACACATGAAATACAGGTCCGGGTGATCCCTGAAAACGGTAGCGTCACAGTGATACCACTCACCATTAAGCTTCACGAGATTCCAATAATGGCCATTAGAATATACAGGGAATCTTTCGACCATAAGATTTGGAATTCCGGCACAATCAAGAAGCATTTTCGCGCACGAAAAATATACATAGCAATCACCGGTGCGTCTCGTAAAACCTCTGTATGCAGCCTCTTCATAGGTCATATATTCATTTATCGTCAGATAAGAAATATTCGAATGGACCCAGGTAAAGATCGCCCTTGCCGTCTCGACATCGCTGTCGCGCCACAGAGAAGACATGACTTTTTCCGCAAGAGCATATGCAGGATCAGATGAACTGTCAGAGTCTGAATAGTCTGAATAATCAGAGCCTCCGGAAGAAGAGCTCTGGCCGTTGCCATCAGAGCCAGTTTTCTTTTCGGAATCAGAAACCTTGATATTGAACATTGCCTTGGCGCTGCTGACGTTTCCGGCCTTATCGACAGCGGAATAGATTATCTCGTATTCACCTGTCTTATTGTAATTAACCATCGAATCGTTAACTTTGATCACGGGATCCATATCATAATCATCATAGACGACAATCCCATCCAAAAGATTCAGCTTTCGCGCATCGCCTTCGGCATTTATATCATGGACACCTTCGATAACAGGCGCCGTACGGTCATCAATGACCATAAACGGGACCTCGATCTTCGTATCATTGCCATACATATCCGTAGCAACTACCGGAACATCAAATGTACCTCCGGAAGTGAACTTCGGAGTCGAATTCTTATACTCGACCTTTGCGATCCCGGACAGATCATAAAGATTATCCACGCACTCCTCAGCTTCAGGCATCTTCCAGGTGGTATAGACCGTCTGGGAAACAGCCTTCCCCTTAGGTCCGGTATGGTCTTCTATCTTAAGAGTAACGTCTTCAGTAAATGTTTTTTCATAAGAGACCGTGAGCAGGTAGACCGCAGGAACTTTCGTGTCGATATCTGAAATATCAGTCACAAATCTTGCATCTTCCGGACAATCAGAGAAGAAATCCTCGATCCTGATCCTGGAACCTGCTTCGAGAATAACTTCCTTTTTCAGGTTATCCTGATCTTTCTTATCCAGCATGCTGAAGCAGGAACCTGCAATTACTGCTGCACCTACAACGAAGGTTCCGAATCCGCAAAGAACCAGTTTTCCCTTGGTATTCAGTTTCCTTTTCTTTTTGTCCTTTCCGGACAAATCCCCTCCGGTAAGATACTTACCGGTCTCATTTTCACCATTCATACCCATTATCTCCCCATTGATATGACTTCAATATGTCAGCGCTTATGCGCCATTTATTTACGGGTATAGGTTAGAATTGTGATTTTTCAAATCATCTTCATTTCGGCATCAAAACGACAACAATATTGTGTGAAAAAAATGGCATAATGTATCCAGATCAAAGCATTATAAGTATTTGGAAACCATATTATCCTACCGTACACAGTTTTCCACGGAGAATGTATCCTATCTTCTCATAGCATGCATTGGATGCGGCGTAATCAGCATCCGTATAAAGCATTGCGAGATACCCGGCATCACTGACGATCTTAGTTACCTGATACACAAGATGCTCGGCATAATGCTTTCTGCGGTACTCATCCTTTGTAAAAACCAGACCTATTGATGCCAGATCATTTACGGGGTGCCACAGGCAGCTGGACACGAACTCGCCTTCAGTGTTTTTCCAGAGATACAGGCATTCGCTTTTGACACAGTTCTCCGCATCGGTCCTGTATTCTTCCTTGCTTTTCTTATCGATCCCCACTGAATTATGGAACATGTCGAAAAAGTCCACCAGCGCATCAATATCCTCAGCTGTACACTTATGAAGCTGCCCGTCGACAACGGATGACGGTTCGATCGGAGCCGGGCAGTCATAAGCAAAAAGGTTGGTTTGGATCGAAAGATCCAGGCCGTCTTTTTTACCTCTTTTAATGAAATATTCCGCCAGTTCATACTTAACATTGAACCGGTGTTCACCGTCGAGCAGGGATTCATCCCTGGCGATCAGATATGCCTTCTCCATTTCTTCGGGCGCAGCATCATCTGCCGTCCAGATCCATACGGGAAAAGGCTGACCTGTAAAACAGAAAATGATCCTCTCATGGTCAGATAAACGCAGTGTGCATTCTTCACCGATGATCCTCGACATTACCGAAAATGTATACTTGTCTTTTCTTATATTTTCGTAGTCTCTTTCATTATAGAAATCGTCCACTGTCCCTGTCCCCTTTTTCGAGAGTAATAAAATTCCGGACTACCGCATTACTTGAAGATCTTACTGAGCAGCAAAGTAAAAAGGTTTTCACGGGCAGGGTCATCCCTGTCTTCATTCTCGGGCCTTGTAGACATGTGTGAGAACCTGTCGTAATTTTCCATATCGATCTTGGACTTAAGATCAATATACTCTTCAACGCCCGGAGCCTTATCTATGGTCACTGACTCATTAAAGCGTGTATTTCTGTATTTATTCCTGATAAACGGAATGAAGATCTTTAATCCGAAAACACTGAACATGGTCCAGACGATCAGGCCTGAAAGCACTACAAAAGGAACAGGTCCATAACCTCCTGAAGCCCTATAGTCTTCTTCAGCACCGGTTGCCAACACTCCTATAACGGCAGGTATCGTAACGATCAGTGCTGGGATCAAGGTAATCAGAAGATATTTCAGGACATTTTTAAGCACTTCCAATGCCGAGTGTGTTCGAACGCGGCCTTTGCTTATCGGAAGGTTGCCCGAGGCTTCTCCGGTCTGTCCGTTTACCGCAATACCATAGTTAAAACCATCATATTTGATGTTCAGGAACCACACCGGCATCAGGGCATAACTCTGACTGAAATTTTCAGCAAAAGAACCCGTGGCGCCGACACTGACCTTTTCATACTGTCCGGTCGAGAAGTGCTTGACCAGACCCTCTGCATAAGTATCGATACGTATCTTGATGATGTCGAGCATGTCCAATGCAGACGTATCATAACGCTGGGCATAAAAACCAGGCAGATACATATCGTTATAGGCCTTGAGCTCAGAATAATCGAAAGGTTCTATCGCTTCCATCAGGGTATTGCTGATCTTTTTGCACCCGTCAAAAGGAACATTCTTAACCTGGAACTTGATCTTTCTGTCTATGATGAAGTTCGCTATTACTTCCTGTTCACTGACCTGACCCGAGCCTCCAACCAAAGCATTACAATCCGCATTGATAAGCCAGAACGGGATATAATATCCCGTGATCTTGGTAAGTGCCGCTTCAGAAAGGAACTCCTTGGGGATACCCTTATTTGTTCTCGCCCATTTCAGGTATTTCTCGATGGCCTCTTCCTTACTTACCTTAAAAGGGATGATATAGTCCGGTCTGAAGCTCTTCGAAAGTCTTCTTTTTATGAGCGTCGGGGATCCGCAGAAAGCGCAGAACGTCGCGGCAGTATTATAATCCGTAACCACGGCTGCACCACAGGAGTCGCATACGAACTCCTGCTTATTATCCTCTTCTTCACCGGCTTCTTCCGTATCGCGGTTCTCGATTCTTCCCAAAGGCCTGAGGCTTTCCGGCTCGTAGATACCGCCGCACATATTGCAGACCAATCTGCCGAACTTTTCATTGAAGAAAATGTTCGCTCCGCAGTTGGGGCATTTGGCTGACCCGGTCTCGAAAAAACTGTCTATCTCATTATTCCATTCCATGAAAATTAAAAACCCTCAGATGATGTAATACCACTCATCACCCGGTTTGACTTCTTCGCTCTTAACGTGTTCTCCGTCAATCTTGTTCTCTTTTTCCAGATTCTTCATGCTGACCTTGGAATTAGGCTCAACGGACGATGTAATAAACGAGTTGCCTCCGATTACAGTATTCTCACCGATCACCGTATTGCCGCCAAGAATAGATGCATTTGCGTAGATCGTTACATTATCGCAAATAGTCGGATGGCGCTTCTTGCCTGAAAGCTTCTGGCCTCCGCGTGTCGAAAGAGCACCGATCGTAACACCCTGATAGATCTTAACGTTATTACCAATAATGGAAGTCTCACCTACGACGATGCCCGTACCGTGATCGATAAAGAAATATTTCCCGATCGTGGCACCGGGGTGGATATCGATTCCGGTCTCGGAATGGGCATATTCGGTCATAAGACGCGGAAGTATCGGAACATTAAGCAGATATAGCTCGTGGGCAATACGGTAGACTGTTATAGCCATAAGTCCGGGGTAAGCCAGTATTACCTCGTCAAAATTAGCTGCAGCAGGGTCACCGTCAAGCGTTGCCATAAGATCCGTCTCGATGTATTCCCTGATCGCAGGTATCTTTTTGAAAAACTCCGTGGTGATGCGGTAGCTCTCATTCTCACGTTCCTCATCCGTAAGCTTGTCATCACTCCTGGAATAATCAAGCGCCCTGTAGACCTGCTTTTTCAGGTGATAGAACACATCTTCTATCGTAACGGCAAAACTGTTCTTCGGATTGTATATCTTGTAAGTGAGATCTCTGAAATATCCCGGGTAAATGATCCTGAAGAAATGCTCTACGAGCTCTCTTACCTCTTCTTTATCGGGATTGCTGAAAAGCTTGATGGCATCAATATTCTTTCCGCCGTTATAATCATCGATTATCGTCTGAACGATCTTATCGATTTCTTCATGTTTGATCTCTCTGCTCATATATAACCTCTTTAAAAATCTCTTTCACATTCATGTATCTCAATATATAAATTAACAAAAAAAACGAAGGCTTTCCATATAATCTCATATAGAAGTAAAATATATTTATAATGCAATTAAGAGCAGCGAGTTGTCTGTCAAAGAACTCTCATACCGGCTTAGGTATAATACGGACATGCTTAATATGAAGGGGTCGGGAATCACATGAGCAACATCAGAACAAACTACGAGAAATGGTATGAAGGCGACAGTTATTACTGGGGCACGGAACCCGCAGATTTTTGCGACGAACTCATATCGCTCTGCCCGCCTTCCTGTGAGAAAAAAGTCCTGGATATCGGATGCGGTGAAGGCAAAGATGCAGTCTACATGGCATCCAAAGGATACAAAGTAACCGCCTTTGATCTGACGGAAAACGGCATCAGGAAGACCATCCGCCTTGCAAAAGAAAACGGCGTTGAGATCAATGCTTATGTTGACGATATCAATACTTTTGAAACAGACGAACAATTCGACATAGTATACTCCACGGGAACGATCCAATATCTTTTTGATGAGAATAAGAAACTCTTCTTCGAGAAGATCAGCCGCATAACCAGAAAGAACGGCTTTGTCTTCTTCAATGTTTTCGTCGAAAAACCTTTCTTAGAGCTCCCTCCGGACTGGGATATCGAAGAAAAGATGTGGAGATCCGGCGAACTCTTCTCCTTTTTCCCCGACTGGAAATTCATAAGGATCGACGAGACCATTTTCGAAGACAACAGCAACGGGATCCCCCACTACCACTGCATGGACACAATAATCTGCAAAAAGATCATATAGAATCGGGCAATATCTAAAATATTTTTGCCACATCTTTGCCGATTATTAGTTTGATTATCAAAGTAAATTTGCGTAATATGAACTCAGGAGATGAAATAAAGGCTCTACATGCCAGGTATATCTTTATAAAAAAGGAGATACTGATATGAACAGCAAAGTTGTTAAGATCGGAAGATTCGCATATCTGTTGCCCTATATCATCATGCCGTTTATCGTTATGATCGCCTATCAGGAAGGATTATCGGAAGCATTTATCTATTCCTACTTCCTGCCGTTCGGAATAGAGTCTCCTGCGATCATACTGTATCCGGTATCCTGGATAGCTTCACTCGTGTGCTTTATCTTATGTGCCATCGCAAGCAGAAAGGTCAATAAAGGAAAAGGCACAAACATTATCTGCGCAGTGATCACGGGAATTTGGATCGTCATCCACATTGCACTTATCGTTGTTTTTCTCAGCAACTTCACAATTGCTTTCTAAAGTGAATTAAGAGGATTTAGTTTTATGGCAAAGCCGGATAAGAAAGGCCTGAAAAAAATTCTGAATATCATTGCGCTCATTGTGGCAGCCGCTTTAGTCTATGAGGCAGGTGTGTGGTTCGCAAGTGACCGCATCGTAAAGCTGTCTTTCAACGGCTTTGAGAACTTCTTTACTGTACATGATGAATACTATGCCGTAGCAGGTCCTTTCAGGGCTCCTGTCCCCAAGGCTTTTGTCCGGACAGTCTGCGAAAACGATCCCGAGTACCTAAGCGAGATCGATAAAGAAGCCGGAAAAGTGTTCTTTGTTCAAGTTAATTGGAGCGAGACCGGCCGTCCTGTTTTCGAAGGCACGACAACATTAATCCATTCATATTCAAACAAATATGTTTTTGAAGTAACATCACCGGGGCCGGATGAATGTGTCGTCTCACGCGAAGAGGAACGCGCACTCCTGGATATCGCCGAACATTTCTATGATTTTGAACAAGACTATACCAGAGGCGAAGATAACTGGGTTGCCCGTACCGGAACGAACACGATCATATTCTCATTTAAAGTTTCGATAAATGGAGACAGATCGATAATCTCTATCCACCAGCCGGGCAAACCATATAAAGTGTATTCCTACTATAACGGCAGATTCATAAAGATAATGAACGTTCCCGAGAAGGGCGATTACGATGTCACGATCTGGAAGAAGATAACAGAATAATCAGTTCATTCAATAACATGAAGAACGGGCATCCCGCAACCGGGATGCCCGTCTTTCTTATGTTCCGGGAATATCTCAGTTGATTTCCCAGACCCGGAATGAGTCCCTGCCAAATCGAATCACCAAAAGCATAGCAGGGACTTCAAATCGGTTACTTCTTAATATCTGCTCTCCATGTAGCGGGCTTGAATTCCTGTACAAGCGGGAGGAGACGTTTATCTACATCGATCTTGAATACTGAATTGAAGTTGTTTGTCGCGATCATCTGACCTGCGAAACCGACTATAACTACAAGTTCCTGATCGTTGAAGAGCTTTCTTAATTTCTCAAAAAGCTCATCTGATACTGATGTAGGATCCTTAACGATAGATTCAGCCAAAGTTGTAAGGAGGGTTTCCTTCTCGTCATAAACGAGGTTAGCCGGATCAAGTCCTAAGCCCTTTACATCGCTGATGAAGAACAGTGAGCACAACTGGCATGAATTTGTTGTGGATATCTTATGCGCAAAAAGGATCGCATCCTTCTCACCTATTATCTCAACCAATCGGTTCCATGATGTGTACCATGCCATATATGCGTCATATGTTGCCGCGTCATTGAGAAGACCCTTCTTCATATTCGTTACTGCATTTCTTCCTGCTAGCTCGTCATAACGTTCCTTCTCTGCTCCCGTTGCCTCTGACTGCTCTACCAATTTAATTCTTGCCATTTTATGTTTCTCCTTTTAGTGATTCTTTATAGTGATGATTCTGTTAAAGTGCGATCTTAAGTATGTCGGTGATTCTCTGTGCATCGAGCGGAACATAGTGACCTACGCTGCCTCCGGCCGTTGCACGTTTTGCCATTGTTTCAATGTCTTTGTCTGTTATTCCGAGTTCCGAAAGTCTGGTCTTGAGTCCTAAACTTCTGAAAAATCTTTCAAGTTCATCTGACAGCTGATAAGCCCTTTCTCTCTCATCGAAATCAAAAGCATCTTTTCCATAGACTCTCGAAGCCAGCAGCGCGAGCCTCCACGGCTTTATATCTGCCATATATCTTGTCCATGCGACGAAGACCACTGCCATGCCTTCACCGTGCGTGATGTTATACTGTGCGGACAATTCATGTTCGATGCGGTGTGAACCCCAATCTGCCGATCTGCCGGCATCAAGGAAATTGTTATGTGCCACAGATGCGAGCCACTGTATCTCTGCGCGTGCGTTGATGTCCGTCGGATCTTCTATGAGTCTTGCGGCATTCACCTGTAAGGCTCTGATTGCACCTTCGATAAGATAATCGGTAGTATCTGAATTCTTCTCATCGGAGAAGTACCTTTCGAGAAGATGCGATAGAACATCTGCTATTCCGACATACGTTTGATAGGCAGGAAGATTCACAGTGTATCTCGGATTCATGATTGCAAACTTCGGAATGATGCGGTCATCTTCGAATCCTTTTTTCCACTCACCATATGAGAGTATCGCTGCATTTGATGTCTCGGATCCGGAAGATGCCGTAGTCGCGATAACGCCTATTCCCAATACCTTTTCGGGCACTGTTCCTTTCGAGAAAAAGTCCCAGACATCACCGTCATAAGGTATTCCTATTGCGATTGCTTTGGCGGTATCGATGGAGCTTCCTCCACCGACAGCCAAAACGAAATCGACTTCATCTTTCTTTCCTTTTTCTACGAGCCTCCTTACCAGTTCGATGCTTGGATTCGGTACCACTTCCCCGCTCTCCGAAAATCTGATATCAAGTTCATCCACGGCTTGCTTTATCACATCGTAAATGCCGAGTGTCTTTACAAAATCTCCGCTGTAGACCAGGAGGAGTGACTTTACGTTGTTTTGTTTAAGGAGCTTTGCAAGACTGTTCTCCGCACCCTCGCCGAAAACTATTTTCGCCGGGTTATAGTACTCGAATCCTTTCATGGTCTTTGCTCCTTATCAGAAGAGGGGAACTACTGCACCGTCGTAAGTAGCCTTGATGTAAGCGCTTACTTCAGGTCCCTGGAGTACTTCAACAAGCTTCTTGATCGCAGGATCATTAGCCTTATCAGCTGATGTGGCAATGATGTTTCCGTATGTCTGTGCTGCAAGACCGTCATTAGCTTCAACTGCAAGTGCCTGGCTTACGTGGAGGCCGCCCTCGATCGCATAGTTTCCGTTGATTACTGCTACGTCAACATCAGGAAGTGCTGCTACGAGCTGCTCGGGTGCAAGTTCTTTGAACTGTATGTTCTTGGGATTCTCCAAAATGTCCTCTACTGTTGCATTGATACCTGCATCTTCCTTAAGTGTGATAATGCCTTCCTGTGCGAGGAGTAAAAGTGCTCTTGCTTCGTTTGTAACGTTATTCGGTACTGCTACGATCGCACCGTCCGGAAGATCCTTCAGATCCTTTGTTCTGCCTGCATAGATCCCGAAGGGTTCATAGTGTACTGCGCCTACCGAAACCAGTGTTGAACCGTTTTCCTTGTTGAACTGTTCAAGATAAGGAACATGCTGGAAATAGTTTGCATCAAGGCTTCCCTCGATAACGCCCGTATTAGGTGTGATTGAATCTTCAAGCTTAACGATCTCAAGCGTGATTCCCTGCTCTGCAAGGATCGGCTTTGCTACTTCAAGGATCTCTGAGTGAGGTGTTATATTTGCGCCTACTTTGAGGACTACGTTCTCAGAATTCTGTGCTGCGTTTCCGATCGTTGCTGCCTGTGTATTTGCAGAGCATGCTGCGACGGATCCGACTATTGTAAGTGTAAGTACTGCTGCTATTGCCTTCTTAAAAATGTTAGATTTCATAATATATTTCTCCTTAGATTTTGTTTTGTATTTTAGTTTTGATTCTTTCCTGTTCAGGGCCAAGAAAAAGCCCGGGCATCTATTAGACTCCCGGGCACATGGCATGTTTATAAGCGTATCAAAACTTCAACATCGTATCGCAAGGCGTGAAACATCTCTGCTCATCGCCGTGGCCATTTTGCGTGCCCGGGAGCTAAGCATTCGACAACACATCATGCTGTTTACTGTGTTAGTGATCGAGTTATACATTGTTCACGCCTCCTTTCGAGTTGATGGTGAAAGTATATCGGTACTTACCTACTATGTCAATAGGTAAATTTTTAAATTTTTGAAATTTGCATAAAAGGGCTGATTTTATTGGAGTTTCGAGGGATTGCAGGCCGGATTTTGCTGTTCGTTGCCATGTTTTTTTCTGCTAGGAATCCACGGTTAACGCTTTTTTGCATATTTGTTTTTTAGGTTAAGAATTCAAGCAGATATTTAACTCAAATTTCAATTTTAGAGATTCAGGTTAAGATTTTCGGGAAAAGCTTAACGCAATTTTCGAAAACAAATATTTAAGTTAATAATTCGGCTCAAATCTTAACCTTTTTTCTCAAAAACAAAGAATGGGTTAATATCTTCCTTTCAATTAACAAAAAGCCACCCTTCTTCCGGGTGGCTCTTCACTATACTAATAAATAATTCATGTCTTCCTGGTCTTCTTTGACATCCTTATACCAATCTCCTGGATCAGCATTACCATGATGACCAGAAGCGCTACGGTAGTCCACAGGACGTCCTTCTGATAACGGTAGTAACCGTACTGTAATGCGATAGCGCCGAGGCCTCCGCCGCCGATGACTCCGGCCATTGCCGAGTAACCGAGCACTGTAGCTACATTGATGGCACCGCCCTGAAGAAGCGATGGTGTAGCTTCGGGTATTATAAAGTGGATTATCGTATAGACCGGTGATGCACCCATAGATGTAGCTGCCTCGATGATGCCGGGATTTACTTCATTTAATGAAGATTCGACCATTCTTGCAACGATCGGTATAGCACCGACTGTCAAAGGAACGATCGATGCGACTGTTCCAATTGATGTGCCGACCACGAATCTCGTAAAAGGGATCAGCAGTACCAGCAGGATCAGAAACGGCAGAGAGCGCGTAATGTTTACTATAATGCCTATTACACCGTTTACCGCTTTGTTCTCAAGAAGTCTTCCCTTCGATGTCGCATAGAGAAGAACGCCTAAAGGGAGTCCTACAATGTATGAAAACAACGACGCGAAAAACGTCATCTCAAATGTCTCAAGGATTCCGGAAAGAATCGCTTCTTTAATAAAATCACTCATGTTATACGACCTCCGATACAGACAATCCGCCCTTTGTGAAGAAATCGATTATCGTCTTCTGATCATCCTCTGATTCGGGAAGTTCCAATATCATCTGACCGAAACCGATGCCTCCGACACTCTTTGTATTTGCACTTAAGATATTCACCTTAAGTCCCGTCTGCTCGACAAGATTCGCAATGAACGGAACGCTCGATTGTGTACCGTCGAACACAAGACGGATCACTTTACCGGAAGGATCAGATGGATCGAAAGGATTAGCCGGGAAAACAAGCTTCTTTGCAGCCTTCGACCGGGGATTTGAGAAGACATCTCTCACCGCACCTATCTCTGCAAGATTACCGTCGTCAATTATCGCCACACGGTCACATATCTTTTCTACAACAGCCATCTCATGAGTAATAATAACTATCGTGAGTTTTCGTTCATGATTGATCTTCTTTAACAGATCCAGTATCTCGCCCGTGATCTTCGGATCCAATGCGCTTGTCGCTTCATCGCACAACAGTACCTTCGGATCTGCAGCAAGCGCTCTTGCTATGGCTACTCTTTGTTTCTGTCCGCCTGAAAGACGTGCCGGAAACACATCAGCCTTCTCGGAAAGACCAACGATCTCGAGCATCTGGCGTGCCTTCTCTTTCCGCTCCTTACGGGGCACACCTGCGATTCTTAACGGCTGTTCGACATTCGCGAGGACTGTTCTCTGATTAACCAGATTAAAACCCTGGAAGATCATGGATATGGAATGTCTCACTTCACGAAGTTCACCTGCTTTAAGTGATGACAGATCCTTATCGTAGAACTTTACGGTTCCTGAAGTCACTTCTTCAAGACGGTTCAGAGTGCGTACAAGTGTCGATTTGCCGGCACCGCTCATTCCGATGATCCCGAAGATCTCGCCTTCCCTGACGTCAAGGCTCACATCCTTCAAGGCTGTGAATTCCTTGCCGTCGTTCTTATATGTCTTAAATACATTTTTCAGTTCAAAGACATTGCTCATTTATTCAAATAATCCTTTGCTCAAATATCTGTCTCCCCTGTCAGGGAAAACAGTTACTATGTTTCCGGATTCGAGCTCCTGCGACAGCTTGATCGATGCCGCAAGAGCTGCACCGGAAGATGATCCTGCGAGGATGCCTTCGTTCTTCGCAAGAAGCCTGCTCATCTCGAATGCTTCGTCATCATTGACCTTGATGACCTTGTCTACCAATGTGATGTCCATCGTATCTGCGATGAAATCATTGCCTATTCCTTCTATGTTGTAATCGAAATGCTCACCGCCTCCGATCGTCGATCCGTATGGATCGGCCAGCACTCCTGTTATCGAAGGATTCTGCTCCTTCAGGTATTTGACTACGCCTGTAAATGTTCCGCCGCTTCCGGCACCTGCCACGAAATAATCGATATTGCCGTCCAACTGTGAAAATATCTCAGGTCCCGTTGTCTCGTAATGAGCGAGAGGATTAGCAGGATTCCTGAACTGTCTGAGCGATACGGATCCTTCGATCTCCTTCAAGATCTCTTCAGCTTTACGCTCTGCTCCGAGCATTCCATCTTCTCTTGATGTATGTACTATCTCTGCGCCCAGAGCGCGCATGACAAGCTGCTTTTCGATCGAGAATTTCTCGGGAACGGTAAAGATAACCCTGATGCCCTGGTTCAAAGCAGCAACCGCTATTCCGATACCTGTGTTGCCTGCAGTCGCGTCTACGATCGTACCGCCTTCTTTAAGTATTCCTCGCTTTTTCGCATCATCGATCATGTAAACGCCGATACGGTCTTTTACGCTTCCGGCAGGGTTCATAAGTTCAAGCTTTGCATAGATATTTACTCCGGGCTTAACGCCCATATGATTAAGCTTGAGGATCGGAGTGTTGCCGATCATCCCTCTGATATCTTCATAAACGTTATTCATGGTATTTACTCCTTATCACTTAACTGAATTCTCGATAGCCTGTTTAAGATCTTCGATAAGATCATTAACGTCTTCGATACCTACTGAGAACCTGATAAGTTCATCAACGATGCCTACTTCTTTGCGAATTTCTGCAGGGATTGCCGCATGCGTCATCGTTGCGGGATGGCATACGAGAGATTCTACGCCGCCAAGGCTCTCTGCCAGAGTAATCAGCTTCAGTGATTCAAAGAACGTCTTATAGTCGTACTTTTCGTTAAGTACGAATGATATCATCGCGCCTGCGCCGTCAGCCTGTTTCTTCTGGACCTCATATCCCGGATCAGTCTCAAGACCCGGATAGTAGACCTTGCTTACAAAACCGCTTTCGGAAAGCCATCTTGCGATCTTCTCAGCATTAGCCACATGTCTGTCCATACGGACTCCAAGAGTTTTGATGCCTCTAATAATCAGAAAACTGTCCCAGGGTGCGAGCACTCCTCCGATCGCGTTCTGAAGATAATAAAGACGGTCAGCAAGAGCTTTGTCATTAACTACTACAAAACCGGAAATGGTATCCGAATGTCCGCCCAGATACTTTGTGCCGCTGTGTATGACGATGTCTGCTCCGAGCGTTAAAGGACGCTGCAGATATGGCGTCAGGAAAGTATTATCAACAATAACGAGCTTGTCATGCTTTTTGGCGATCTTCGAAACTGCTTCAATATCTGTGATAGTAAGAAGAGGATTTGCCGGAGTCTCAATGTAGACTGCTTTTACATCGTCATCGATCGCATTTTCTACTGCCTCAAGATCCGATGTATTTACTATCTTGTATGTGATATTGAAGTTCTTGAAAACATTATCCAGGATCCTGAAAGTGCCGCCGTAGATGTTATCGGAAACAACGAGCTTATCACCGCTTTTGAAAAGTGAGAGAACAGTATTTATCGCAGCAAGTCCTGAAGCAAATGCAAGACCGTATTCACCATGTTCCAGATCAGCAATGAGCTTTTCCAATGCAGCTCTCGTGGGATTGCCGGTTCTCGAATATTCCCATCCCCTGTTCTTTCCAAGTCCGTCCTGTTTATAGGTTGATGTCTGGTATATAGGTACGTTTACTGCACCGGTTATCTCATCACCGTCGATACCGCCGTGTATTAGTAATGAATTAAGTTTCAGATCGTTATTGTTGCTCATATTGTTTTCCTCTTTCGGTTAAAAATTTATGAAATAAAAAAGCCCGGGGCACTTCGAAGCTCCGGGCTTTAAGAACATGCAGTTTAAATGATTCATCTACATCGAATCATATTAAGACAGCAACCGTCCATTGCCCGTGTATATAACATGCAACAACACATGCACTTCATGATCACTGTCTCCTTTCGATAAAAGATTTCGAATATTGGAGCGATTATATCCCCAATAACCTACTATGTCAATAGGTAATTATATTTATTTTTGTTCCTGTCTGCTCTCGTAATCCTTAAGAGCCGATTCGATCGCTTCCTGCGCCAGGACCGAGCAGTGCATCTTATAATCCGGAAGCCCGTCCAAAGCTTCGGCTACTGCTTTATTTGTAAGCTGCCTTGCTTCAGATACCGGCTTGCCCTTGATGAGCTCTGTCGCCATTGAGCTTGATGCGATCGCGCTTCCGCATCCGAACGTCTCGAACTTTACATCCTTGATGATATCGTCCTCGATCTTCAGATACATCTTCATGATGTCACCGCACTTGGCGTTGCCGACCTCGCCGATGCCGTTCGCATCTTCAATAACACCAACGTTTCTTGGGTTTCTGAAATGATCCATTACTTTCTCGCTGTATAAAGCCATGTTGTGTCCCCCTTATAAGATGAATTCTTTCTTTCCTGCTACAAGATCACGCCATACAGGTGAGAACCCGCGCAAATATTCAACTACTTCTTTTACTGACTTAATTATGTAATCAGCCTCGTCATCTGTTATGTCTTCACCGAGACTTAATCTTAGCGAACCGTGCGCCACGTCATGTATCCTTCCGATAGCAAGAAGAACGTGGCTCGGATCTAATGAACCGGATGTGCATGCACTTCCTGATGATGCTGCTATTCCCTTATCATCGAGAAGAAGCAGTAATGACTCTCCCTCGATTCCTTCAAAGCAGAAATTGATGTTGGAAGGAACTCTGCTTTCCGCATCTCCGTTCAATGCCGAATGAGGAATCTCCGAAAGCCCACGGATGATCTTGTCTCTTACGGGAGTGAGCTTTGCCTTGTACTCATCAAGTGCATCAACTGATTCCTTAAGTGCCGTTGCCATTGCAGCGATGCCCGGAACATTCTCGGTACCTGCTCTCCTGCCCTTCTCCTGAGCACCGCCTTCTATGAGGTTAAAAACCTTTATACCTTTCTTCACATAAAGGAAGCCTACACCCTTCGGACCGTGGAACTTGTGTCCCGATGCCGAGAGCATGTCGATATTGTCATCTACCACGTTTACCTTGATGTGACCTACCGCCTGTACCGCATCCGTATGGAATGTAACATTGTTACTTCTGCATATTTCACCGATTTCGCGGATGGGCTGGATCGTTCCGATCTCATTATTGGCATACATGATCGTAACAAGACAAGTGTCTTCACGGATCGCATCTTTTACCTGCTGAGGAGTAACCAGACCATTCTCATGAACGTCCAGAAGAGTGATCTCATAGCCCTCATTCTTGAGCTTGTTTAACGTATGAAGAACAGCGTGATGCTCGAAAGCCGTCGAGATTATGTGCTTTTTACCCTTCAATGCACCCATCTTCGCAGCAGAGAGAATCGCCTGGTTATCGGCTTCGCTTCCGCCTGATGTAAAGATGATCTCGTTGGGCTGTGCTCCGATGCTTTCAGCTACGTCCCTTCTTGCCTGTTCGAGAACCTCCTTAGCCTTCTGACCGAATTCATAGAGGCTCGAGGGGTTTCCGTATGTATCTATTAAAAGTCCGGTTAATGTTTGGATGGCCGCATCGCTCATCTTTGTAGTGGCGGCATTATCTGCGTAGATCAAGGTCTTATCTCCTTTTTCAAAAAATGACAGCGTTATCTTAAAACCTATTTCCTACTATGTCAATAGGTTTATTATCTTGATTTGTATATTTACCTACTGTTATAATGGGTAATTATTTCGAAAAGGGGTAATAAGGAATGATATCTACAAAAGGAAGATACGGTCTCAGGGTAATGATAGATCTGGCCCAGAATGATAATGGCAATTACATTCCCCTCAAAGACATCGCAGACCGCCAGGAGATCTCCAAAAAATATCTGGAGATCATAATGAAGAAAATGGTCGAAGGAGGCCTTGTCAAAGGTTCAAGCGGTAAAGGCGGCGGCTACAAGCTCGTTAAAAAACCCGAAAAGTACACGGTCGGCGAGATATTAACCCTTATGGAGGGCACCATTTCTTCTGTCGCCTGCCTTGCCGATAAGAATTACGAATGCCCCAGAAGGAATAAATGTGACACCCTTCCGATGTGGAAAGAATTCGACGGGATAGTCCACGATTATCTTTACGGCAAGAAGTTAAGTGACCTGCTGTAAATCTCTTTTGGTGCATGCTTTGATCTTCACATAAACGACAACTGCTACGAATGACGTCAGTTCGCCGATCAGCACGCGCATGATCTGGTATTCATCCACGCCCGTCTCAGTCACCACATGCAGGAGATTGGTTATCACACAGTTGTTAAAGAAATGGTCGGCTAGTCCGATCCAGACGGAGCCTGAATGTTCGAAAAGCAGGCCCCACTTAATACCCATAAGAGCGGACAGGACTACATATCCGATACTCATTACCGCGAATTCCGGCAAACTCATCTGACCGTCTGCAAGGCTCCTTAACGGAGTGACGAGATGCCACAATCCGAATAATAAAGCAGCAATAAAAAGCGCGCCTTTCATTCCGATCTTTTCCTGGAGATAAGTAATGTAGAACCCTCTGAAAAGACCTTCTTCCATCCACACGTTTATAACATTAAATCCTATGCACATCAGCACGAACCCTATACCGGTCTGCTTTGTTACGTCACCTGTAAGCGAGAATCCGGTTACGAAGAATTCCATATGGCCGGGATTGCCCTGTGCATAGAGCGTGATGAATTCAGCCGCAAAACCCAGTGTGTAAAAAACGGCACAGATAACAAGACCCTTAAGACAATCCGGAAGTAAACGCGATGCCTTAAAACCGATATCACGCCATTTCCGCTTCCATATCTTAAGAAGAACGAATAACAGGATAATGCCGAATACTTTATTGATAAAACACTCTGCGAAGACCGTCTCATCCGTCCTGATGAAAAAAACTTCCGCAGCGTGAACTATAAGACAGATGATGAATATGATGACCGATTTAATGATCCTGTTGTCTTTTAATGTCATAAGAATCTCCTTTTCGCCTTGTTCTGCATTCAATATAAATTTCCGGAGAAAAGTATTCTTAACCTGAATCTTGTAAGATCCTTAACTGTTTCTTACAAGGCCATCCTTAAGTTAAGTGTTCTTTCGTCACTATGTGATATAGTACTTGATATAAAAAACACGGAAGACGGTTTATGAAAATAGGGATCATTCAGGCAAGTTCGCAAAATGATAAGAACGCATTGCTTTTCGAGACAGTGCGGAAATATGCGTGCGATGCGGAAGTTATCAATTTCGGCTGTAACGGAAGCGAGGATGAGTCTTTCAGTTATATCGAGATATCGGTTATGATAGGGCTCCTGCTCGCAAGCGGATCTGTTGACTTCATCGTAACAGGCTGCTCTTCAGGCCAGGGCATGATGCTAGCCTGCAACAGCATGCCGGGAGTATTATGCGGATACATTCCTTCTCCGGAAGATGCTTATCTTTTCGCGCAGATCAACAACGGAAATGCCGTATCTCTCCCGTTGGGAGAAGAGTATTCCTGGAGAGGGTATGATAATTTCGATCTGACACTGAAAAAGCTCTTTTCCGAGCCGTTCGGCCAGGGTTATCCAAAGAGCGAAGCTGAGAGGAAGCTAAAAGATACAAGGCTTCTCAAGGACATCCGAAAGAAATCCCAGATCGGGTTTAATAAGCTTTTTGAATCACTTGACGATGATATGATCAGGAAGGTCCTTACCAAGAAAGACGTGATCAGGTTTGTATTGGAGAACGGTAATAATGTGCGTCTGTCAGATCTTCTCCGTGGCCGCTTCGATTAGCAACGAGAAATAACGATCTTTTTTCGATTACTGAAAAATAACTATTTACGCCTCAAATCAGTAATATCTCAGTAATTTCAGCAAGAATTACTAAAACAGTCAATGTTTTCGATTGATTTCAGTAATATCTCAGTAATAGCAAAAGAGCGCTGCTCAAAAAGGGACATGCAAAATACAGTTTCTTGATCAGCACTTAACCAGGCACCTGTCATCGATCTCATCAACGCGCGCAAACCCCGTGCAGCTCATGATAAACCTTAGCTCATTGTTAACGTCTTCAAGGAACTTCTGAACGCCTTGTGTTCCGCCCTCTTCAAGAGAAGGAAGCATCGATCTTCCTACAGCTGCCGCATCCGCACCTAAAGCAAGACACTTATAAACATCTGCGCCTGAACTGATACCACAGTCCACGATGATCTTAACATCCCTGCCCTCAAGTGCTTTTCTGATTCCCGGAAGGACCATCATCGGCGGAACGGCATAGGGAAGCCTTCCGTGGTGATGGCTTACGATGATCGCTTTAGCGCCCAGATCAGCACACTTTACGGCTTCCTCCTCACTAAGCACACCCTTGATAACGAACGGAAGAGAAGTTGATTCCACATAAGATCGGATCATGTCAGATGTTTGGACCGCCATCTGCTCACCTATTACCACGTCAAGACCTTCATTTCCGAAAATGTGGTCGATGTCCATGCCGATACCGAATGCACCTGCATCCTCTGCGAACTTCATCTGGTCTTTTACCTTGGCATTGTCAGCGTACGGTTTCACGATACGTACTGTTTTTGCGCCTGTATCAATTATGCGTTGGAACATGTCGTTTTCCATCATGCCGACGAAGTTTAAGATATTCATGTTTTTCGCCGCAAGGGAATACTCTTCGAGGCCCGTAAGCTCACGCCCGCCCATCTGCTTGAGATGCGAGAAAGCAGGCGTCATAACCGGGCTTGCGAATCTTTCTCCAAAAAGTTCAACACCTGTATCAGCCACTACGGAATCTATCAGACGTTCCTTAATTAGAATGCTGTCCATGTAACGTGCCGTGATCTCATTGGCATCGGAGATCCTGTCATATGCCATAAAGCACCTCCTTAAGGTAATTCATATAGCGGATGTATTCTTCGTCAGTATTCAAATGCTCTAAGATGACCGGCATGTCAGGATCAATCAAATGCATTTTCTCCACATAATAGCGCAAAGGATATTCGCCCTGACCCGGCGCGCATTCTTCAAGCTGGAAAGTATATTCTTCCTTAAGATGTATGTCCTTGATATGGCAGCTGCGGATCCTGTTTCCGAGAAGTGATACACAGCGGTCAATAAAAGATTCCGCCTCATAATATCTTTCGAGAGAATTGGTCATGTTGATTATGTCCATATGAACCGCAAAACGGTCGCGGTCAACTTCTTCTAACAGTCTTGCGTAATCCTCAGGACCTGTAGGGATCATCCACGGCATGGGCTCTAACGTGAAATATGTATTCTTTACTTCCGCCCTGTCGATTATCTCCTGAACCATCTTCACGATTTGCTCACGTGATTCTTTCGAAAAGTTCTCCTTATAGTGACCATCCCATCTCTCCCCAAAAGCACCGGCAACATTAACGGCACAGCGGGCACCTATCCTGTCAGCAAGCTGAAGCTGTCTGACGCAATAATCTCTTTGCACTTTCCGGTCCTCAGGATCTTTAGACATTGCATTTCTCCAGATGCCAACTTCAGCGATAAGAAGATCGTGCGTCTTCGCCGCTTCAACATATTCATTTATCTTTTCTTCGGGATCATTTGAAGACAGCGGGAAAACGACTGAACGGCAGCCAAGCGCGGTCTGGTTTTCCGCCCATTCAAAAGCAGAATCATGCCTTAAAGGACTTGATGTTCCTAAACGCATACGTCCTCCTTTTCATCTCAAAAACAACCGGTGCTTTGTGAATGATTATATCAGACACAAAAACACCGGGGTGTTTGATTACGGGTATTAATAACGCGTATACGCGCAGGATTGTGGATCAGGTATTTTTGCTGTAGTGATCGATGTCATTCTGCAGAAGATCCATAACCGTCTGTTTCTGTTCGTCAGTAAGATCTTCAGACTTTATCTCTTCGGCAAACTCGTTGTAGAGCTTTACCGCACCGTCTCCGTCACCTGATCTCTTGACAGATACCAGCTTAAAGAACGCGAGGCTTCTTCTGACTCTCAGATAATGATTCATGTTAATGGTTTCCTTTCTGGTAGCAAAAGCCTTCAGTATCTTCTCGCACCATTCGATTACCCTTATTCCTTCTTCCCTCTCCCCATACCATGCGTAATCCTGCGCGATGGTGTTCAACATGCTTGAAACCAGATCGAAGAGCGCGACCGAACTGTCAGCAATGTCATCTTTCATCTTCTCAAATCCGCTCTCGAAAAAAGTCAGCTCCATGCCGATGTTTTCTTTTACGCGGCATGTAGTAATGCTCGGAAGGACATTTATGTGTTCTCTTGCATTATCGAAATCCTTCTCATGAATGTAGATCCAGGCAACCGCATAATGTGTTTTCTCCACTAGGACTTTGTCGCTGCAGTGGCTTATCAGATACGCTCCTTTGCGGATGGCATCCTTGCAGAGCTTATGTATGTGCTCCGTATCATCAGGGAAAAAATTAATGAGAACCGGATCAGCATACATGCTGAGATTGGCTGTCTCCTGAACATATTCCATGATTATCTCAAAGCAGCCCGGATTAAGAGTTGTCTCGGTTGAGAGATATTCAACTATCCTGAGCGCTCTCTGAGCTCTGCCTTCATCACTGTTCTTCATGCCCTCCATGGTGCTTTTCACCCTGGCAATCACTTCATCATTTTCGGACAGTGAATCATATCCCAGAAGAGCATCCGTGCTTACGCCTAAGACCTGTGCCAAAGGGATCAGCATCGATACGTCAGGCAGGCTGTTCTCCGATTCCCACTTGCTTACCGCCTGCGGTGTGACGTTCAGAAGGTCAGCAAGTTCTTCCTGCGTAAAGCCCTTATTCTTACGAAAGTTCTTAATGTTTCTGCCTATTGTATTTCCCATGTTTTTCTCCTTGATCAGTCTTCCATATTCTTTCTTGTGACCATGCATGCATCTTGATGATATCGTATTTCTATTCATGGAGATTTTCAAACAACGGGCAGTTGAGAAAGGCTCAACCGGAAAAATCACAGCCAATTACACTGCCGGCTGTGACTTTATAGTGAAAAACTGACCTTCCGGCAAAAAAATCACAGCAAAGTTCATTCCCTGCTGTGATTTTGCTGTGATTTTTGCGAAGAAAAGTATCAGCCGATTCCGCCGCCTTCTTCAATATAGCAAGTGACGATCTGCGTATCGGTATCGTATGTCACTTCGAAAGCCATGAAGCGTGCGCTGTCTGAAGGAAGGATCTTCATTTCGGGTTCAGGACCGGTCCATGAACCTTTATACACGATGTTGCCTTCGTCATCCGTACTCTTCGTCCATAACTCGTCAAAAGCAACAGTTGACTGTCCATGCTCTTCTCTCTCGTAATTGATCAGATCCAGTTTGTTTTTAAGGAATCCGTCTAACTGGTCTTCAGTTGCTTTAAATGCCATGATCGTTCCAAATCGGCTTGTCGCATTGTCGCCGATCTGGAATGTAAGGAAGAAGCCTTCCGAGTACCAGTCGCGGGTGTCAAACTCATGCTCATAATCCAAAAAAATTGAGTCCTTCTGAAGGTCAAGGATGCTGTATCCCTGCTGGGCATAGTAGTTTGCGAGCTCGTTGAGATCCGGATCAGTGTAGTAATCTGCAGATACGATCACTGACTCTAAATAGTTATCCTCTTCCGCATCTTGTGAAGCTACTATAGCCAGCATCTCTTCTGCTTCAGATTCGGAAACGTCATCTGTCGGTATAACCCTTTCTTCCCTTCCGCTATTTACCTGCTCGATAACATCCGTTGCATCGTCAGGCACAACGATTTTGAAAAGACTCCTGACACTTGCTGCTATTACGTTTCTTGTTGGCGGAAAAGCCAGCAGTCCTCCCACTGATACTGCAAGCGCTGCAGCTGCGATTCCTATCTTCGCACCTGTTCCGAGGTGCGTTCTTTTTGCAGGCTTCCTTACTGAAGCCATTTCCATTTCCAATGCTTTTCTCATTTCCATTTTCCTATCATCATCAATATGAATTTTCGCGAACGTCTTTACATATTCATCCTGCATATCTGCGGCCCTCCATGAATCTTTTTCTAAGGACTTCCTTTGCTCTTGTCAGTCTCATCGATACTGCTGACGGAGCAATACCCAAGATATCGGCTATCTCATTCAGCGAGTAGCCCTCATAATAGTGAAGATGTATCGCTATCCTGAGTTTTTCGGGCAGTTCGGACACAGCCGAAAGCATTTCCGTATCATCTTCATCAAAATCGATTTCTGACTCCACCTGGGTCGCATCATCGAACGGCGCCCTGAAAACTATATCTCCCGAGCGGAGAAAATCCCTGCACCTGTTAGCGACCATTGTGAGGATGTATGACTTTTCTTTGCCTTTTTTGATAGTGATATCGGATTTAATAAGCTTAACGAAAACGTCCTGAACAACATCTTCGGCATCGGGTCTTGATCCGAGATACGAGTACGCCAGACGGAATGCATCGTCTGCATACATATCAAAGAACCTCAACACTGCTTCATTGTTCATTTAACTAACCTTCCTTTTCCCGTTTTTGAGATCTCACCTATAAGACGAACGGGAATACCGGTTTTCACACATTTTCCGGAAAAATTATAAAAAAGACTATCTTTGCAGAATAGTCTCATTATATGTAAATTTGTATAAATACTTATTTCAGGGGCATTACAGGATCTTTTCCGCAAGTTCCTTAAGGCTCTTTATAAAGGCATCATGGTTTTTCTTAACGAAATCCATGTCATTATTCTTCGAAGCGTCCTCTAGTGCCTTTGCCTGTTCGGAAAGAGCATCCGCACCGATCGTTCTCGATGAACTCTTAAGCGAATGCACCAGGATCTCATAGTTCTTAAGATCATTATTATCAAGATATGAGGAAAGCTCGGTGCACTTGTCAGAAGCGCTTTCGGCATAATCCGAAAGAAGTTCCAGATAAAAATCTTCCTCACCGCAGGCATAACCTACTCCTGCATCAACATTAAGTCCTGCAGAGCGTGCCTTATCGAGCGAAAGCGGCGCACCTGCTGTTTCTTCAGTCTTTGCGGCGTTGACCTCAATGGCTTCCGCAGGAAGATATTTCTTAAGCGTGTTTTCGATATCATCGACCATGATGGGCTTGGACAGATATCCGTCAAAACCGGCTTTCAAATACTGTTCTTCCGCGCCGACGACTGCATTTGCGGTAAGCGCGATAACAACGGCACCGTTAAGAAGGTTCTCGTCCTTCAGGACCTTCAGAGTCTCGATACCGTCCATCTGGGGCATCATGTGATCAAGAAGGATGAGGTCAAACTTATTCTTTCTCAATATTTCGATAGTCTCTTTTCCTGAAGTGCAAGTAACAGGAGTGATCCCGAACAGTTTCAGGAAATTGCCTGCAACCTTAAGATTCATGCCGTTATCGTCAGTGACAAGAACTTTAGCATCAGGTGCATAAAGATGTTCGGTTCCGGTATCTCCTACAGAATATGTCTTTTTCTTCTCATCAAACTTTCCGATAGGTTCGGGATCAACGACGCGGAGCGATAAGTCGAATCCGAATGTGGAGCCTATCGCATATTTGCTTTCGACTTCGAGCTTGCTGTTCATCATGGAAAGAAGTTTGCAGACGATCGAAATGCCGAGTCCGGTGCCTTCGATGTGGCGGTTACGCTTTTCCTCGATCCTCTCAAAAGACTGGAAGAGTTTGTCAAGATCTTCTTCCTTAATGCCTATACCGGTATCGATAACATCGAAACGCAGTTTGACATTATCATCCTTTATTCCTTTATTCCTTACGCGCAGAGTAACGCTTCCGCTCTCTGTATATTTAACGGCATTGGTCAGAAGGTTCATTATAACCTGGCTGATCCTAACGTCATCTCCAAAAAGACGTGAAGGAATTGATTCGTCAATATCGAGCTTGAACTCAAGGTTTTTGGCGCGCGCCCTTTCGCTGATCGAATTAACCAGATTGTTGATCTGTTCATCAACCTCAAACTCAACCGGAACCAGAGACATCTTGCCGTCTTCGATCTTTGAAAAATCAAGAATGTTATTGATGATGGAAAGCAGCGTATTTCCTGCGCTCTTGATGTTGGATGAATACTCAAGGATCTTCTCGTCTTTTGATTCACGTATGATCATCTCGTTCATTCCGAGAACCGCATTGATAGGCGTTCTGATCTCATGGGACATATCCGCAAGGAAATCGCTTTTAGCCTTATTCGCGCTGTCAGCGGCAGACTTCTCGAGCATCAGGACCTTTGCTTCGTATTCTCTCTTCCTCTCGATCTCCTTCATCTCTTCAATACGCTTGCGGGCCTTAAGCTCATGATTATATGAAATGATATAGAATGCCGCGATCAATGCGAAAACCAAGACACCTACCAGAACGCTTACCACAAGAACTGATGCGGTATCTTTATAAAGTGCTGCAGTCTCAACAACGATAACAAGGTGCCATTGGTCAAGTATATCATCGACAAAGACTGTGCACTTCTTACCGTCGATCGTCATGTCAAAATTACCCTTATCGACGCTGATCACTTTCTCGAACAACTCGGATTTGTCGGGCAGTTCTTTGTAATTCTTACCCTTCTCGCCACTGTCTTTATGAGCAACAACAGTTCCGTCATAGTTCAGGATAAAAGCATAGCCGTTTCCGTTCATCTGGATCCCCTCTACTGTCTTCTGGACACCAGTGAGGGTAAGATCAAGGCCTAAAACGTTATTGGTATCGGTGAGCGCTTTACAAACAGATATGATCACGTTTCCGGTCTGGGCATCAACATAAGGAGATACTACAAGAGGCTGACCGCCGGCGGCAACAGTGTCTTTATACCAGTCTCTGACAGTAGGATCATAGTCATCAGGAGGTGTCCAGCCGACACCGTCAACATATTCGCCGTTAATAACGCCGTATATTCCGGTGTAAGTATCGTCGAACTGGGATGCCGTATTTGCCGACTCACGGGTAATATATTCGACTATCTCCTCATTCGTGGCACCGTTTGCCACCATATGATCCACGGTATCGGCAGCTACCCAGAGAACTGATCTGGCTGTCTCCAGATAGTTCTCCATATCGGCTGTGATAGCCGCAGTCTTATCGTTTCCGAGCTCGTTGATATATGAATAAGACGATGTATACATCAGGCGCGTGGTATATGTGACCAATAGTGCCATAAGGACAAAGGTCGCACCAAGTGTGAGAAATAATGTCTTTCTGCTCTTATTCATAAAAACCTCAAGTGTTGATTTGTTTGACTACAATATAATTTATATTAAAGGTTTTGCAATCTGTGGAAATGCACAAAAGACCTGTTATTCAAGGAATGCATTCCTACGGGCGTGATAAAATATTCTCGATCAAAAATATGAAAGCGTTTGCCGTAATGGATTCTTTCGAGCATTTCTGTCCTGAGCACATTGGCATGCTCATAACCATCGCTGTAGCGATAACCGCAGGGCTCCTTATCTTAAATAGGAGTTCAGACAGGAATGCATTGAACGTGATCCGCATCCTTTCTCTGATAGTTCTGGCGGGAGAAACGGTCCAGGATATACTGCTTGTCAGAGAAGGCGGCGACATTATGGGATTCCTGCCGCTGCACCTGTGTAATCTCGGAATTTTCTTAAATCTTGCAGCATCTTTTACAAAAGGAAAACTGCAGTCGTTTTTCGCGGAAATTTCCCTGGTCCTCATAATGCCGGGATCGGTGGGCGCACTGCTATTCCCCGACTGGACCTACAGACCGTTCTGGTCATATCTGCCTGTGTTGTGCTTCCTAACACACTCGCTGATCGTCTTCATTCCGCTGGCATTCCTGGTAAAAGGCAGGATCTTCGTGTCTTTCAGGCATTTCTGGTACCCTTATCTTTTCCTGCTCGCAGCAGTCCCTCCGATATATATTCTCGATATCAGAACGGGACAGAACTATATGTTTCTGCTCTACCCTCCGCAGAGTTCACCTCTGGAATGGATATACAGCATCACGGGCGGAGATCTTTACATCGCAGGACTGACGGTGCTTCTGACGGTGATACTCATCATTGAATATTCACTATACACATCCGCACGCAGGATATCAAAAGCTTAATATGCTTACCGTAGCTTAATGACCCTGTCAAGAATGCCCTTCATCTTTCCGATCGCTATTCCGTAGTTGGTCATTGGTATTCCCTGTTCCTTCGCCTTCCGATAACGGCTTGCGACCTCAGTCTCGCCGAGCATGCAGGCACCGCAGTGGATGATAAGATCATAGGATGACAGATCCTTCGGGAACTCAAGTCCTGATGTGAAAGAGAACTCGAAATCTTTTCCGGTATATTCCCTGATCCAGTTCGGAAGCTTCACGGTTCCGATATCCTCGCATTGACGGTGGTGAGTGCATCCTTCACTTATGAGGATCTTAGCCCCGTTCTCCAGTTCATCGAGCATGTATGCTCCGCCGACAGACTGGTCAAGTATGCCTTTGAACCGTGCCATCAGTATCGAAAAAGACGTCAGCGGGATCTCATCCGGAACGATCTTTGATACCTTTCCGAATACCTGGCTGTCCGTTATGACCATTCTCACTTTACCGACCTTCGAAAGAGCGATTCCAAGTTCGGTATCTTTTACTACGACAGGTATCGCACCCTTGCCCAGAAGATCGCGGATGACCATCTGCTGGGGAAGGATGAGCCTGTCTTTGGGAGCAGAGCTGTCGATAGGAACAACGAGCACAACGATGTCGCCTTCCTCGACAAGATCAGATACAAGAGGCCTTACTTTTCGCTCCCTGATGATGACTGCGACTTTTTCTTTAAGTTCTTCAATGCCCTCACCTTTCAGGGCACTGACAGTCATCGAATCCTTTATCTCAAGATCAGTAACCGCACCCAGATCGCTCTTATTTATGACGACCAGATACGGGATCTTTCTTCTAACGAACACATCTATCAGCTGTTTCTCGTCATCACCAAGGCCTATGCTTCCGTCTACGACAAGGATCGCGATATCGGTCTCATCGATCACTCTTAAGCTCCTCTCGATCCTCTGATTGCCGAGAGCGCCCTCGTCATCGATGCCGGGAGTGTCGATTATCACGACAGGACCTAGAGGCAGAAGTTCCATCGTCTTCCTAACGGGGTCGGTAGTTGTTCCGGCCACGTCAGATACGATCGACAGTTCCTGCGAAGTGAATCTGTTCACAAGGCTAGATTTGCCTGCGTTACGGCGCCCGAAAAAAGCTATGTGTGTTCTTTCCATATTTTTCTCCAATCAGATATCAGAAACGGAAATCTCTTTCGCCGTTCTCGATCGCAACGAGCCTGTCACGGAGAACTGCACGGGCCTTCTCATTTGTGACGTCAGGGATATTTTTTTCGATAAGTCTCTCACCAACCTCACGTGTCTCGGGAGAAGCATAATCGACGAGATATTCCTTAAGTGTCATGAGTGCATTCGGCAGGCAGCAGTTCTGGATCTGTTTAGCTTTGCAGAGAGCCATGAACCTGTCACCGGTCCTGCCTTCACGGTAGCACGCCGTGCAGAATGAAGGAACGTAATCCATGTCGATGAGCCACTTCATGACTTCATCAAGAGAACGCGTGTCGGACACGTCGAACTGAGCTGTCTCATCGACTCTTTCCTCGTGTGTATATCCTCCGACAGAAGTTCTCGAACCGCCCGAGATCTGTGAGATGCCGAGGTGCAGAACACGCTCTCTGGACTTCTGAGATTCGCGCGTGGAAACGATCATGCCGGTGTAAGGAACTGCGATCCTTATGCATGCGACGATCTTAGCGAATGTATCATCATCGATAGCATTGGAAAAATCATTAACGTCAATGTCATCCGCAGGGCAGAGTCTCGGAACAGAGATCGTATGCGGACCGACACCATGAACTGCTTCCAGATGCTCTGCATGCATGAGGATCCCGGCAAACTCGTAACGGTACTTATCAAGTCCGAAAAGGACTCCCAGACCTACATCATCGATACCGCCTTCCATCGCCCTGTCCATGGCCTCAGTGTGATATGCGTAATCGTGCTTGGGGCCTGTAGGATGAAGGATCTCATATGACTCTTTGTGATATGTCTCCTGGAAGAGGATATATGTGCCGATTCCGGCCTCATGGAGCTTACGGTAATTCTCCACGGTAGTAGCTGCGATGTTGACATTTACACGTCTGATAGCACCGTTCTTATGCTTGACGGAATAGATCGTATTGATGCACTCGAGAATATATTCGATCGGATTGTTTATGGGATCCTCGCCTGCTTCGATCGCGAGTCTCTTGTGGCCCATATTCTGCAGAGCGATTACCTCATCCCTCACCTGTTCCTGGGTAAGCTTTACTCTCGGAATTGTCTTATTCTTTCCGTGATACGGGCAGTATATGCATCCGTTGATGCAGTAATTAGAAAGGTACAGAGGCGCGAAAAGAACGATCCTGTTGCCGTAGAAATCCTTCTTGATCTGCTCAGCAAGAGCATAGATCTCTTCGTTCTTTTCGGGGATGTCGCATGCAAGTAAAACTGAAGCGTCTCTGTGTGAGAGACCTTTTCTCTCTCTCGCCTTTTCGAGGATAGCATCAATTACTTCGATGTTGCTCTTGTTCTCATCGGCATACTTAAGAGATTCCAATATCTCGCTATCGTCGATGAATTCTTCTGCTTTCATTGATTTGGGATCGTACATATTATTTACCTTCTTTCATGTTTTTATATTTGATGTTGTCACCTCTGTCGGCAACGATCTCATAGCCTATGTTACTTATCCTGTTCTTAAGACAGTTCATGCATTCGGCAGCTTCTTCGCCGGTGCAGATCTTGTTGTCATATAGAGCATATTTTTTCCTGACACCGACAGGTGATAAGTTCGGCATTACCACATTCGTGCCTGCCAGGATACCGAGCTCTCTTCCTCTGGGATCAATCGTTCCAAGCGCTGTCGTCGCAGGAAGCAGAACCGTCGGAAGCATCAGTCTTATTATGCTGAGCAGGTAAAGAGTAAGATCTAATCCGCCTGCCTTCTCATCAGCAAAGACCGTATCCTTGTGCGGTATGAAAGGTCCGATTCCTATCATCTCGGGATCGAGTTTTTTAAGGAACAGCAGATCGTCTGCAATATTCTCCAATGTCTGATAAGGCGAACCTACCATGAACCCTGCGCCTGTCTGAAAACCGATCTTTTTCAGGTTATAAAGACACTGCTTTCTGTTCTCTGATGAAAGATTTGACGGATGAAGCTTCGCATAATGTCCTGGATCTGCAGTCTCGTGTCTTAACAGATATCTGTCTGCGCCTGCATCGAAAAAAGCTTTGTAGGATTCATAGCTCTTCTCGCCTATCGATAACGTAACCGCACAGTCGGTATGTTCTTTCTTAACGGACTTAATGATGTCAACCATCATATCGTCCGTATAGAACATGTCTTCACCGCCCTGCAGTACGATCGTCCTGAAACCTAAATCATAACCGTAAGAAGCACACTCGACAATCTCGTCTTTGCTCAGTCTGTATCGCTCGGCATTCTTGTTGCCGCACCTTATACCGCAGTAATAGCAATCGTTTCTGCAGTAGTTGGTGAACTCGATGAGACCTCTTACGAAGATCTTGTTTCCGTAATGCTTACGGGCAACTGCTGATGCATTTTTAGCAAGTTCAGTCTGTATCTCCGGGTCACGGTTTTCGAGAAGAGTAATGATCTCTTCGCGTGTCAGATCGCTTTCATCACAGAGCTTATTTAAGATGTAACGGATGTCAGTCATTCCTGGCAAGTCTCGAATACGTTATCTTCGCGGATACGCCGTCGAGCATGCCGAGCTTGCCGGATACCGAACTTATCAGATTCTCGGGCGCATCAACAACGACACTGATAATGGAGATATTCCTCTCACGATATGGAATACCCATCCTGCCGACAACATAATCCCTCACGTCGTGAAGAATGTCATTGATCTGCGATACTGATTCGGGATTCTCGACAATAATGCCGATAATAGCAACTCTCGTCTCCATTTGACCTCCTTTCGCCCTTCAGGCAAACAAGGTTCTGAAGCAATTTAAGTATGTAGATTTACTTAAAGCCTTCCGCGTCAGGTTATGCCCTTCCGCACTCAGAACTATCAAGCATAAGGTAACATCTTGGGATAACAAAAGCAATCGGAGCAGACGTCTGTTAATAAAGAAGTCACTTTTCAATAGAATTCTGTCACTGTTTTTCGTGCTTTTTCTTACCGATCATGGCGCGCTTTGCTGCTTTCAGGTATATCTTCTGCCACCACGGCCGTAGTTTCTTATCTGCCTCTTTCAGTTTCTCCCTGATCGGAATGCTCTGCGGACAATGCTGTTCGCACTTTCCGCACTGAACGCACAGTGAAGCATCAGCCGGCGTCATTCTCAAAGCAACAGTCTGGAAATATTCAAGCCTGCCGGAGCTCTTATTCTCTGAATACATGTGGTTATAACACGAGAAGATCGCAGGGATATCCACGCCCCTCGGGCATGGCATGCAATATCTGCAGCCCGTGCAGTTGACCTTCGTGCTCTCGATGATATATGACTTTATCTTCTCGATGAAAGCTTTCTCTTCCGGACCGTAATCACCGGCCTTGGCTTCTGAAGCGATCCTGCAGTTCTCTTCGATCATCTCGATGGAATTCATTCCGGAAAGAACACAGGTTATCTCTTCCTGATCCCATAGCCATCTGAATGCCCATTCCGCGGGAGACCTTCCATGAGGTTCATTAGCGATCTCGCGTTTTGCCTTCTCGGGAAGAAGATCGACCAGCTTGCCGCCTCTTAAAGGCTCCATGATGAACACTTTCAATCCCTTTTCAGCTGCAGCCTTTATGCCTGCGCGGCCGGCCTGGGTATGCTCGTCAAAATAATTGTACTGGACAAGGCACATATCCCAATCATATGCATTCAAGATACTCTTAAACGTATCGGTATCACCATGAAAGGAAAAACCGATATTTCTGATCTGACCGCTCTTCTTTTTCTCTTCTATCCATTCTATGATGCCGATCGCTTTGAGCTTCTCCCACTGTGCAAGATCAGTCATGTGATGCATCAGATAGTAGTCGACATAATCAGTTCTTAAGCGTTTCAGTTCCTCGTTAAAATACTTATCAAGACCCGATCGGTTAGTAATAAGATATTGGGGAAGTTTTGTTGCAAGATTGATCTTGTCCCTGATGCCGTTCTTTTCGATAATACGTCCGACAACGTCTTCGCTTCCGGGATATATGTATGCCGTATCGAAATAATTGACTCCGAGTTCATATGCGCGCATGAACTCTTTCTCGGCTTTGTCAAAGTCGATGGAAGTTCCGCTCTTCGTAAATCTCATACATCCGTATCCCAGGATGGAAATACCTTTGCGCTGCTGCATATTTAAAATCTCCTTTTGACTAGATTATATATAAATCTGATTTTGAGGTTTGTGATTTCTAAGTCATTTTTGTTAAGACGATGTAAATGTTTCTTATGGCTCTATTCCTATCAAGCTTAACAACAAATATTTATTGATATTCGATAAATTTTTGTTGCAATTCAGATTATCAGGGTGTATCATAACCTCGGAAAGAGATATGGAGGATCTTAAGGATGAACAGAAAACTCAAAGCAGCATTGATCATTTCAGGAGCAGTAATAACTTTGTCTTCAGGAGTGCTTTTCTTAATGGTTTATGGCGCCATGAGTTATACGAAGCGCTGCGCACATATCGCTGATAAACAGGGAATCACTTGTGAAGCCGGAGACACTTTGCAAATTGACGATCTTGCTTATTTCTCAAACTATGATGAAAGACGGATCACCGGAATAGCTGATGACGAAGGCTACATATCTGAAGACGGAACAAGTGTGACGATAACCAAAAACAACGGATTTGCGACGGTATATGTATATGCCACTAACGATAATGCTCCGGAAAGCACTGACCACGCAATAAAGGTAATGATCAAAGAACAATAATACAAAGGGGATCAACAGGATGAAAGGAATTAGAACGACGACAATAATATTGATAGCAGCTCTGACAATATCAGGTTGTTCGCTGAAGATGATGCACAATGATGCCTTGGCTCTTCCGCCAAATCCGCATTCATTCGAGCAGGTTTACTTTGAAGACGACGGTGAGACTTCGATCGAGATCAACGGAAGGACTTATTCGTATTTCGGACAGCTCGAAGGAAAAATGTCTGATGATTCCGTAAGGGAATGTCTGGGATACATAGATAACGACAAAGACACCCGGATCTATTCACTGACTGATGATCCTCTTGATAATTTTCTTATGGTAAAACACGTCGGCGGGATTATGGATCAGCCTGAATTCCTCCGTGCAAAAGATACCATTCACGAAAACATCTTAGCGCCTTATTACATTAAGACTGCAAGTTATGAAAGCTGGGGGTCGTCAGGTATCCACTACGAGATGGCTTCCGCAACGATAGGTCTGGTATGTAATGCCGAAAACGTAAGTGAGATTGAATACGAGTTCCTGATAAACGGTGAATCTGCCGGTATAGGCGGAGTCCGCTACGCTAACAAAAAAGAGATAAAGAAAGGCGAACTCTTTGAAATAGATATTGATGAGATCCGTGTTAACGGCAAAGCAGATAAAGACGAGCCTTTCACGATAAGCGTGAAATTTGATGTTATCGGAACAGACGGTCAGATCCACGATGTCGAGGGATTATATGTACGTGACATGATGCTTGGGGCATCACTCAATGATCTTGAAATCAGGTATGATGATAACAACGGATATTATCTGTTCGAAGATATCTGAACAATCTGAATGATAAATCGGGAAAGGAGGACACGATATGACGAAAGATGAAAGCATTGCTTTAGCAGTAAAGCTTCATAAGGATTTTAAAGAGATCGAGAAAATCCGGGACAAGATCAGTGAGAATGAAAAAACAGCAGCAAATCTGTATTATCTCCAACCGAAGCATTACTCTGCTGCCAATTACTTCAAGCCATACTTTGCCGCTTCATTTATATTCGTGTTCATTTCGCTTCTTCCTGCTTATGGTATTATCACAGTATCCGTCTTCCTGGACAAAAGCAATCATAATAACGATAACGCTTATGTGCCCTATGCTGTGGCAGCGGTAATTGCATTCATATTTGCTCTGATACATCTTATCGGAGGTTTCGTTGCAAGGCATAAGAGCAGATATATGAATAATCTCGAAATACAAAGAGTACTTGGCGATAAAAGAAAGATCGAACGTCTTTCGCGTGAAACAGATGAACTCGATAACTCGCTCATTGAAATCAAAACAAGACTCGGGGAAAACAATAATCTCATCCCTTCAGAATTAAGAAACAGTAAAAGCATGATGGATGTAAAAAAACTGTTGCTGGCCGGAAAAGCCGAAGCCTTTAATGATGCAATAGAGTATTTAAAGTTAACTAAATCATATGAATCACATGAATCTTTGTGAGGTATTATGTTTTCCATCTCGATAACATTCGTTGCTGCTGCGCTTCTGGTTCCCGGTATCGTCTTAATGATATTAGGCATTATAGCCGGCGGGAAGAAAAGAGTGGCTGCGATCACAGTTGCATTAGTTATTCATCTTTCCGTGTTATTTGTCGCAGGCAAGATCTATTACGACTACAATCACATAATAGGAACATTCAGCGGGATCGAATATGACATGATAACAATCGACGGAGAGATATACAAAGCCGACTATGATCACACATACTCAAGTTCCGATACGAATAAACTGTTAGGCAAAGTTGTTTTCAGCGGTCACTCACCCGACACGGCAGTCGATCCGATGTATGTATATAGCATTGACGGAACAGATGATTACATCTATGCCATATGGGACTATGACGGGCAGATATTCAAGAAGATATGATCAGGATTTCTTCTCAAGATAAACAAAGATCAGTTCGTCACTTATTTCCTTACGGTCAAAGATCCCATATCCAAGCTTCTGATACAGGCGGATATTGTCTTCACTTCTCGTACTCGTGAACAGCTCATACCGTCTGCCCGGAAAACACTTCTCGATCTCGTTCAGGAGTATGCTCCCATACCCCTTGCACCTGTGTTCGGGATGCACCATGAGCTTTCCGATATAAGCTGTCCCGTCCTTTTCATGAGCACGGACTGAACCGATGATCTTTCCGTCAGATACCATCTTCAGAATCAGACCGTCATTATATTCTCCGGTCAGTTCTTCCAAAGTCTGCTTCAAAGGCGGAATGTCCTTATTGCCGAACAAAGCCGCTTCGCTCTGATATGCCAGATACTGGAGTGCCAGTATTTCTTTCAGATCTGATAATTCTGCTTTGATAATAGTCATATAGGGACCCCGTTGATCAGAAAATAGATCATCATTGATATAAAATCGATCGCCAGAAGGATCCCAAGACCTATCAGCACCCATTTAAGTATGCTTTTCGCGCGCTTGCCGTTATTCTCCGTAAGGATCTTCTGGTCTATTACATCTGCCATGGTCTTGTGGTCGTCGCTGCTGACCGGTTCTATGCCTTTTAAAAGATAATCAGTCGTCACATCAAAGATGTCGCTCATTATCACTACCTTCTCAAGATCAGGAGTAGCCTGCTCACTTTCCCACTTTGAGACCGCCTGGCGGGATACACCGACAGCATCAGCAAGTTCTTCCTGGGACATCCCTTTTGATTTTCTAAGGGTCAGTATCCTATCTGCAATTGTCATCATTCATACCTCCCGGATTTGATGACCTGAGATTATCAGAAATTCCTTTTACAAGACCATCAACTAAAGCTTGAACTTTGTCAACCGGCGGTTGCAAATCCTTATTTTTCAATCTTTTTCCGCTATTTCAGAGATTATATCACCCTTAAGCGCATAAAACATATCTCTCACTTCACCCAGGAGATCCATGTCCGTTTTCGAGTATACCTTGTATTGGGAAATGCGGTAATTCTCGTAAGAGCTCCCTCCTGCTTTGGAACAGTCAAAGACGATCTCATAACTCCAGGGACTGTAATCGGTCGCAAAATCCTTGCTGTCCAGCCGCTTTGTCAGAGAAATGAGTTTTCTCTCTTTTATGAATGTCTCAAACCTTGAAACTGCTTCATCATCAACTGCATAAGTCGTGACCATAAAAGGATCGCTGTGAACTTCACGGTTTCTGCTTACAAATACCCAGTGACCGTCATCGATCTTCTGAAGTGAATCAGAATGCCCTGCTCCGAGCATGTCACAGTAACCGGGGCTGTATCTGAAAGACTTCAGGTCTCCGGCATTTCCTTTTTTTCCAAAATTATCAAAAAGTCCCATGTACCATCACCTCACTTGTTAAGTCCAGAGCGAAGTGATGCACATAGGTGACGCACCTTCACTGATCTCAAAACCGCACCGTTCATAGAATTGTATAGCCGTATCATATGCAATTACGCATATGCGCAGATAATCTTTGTAATGCTCCTTTGTCATTTCCACAAGCTTTCTCCCTACAGCATTTCCATGATACTCAGGATCTACTAAAAGATAATGCACATACGCATTCATTATTCCGTCATCCATTGCGCATATCATGCCGACCAGCCTGTCACCATCCCAGGCGGAATAAACAGTCTCATAATTTTTCATGGCAACGGCAAGCTTCTCGGGAAAATGTCCCGAAGACCAGTCGACCGAAAGAAAAAGATCCTTAAGTGACGCTTCAGTAAAATCGTGTGTATCTTTATACGTAATATTCATTGTGGTAGTTCCCTCCATTATCAGACAAGAAGTCTCTCATCGATATCTTTCCAATTGACCGAAGATCTTATTCCCTTCATGCACGCTATTGAAGCCATTCCGTGAACGATCGACCAAATCTTTATCATTTCTATCTCCTGCTCTTCAAAAGACTTTTCCAGACCGTTTTCCTCCAAATGTTTCAGATACATTCTGCGCAGGAGCAAAAACGGCGGGTAGTCGTTCTTATATTCCTTATTCATCTGTAGATGAGCCGTAATATTCTGCTTCCCGAAAAGGAAAACAAAATAATCCGGATTATTACTGAAAAAAGTAACATAGGTCTTACCCATGGCAATAATGGCTTCATCAGCACTGGCTTTTCCATTAACGGAAGATTCCAGTTCCTCCATAAACTGCTCAGTAACATTATTCTTGATAGCCTCGATAAGTTCTTCCTTATCCTTGAAATGAGCATAAGGTGCTGCATGTGAAACATTACAGGCTGCGGCAACCTTGCGGAGCGACAGATTTTCTTCTCCGCTGTCATTGATGATCTTTATTCCGGCATCTATCAATGCCTGTCTGAGATTGCCATGATGATAATTGTCAGCCATTTAGCGTCATCTCCTTTATCTCTGTCATTGCCTTATGTGTCTCTTCGGCATTCTCCCACAAAGGACTGTGTGCAGAATCCGGGATCTTGTAGAACTTCTTTTGAGGAGCATTTAGCTGATCACAATAATCCTCTACCAGTTCCCAGGGACAGTTATAATCATACTCACCGCTGATAAAGAACACAGGTATCTTTATGTCAGTAATGCTCTTTCTGTAATCGAAATCATCGAGTTCAGAATAAAGAGGAGTCGTACGATACTTTTTCATTCCGGCCACATAACCGATCTTCTCTTTTAGCGTATAACAGCTGCATGTAATGATGGGCCATGTAATGCTTTCAAATTCAGACATATCGCGAATCGTTCCGCCGCCCGCATCATGAAGAAGATCTACATATGCATACCAATCCTTACACTTAATATTACCACTGTCAAGATGAATGACAGCATCCTCAAGCTTCATAATTCTTCTTTGATCACCACGCATATCGAAAGCATCTTTCATAAATTCATACATGAGCGTATCGTTCTCGTATGAATCAGTTACGCACTGTGCCATTCCGATATATGCATAATAATTTTCAGGATGTCTTGCGGCTTCCATCAGGGCGATCTTTGTTCCGCCTGAAAACCCCATGATATAGATCTTCTCTTTTCCAAAGCGTTCTTTAAGATATTCTGTAACAGCATATGTATCATCCAAAAGATTTTGGATGTTTACACTGTCCACATCCATATTCCTGTTATATGCAATGCCCATATAACGGTAATCCCAATACACGATCGTATATTCATCTTCAATATGCATATCTCTGTATTTATCAGTAAAAACATAGTCATCAGTACCGGGACCGCTTGATACAAACAACAATACAGGATTACCGGTATTTTTGCTGTTTATGAAAAAACCATTCGGCGCACCGTTAATGTCCATAACAAACTTTTCGGACAGGCTATTTGGTTCAGTATATGCTCTTATCTTTCCGGGACTAATTAATGCCCAGACCGCAAAGACGACAAGCAAAAAACCGATTATGCACAAAAGAATTATCATAATAGTCTTTCTCACGATTACTCTCCTATCTTTACACTGTCAACATTGATTATAGGCTCTATCTTTACATTGTCAAGATATAAACACAAAAAGCAGCCCAGCCGGAGCATGAGCTGCTTTCTGCATCTATATCTTGGGGTAGTGAGGGTATTATCCTATTGTCTTTCCATCTTCAAGACGGACTATTCTTGTTCCGAATTCTGCACACTGTTCAGAGTGTGTTACCTGAAGGATCGTCATGTTCTTTTCCCTGTTCAGATTCTTAAACAGTTCCATGATTTCTATAGTAGATGCCGCATCAAGATTTCCCGTAGGTTCATCGGCCAATATGATCGAAGGATTGCCGATGACTGCTCTTGCGATCGCTACTCTCTGCTGCTGGCCGCCGGATAATGTATTAGGCATCGCCTTCCTCTTTTCGGTTAATCCCGTGATCTCCAGGATCTCATTGAGAGCACTCTTTAATTCCGATCTTCTTTTACCATTAATTGTCTGAGGAAGCAGGATATTATCTTCAACATTGAGGTTCATAACAAGATTATAAAACTGGAAAACAAATCCCATGTTATTGAGTCTTAAATTTGAGAGTTCTTTGTCTTTTAATGAACCGATATCCTTACCGCACAGCGAGATGTTTCCTTCAAAATCTCTGTCTAATCCTCCGATCAGATACAGCAAAGTGGATTTACCGGAACCGGATGCGCCCATGAGTGATACAAATTCACCCTGATCTACAGTCATGCAGGCACCGTTCAATACCTGATTCAGATTTCCGTTCTTTCCAAACGTCTTGCTTACATTATTTACTTCAATTATCTTATTCATTGTATTATCCTCCATATATCACTCATACTTCAGCTGTTCTGATATCTTCATCTTCTTAAGGTTCCTTATCGGGAAGAGTACAGTTGCCGTAAATACCACTGTCATCATAAGGAAGAACAGGATATTCTTAACCAGATCGACCTGCACATCCATTACCATGACTTCCGAATGATTCATAGCCGCCTTTATAGCGAATGTTAATATTGTTCCGACGATCGTACCGATGCCTGATGCCGTTATTGAAGTTATAAGCACTTCTTTTAACAGAATTCCGGTCAGTTTTCCTTTATTCATTGAGGTTGCCAGAAGAATTGCACACTCTTTCTTTCTTCCCTCGAAGCCCAGGAGCTGGTTTGATATCATACCTATTGCGGTCATTCCGAGTGAGATTGCAATGATTATGGTAATAACTGCAAGTGACTTGGAATTATTTGTATTATTTTCTTCAATGACCTCGGCTAATGTCTGTACTTTGTTGTATGTTCCTTTTCCGTATATCTCAATCGAGTCCCTTACCTTTTCGGGATCATCACCCTTTATAAGGATGCATCCGGGATAATCGAGGAACAACATCTTATAATCCTTCACTGAAAGAACAATTCCAATTATTCCTGAGTCATACGGATTTCCTTCGGTTATATCCTGGATCTTGTATTCTCTTTCAATCGGCAACGCTCCGTCAGGGTTTATTGTAAACTTTACAGAATCTCCTTTTGAATAACCCTTAAGGGAAGCAAATTTCTTATCAACTATGATATTACCGGATTCAACAGTTTGCGGAAGATCCGAAAAACCGGTAAAAGTCTTGTATCCTTCATCCGGAAGGCCATAGAATTTTACGACAGTATCCTTCTCATCTGTATCTACCCTTATTTCCTGCAGAGAACTATAAATTAATTCAACATCCGTAACACCTTCAAGATGCTCTACATAGGTGTAGTACTTAGCAGCTTTATTGGTTTCCATTATTACATCACAAGTGTATGGTATAGTGTTCATAGTTAATGTCATCGCTGTAGAGATAGCATATACAACTACACACATTGCAGCTGCAGTAGCACTGAGCACACCGCTTCCGACCGTACTCTTTCGAGATATTGACTCAACAGCAGCAAGAGACCAGTCTGATTTTTCATGTTTGTCAGCGATCTTCTGCACTCCTTTGGTCACAAGCTTTAACAATCTCGGGAAAAGGAATGCAAGCGATGCAACACCGGTAACAAGACACAAGACCGCACAAAGGATGTTGTTACGGAAGAAGAAAGTAACTGCTGTAATAACGAGTAAGATCAGTCCCGAAACAAAAGTGAATCTGCTGAACCTGTACTCAGTATCCCTGTTATCGAAAATGATATCTCTGATCGAAGTCTTTAATGCCTTGAGAATTGCTTTTAGCGGGATCAGGCATTCTATCAGTACGGCACCTATAACAACACCTATAACAAGGGATACAGGCAAAGAAGGCATATCCAATATAATAGAACCATTTTCACCTTCGAGAGTAAATATGGTATCGAGCATACCGTCTCTTATAAGTGAATATAACCATACAGCAGGCACACTTCCAAGAAGCGCATAGAGAACATTCTCAAGCAGAAGAATAAGCGCTGTACGTGATGTGCTCATACCCAGACTTCTGAGAGTACCGATATATGACATGCGTTCACTTACGATCCTGTTGCAGATAGAGGCAGTTACAAAGATAACCAGAAGGAATGTGATCGCGAACATAAGATAGAAGACTGCACGGATCTCATTCATAAGGGCCATATCTTCATCGGAAAGGAAAAGATCCATCGTCTGTGCATCCGGAAAAGTATCCTGAATAAGATCCTTTGCTTCTTCGATCCTGCTATTATCATAAAGGTCGATAAGAAGAACGTTTGCTTCCCTGTCACCGCATGAAATTAGATCACTTGTCTCCATATTAACTATGGCACAATAATCCATCAGAAGAGGATTCTTTGTATCCTCAGGAAATACACCGCCTATAGTAAGTTCAACTTCTTTACTTACTCTGTCGTGAACAGTGATCTTATCACCGACTTCATATCCGAAATCTTCGGCAAAGTCCTTGGAAACATACATCTCACCATATCCGAGATCCATACCGGACACAAATTTCATGTCAACAGCTTCATCGATATCAAGACCATATATGTCAAGCTGATCCGTAGATACATAACAATACTCGCCGTCAACAAATTTATATAGTATCTCGTTATTCATGACTATGGTCATATAGTCTGCTTCCGGAAATCCTTCAGGAAGAGATCCGATATCACTTCCTCCGGAAAAAACCAGAAAATCCGCTCTTGATACACTGCCCAGAAAACTTGTCAGTATTTTGGTAAGACTGTTTCCAAGGTCAAAACAGAGCATCGCACAAAGGCTGCACACAAAAATTGCAAATACGACAAGAATAGTCCTGAACGGTTTGCAGAATATATTTTTCAGTGAATTTTTCAACACAATATTCATTTCTTTTTACCCCATATCAATACCAGCGGGAAATACGCTTCTCAGGTGCGATGTACATCCCGTCGCCCTCACGGACATCATATGTCTCATAGAATTCATCTATGCTTGAAAGAACTGCATTAACTCTTATGAGATTAGGACTGTGTTCATCGTAAGCAATTAAATCTATGAGCAGTTCATCAGTCTCCATCGAGCACCATATCGTGGCATAACTCTCGAAAAGCTTTATCCTGTCTTCCTTAGTCTTTGTCAATGAGACTATGCACTCAACAGCACCCAGATCCGCATAGTTCTCACCCAGAGTTTTCTCACCGTCAACATGGTAAACACCAAAGACCGTGAAATTATCTTCGAAATATGAGACTGCCTTTTCATTACGCTCAAGAAGCGTCTGCATATCAGCATCGGGAATCCATGAAGGGTCATACTCTCCTTTTGAATTGAAAAGAATGCAGTTGCTGTCAAAAGCATGTCCCATCTCATGTGCGATTACCATTCCCAGTCCGCCGAGATTCGTATAATAATCGGCATTCAGATCGAAGAAGGGAGCATTGGTTATTGCAGAAGTGATCGTTATGTTATTCAGTGAGAACTGGTAGCAGGCGTTCATCATCTGCATCGGCATTGTTGTATCCAGTCTTGATACAGGTTCGTTAAGGCTCGAGATGATCTTCTGTGTCTTGATCCTGTTATAGTTAATGCAGAGTTCATAATAGTTATCACCATAAATACCGGCATACTTCGAATTATCATGTCTCTTAAGGTCAGCACCCGTAACATAAACGATATTCTCAAGTTTTTGAAGGAGTTCTTTTCTTGTAGGCTCACTTAACCAGTCAGCGCCGGATATAAGTTTCCTGTAACCGGCCCTAATATCGTCACACATACTCCTTAATGCCTCATCCATCTCAGGAGTGTAATAACGTTCAACATAAAGAGGATCTGTCTCATCAACGAATGATGCCAGGATCTCATCTAATGCCTGATCATGAATTGAATCATAATTCTTTCTGGTCATACCGGCAAGCTGCGGATAATGGGGAGCAATATATCTTACGTAATTTCCATACAGACTTCCTAATTCCCAGGCCTTTAATGCATCCAGATTCTCATCAACAAGAATGGAATTAACAGCTTTCAGCTGATCCACATCGTTCAGGATATATGAATCAACCTTTGAAACATCAAGACCTAATATTGTCACATATTTATTGAGATCGATGTTACTCAGCATCTCATTTACCTGACCGGCTGAATACTCATGCATGTATTCAAAACCCATAAGAGCTTCAGTTATTTCAAGATCTGTTTCACCGTACAGATCAAGAGCCAGATACGCCAGTTTCTTGCCGATCTTCTCAGAAGTTTCTTTATCATAACCGCGAGTGCTCATGATCACCTTGGCAGTATCCATCACATCATCCAAAGCATATTGTCTGTCACGTATATCAACAAATGTAGTGTCAAGAACTCTGTCAAGCTGATAAATGTATGTGATGCGTTCCTGAGGATTAAAGTAATTTGTATCTATTCCAATATTTATGATACCCGTTGTACCGTAATCTCTGTTCATCTTCGCTTCGACTTCGATGAGCTCTTCAACCGTAGAAGCTCCGTCTATCTCTTCGATCAAAGCCATAAGGTCTTCGGGGATCGGTTCATTCTCAAAATCGTATGCCGTAAAATAATCATACGCATGTTTAATGATGTCCTCTTCACTTCCTTCGGCGTAACCGTTTCCGGCAACTACTTCATCAATGATCTCTTTTATCTGGTCATTAATAAGCTTGCTTCTGAATGCCGTCTCCACTGACCTGTCTCCGTATTCGAACTCCGCAGTATCAAAACGGTCCTTGTTGACGAATCTGTAATAGTCATCCTGGGCTCTTGCCGGCGGTAATTCTTTTACTTCAGTCTCATCAGATGATTCCGTCGGAACAGATGCAGCGCCGCAGCCTGTTAAGACAGCGGCAGCCATAACAGAAGCAATAAACGTTATTGCTATTCTTTTCATACTCCTACTCCCCTTTTTGTTTTTGCAAGATTATATTACTCAAACAACCTTAACGAATAACCCTGTTAACCTTAACGTTATCTTAATCATGATGCGATTCCTTAATTCTTTCTTAAATATGTTTATTAATACAATAATCGCATTTTTCGCGTGCTATAATGCATTCAGATGCAATCTAGGGGTGGATAAAAAATGGCCAGAAGAGACAAAAGATACCAGCTTCCGAAGAACAGGATAGTTATCCCGCTGATCATATATACGATCATTTTCGCGTTTTCCTGTTTTCTTATAAACATGGCGTATGAATTTTTCTCTTCGTATACTTCGTCACTTAAAGGCAAGGCAGACATTGACAGCACACGCGTACTTGCCAAGTTCTACGATGAAACACCCGAAGCGCAGACAGATACCGTCGTTAAATTTCTTAATGATTCGGGCTACGACTGGCTTATCGCCGACAGTGATTTAAATATCATCCGATCTCACGGTGACGCTACAGCTAATTTGGCAAAAGTCGAAAAAGATAATGATGATGAACCTGTCTCCCTTATAAAAGTCGGCGACGAAGAAATAAGCACCGAAGCTTTTGCGGATATGCTCGATATGCCGGCAATATTCTACTCTGACAAAAACACACAATATGTTACCGTTTCGGAGAATAAGATCGCACCCAATTTTTGGGATGTCGTCAAATCAATGGCTCTCCTTAAAAAGCTATACAAGTACAGATCGGTCAACATTCCGTACTGGACTGCATTTATAGTAAAAGACGGCACTGAGACGATAGCGTTTAAAACATATTTTGAGCTGACTCTTGATGACATGGGTTATTTTGCCGGTTTCTTCGGAGCAGCCTATATTGTTGTCATCATTATCTTTATAGTCCTTTTAACCAATATTTTAAGGACTCACAGGAACAACCGGAAAATGAGAAAGCTTGTCTTCCGGGACCCCATTACAAAAGACCACAACTGGATCTGGTTTGCCATAAGGACCAAGGAACTGCTACGTAAGAGACGCGGCAACATCCAATATGCGATGGTAAGCCTTACTTTTGTCAGATACAGGAACTACGTCCTCTGCCATTCCGTCGAGACCGGCGAGAATACGCTTAAGAACCTGTGGAAGATCATTAACGGTTCGCTTGATGAGCGGCGCGAAGCCTGCGCTCACAGCACTTTGGCGAACTTTCCGATCCTCATGACTGTAACCAGTCCGGATAATGCAAGAGAAAAGCTCATGACGATAATAAAGCGTCTTGAATCCATAGGCGGTGATCACGACTTCAAGTTTCAGGCCGGCATATGCATGATCGACCCTTCCGTAAAGAAAGATGCTGACGTAGATCTTCTCTACAATAATGCATCCTCTGCTCGCATGACGCTTGAGGGCAACGATGATACCGGTATCGCTTTCTTCGACCAGAAGCTCGTTGATGACGAGAAATGGATCGACAAGGTCACCGAGAGACAAAGAGATGCCATCGAGAAAGAAGAATTCAAGGTCTATTACCAGCCCAAATACAATCCGCGCACAAATGAGCTCATGGGTGCCGAAGCTCTTATCAGATGGATCTCCGCTGACATGGGATTCGTATCTCCGGGCAGCTTCATACCTATTTTCGAGAACAGCGGTTTCATAACCGAGATCGATCACTATATGTTAACCCACGTCGCAAGAGACCAGAAGAAATGGCTTGATGAGGGCAGGAAATGCGTGCCTGTTTCAGTCAACATCTCCAGGGCACACTTTATTGAAACGAATCTTGCTGATCAGATTAAAGACATCGTCGATAAAGAGGGCGCGCCTCATGATCTTATAGAGATCGAGCTCACCGAAAGCGCTTTCTTCGACGATAAGAAACTGATGCTCACAACCATCAACAGGCTTAAGGAATACGGATTCCTCGTTTCCATGGATGACTTCGGTTCAGGCTATTCTTCCCTCAATTCATTGAAGGATATGCCTCTTGATATCCTGAAACTTGATGCCGGATTCTTCAAGGGCGATACGGATAATTCACGAACAAAGACAGTTGTATCAGAAATCCTGATGCTTGCGGGAAAACTTAACATGACGACTGTTGCAGAAGGCGTCGAAGATAAGGAGCTGGTCGATTTTCTTGCAGAAGAAGGCTGCAACATGATCCAGGGTTATTACTACGCTAAGCCTATGCCGAAAGAAGAATATGAGCAGAGGATCGCCTTAGTTGCTCCTGTTAATCCCGCTCCTAACCCTGCCCCTGCTCAGGCACCTGATAAGAGCCGTTTCCTGACCATCAGACGCATCGAGGAGCGTGATGCCGGAACAGTATCAGAACTGATCAGGAAAACGATCAGCATTTCGAATACGAAGGATTATCCTAAAGAATTAATGGATCAGCTTATAGAGTCCGAGACTCCTGAGCATGTTCTTGAAAGGGCATCGTGGACGCATTTCTACGTAGTAGAGCTGAATAATGCCATCATCGGCTGCGGAGCCATCGGTCCATACTGGGGAAAAGAAGATGAGAGCAGTCTTTTCACGATCTTCGTATTACCTGAGTACCAGCGCATGGGCGTCGGACATTTTATCATCAACGCGCTCGAAAAGGATGAGTTTTTCACAAGGGCAAAGAGGATTGAGATCCCTGCATCCATTACGGGCGTCCCCTTCTATCTCAGGATGGGATATAACTACAAGAACGGCATAAAAGAGCCTGACGAGGAACATCTCATCAGGCTTGAGAAATTCAGATAAAAATATAAGTTAAACAGGTTTGTTATGCCACTCGTATTCAGGGTGTCTTGAATAATATTCTTCCTTGACCTCATACATCCTGGCATCAGCTTTCTGCATCGCCCTGCGGACGTCATCATTCTCATCGCTGTGACACGAACCGACTGCGAAATGAGCCCTGTTCGGGCGCTCGCAATTCGCCTTAAGCTCTTCTTCCAGCTTAAGGAATTCAGTGGGAGTTGTTTCAGGCAGGATGATAAGGAATTCGTCTCCGCCGACTCTGTAGATCTCTATCTTTTGGCTGTTAAGTTCCTTGAGTGCAGAAGCAACATCCTTAAGAAGATTATCTCCTGCAATATGTCCCTGTGTATCGTTAATGGTCTTAAGTCCGTTAACGTCAATGAAGAAAACTCCGAAGGGCTTCTTGATCAGTCTGGTGCCGTTAACGTCCTCACTGATCCTGTTATTCATCGCATTACGGTTATAAACACCAGTAAGAAGGTCAGTGGAACTCATGATCTTCATCTTGAGGATATTCTGTTCATTCGCGATCTCTGCAGAGAGGATGAACGCAGTAAGACCAAGTGTTTCCTTGATCATGAGTGTTTTCTCAGCGGCAAAATTACCAGCCCATATATACCCGATTGTCTTGTTATCTGATCTCAAAGGATAGATGACGATCCTTTCAACGCCGACGCTTCTTAATGAAGAGATCCATTCGGGCGCGATTTTGCTAGCCTCATCCATATCTCTTTCGTTCGAAATGATGAAACAGTTACTCTTATCAATAAGTCTTGGCCATGTCTCGACAACCCTGTAAAATTCTTCGTTGAGGAAAGCTGACATCGGCATCTGTTTCGGATCAGACTCGTCATAGTCTTCACAAAGAAGCGAGTATTCTCTCTTCTCGTAATCGGTCAGAAGGATACTGCATCTGGGCGAACCGCACTGTTTCCTGATATCTTTTATGACAGCGTTCATGGCTTCATGGAAATCAGGTGTCTCACGAAGCTTCAGACATGTCTTGATGACATTCGTAGCCGTCTCGGAAGAGATATCGGCAAGCTTATCCACATCAGCCTTGGGATTCATCTCATAAGAGAACAGAAGAAGGCCCATGTCCGGATCTCCTGAATCCAGAGGCATCAGGAACACTTCCATCCACGCATTGTATAATTCGATATCAAAATATGTGTGGATCGGGATATTGGAGATAACGCAGGTGTCACAGAGATCCTCGAAATTGGATGCCTTCTTGATATACCTTGTATAAGGAACATTTGTCACAAAGTCATCCAAAGACTTAACAACAGTCCTCTTGTATGCATCATTAGCATCAATGATTATGTATCTGTTGTCATTATGCTCTTCCTTAAGATTGACGGAGATGACACAGGCAACACGTTTAAAACTTGCGACGAAATCCTTATAGTCCACCTTGATACCTTCTTAAAATATAAAAAAGTCTTTACTCAATTATACTACCCAAAATCAAAGGTGGTACCATTCAGAAACTTGTTTATTGATAATTAAACTTGTTCACATTTTCACTGCTGAGGTTTTTCATACCACTGGTGCATACCGCATCCGAAATTCTCGGCAGGCCTTTCGACAAAATCGAATTTCTTATAGAATCCCTCTTTTCCTTTTGCCGCGAGCAGACTGATCATGACCCTGTAACCGGGCTTCAGGGACTCCTTGATCTTATCCAGAAGAGCATTCATTATCTCTCTTCCGAGACCCTGTCCCTGATATTCGGGTATTACTATAACATCAGCAATATAGACCACATAGCCGTGATCTGAAACTGCCCTGCCGAGTCCTACCGGCTTTCCGCCGACACGATAACAGATCAGGATAAAAGAACCTTCAAGGCCCTTAGCAGCCTGCTCCAGCGGGAATTCGCCCCATCCGACGATCCTTCTCAGTTCCATATACTCTTCAGGCGTGATCTTGTCAGTTATCTCGTAATCGATCATAATAGGGCCTCCTTCATTCAGTTCATAATTCCATCAGAACAGCTCTGCATGGCGCTCCGTCAGAGCCGCCCAGATTAATCGGAGCTGCATTCAGAAAATAAACGCCTTCATCAACTTCACCTAATCTTATTCCTTCAAGAAGCACGATCTCTGCTCCGAGCATTATCAGGTGAACAGCCATCGGAGCTTCAAGCGGTCCTACTGTCTGTGACTCATTGCCGTACAAAAGAATTCTGTTGTCAGCAAAAACTTTCGCTGCTTCTTCGGTAACAGTTGAATTGCCTTTTACCAGGATCCTCAGATTACAGTCACGATCTGCATCTGTAGATGCTTTCCCGGCTTTGCGTAAGATACTGTGTGCATCCTCAGATGTAAGCTCGCCTTCGTGACAAGTGACGAAGGCATATCCGATAAATCTCTTCATATCAACCTGGTCGATCGTTTTGCCGCCATCGATAAAATGATAAGGAGCATCAACATGTGTTCCGTTATGGGCACACATCTTCAGCGCGGTCAGATTGCATACTGCACCATCGCTGATCTTTAGCATCTCGGTTCTCTCAGGCGACGGATCACCAGGATAAACTGCACACCCGAAAACTTCCTGTGAGATATCATAGATCTTCATAGTGCACCTCCGTTCTGTGGTCTTTTGTCCGGCACGAACAGTGTAACAATGCTCGTAAAATAAGGACTTTATGCCTACTCCTCAGCTTTGATCCTGGACAGCAGTTCATTGTTCTTTTCGAGCAGATCATAGATCCCGTCCTCTGAAAGAACACCTCTTTTGAGGTCTTCGGGGAGATCTCCAGCCTCATCGAGCTTCAGATCATTCTTCCAGTCTTTGCCCGTATAGTAAGCTTCAAGTTTTTGGATGTCAGACTGTAATTCCTCGAATTCCGTGATCCGCTCTTCGAACTCACTGACCGTCTTCGAACACCTGTCGAAGATCTCCTCCATCTGACTGATCCGTTCCAGAGCCTTTTTATTCTTCATAGTATTTTCAATATGCGTTACGTACGGGGCCAGGCTCCGCTTGTGTCGTACTCAACCTTGATCTTAAACTCGACTGCATTAATATATCTCTCACCGGAGTTATAATCGTAATCGTTAAATACAGTAAGCGTATGACCCAACAGACCGGTGGGACCTATAAGCGAAGACGAATATGCATCGCCTGTTTTGAAGAAATCCGTCTTGTCAGCATCTTTGAATTTGAAACCCTGGGATTCAAGAGAAGCGATCACGGATTCCCTGTCTGCAAACCTGACATCAATATCGTTGAACTTAACGTCAAGATAACCGGTCTCGCTGCTGTCATGAGAATAATCTCCACAGTCGTATTTGAATCCGTAAACATCGCAATCTACAAATTTTCTCGTATTGCCGGATTTGTTATATACATAAATAGCTACATGTGAAGGCTTATCATCTTTGAACAGATAGATCGAGCTCGTGATGAGTGTTCTGGGCTCCATTTCCGGATACTCTTTTGTGATACCGCTCTTGTGATCAATCTCGGCAAGCTCGTAACCTGCATTAAGTATCTCACTAACAGAACAGTCAAGCTGAAAAGTATCGCCGTCAATAGTTATCTTCATGGCAGGATCAGAAGAATCACAGCCGGCAAAGAGCGTTGTAAATGCCATTATCATAATGACAATTACTGCCCGGATCTTTAAAGTTTTTCTATTCATTTTCCCTCCCTTAATATCCAGAAAGCCAGACAAATGCCCTGCTTCCCTTTATCGAAAATAATCATAACTCATAAGCTAAATAATTCAAAGAAAACTTATGTATAACACATAAACACATATGTTATATGTAATGGTAAACGAAAACCAAGTATACCCGGAGGGCTTATATATGTTACAGAACGTTCTGATAACAGGCGCTGGAAAAGCTGTAGGACTGGGGTTCAATCTTGTTCTCCGTTATCTTGAAGCTGGAGATACGGTCGTGGCCACGATCAGAAAACCCTGTGATGAACTTGATGATCTCAAGAAACAGTACAAAGATAAGCTTATAGTACTTACGATGGATATCGGAAGCACATCATCTGTTAACAATGCCGCTTCAGCATTGTCCGCGGACATTGATCATCTTGACCTCCTTATAAACAATGCAGTCACAGTTTCGCCCGACTGCGACAAGGGTTTCTTTGAAGCTGACCTTGACTTTATATCCCGCACTGTCGATATTACTGCAGTCGGCGCCATGAGAGTGATAAAAGCTTTTTATCCACTCCTCGAAAAAAGCGGAAAGACTGCACTCATAATTAACATATCTTCCGAAGCAGGCAGCATATCAAAATGCTACCGCACCAATATGATCGACTATGGCATGGCCAAAGCCGCACTAAACATGGCAACGATGAATCTCTACAACACGTTCAAGGATGAACACAAGGTCAATATATTCTGCGTTCACCCCGGATGGATAAGAACAGACGGCAGACCCGATAATCCCGCGCCGCTCTCCTCTTATGAAGCAGCTGAAATATTAAGAGCACTTTTCGAGAAGAAGCGCGAAGATTTCGAGTGTCACAGATTCATCACCAATCTCGATGAAGACTATACGTTCTGATTTTTAACTGCCTTACAGCGAGAATATCCATCCTGCCAAAGGCGACATGACGATCATGAGCACCGAGAAGCAGAACGAGCTGACAGAGATCAAAGTAGCTCTCTGCTCGGGAGGCACCATCTGATTTAACGCGATATCAGATCTGATCTGGATCAGGTCATCTGCAAATGCCGTAAGAAAACCGCCTAAAGTCATCAGATACCAAACGCCCGTAAACTCGCTTACAAGACCTATCAGGGCGAGCGAAATGCAGAAGATGAACAGTTTCCCAAGAGTCGTCTTCTTTATTTTACGCGCAGTGAGAGCGCCGAATATGCCTCCCATCGACATGATGAATAACAGAGGTCCCAAAGCCCAATCAGGAATTCCTGTCATGGGGAGCTTTGCCTGGAGAAAGAACAGAAGAAGCACGTCGATACCTCCGACAAGAGCATTCCGGAAGATCAGTCCTGCAACTTTACTATTGCATTTAAGGAAACCGAAACTGCCGGAGATAACATCTTTGATCCTTTTAATCAGTGAATCACTGTTCTTCTTTTGAATGACCTTGTTCTCGCGCAGGAAAAGAAGGAAAACCATGTTAACTGCAGATATTGCGATCGACAGTATATGCGCATTCCTGTTGCCCATGATCACGGCGACGCCGGCAAGGAGCGTGGCAATACCGTTTGAGATACGGTATATTGCAGTCTGTGTCGAAATGTACTTGTCGTACTTTTTCTCCTGCCCTTCTTCAAGAAGCGAATCGTAAGCAAGCGCACTGTCACTTCCCGAAATAAAATTATAGGACAACGCAGAGAATCCTACCGATACACACACGGCCGCAAAGCCGGGAATAAAACCTCTGACGACCGCAGACAGCATAGACATTACACAACTCACGATAAGGCTCTTCTTGCGCCCTAAGACGTCGGCAAACATTCCTGAAGGGATCTCGGCACATAAACTTACCGCGTGGAATACGGTCTCCGCAAACCCCACCTGAACCAGTGAATAACCGTCAGACACCAAAAGCAACACCCACGCCGCACCGGCTATCGAGATGTTGAACATGAAATTGGATATATATAGCAGACCGAGCTGCTTTTTGATATTTGATCCAGACATAAAAAACTCCTTAAAATCTTTACGAAGTCAAGGAGAAGCAATCTGTTTTATAAGTTGATATTAAGGTGTTTATTTCCTACAAACAGGCAGACTTCTCCCATAGGACACCTTGATGGAACCAAACATAAGATGGATGTTGGTGGTTATCCAATGCATATTAGAAGCGCCTTTCTTAAGAATTTATCAGGTGAAATATAGCATATAAGTCTTAAGCTGACAACTGTTTCTTACCAGCTTGTCTCTTCATGCGACGAGAGCTTATCGCCCTCGTAACGGAACTTCATGGTAAAGAATCCGGAATCCTTTTTATCACCGAACAGATGATCGAACATTATCTTGTCGCCTTCCCAGACAGGAAGATCATTGATATCCGAAAGCGGCACCCAGCAGAGTTCACCCTCATCGTTGGCTGTTACGGGAAGTTCAAAATCCTCCGGTAACTCAGCCGTAAAAACGTGCATGTATTCCGTCGGATACTCCGATGATATGAAAGTTATCAGACCCCTGTACCGGAAACCTTCAAGAGAAGCCCGATCAATCGAAGACTCTTCCTTTAGTTCTCTCAGAACGCATTCCTCGGGTGTCTCGTTATCTTCGAAATGACCGCCTATCCCCAGATACTTATCCAGGTTCATGTCATCTTTTCTGGTCTTGCGGATAAAGAGGCAGTCGCTGCCCCTGGTAATGTAGATCAGTGTTGTGAGATTTTCGATACGCATGCAGCTATTATAATGGAGATAAGACTGCGACTACAAGCGCAGTTCAGACTTCTATGGCAGTCTCCCCGTAATCGATGGAATATTCGCCGTTTGCAAGCGCAATGCGGAAATTAATACGGTAGATGATGTAGGAGGAAACGTCGATCTTAAACGTCTCAGCCAAGGCGCACCACTTATCTGCAATGCTTACGATATAACTTTCGCGGTGCATGGGCAGGAACGGCGTCAGCGGGAACATGTGCTTTGAGATGATATCCTTCTCAATGTCATTAAGGTCGAAATCCCTGTCGGCATTCCTCTTAGCGATTCCGGGATGTCTGAATCCGTGAAATCTTCTGGACTGGTCCTTGATATGCCAGTCATAAAGAAAATAATCGTGAAGGAGCGCGCCTCTTACCAGGCTGTCCTTATCTACGTTTATCTTAAGTGTCCTCTCAAGGAAATAAGCCATAAGGAGACTATATTTCGCGACTGCCACGCAGTGCTCGAAAACAGTAGTCTCGCCATGTTGTATGTAATTCTTCATATCCTGCGCTTCGGGACTTAAAATGATCTCTTTTCCGCGGGTAAATAAGTCCTTCGCGAGTCTGTATTCCGTTATGCGTTTTGCAAATCGTAAAGCCAATCTATACCTCTGTGTTTTGATAATATCAAAACCGAATTTTTTCACCTTGCAAAGTATAACTCAACATCATGAATTATGCTTAAACAAACCATTACAAAACGGGGTCAAAATGACCGAAAAAATGAGGCAATTTTATGCAGGAATAAAGATACTGTTAGAAGGTCAATTATCGTTAATTTTTTAATGTTTTTTCAGGTGCCGGGCGACGGGGTCTGACCCCATCAAAAATATGTCTTTCTGACCCTGAGATTCCACCAGATCTTCCATGTATCCGTGAACATCTTCCAGACGTCTTTAAACTTGATCCTTCCGAAAGACTGGCCTCTGGTGTAATTCAATTCGACGGGCATCTCGGTAAGCTTAGCCTTCTTCCTGGAAGCAAGCGCAAGAAGTTCGATGTCAAAGGCATAGCCGTCGATCCTTCTTAAAGGAGCTATCTCCCTTATAAGAGAACCCCTGTAGAGCTTCAATCCGGTCTGCGTGTCGTGGCACTTGAGACCGAAAAGGACTTTCAGCATGATGAAATAGCAGAAGGAAAAAATTTTCCGGGCAAACGGATATTCGAGCCTGGAATCCTTATGCATCTTGGATCCGATAACGATATCAGCATTTTCTATGCTCATCTCGGTATAGTAATTGCTGATAAGGCTCGGAGAAAGATCAAGATCGGCATCGATGAAACCGACTATATCACCCCGGCTGTTTATCGCGCCCCAGGCAACAGCGCCGCCCTTGCCGCGGTTAGCTTCATAGCCAAAGTCTTTAATCCTGGGATTATCGGAAGCAGCGCGCTTGATCTCGCTGCCCGTATTGTCTTTGCTGCCGTCGTTAACAGCTATGATCTCATAGTCTGAAGTAAACGCATTAAGCGCCTTGTCAATGATCATGAGATTATCATAGATGTGTTCGCCTTCGTTATAGGCAGGCACGACGATGCTGAGCATAATAATCCTTCGCTAATAAAAAATCACGCGATATTTTATCACATCAGAAGCGTCCGCCGCCACCGCCGGAGAAGCCGCCTCCTCCGCCTCCGGAGAATCCTCCTCCGCCGCCACCGCCGGAGAAGCCGCCTCCGCCTGATGAAGATTCGTGGTGGATAACTCTTTTGCTCATAAATGTTTCACTTTTATCGACAACATTGCTTCCGGGGATAGAATACGTACTGATCGCGGGCAGCCTGTCGAGTCTTCTCCTCGGAGATGCAAGAGCCGTAAACACAAATGACAAGCCCACGGGAATAACGATCGTAAAGAAAACAATGGCAGCATAACTCTGATATGAGAATCCCCTGAGATCCTTAGTAATACCCTCGACTGCCGCACCGTATTTCCCGTCGCCCAGCTCTCCGATATATTTTCTGAACAGTCTGTAGCAGTCGTCATCACTGACGGCAAAATGAGCCGTACCGTATGTATAAAGCCAGAAGAATCTGCCGCCCTGATAATCGAGAGTAACATCGATCAGGATGCAGACACCGGAATTGTTCTGAAGAGGAACAGTTTTGACATTATCCATATAGAAATCTTCGGCAAATCTCTTCTCGTCCTCATCGGAATTGGAGTACTTTTTGCCCTTGTCTTTCGTCGTGACGATTACCACATTGATATCTTTATCTTTGGAAAGCTTTTTAGCTGCAGCGGTAATATCATCGAACTCCGTGCTCGTAAAAAGGCCTGCGTCATCAACGACCTTAACCGTCTTTTTTGGTGAAAGGTTCATGAAGACATAGAAAACAACACTTGCGATTATTATGCAGATAAGCGCAATACCGACACCTATTGAAGCTCCGTTAAGCTCTGATAAGACCGAGAGCTTAGGGGCCTTTTCCTGAGACTGATTCATTTCATTAATATCAAGATTATCACTCATCCCCAGAACCCCCTCATGATAAGGCCCAAGACAAATCTTGTAATAACGGCCAATATGCCGAGAACAATGAAAAAGAACATCATCTTCTTGACAGGGCTTACAGGAATCTGACCTGCGACTTCGCCCGTCTGTCCGTTCATGGCAAAGTAGTAATACTTATTACGGTACTTGTAAGACAAAAACCATACGGGAAGCAAAGCATAATTTGCTTCCATCGAATCGATCCTGCTCTTATTCTCTTTAATATTGTACCGGTCGAAAGTTCCCTTTAATGATCCCTTGAGGGAACTGTTGATACCGTCCATACCGCGCTTGGTAGCACGGCCGGCAAGATCCTGCGGAGACTGGTCAAACCTGTCGGCATAAAAGCCCGGAAGATATCTGTAGTCGTAAGGAATGAGCGCATTAAAATCAAATGGTTCGATAGCTTCCATCAGGGCATCATCGATCCTCGTCTCACCGTCTAACGGAACATGGTTCCAATTGAGCTTTGCATGCCTGTCGAAAGAGAATGTCTCGATGATCTCGTCATCGCCCTTATAGTGGATCTTATCGCCCGTTCCGTGCGCATCGATCGTGGCATTGATATTGAACAGCCAGAAAGGTACATAAAGGCCTGTCATCTTCTGGACGCTCTTCTTTGAAACAAATCCGAACGGTGTCCATTTGCCCTTGCCGGCCCACTTGATGAAAGCAGCTTCAGCAGCACTCCTGGAATATTTGAAAGGGATCATGTACTGCGGCTGGAACTGTTCGGTAAGTCTCTTTCCGACAAGTGCAGGAGATCCGCAGAATGCACAGAATGTTGCAGCCGTATGCGAATCGGTTACCAGCTTTGCACCGCACGCATTACAGACAAATTCAGTCTGTTCAGGTGCGCCCTGGGACTGTGCTTCTCCCTGAGCCTGCTGCGATTGTGCAGGATCAGTAGGTTCAGCTTTCTTCGCTTCAAGTTCCTCGACTGTAACCGCGAGTTTATTGGGATCAAACGAGGATCCGCAATTAGGACAATCGAGCATCTGAGTATCAGCATTTAATGTGAGATTTGACCCGCAATTCGGGCATTTAAGTGTATCAGCCATACTATCCCTCCCGATTAATCAGTATATCACAAATCTTTTATGGATTTAATCAGACCTCTGCTTCCGCAAGTGCTTTAAGGGTCTTCTCATAACTCTTTTCCATGCGTGGATAGATCAGCTTTTTAGGCTGAACACCTTTGCGGCTGCAGATCATATTAACGAACGATTCTGCAAGCTTCGGGTTCTTGACCAATACAGGTCCGATAAGGCTTATTCCCAGAAGATTATTCTTGCGGATGCCGTCTTTTCCGATCGGAACTTCACCTATTACTTTTACGACATCGAAAACAAAGTCATCTTCCTGTTCGGCTAAGCCTGCCCGGTTAATAAAACCTACATAGCGGTTCTTTGTGACCGGATCCTCCAGGATAACATCGCCCGTAAAGCGTTTCTTTACATCGTCTTTAAATGTGTAATCGAAGATCCCCAATCCTTCGACAAGAGAAAAATCAGACGTAATGATCGTTTTGCCGAGGATGTCATAACTGTTGCCCGTAAAGAGCATCGGGACACCATCATCAATGGCCTTCTTAAGATCATCGATAGATCTCTTAAGGTGATCAGCCGCCATGTTCCTGTTGGATTCAAAGCCCGAGCCCATGTATACGAAATCCACGTCTTTTATGCTGATCCTTGGTGAAGTGATCGTTCCGCTTACTATCTCCACCTCGAAACCCTGGTCTGTCAGCCTTCGCTCTAAGATCCTGACATTTCCGTTATCGCCGTAGAGATTCATATAGTCGGGATACAAGTAAAGAATCCTTACTTTCATTCGAGTTCCCTCCTTGTAACAAGCGAGAGGATCTTCTCCTTATCGGAAAAACAGGTAATGACATAAAGGAATGAATTGAGTTTGTTCCTGCAATAATCGGCAGCATCCTGTACCTGCTCGAAAACCTTTATCTTCGAGTCGTCGATCCCGGCAATTCCGAATCTAACGGCAAGATCATCACAATACTGTCCGGCAAGAATGATCTTTTCAAATTCCGTTTCCTTCAATTTCTCGAAATTGATATCCCAAAGCCAGCTCGAATCCGACGTGTAATATTTCCGGCTGATCGCATCGACTATTATCATGATACTCTTCTTCCGGTCATCGTTAACAACGACATCTATCGAGCGGTCATAGGATACTGAATTTTCATGCTTGGAGAGCAGCAGTCTTCCCTGTACATTTCCAAGGCTGAAATCAGAGATCCTTCCGGACTTAAGGATATATCCGCCAAGCGCTTTTGCCGCTTTTCCGGGCTCGACACCGGCAACTGTCGAAGCCGTGAATGCCGCCAGAATGTTGTAGGCGTGATAGATACCAGTAAAGAAGACCGGAATGACATACTTTCCGTCGATCGTAATACTGGGTTTTCCGTTATAGTCATTGGCAGAAGTAAGGGTGTGATCCGTGTCAGGTCTGCCAAATCCACAGTACGGGCACTTGAACTTACCGATGTGATTATAGTGGTAATACTCGTATTCCATCGGACCCTTGCAGAAAGGACAGTATTTTCCGTCGTTATAAATTCCTTCATGAGTCGTCTTGTCTGTGGAAAGCCTGTCGGCACCGAAATAGATCGTATCTTCCCTGTCCCTTCCGATGCTTGCGACCAACGGATCGTCTGCGTTCAGGATCAGCGTCATGTCATTATAGACAGCTTCGCAGATAATGCTCTTGATCCACTCCGGATGACCGTTTCTCGTCATCTGGTCTCTGTATAAGTTGTTGATCACGAAATACTTCGGATGGAAATGCTTAAATATCCTACGCGTATATCTCTCGTCAGCCTCAAAAAGGACAACATCGCTCTTGATCCTTCCTGACAGCGTGGAATTACCTATAAGGAATGTCGCCACGCCTTCGATCTGATTGGAACCCTCTTTGTTATATGCGACCTTGAGCCCGCTGCTCTTAAGGACATGGGCGATCATTTCGACTGTTGATGTCTTGCCGTTGGAACCGGTAACAGCTATGGAGATCTCAGGAAGCTCCATGCGTGACAATATATCAGGGCAGATCTTAAGCGCATATTTACCGGGCAGGCTCGAGCCCCGCCCGAAAAGCTTTGCTACGCCCCTGACGATCTTACAAACCAGAATCGCTGTAAATACTTTGATATTCATCGGTGTAATTGTAGCACTAATATATTATTTTTAAGTAACAAGCGCGAGGCAATTCGTTAAACCGGATGTTTTTAGACCAATGTTCTCTCTACCGGTTAGTTTTCGAACATATTTCAGCATAAGTGTTTACATTTTCGGATTGTGGTATATAATTACCCCCATGAACAAATTTGCATTTACATGGCGTGACTTTTTCTTTTTTGCCTTTACGAATAGGGGTAATTAGTTCACTGCATGTAATTATATAACTTGATTTACGTAGATTATAGGGCCCCGCAGTGAACAAGACTGTGGGGCTTTTAGTTTGACGGAGGAGAAAAACATGACACAGAAACAGGCCGGAAAAAGAATTGAAGAGATCGACGAACAGATCAAGGAGCTTTTCGCTGAAAGACTCGAAGCAAGCAAAGCGGCAAACGAGACCCTCAGCAAATCCGAGATCGCATTGAAGAGCAGACGCTACGAGCGAAGCTACCTCGCGGGACTCGAGAGCTCGAACTCACTCATAGACAATTACGAGCGCGTCCTATTCTCCACCATGTTTAACTTAAGTCACTCTTACCGCAATACGGAGTACGGCACCAGAACGGAACTCGCTGATCAGATCCACAAAGCATTGGAGACGACTCCCAACGAATTCCCGAAATCACCCATGGTCGCCTGCCAGGGCATTGAAGGCGCTTACTCGCAGATCGCGACAGACAAGATATTCCGCCACGCTAACATCATGTATTTCAGGACTTTCGACGGCGTTTTCCAGGCAGTCGAATCCGGTCTTTGCAAATTCGGCATCCTCCCCATCGAGAACAGTTCATTCGGTTCAGTCACCCAGGTCTATGACCTCATGGTCGGCCACAATTTCCATATCGTAAGAGATTACAAGCTGAGGATCAGCCATAAGCTCCTCGCAAATCACGGAACAAGATTCGAAGATATCCGAGAAGTTTATTCGCACAACCAGGCCATCGGCCAGTGCAGCAAGTTCCTTAAAGAACACCCGGACATCAAGGTCAACATCGTTGAGAATACCGCTGTCGCAGCAAAGAGCGTTGCCGATTCCGGCCGCAAGGACGTCGCCGCCATCTCTTCTTCAGACTGCCAGCAGCTCTACGGTCTCGAATCGATCCGCGATGACATCCAGAACACAGACAATAACTACACCCGTTTCATCTGCATCACCAAAGAACTCATGATCTTCCCCGGCGCATCAAAGACATCCGTCATGCTCGCCCTGGGGCACACACCCGGTGCGCTCGCAGACACCCTCGCGAAATTCTCATCTCTCGGACTTAATCTGACCAAGATCGAGTCGCGTCCGATCGCGGGAAGAGACTTTGAATTCATGTTCTATCTGGATTTCGAAGCATCGGTATATTCCGAAGAAGTTATCGCACTTTTATGCGAACTTGACGCCGAACCGACAGAGTTCGCTTATCTGGGAACATATATCTGATCACGCGCGGAAAAGCGGATCGATCAGGCAGGGCTTCATTCAGTCGAGGAGATCCGACCTGTAAAGCGGCATCGTTCAGCCGGAAAAATCCGACCTGTAAAGCCTAAAAAGTCGGAAGAAAAGTCGGATTTTGGGAATTCCGACTTTTTCTCCGTGTTTTCGCGCGCGAAAAGTCGGACGGTGAGTCGGAATCTGTTTCCGGACGTGACCCCGAATCTTGTGGACAGGCCCCGTACAGTGTTTTGCCTATCAAAAATCGCGAAAAACATAGGCAAAAAGCTTTGCATCCTCATGCCGGCTCAATCACCCATAATTTTGCCGTCTTAATATTCGGTGCGCACATTCTCCAATCCGTATATCGACTTGAACCGCCGCTCGTCATCGGGCGTTCTTATCACCATTACTTCAGTGAAATGTCCGTCTTTCTTATTCTTGAACCCGGCAACTTTCTCACCTGTACATATCGAACTTCTGATGACCGCATACTGCGTCTCCGGATCAAACTTTATCTCATTCTTCAGATTTTTTTCATAATATGGAACTTTCGAATTATCCTGACGCATCTCAATGCAGAACACGACTATAAATACAGCCAGGATCACTGCACCGATAATGACAGGAACGATAAACAGCTTGCGAAAAACGAGCCACAGGATCAGCGGAACAACGGCACCGATGAGAAGACTTACCGCTATCCATATTCCGCCGTAATGTATCGAATTGATCTTCGGTATCCGCATCTGTAACACCTCAGTTCACAAAGCAGGTTCTGCGTTACTTTATTAGGCCGCCGTGGAAATAACACTCGTAGATCAAATTGCCTTTAAGGCTTATGATCTCCTTTCCCTGGAACCATTCGTAACCGCCGTCAATATCACATTTATAAGTGTAGTCTCCATCAGTATATTCTGATGGTCCCCTGAAAGGCTTATCCTCAGGAACACGGAGCAGTGCTTCCTTCAGGAAATCTCCGCTGAAGTTATCACCAATGACACGTCCGACATAGTTCATGCTCCAAAAAGGAATCTCAGATATCCATAGAGCTTCTTCACCAGCGAATTTGTCCCCTCCGAGATATGTGTCATAGTACATATACTGACCTTCTCTATAGATGAGGTCATGCGAACCTACTCTGGAAGAAGCCGTCTCGGCGCCCTTGCCGGCATAGGTTGCCTGCTTAGCTTTGATAAGAAAATCCACTAACTCTTTATCCATCGTAATTCTCCTTTATCTTACGATCAGTCCGCCGCCGACCACGCATCCGTTCTCATCATAGAACACTGCCGACTGCCCCGGCGATACGCCCTTTACCGCTTCATCAAGAGTAACCTTAACGCGTCCGTCTTCCATCATTTCGAGAGTGGCGAGACGCTCAGTCTGATGATATCTTGCCTTTGCAAAACACCTGATAACATCACCTGCATGAGGCTCAGGAACACTGAGGAAATTCACTTCCCTGCATAAGAAAGTACCACACATAAGCGAATCTTCAGTGCCCAGAACAACGGTATTATTCTCACTATCGATCCTGGTTACAAATGCAGGATAACCCAATGCGATCCCGAGGCCTTTTCGCTGTCCGACAGTATACTGGTAGATGCCCTTGTGCCTTCCTAAGACGTTGCCTTCCTCATCGACAAAATCACCTTCGGCGGGCAGCGGTTTATCAGTATGCTCACCGATGAAATCAGTGTATCTTCCCTCTGTTACAAAACAGATCTCCTGGGAATCTTCCTTGTGAGCGCAAGGCAGCCCCGCTTCTTCGGCGATCTTTCTGACCTCATCCTTGGTATACTGCCCAAGTGGCATCAGAGTTCTCGCGAGCTGCTCCTGTGAAAGTTTATAAAGCATGTATGTCTGGTCTTTGCCTTTGTGCAGCGCCTTGCGGACGGTATATCTTCCGTTGGGGAGCTTCTCGACAAATGCATAATGGCCTGTCGCCACATATTCAGCTCCGAATATATCTGCCAGTTCCATAAGCTTAGCCCACTTAACGAACCTGTTGCATTCAATACACGGATTGGGCGTCTCACCCTCGAGATAGGCATCAACAAACGGCTTAACGACTTTCTCTTTGAACAGGGAAGTGCAGTTGTGTGGATGGTATTTTATGTCCAAGATCTCACAGATGCGTCTTGCCTCATCGATCTCACAGCACCTGCTGTCGCCTTCTTCATCGGAACCCCATGTACGGAGCGTAACACCGATGACCTCATAGCCCTGCTGCTTCAAAAGATAAGCTGCAACAGCGCTGTCTACTCCGCCCGACATTCCGACAATAACTTTTGTCATTGATGACACTCTCCGAATTGGTTTTATCAGGGTTAATTGTTTCACATTTGCCCTGAATGAGCAAACCGTATCTCACATAACTCCGCCTATGAGACGGACCGCTTCGGAGACACCGTTCTCTGTTCTTATCTTCTCCGATATAGATTCCGCGTTCCGTTTCTTCACTAAATATGTGCTGTTCATCTCTTCGATTGCAGCAACGATCCTTTCTTCGCTCAGATCTTTTGCATCTATATGTTTTGTCGCGACGTCGATCTTTTCGAGCTGCATCGCGAATCCTAACTGATCTAACACATGAGGAACGGGAATCGACGGAATTCCGTAGATCATTGTGGAAGCAGATGTTCCGAATCCGCAGTGATGGATGACAAACTTACCGTGTCTGAATAGCCAGCTGTGCGGTACGCTTCCTACTGCGATCATGGAATCGGGGAGCTCATAATCACCAAGCGTTTTCCTAAATCCCTGAATGACCGCGCGGCATCCTGTTTTCTGAAATGCCTTAACGAACATACCGAGTTTATCTTTCTCGGATCTGTCTTCAAATGACATCGCACCCAAAGCAAGTATTACCGGCTTCTCACCGGCTTTCATAAACTCTTCCAGCTTCCCGTCGGGCGTATACGTCTCTTCCTCATCGAACCAGTATCCGGTAATTACATTCTTCTCTTCCCAATAAGGATTGCGTTCAATAACATATTTGCTTATTGGAATAAGATTCAGCTTATCGGACATGATCTCATCTGCTGATTTTACGGGTTTTAATCCGTAGTGTCTGCGGATCTTGTTGTAAGGTTTTGCAACCTGCCTTGCGATCATGCCGCCTACAAGCTTATTTTTAACTGTCTGCTTTCTAAGCTTCTCACCTATCATTTCAGTCTGCAGAGTGACATTGACTGTCGGTATCCCGAGAACACCTGCCTCGACTGCCCCCATCTGGCTGTGGCTAACTACTATCAGGTCTTTGCCCTTGCAGATTTCATAAACCTCTTTTGATGAACCCTGTATTATCTTCATTATGAAGTTCATGCACTTAATAAGGCTCAGCATTGCATTATGCGTTTTCCCGCGTATCACAGCAGCCTCTTGTTCTATGTCGATATCCGGTCCTATGGGCTCGAAATGAATTCCGGCTTCTTCAACCAGCCTTCTCCAGCACGGATGCGAACCTAAGGTAACATCGTACCCGTTCTTCATCAGTTCTTTCGAAAGGCAGATATACGGCTGGACATCGCCTCGCGTGCCCATCGTAAACATCACTATCTTCTTCATGATCCGAACCCGCCAATAATCTTGTGAACTTCTTTGGCATAGGCCTTCTTTCTTTCCTCGGTGAGTTCTCCGTTTAAAAGATATTTATATGTGAGCATCGTCATGTATGCGTGATACTGACGCACGATAATCTCAGCCTGTTCTTCCGGGAAAGCGCCCTGCGCTGCCAATCTCTTGAACACGTTCATGTAGATCTCATAAGGATCCGTAAAGAGTGTCTTCTCATAGAGCACGCGTATCTCTTCATTATGGAACTGTTCGATCATCATGAGCCTTATCATCAGGTTACAGAACGGATCGAAAAGATAACTGTCCATCATGTATGTGTCCATGATCTTAGAGGAGGCAATATCGTTCTTTTTACCTTTTTTCTGCTGACCATCACCCGGTATCTCATCTATATGGCTGAGGAGTCCGTCGATGTGATTTCTGAACTTTTCTATAAGCGAATCAAGTATGTCCTTCTTATTCTTGAAGTGATAATAGAGCGTGCTTTCCTTGATGCCGACTTCTCCGCAAATATCTCTTATGGACACTGCCTCATAGCCTCTTTCAGAGAACATGTGCAGCGCAACATCCATTATCTTTTCTTTGGTATTCATGACAAAGCGCCTCTCTAACGATTGTTAGAGAGATTTTATCTAACGGTCGTTAGAATGTCAATGGGTCCTGCACTCCGGGGCGACCTCATATGCGGTATATTCATGACTGAATTCGTAACCAAGCTTTTCCGCCATTCGGACCGAATTCATGTTCTGCGCGTCCCAGCTGGGATAGAGACCTTCACGCAGGCATTCGAGGATAAGTGCCGAGCACACGATCATCGCCAGTCCTTTGCGCCTTTCCTCAGGGACAGTATCGACTTCGATCTCGATGCCTTCTTTATATCTTGTATAAGATGATGCGCCGGACACAAACCTTCCGTCTTTTAAGATCACCATGCCGCGTCCGAGTTCAAGATATTTATCCTTATCGCCGAATGCAGAAACAAAATCATATGTCACGGGATCAGTCAGACACAGATCATATATACCTGAATCTATCTTTTTAAGTTCATATCCTTCTGGAAGTCCTGCGACTGTCTTTTCAAGAAAGCTTACATCGAACTTCGTATCTTTCTTAATGGCATAACGGGTCCTCTTTTTCGCAGCCGGATAACACTCTTCGATGAGTGAAGACCAGGCATCATTCTGAGGCACCATGATCACGAATCCGTCCGGCTTACCAAGCACCAGCTCTTTATCAGGTTTCCCCGCGACAAACGCAAAACAACCTACAAACGCCATCGCGGATAAAGGAGCATCAGTATCCGTAACAAAGACCTTTCCCATGACCTTCTGAAGACATGACCATATCAGCGTCTCTTCCCAGCCGCCGAAAAGTTCCGTTACTTTCGATGTGTCTTCCAGTTCGTAAATCATTCTTTTCTAAAATCCAATCTGACCAATGCTTTTCCGTTCGGTAATTCTTCCCTGGTTTGCGAAATGAATAAATAACCTATATCTGCCATCGCAGAGCAAAGCGCGTTTTCTTCCATCTGATGATGCACCTCATCAAGTCTGTCAAATGCGTGAAGATAAGGTGAATCCGATACCCACTGCGCTTCATCGGTATTGATCTGAATAACACAGGACACGTATGAAGGCGCAGTCTTTTGAACCACGGTCTTAAATGCATCGTAACCGATATACTCGACAAGAAGATTTGCTATCAGAAGTTCAGCATGAGGAAGCTTATCAGCTTCGCCCATCAGGTCGATCTTAAGACATTTCAGGACACCTGACAGATCAGAAAAGCGTTCAGAAACAACCTCCAGATAATCCTCATTGATATCGATGCCATACACGGTCTGATACTTGTCACGGCGGACGTGTTCAAGACCGTTTCCGCCCGCGACACCAAGTACCATCGCAGTATTGACGGGATAAGCTTCAAACTGCTCCTTCATCATGGAATTCATGGTCTGAAGCTGCATTACGGAATCAAGCTTCATGTGATTCTCGTAGTCATCCAGTCTTATATCTTCCCAAGGATTGTTCATAATGATTTTGCCATAAAGAATTTTCTTAATTTCGGGTCGTTATCCTCACGTATGAATTCCACTTCGTAACCGAGTTTCTTATAGAATTCAGGCGCCTGGAACCCGAACGTCGTTAAGGTTATCTTTTCGTATCCTTTTCCTTTGTAAGCATCTTCAACCGCGCTGACGAGCATACGGCCAAGACCCTCTCCTCTGCATTCCCTTCCGACGATCAGGTCACCTATATGGACCTCGTTATAATATGCGCGGCCCGTAATGACTCCCGTTATCTTTCCGTCATCGTCTTCAGCCACAAAACAGAACTCGTCGTAGTTAAGCACCACGTCGTTCTGTTCTCCGTACTGCACGAATTCTTCATGGATAAAATCGCCGATCCGGTCGTCTGCTTCATCGACGCGTTTTATTATCATTTCTTCTGTTCTTCTCCGTTACTATTCAAAAGAAACGGTCAGGAATAACTGCATCCGTTTTTGGACGGACCGTCATCGCCGGATTCATAAGTCGCTTTAAAGGACATGTTAATATCCTTTATCTCGCGTTTGCCGTCGATATAATCCTGATACATCTCTGCAAGACCTGCCATGCAGCCGTCACAGGAACCGTCAATATATCCGATGGATTCCGCAACGATCTTTTCGCGTTCTTCCTTTGTCGTATCCTTGATCAGTATGGACTTCATATCTGACCCGCTGCACTTGCAATAACAGCGAATATAGCTGCTGCGATCCAAATTGCGAAATAGATCAGATAAATGCCCCAGAAGATCGTAAATCCGATACCGGAATAACGTCCGCCGCGGCTCAGGGCAGAACACACTTTGATCTTCTCCGTGTGAAGTCCGCCTTTATCCAGATACTCTAGAAGTGCTTTTCTGTTTTTGCTTGCCATGTTGATCGCAATGATGCTTCCGACAGGAAGAGACGATATCGCACATGACACGATAGCCTTAGTAAGAAAATCCTTAACTATAACTGCATAATTAGGATCAAATGGCTGCTGATACGGGGGCTGCGGCTGCTGATATACGGGTTGCTGATATACGGGTTGCTGATAGTTGTTATTTTCCATGATTATCTCCTTTCTGAAAAACGAATACTATCTCTTTTTCCATTCCTCTATTATATTACTTTTTTTGCTCTACGAGCTTATTTGATTCAGGTTCAGGTCTGTTCAGTTCTTCTTCACGGAAATAACCCGTTCCGAAAGTATCTCTCTCGTCACGCTTCAGCCTGTCAACAGACCTGTCATACGATATTCCGACAGTGTAATGAGCGGCATCACCGATACTGTTGCCGATATCATTGGACTTTGAAAGAAGCGATGCAAATATCAGACATGCAAGCCCGAATCCCAAACCGATTGCAAGAACAAATGACAAAACTCCCATAACTTACTCCTGTCTCTTCTTTACGAAATTGAATATCGCATTAGCCTGCGTAAGATCGATACTCTTTATGACTTTTCTGATTTTCGCTATACCTATCGAAAACATCGCGACGGCTCCGGCGATTATCACCGCAAGGATCTTTCCTTCCCCGTCTGAAGAATGTTTGCCGGACGTGGGATCGGTAAACAAAGCAGTCAGCACCGGTTTCAGGATAATGAAGCTTACCGCCGTCAGCGCGATTCCTGCTGCTATCAGCAAAGTAAAGAAAAGCACTTTATTCCATGGTACGCCGCAGACTACTTTCCCGCTCTGACCGTTAACAAGAATGGTATTGTGCTGTCCCTTATGATAATAGGTGACAAACCATGCAGGGAACATCGCATATTTTATGTTGTCATAGTCGATGTCAGTAACGTGCCTTTCGCGATAGATCTTTTTGTTGGAACAGCCGTGTACACTGTTCATCACCTGCTCATCGAAATAACTGTCCGCGCGTTTATATGTCGCGCGTCTCAGATCTCCGTATGTGATATCTGAAATATTCGAATAAAAGCCCAAAAGATAATCTTCATCAAATGGTTTAATGCCGCGCATGTTAAACGGTTCAAGCCTCGAACTGCTCTCGTCGGAAAGCATCTTCGAAGCATCGAGCGGAAGCTCTTTGAGGCTCATCCTGCCTTCTCTTCCGTAGTACACCGTTTTCGTGCTCTTCCCGCTGCTTACCTGACCCTGGACTACTACGGAGGCCTTGTGCTCACAGTTTAGGATCCAGTATGGTATATAGATTCCGCGGACATTCTCAGCCTTAAAATTCTTGATCTCTTTCGGAATGAAAAATCCCTTCTTAAAGCGTTCGCGGACTGCTTCAACAGCCTCCTCTTTTGTAAGTTTGAAAGGAATGATGTAATTCGGTCTTTTCTGTTTTGAGATCCTGTTAAACACCACTGCCGAATTTCCGCAGAAGATGCATTTAGTGGAAGCTTCGGTTCCGTTTATGATGATCTCACCGCCGCAGCTTCCGCATGTGTATACATAACAATCCATGAGGTCTTCGGAATCGGTTCCGTAGACTTCATTCATCGATTCAGCTTTCTTATCCCAAAGCCCGCTCTTCTCGGAATCATCAAAATCTTCCGGTTTAAACTCGCTTCCGCAGTGATCGCACACCAGCATCTGTTTTTTCGGATCAAAAACCAGCTGTCCGGCACAGTTTTTGCACTGAGTAATCATCTGTCTCTCCTATCGTAAGTTATTCTTTTTCCGTGCTGTTCTGCTTTTTCCAGAACGTCCAGCGGAAGCCCTTTCCGTATCCGATCTTCTCATAGAAAGGGTTCTCTCCGCCGGTCATATGCGTCGCTCCCAAAGCCTTCATTCTCCGGTAATGCTTTGTAAGTGCGGCTGCGGCAAGACCCTTATGCCGATGCTCGGGAGAGGTGCAGAGCGGTTCCATGTAAGCCAGCTTGTTTTCCGGAATCCACCACATTCCCGAGAAGCAGACATATTCTTCGTTCTCATCAGCGATGATAATGTCATATTCATGCGTGGAATGCGGTGAAGGCGCCATGACATCACCAACTATATCCTTATGGGATTTGGCCGGCGTCCATTCGTTTGAATCATCGTATTTATCGTAATCTTTGAACTCACCGTTCTCACCATGTCCGAAGCCGTACCAACAAAGCTTTGACAGTTTTAAAACATCAACATCTTCAGGCTCCACAAAGTGATAACCGTCCGGAAGCTCATAGTTCAAATCATTCTTAAAATCGAAGATGCGGTCCTCGAATTCATACACCTGGGTAAACCCGCGTTTTGCGGCAGCATCCATAAGAAACTGCTGTCCTCCGAAAAGGATAAGCTGCTGGTTATTATCGAAGTCCGGCATTGTTGTAACCGCATAATCTATCAGCTCGTCAGCAAGGAATTCATATCCTCTACGGACTTTGAAATATATGTCCGTAACAGGCGCTTCGTAAAATACAAAAGCAACGACCTTATCCCCGTCAAACCATAGTCTGTCGAGATAAGAATAGGATGAATCCATCCACGAAGCCTTGATAGCATGCTCGAAGAAAGGCGCGGCAACTCCGCGGTCACTCCCCTCTTCATAAACGTCGACAAGGAATTCCCATACGAGATCAATGTCAGTAAATATCTGAAACTGTTTAGTCGTAATATTCATTTTCGAAAAACCCTCTATCCCTTAAATATGCTTCTACATTATACCAACAAAAATCCGGGTTTATGTCTATTATTGAGTGTTGACAGGCTAATTTGGATTAGCTATAATCTGGCTAATCGTAATTAGCCAGATTTAGTGAGGTCAAACTATGAATACGAAAGAAAAGATATTAGATGAAGCGCTCACCCTCTTCTCCGAGAAAGGCTATGCCAACGTCTTTGTCGGTGATATTGCCGACCGCGTAGGGATCAAAGCTCCGTCTTTGTATAAACACTATAAAAGCAAGCGGGCAATCTTCGATGCGATAATCGACGAGATGAACCGCAGATTCGAAGAACAGGCAAAGGCCATGCAGATCAACGGAACTGATGCGGCAGCAGATGCAGGGATCTATAAGAGCCTTTCCGAAGACCGTCTGCTTATGCTCGGACGCGAATTCTTCCTCTACTATCTTCACGACGATTACAACAAGAAGTTCAGAAAGATGCTCACATTAGAGCAGTTCCACGATACGGATCTGGCGAAGGTCTATTCCAAACTTTATGTTGACGATCCGCTCTCATATCAGGGAATGCTTTTCGGATTCATGGTAACGGCAGGAGTCCTGAAGACAGATAACGTTCAGATCATGACACTGCACTTCTATGCCCCGATCTACTACCTTCTCACGATATGCGACAGGGAACCTGACAGGGAGCCAGAGGCGCTGAAATTATTAGACGATCACATCAAACAGTTTGACAGATTATACGGGAGGAACAACTGATGATCATAACTGTTATCAACGGACAGAATCATAAAGGAAGCACATATAACATCGGAAAGATCCTTGTTGATAACTTAGGAGAGAACGAAGTCCACGAATACTTTCTGCCGAGGGACCTGAATCATTTCTGCTCGGGCTGCTGCAACTGCATAAAGGACGAATCGATGTGCCCTTATTTCGATGAAAAAAAGCGAATTATGGATATGGTGGAAAGATCAGATATTCTCATCTTTACCACGCCTACTTACTGCATGCGCTCATCTGCTCCGATGAAGGCATTTATTGATCTCACTTTCACATATTGGATGTCTCATAAACCGCGCGCTTCAATGTTCTCCAAAAAAGCCGTCGTCATCTCGACCGCCGCAGGAGCTGGCGCTAAGTCAGCCGTAAAAGACGTTACAAATACTCTTCTTTACTGGGGTGTACCTTACATAAAGAGTTACGGCAAGGCAATACAGGCCGCAAACTGGGACCAGGTAAAGCCCGAGCTCAAGGAAAAGATTAGTAAGGATATGACTGCTCTCGGGAGAAAACTCAAGACCTCGAAAGTCCATGCAGGTATCAAAACACGCTTTCTTTTTTCGATGATGCGCATGATGCAGAACAAAGGCATGGGCGCAGGAGAAGAAGAAAGAAAATACTGGCAGGACCAGGGCTGGCTTGAAAAGAACAGACCGTGGAAGGCTGCATGATCTGCTGTCATTAACGGAGAAAGCATAATGAAGATAACTGTAATAAACGGAACAGAAAAGCACGGTGTTACTTACAGGCTCAAGGAAACATTCCTTGAGCCGTTCAGGGACAAGGCGGATATAACCGAATTCTATCTCCCGCGCGATTGTCCGGGGTTCTGCATAGGATGTATATCCTGCTTTAGCAAAGGACCTGAATCATGCAAGGATGCAAAATATGTCCTGGCTATCGAGAAGGCCCTTCTCGAAGCTGATCTTCTCGTGTTCACATCCCCTGCTTACGTTTTCCACGCAACCGGAGCGATGAAAGCCATGCTCGATCACTTCGGTTTCAGATGGATGCCCCACCGTCCGGCAAAAGAGATGTTCAGCAAGCGCGCTGTCATCATCACACAGTGTCTCGGTTCAGGCGGGAGTTCTGCAGCAAAAGACATCAAAGACAGCCTCTCATGGTGGGGCATAAGTTATATCAAAAAGTGCACGTTTAAACTCATGGGAGACATAGCATGGGATAAACTGTCAGAGAAAAAGCGCTCATCCATGTTAAACAGCGTTGCAAAGACCGCCCGAAGGTTCGCGGCCATCGACTACAGCAGACCTGCCCACGTAGGGCTTATGGCGAAGTGCAAATTCTTAGCCTGCCGCATGATTCAGACTAAGCTCGGCAAAGACAACCCCGAATATACTGATTATAAGTATTGGAAAGCTAACGGCTGGATCGGTAAGGATAGGCCGTGGAAGCAAGGTTAATTTTTTACCATACCTGACCATCCATCCTGATTCTGTCCCGCAAGATCCACGCAAATGTCACGCAGTGCATGACTTATGCATGATTTTCAGTCACTTATAAGTAGGTTTTTCGAAAATAAGTTCCATTCGCCCGCGCATTATATAGCACAACGCTACTCGAATAATTTTTAATGTTTATCATTAAATTCTTGTTGACAAAGATTAATTCCCAGCGTATAGTAAAGCCATCTTCGAAGGTGATAGATTAACATTTAAGGAGTATGGATTTATGAATGAAGAGAATGTAAAGATCGCTAAGCTCAAGAAGAGCTGCCATGCCGGAAGGATCGTATCGAAAGTTTTGTGTATCTTCTTTGCAATCGGCTTTGTCGCTTCGGTCATCGGAAGCATAATGACATTTTCAATGGGAAAAGAATTCGACGAGATGATCCAGGGTTCTGTTGATCGCGGCGTTATAGAACAAACTGACAGAGTCGGAAGCGTATCACTTTTTGAGATCAACTTAGGAGCCGTTCCGGAGAATATCCAGTCAGACAACCCTGCTATCCAGGCTGCACTGGAAGATCATCCTGCCAGCGTAATGTACGGCGGATATATGCTTGCATTGGGCATTGCTTTTGCCATAGTTGCAGTTCTGTCAATAATGGTAGGGTCTGTTTTCAAGCTGATCGAAAAAGAGAATACGCCATTCACCAAAAAGGTTCAGAAGAGAGTAACTATCGTAATGATAATCACAAGCGTGATCCTTTTCTTTACGACCGGAACGCCGTTCGGACTGCTCTGCGGTCTTCTTACCTGGGTAGTCCGCAACGTAATCGATTACGGAATGACCTTACAGACTGAATCAGACGAGACGTTGTAAGGAGGGATAAATATGGGGCAGATTATTTTAAGACTCGACAGAGTAATGGCAGACCGCAAGATCTCGCTGAATGAACTATCGGAAAAGGTCGGCGTATCAAACGTAAATCTCTCAAAGATGAAGAACGGCAAGATATCGGCGATACGTTTCTCAACACTTGAAGCAATATGCGATGCGCTGGACTGCCAGCCGGGTGACATATTGGAATACAGGAAAGACTGAACGGAATAATAAGGGATGGAAAAAGAGGAGCCACAAGGCTCCTCTTTACTTTTATTTCCTGCACCTGAAAAAGATGAAGTCCGGCTGATGAACGACTCCTCCGAACATGTCCGGATGCTCTTTAAGGATATCTTCCGGCACAGTTGATTCCTGACATTCTTCAATGATAAATCCTGCAGAAGCAATGCAGTTTATCAGCGTGGAGATCTTACGATGATAGACCTCATAATCATCAACGACCCATTTGAAATGACGCTCACCCTCAATGCCGTAGTTGTGAAGATTTGCATAGAGCCTCTCGCCTTTCTCAGTTCTCGTATATCTGTCATAAACACCGTCATATGCGGTCGAGATCGGATGAGACATTGAGAATACCAGATGCCCGCCATCGTTCAAAAGCGCATATATCTTTTTCATAAGCAATGCAAAGTCCTCGGAATAATCAAAAGCCAGAGAACTGGTGATCACGTCGAACTTCTCATCAAGCTGTTCAATATCTTCGAAAGCCAGTCTGCGGTAAGTGATGTTATCCGCAGAATTATTCTCACGCGCAAACGCAAGCATCTTTTCAGATATATCCGTACCGAGAACCGAAGCCGCACCGGCTTTTGAATACTGCATGGCATGCTGGCCCATTCCGCATCCTATATCAAGGATCTTCTTATCTTTAAGGTCAGGAAGCATCGCTGTGATTATCGGTGTCTCGATAATGTCATTGAAGTTGATCTCATCGCTTCTTAAGCCTTTGAAATTCTCATAGAATTTATCGTTGTCGTAAATATTCTGCTGTGCCATATCAATCCCCTTTCACAGTTCCAGTTTCATGAACACATCAGCATATGCGTTATCGTTATATCTTTCAGTGTCCTTGAACCCGCACTTCTCATACAGCCTTAAAGCATCTTTATATTGCGACATTGAATCCAAGACCATACTCTTAAATCCGCGGTTCTTAGCCTCATCGATCACCTTATTTATCAGGCGGCTTCCAAGACCCTTTCCCCTGTAACTGCTGTCCAGATATAACGCTTTGAGTTCAACAGTATACTCATCGATCTTCTTCAATGCAACAGTCCCTATAACATTATCCTTATCAATGAGACAATAGAACGCTTCAAAAGCATTTTCGATATCATTGTAAAATGCGTGTCTTCCCGAAGGCTCGAATTTCTTGCCAAGCTCTTCAAAGCACCGGCCTGTGAATTCAAAAACGCGCTGCTTATATGAAGCATCGTAAGGAATCATATCAATCATTTTTGCAAAGCACGCTCCATTCACCGAACACATACTCCATACCGCTTCCGGCAAAGTTAGTGAAAGGCTTGCCCTCTGCCCTGCCTGAACAGATTTTTTCCACACCGGAGATTATGGCATCCGCATCTGACATAGTAAGAGGTTTATGTGAATAATGGCCGTTGTAAATGCGTTCTGTTTTATTCTCTCGAAGAATCTCAACGGCTCTTCTTAAGTTGTTAAGATAAACATCTGCCGGTAAGGATTCCTCAAGAAACATCCAGAGATGTTCGATTATGGAATCGCCTGAGAAACATATCTTTTCATCCTGATCGACAAGCATTATGCTGCCGCCTGTGTGTCCCGGGATACTGATAACTTTGAGTTCCTTATCACCAAGATCGATCACATCACCATCAACGATATCTTCCGTATCAGGGAAACTGATATTATCAGGATCGATATCATTTATGAATTCGCCATAAGTTTCTTTGACCCAAGGCTGAGTGATCATATCCGCAAATCCGTCTGTGATCTCGCGGTACAATCCTTTGTCGTCAGGATGCATATAGACCCGGTCAAAGTAATGATTTCCGAGCACGTGATCGATGTGCCCGTGAGTATTCACGACAGTCACCGGAAGGTCGGTCAGAGAAGATACTATCTCCGACAGGTCATTAAGCCCGTATGCAGTATCGATAAGGCAAGCCTTTTCCTTTCCGCAGACGAGATACATGGCTGCCTCATACCGCTCATAGATCTTGTAAATATCATATTTCCCATTTGATATTTTCTCGATGTCATAAATGTCTTTATTGATCATGTTTTATCTCTTCTTTCCGTACGATCACAAAGCCTTCGTTAAGATACATCTGCACCGCATTTTTGTTCCACTCTGCGACATGCAGAACGATCTTATCGTTACCTTTGCTGATGATACTATTCATTGCCCATATAAGAAGCTTTCTGCCGTATCCTTTTCCAAGATATCCTTCCCCTACAAAAAGGTCATCGACTTCATTGCCGTAACAACCGACCGAACCGATAAACTCTCCGTCATTTATCAGAAGAAAGATATCACTATTCTCTTTGAGAACCGCTCCGTCTTCCGAAAACCAGTCATACGGTCTGATCCCAAGTGCTTCCCTCATCGGATGAAATGCCGCATTATATGCTTTTTTATACTGTTCCTGATAATCTTCAAATACCTTATCTTCAAAAGGAATGCATTCTATATCAGGAGAAGGTATGACCTTCTTTTCAAAGCACATTTCATATACCAAAAACATCAGTTATCTCACTTTTTCTTCGGAACCGGAAGCTCATCATACATGGCTTCGAAAAGATCTTTTAAGAAATCCCTGTTATCAACATCATCCACCATGATCATCTCTTTCGCGCCCTCATAAGGAAGCTCCAGATCAGCGTCAGGCATCATCTTCAATGAAGACTTAGTCTGCTTTACGAGGAAACGGTCATCATAGATCCCGCCCATGACTTTGCCGCGATAATATATGATATATTCCCCCATCATCGTACGGTAGGAGATGTCTTCCAATTCAGAAAGCTGTTCCAAAACAAAATCCAGATATTCTTTGCTTGAAGCCATATCAGTGTCCCTCGTCTTTTATCTCATAAGGCTTATCCCATGAACCTATCTCGATAAGATTGCCTTCAGGATCGGCAATGTAACATGTCCTCTGGCCCCAAGGTTCAGTAGTCGGTTCAAGCACAGCTTTTCCGCCGTTCTCAACTATCCTCTTAAAAGCCTCATCGACTTCATCAAAAGTATCGACATAGAGCGCAATCTCAGTGTGTCCGTTAAGGCCTCTAACGTATTCATATCTGCGGCCAGTCATGTTCTCGAAATCCTTGCGGCCATAGAGAAGAAACAGCGTGCCGTCTTTTACGAGATAAACATTGGAAGTATCTTCTGTTTCTTTGATCTCGAAGCCGAGCACGTCCCTGTAAAAGCGTACCATTGACGCCATATCTTCAACGAAAATCCCAAAACCGTCTAACCTCATAAGTGACCTCCGAAATCGTTAAAGTTCTTTCTCAAGATAACCGCATGTGAACGGAAAGAAATCAAATTTCTTAGTCTCTGTATGAATGAATCCGTGCTGCTCATACCACTTGCGAAGAATGGTGTTCTCTTCAACAATGCTGAGTTTCATTACCGTGCATCCCAAACCCTTAGCACGCGACATGGAATCATTCAAAAGAGCATCTCCGATGCCGCTGTGCCTTTTATCGGGCAACACACAAAGACTTCCCAATTCACATACATTATCCCCCGGCAGGTAAAGGTTATAGTAACCGACTAATCTACCGTCCTCAAAGTATCCGTACATGGGACGGTGCTGGTTATCCATCCAATGAAGAAGCTTTGCTTCGTCAGTTGCATATGCGGTAAAAGCGGGTGCGTTTTCAGGCGTGATATCAAACTGCTTTGCAACAGTCATAAAGCTTTCTCTTATCACGTTTACGCAATCCGGAATATCTTTCTTTTCAATCTGTCTTATCATAAATCAACCCAACCCAAACGATCCAAGGAAGAATAAAGCCGTCTTCTTCGCGAACGTTCCGAACGACTTCGGCCACTGACCGTCGATCTTGCCGGTCTGGCCGTTGATGACAATTGTGAAAAGCCTGTTGTCGTAGAAGAACGAATTTATCCATACGGGTACAATAAGATATTTGTATCTCAGATTGAAATAATCAGTAGTCATCTCGATACCCATAAGAAATTTAGACGGATCACTTTTCTGTGCCTGATTCTTAAGATAGAAATTCATTTCATTGCCTAAACTGTTCCAGGCATCTGTAAGACCAATGGAGTAATGCTCACAGGGGAATCCTGCCAATGCATCCGAGGTGTATGGTTTTGCCTCTCTGGTGCGATAATCATTGAGCACCGATAAAATGAGCTTATCAGAGGCAAGCTGCTTACTTGCAATAACAGGAAAATCATCAACCTGATGCTCGAATCTGCCGCTCTTAAAAAGCGTTCTGTTTCCTTCTTTATAATGTGCCGTATAACGGTTTATGGTATACACGTCAAAAGTAAATAAAGGAACATATATTCCATAAAACTTGTTTAGTTGGGCATTCTTGGCAAGCAGTTCGGGAGCAAGGAACCTGTCCTTGATCCAGTCTTTGAAAATATAATAAGCGCGGTTCTCCGTGATCTTGAAAGGAATAATCCCCATCGGTGCCATGATGTCTTTTTCCGGATCAGCGGTATCAACAGTAGTGGAACCGCAGAACGGACACATACCCGAAAGCTGAAGCTTGTTCTGAATGGTCGCACCGCCGCACTGCCTGCATTGTACTATCTTGGCTTCCATGCCCCAATCGTGGCTTGCGGTATTCTGAGCGGTAAGGAAATCCATCTCCTCTACCGGAACCTTAGACACGAGTTCTGGAATGATCTCCTTGTGTCCGCAGGACTGACACTGAAGGCTGTCAAATCCGGGAAGGAAGATCATCGTACCGCCGCATGACGGACACTTTCTGTCTATATCCATCGCAATACCCCCTTATCTTTCTCCGGTACTGATGAATCTTATCAACTCTTCCAGATCGTCAAATTCATCGTAATCACCCATTATTCCCTCTCTGTGATATACGATGCCGTTCTTCTCATTTATCTCAAGTCGGTCAAGCAAAGCTTCCATGCCGTAACGGCGCACGTATTCCGAGAATGCGCGGGCCTTGATCTTATCTTTGAAAAGACCTTTTTCGCAACCGCTTTCAGAGCATGCCCAGCAGCCGGGAAGTTCTTTTGCTATACAGCATTTCCTGTTCTCGCACCATTCCGCATCCTTGCACCATGAAAGATCTTTAAAACCGTCCAGCTTACAGCCTTTGCATGTTACGTTCTCAGAACACAGGCAGCATGCCAGACCGCATCTTGCAATTCCCAATTCACGTTTCATACGCATTCCCCCTTTGCGCTAAGACATCAATGCCTAACCGCTATCTATTATATCAATTGCAAGGGATAATTTACTTCATCAAATCATTCGAAAAGCAGATGGCGCCGTCAAGTTTATCGTACGGAGGATAGTTATCGATGAGCACGTATCCGCGTTTAAGATACATGCTGACAGCTGCTTCCATTTGAGGTCTCGTCTGAAGGACCGCTTTTTCAAACCCAAGTTCAACCGCCTTCGATTCAAGAAAGTCCATCATCTTTTCTGCGATGTGATTCTTTCTGTATTCAGGCTCTACCCAGACTCGTTTTATTTCCACTTCAGTATCAGAATATGCTTTTAAGCCGGCACATCCGACAGCACAGCCGTCAACTTCCGCGATAAGGACATCTGTAATGCTCTCCGAAATGTTATAAGGAACAAATGCAGCACGGTTCTGTAAGCCCCCTACAATACTGCTGTAGTAGTCCTCAGTCTTAAGGTAAAAGCGGTGGAAATCCTCATTGCTTCCGTCTGTCCATCTGTAATCAATATCCATCAGCAGGTAATCACCAGATGCTCATTTGCTATATCGTTATAGACCTTACAGCCTCTTCCCGCCACATCGAAAACATGCACTATGTCAGAGAGGTCCTGCCCCTCAGTAAACTCACCTATAACATCAGGAGAACTGTCAAGTTTCTCAGGATGGAAATGGATAGTTTTAGAATTGTTGAACACAGCCGTATAAAGTATCTCAGCTTCTACCAGATCCTGGAAAATGTGACTTCCGTAAGACAGTTCAGGGTTATATCCCGCTCTCGATTCTTCTGTCTCACAGATGATCTCAAAAGCGCTTATGTCCGCAAATGCCGTAGGTACACCAAGCTCAGGAGACGTAGTTCCGACACGCCCCGGGACTATGAGCATCATGTGTTTTCCAAGGTCTCTGAAATGCCAGTTAAGCTTGCCTATGAGCCTTGCTACGGCAGGCTTATCCTTGTATGGCATATTGTAGTAATTGACCGGATCGACATATACGATCACGTCCAATTCAGATGCTTTCGACATACCCATGGAAGAGCCTTTGCTCTCGAGCAGGATATTATCTTCAGGGATGCCTTCCGGAATGACCGTTCCGGATGAGGTCTTCTGTATCTGAAGCGGACGGCACTGCAAAAGATCGACTGAATAATCTCCGTTATCAGAGATGTTGATCGTAAACTCCGTATCGACCGGATAATCGTATTCATCCTGAATGCAGCGGAGCATCCTCTTCATCTGCTCCATAAGCTGTTTATTCGCTACAAGGCCTTTGCAGGATATGAACTTGATCTGCCTGGGTCTCCCCATTTCCCTCAGTCTGGATTCTGCCTCGTAATCGTGCTCGAGAAGAACATTCTCAAGGTATCTGGGAATATCGGATTCAAGCTTGTCGTAAGCGAGCTTTTCCAGCGTGTGCGAAGTCATGTTGATGACCTCGGCTTTGCCCTGCGAGAACTTGTGCTTGTCGGCAGATGAAGAATAGGATGATTTCTCGGGCATATCAAGATTTACGATGCGCGGATAAGAACCTTCGGTCCTGTCGACTGCGGATGTGCCGAGACCCATAACGAGCCTTAACATTCCGGCCGTCGGATCCGAGTCTTTCATAACCCTGTAAGGGCTGTAAGAATAGCCGACGCCGGCGGCACACGGCATGTAGAAAGGCCCGTAATAAGAACCCGATACGCGCTGTATCAGGAGAGCCATCTGCTCGTCTCGTTTATCCAGTCCTCTCCTCTTACGGTAATCGAGTGCCGAGAGGCTCATTGAGCTCGCATATACCGTCTTGATTGCATTTTCGAACTCCTCCAGGCGCTCTTCAAGAGAACCTCTGTTGACGCAGAAAACAGACTCATATTTTCCTGCGAAAGCATTTCCGAATCCGTCTTCAAGGATACTGCTCGACCTTATGATGTAAGGATCCTGACCATAGTACTTTATGATCCTTAAGAACTGCTCTCGCATGATCGAAGAGAACTCACCTTCCATGATCTTATCGGCAAACTCTTTTGCGAGCGTGAAATATCCTTCGTCAGTGCGCTGTTTTATTCTCAGATCCCACAGATCATTATCAACAATATATGTGTAATAAAGATCCGAACCGACATAGAAAGAATCGTGAGGTTCAAGATAATCAGCGATGTCGGGTTCCTTGTTTCTGATTATCGCTCTTGCCAGGAGCATGCCGCATGATTTACCTCCGATCATGCCGGTTCCGATCATGTGATCTCTCACGGCAAAATAATCTTCCGGCGTGAAATTTTTCTTCACCATCTCACGCATCTTTTCATCGCGCGTCATCATGATATTGCACATCCTGCTGCATTCTTCAGTTATGTCGGCCTGTGCCTCGTGAAGTATCTTCGTACGGTTAAAGAACCTGTCCCACGAGTCCGAAAACTGTTCTTCCGAAGAGCGCTGAGCCTGTCCCAACGTCTGATAGAATCTGCTCGACTTTACGCCGTCCAATATCGGCTGGAACTTGCCCGTATCAGGTTCATAAGTGTGCGGCAGGAACATCGTGTCAGAGTCCCTGTTCCACACTTTCTCCGGACGCACATATATATTTCTGCTGTCTGAATAAACATCAATGAATAGCTGTGTAGTATTAAGGATCTTATTGATCGCATCGACGGAATGTTTGCCCCGGATTATCGGAAAAAACGCTACCGTATCTAGTATGAACAGGAACGGACAAGTAACCTTAAAGAAGTTTCCCATCATAAGGTCAGTCGCCCACGCAGTCTGGAGTTCCGACAGACAGTCGAAAACATAGAAAGCATCGTAGCCTTCTTTCTCGATTACGTTATGAATATCAACTGTGAAAGTCTCAAACCTGTGAGACAGAGGGATCGTAACGGTTTTTATTTCCGGCCTGTCTTCTATAAGAGGTTCATGGCTTGCAAACCTGAAATAGATAATATTGCGCTTATCTTTTATCGCCTGCTCGACATAAGGTTCCATGAACAGTTTAAACTGATCAAGGTCCGACACACGCCAGACGACATTATCGCCGAGCCTGATATTATCGAATGCTTTATCCATCTCCGGGATACCGCTTAAGACCCTGTCAAATGCAGCCATGGTAAGCCTCCTTATACTGTTTTCAGTATAAATGCAAACGAACTTCAGCCGGTATACTTTCTCGGCATGACAACAATACGGATTCGGAATGTAATGATTGACGGGGACTTTGTCTGTCCTTACTTTGCGTTCAACACATAATTGTACACATAAGGCAGATACTCGTCGGTGTAAAAACTCCTGACCGGATGGATGCCGTCAGGCTCATAATAATCTGTATCAAAAGTTTCCCACCATTGGTCGTAATCAATGAAGTGAACACCCAGTTCCTCAGCCATTTCTTTGAGAAGCTCATTGTAGTACGGAATGTTTACCGTATAAGGCTCGCTGTAATGAGCTTTCTCCTGGACGGGGAAGATACTTCCGACAAATATCTCCGTATCGGGAAGTTCTTCTTTGAGCCGCTCAATACAGTCTCTGTATCTGCTTATGAAATATACCGCGTTTTCTTCTTCATCAAGTTCGTTCTCACCGTAATGAAGTATCAGATATCTCGGATTTGATCGAACGATCTGATCCGTTACGCTGCTCAGATGCCACGTGTGCGCACCGATCTCGGCCAGGACCTGGTCATCATCGAGAATGCCGTATTCCTCTATGGCTTTTACCAGACTGTCACCCGCTATGATGATGTCATCGAATGCTGCTCTGTAGTTGCCATCCTCTATCTCATAGAACTGTGTTGTCTCAGCTGAAGACATGACGGCAATCATCTCCTCTTCTGACGTAATAACCGGAGCGGTTGTTGTCTGTTCTGAAGAAGTATTTTCCGGTTCTGACACAAGAGTTACTTCTGCATCAGACTGAACGGACTCAGTCAGATATGAGACGGTGGCCGAAGTACCGGCACCGGCATCCTTATTTGAACGGTTTTTGTACATGAAATGGTTAAACAGAATGAAGACTGTCAGTGCGGCGACAATCAGTATCACACTGACATATAATTTACGCATTATTTTTCTCCGGAACCTTCGGATTTTTTATCGTCAGGCTTTTTCTCTTCTCCGGCCTTTTCTGCCGCCTTATCTTCAGGCTTCGCATCAGTCTTTTCCTGTACTTTTTCTTTTTCTTCCTTCTCGAATCTCTTATGGATATTATCGATATCCTCTGTGGTGCCGCCGCCGACATCGTCGGGAGCCCTGAATCCGCCGCGGTCGACGATCCTTAAAAATGCTTCAACAACATCTTCCGTAAGCTGAGTTCCGGAAGCTCCTTTGATGATCGATACGACCTTCTCGAAATTCATCCTGTTTCTGTAAGGACGGTTGGAATACATTGCGTCAAACGCATCTGCAACACCGATGATCTGCGCAACGCGGGGGATATCCTCTCCCTTAAGGCCATTAGGATAGCCCTTACCGTCAGGTCTCTCGTGATGCGATTCCGCGCCAACGGAAAGCTCAGGCATGATGCTGATATCTCTCAAAACGTTATAACCTAGAGAAGTGTGTGACTTAATGGTCTGGTACTCATCATCATCAAGCTTGCCGGCTTTATTGAGCACCTCTCCGGGAACACCGATCTTACCAATATCATGGAGAAGGGCGATGTTATAGTATTTCTCAACAGTCTCTTCGTTGTATCCCAATTCCCGGGCAAGCATCGCGGTATACTCGGCAACCCTCTTGGAGTGACCATTTGTATATTTGTCCTTCATATCGATCGTCTTCGCGAAAGCCTCTACGATCTCTCTGATGAGGAGGCGGTTCTCTTCCTGTTTCTTCAGGAGTTTTTTGGTCTTCTTTCTGACGTAGAAGTATACAAGAAGAGCTATTATTCCAAGAATCAGGAGCGCAACACAGATGATGAACCATGCATATTCGTAGATAGCCATCTGTTTGGAAATGGTAACGGTGTACTCATTGTTTCCGTGTCCCATTGCATCCGAGATAACCATCTTGAATACATATGTACCGCCCTTGAGATTGGTGTAATCAATAGGAGAAAGATCACTTCTGTGAACGGTAATAGGATCTGAATCAAATCCGACCAAACTGTACGTTACAGTCGGATCCATCAAAGTATATGTGCAGATATAAGGATAAACCGTTATCTTCTTTACATCGAGCGGTACGGTAATCACGCCTTCATCGTTCGGGTACATTTTTACACCGTCAGCATCTATATACGGAACCGTCATCTTAATGTTATCGACGGTCTCGAACTGCTTCTCGATATTAACCTTTGCTACACCGGTGGAAGCAGCTATGTAGAGATCTCCTTCGTCGGTAACACAGCTATATGAGTTAGACGTCGTAATAACAGGAAGACCATTCGCAATTCCGTAAAACACCGGTTCGATCTCGGCATTCTCGATCATTTCATCAACACTTACAACATATATGCCGTTGCTGCTCAATACCCACAACTCACCCTTGGAATTCTCATAAACATCAAAGTTGTTGGAGTAAGGGAAATTTATTATTGAATGTATCTCGTAATCTGCAGTCATGTAAGCAACCGAGTTGCTGGTTACGATCCAATAGACGTCACGCATCGTATCTTTCTTGATCCTCATGACGACATCGGATAAAAGTCCGTTATTTCTATCAAGATGCGTCGTTCCGGAAGCACCAACAACATAGATACCGTCACCGTCTGTACCGACCAGCATATCACCATTCGTTCCTTCGGCAACTGTAAGGACTTCAGTATTGCTGATACCTGCTGTAGAATCATAGACCTTGTCAACCTTATCATTTCTGATAACAACAAGTCCGCCTGTGCAGGCAACAAGGAATGAACCGTCGCTGCACTCGGAAACTGCTCTGATACGCTTGGAGGGCATTCCGTCATCAGGTCCGAATGTCATTACGACACCGTGATCGAATCTGACCAGAGCATTATCACCGTATGTGGATATCCACAGTCTGTCCTTACTGTCTTTAATTATCGATCGTATCCTGGTTCCGTCCAGCATGGATATGAGCTCAAGATAACCCAGATGTTCGTCTGACGCGGTAACAGCATAATTGATGGGGATCTTACTTACCACTCCTTCATCATCAAGAACCGTAAGTCCGGAATCTGTACCAATGAAGAGCATATCATCGTAATAACATGTTGTATTAACAACAGCTTCAGGAAGATCATACTGTTCGAAAACATTGGTAAACTGGTTTGGAACTATCTTCATTACGCCCTGTCTGGAAGATACAAACCAGAGATTTCCCTGATAATCCGACATGACACCTTCAATGTTTGAATTCATGGGAACGTTTTCAAGGAATACAGGTTTTTCAGAGTCTTCTTTGCAGATGCAAACGCCGTTATTTGCACATACCCAAAGCCTGTCATCCTCACAAATGATCGAGTTAATATATTCAAGAGGCTCCACACTGATCCTCTTATTCCTCGGGAATCCGTCAGAAAGGTTTCCATACCATATTTTCGAACCCTTGGTACCGAGATACAGATATCCGGGATTATAAGGATCTACTGTCAGTGCATGAATATCTTCGATTCCAATATCATCCGCATTGTAGAAACGTTCCAACGCGCCGTTCACAAGCGTAAAGACACTGCCCTCCATTGTCAAAGCATAGGTAACACCGTCAGCACCTGTTTCGAGGCGTCTGACATATTCGGAATTGATCATGGAATCATCGATCAACGAAAGTTTGCCGCCTTGATCCACAAAAGCCACACCCTGTGTTGTGGCTACATAGATCTCACCGCCGGGACCTTCGGCAAAATCCCTTACGGAAGCCGAAGGCAGTCCGTCCTTCTTACCGTACATCTTTACAGCACCATGTCTGTCCATAACGGCAGCACCGTTGTCATTGGTTCCTATCCAAAGTCTGTCAGTGCTGTCAACGAACAGACTGACAACGCTCGCAATACCGGTTGTAGACTTATATCTCTCGAAAGAATTTCCGTCATATCTGATAAGACCACCGTAGCTTCCGATCCAGATAAAGCCGTCGGATGTCTCTGCTATGGCATTAGCCTCAGATGTGGGAAGGCCGGTGGTATTGTCGTAAAGGTAGGCTGCATAGCCTTCCATATTCTCAGTAGGATCGACGTTGTTGCCGCCGTCGGCATTGACCAGAACCGGAGAAGCGGATAAGAGCACACAAAAAGACATAACCGTTACCAAAACGGTCTTCATAATCTTTGTCATGATGTTCCGCTTTTCATTCATAAAACAATTCTAACACTATGTCAGATTCTTTTGTCATATTTGAGTAAACTAACTGTTAAATAAATAAGATAATTTACAAATATAATTACCTTGAATGATTATGCTTATAAGGGAGAGCGTCTATGTCCAAGGGTTATAGAAGATTGATAGTTCCGGTAATCAGTCTGATTATCCTGATCGCATGCGTTTCCTGCGCCGTAATAAGCAAGGTAAATGAAAATTCCCAAACGGCGTCCATCACCTCAAAATGGACATTCGATCATGCTACCAATAAGGGTGAAAACGTTCCGAGGCGCATGTTTGACAGAGATGAGGACATTCCTCATTTTTCATCAGACGGTGAGACCTTTACATTTAACATCGTACCCGGTTCCGTATATACCGGCACCATCAGCCAAAACGAAGACGGTACATATACACTCATAAACAACGGCAATGAAGATAAACCCATCAAAGCAACGGTTAACGGCAATGCTTTAACCATAATCATTAACGAAAATACAAATGTGGTATTTGTAGTCGTTTGATAATGCGGCTATACATTTGATTTGATAGTGCTCACATCCATCACGCCTTTACGGTCAGGATCTGCAAAAACTTTGACTTTCCTGCCGGCTTTAACGACGACTACACCGTCTCCCGGTCTTATGCAGTTAAATACTTCAGGGCTTATGGAATAGCTCATAATCGTCTCATCACGGTCATCGAAAAATATATCCACTACGTACTGATATGAAGTATTTCTGCCGTCTTTATTCTCCTGCTCCCTTGAAGCAGTAAGAACGATGCCTTTGCGTAATCCCTTTATCCCGGCAAAGATCCCGTAAAGAAGGTTACCGCTGGATATCATTCCGGCTCCAAGCACCACAAGCGATATGATCTGGTAAAAGAGACTATCCGGCGGGATTATAAGAAAATGAATAAAGAACCATGAGCATGCGATAATTGCGATCGACAAGATCACGATATAGCCCGCATTTGCTCTGATATGCTCACGCTTTACGGTCTTTATCAGTTCTTTGTCGCTCTCCCTGATCTCGTCAAAAACAAGATCTTTTACGGATACCGACATCTTCTGATAGTCTGAATAATGCCTGCTCATATATCGATCTGCCTTCGATCAATCCTCATCGTAATCTTCGTCGGAATCAGCGTCATCATCTTCATCAGTTTCTTCTAAAGTCTCTTCAGTCTCATTAGAAGGAAGGATACTTACAGGCAGGATCACCTTATCTCTCGAGAATTCGGACTGCGCAAGGATGGCCGATCTGTAAAGCTGATCCGAATCTTCAGCAGCGACCCATGTCCAGTTGGTGGCACCTTCGCCCCTGTCAATCCTTACGGCATAATCAGATGAGATCTTGCCGTTATTTCCGACTGTTATGTTCCTCAGATATAAACAATCATAGACTTCCTTGATGTCATCTTCATCTCTTTCGCTCTGATATGTGTATTTAACAAGGAAACAAAGCCTGTTTTCCTTCTCGCTTGTAAGAAGATAACAGTCATAGATCTCAGGTTCGTCGGTCATATACCAATCCGTTATCGGGATATCATATATGGTAACGGGCTTGCCGTCTCTTGAAGAATGTATTTCCGAGAGGACCGAAGCGACCGCATTCTCCATAAACTCATCATCTGCCAGCACATCAGAAGCATCAATAAGGTACGGAGAGACAGTCGTCTCCGTAGTAGTCGTTCCGGCTATCTTTTCTACATCAAAAAGACTCTCTCCCTTAATGACCATAAAGACGAGGAACATAAAGCCGCAGAATACGCCTAGCATGATAAGAAGCGAAATAAGCGCTTTAACCTTATTGGCAGCACGCTTTTTGCGGGCTTCGGATTTCTCGTACTTGGCCTGCTTGATACGAGCTTCTTCCTTAAGACGGTACTCAGTCTCGAGCATCTCTTTCTCATGCTCGAACCTCTGTCTGGCGATCTCGTCTTCTTTGCTGAGTCTCTCGTAAGCTACATCAGAATCATCATAATCGATCCTGAACGTAGAACCGCAGCTGTCGCAGATCTGCATGTTGTTTTCTGTTCTTAAGGGTGATCCGCAATTCGGACAATTTAAGCTTTGTAATCTCATGACTATCCCTCCCCCGTATTTACTCCGGGATTATTATATCATAGTTAAAACATAGGCTTTACTGAAGGTGATAATCCTGATCCGTTTATTTATGCTCCTGAAGGTCGGAAGACCGTGTCGAAAGGATCTTATCGTCTGTTCTTTCAAATATAAAAGCATTCTCGTCGCTATCGGTCAGTATCAGTTCTTCTTCGGTAACCGAATAAATGTAGCTGCGGTCTATCGCATCTGCATCGGTAAAATCGATCTTTATGACATTATCTTCCAGCACATAATCGAACTCATATGAATTAAGGGGAAGGCTGAGCGATCCATGGCCTTTGCCGTTAAAGGAATAGATCGTAACATCGTCCAGACTCCATACGCCTTTTAGAGGATCGTGTTCGAGTGCCCTTCCGATGAAATACGAACAGATCAAACCAATAGCGATCACAAGGATCACCATGCCTGCTACGATCATGACGATCAAGGTCTTATCCTTTTTCCTGGCAGATTCCCTCTCGCCCTTGCCGGAAAGTCCATAGAGCTCCCGCATGTCATTATCCTGCTTGTTAGACACGTGTCTTACCGTGCCGAGCATAGTCTGTAAATCTTCATCAGAGAACCGGTTGCCGGCATCTCCTGACAGATCTTTGTTTTCCATATCATTCCCCTGACAGATGCGAAAATCCGTTAACTGCAATTAATTATATATCTTATCGATCAATTTCAAGCCAGATCAGCCAGTGCTTTCTTGCATTCCTCGACGAGAATTGCCTTCTCGGGAAGTTCCATATGCTTGCTTTTCTCAATGCGTTTCATGATATTCCGGATGCCTTTTTCATCACGGTGAACGAAACATTCATTTATGTTGTTTGTCTCGGACATTATCTTCTCGGCAACGGATGTAAAGTAATTATCTTCGAGCTTTATAATGGTCTCCGGCTTCTTCTCGAAATATCTTCTCCACTTGTCTACGTTGATATCCCTGAACGTAGTATCCGCTGCATACACGCCAAATTCCATCAGTCTGTCCAAAGATTCATATATGTCATTTTCCGCTTCCCTCATGATCCGTCTGAACTTGGATTTTACAAGAGACGTTCCTTTCATGAAAACGGCATAATCATCAAATTCCGAAGGATCCGTGAAGAAAAGATAAGTCCATATGCCTTCGAGGATAAACCTTTTATCCTTGTGGTTTGCTGCATATTCCTGTGCATATTTAATGAAACTTACAAATACCTCACCGTGATCAGCGAACAGATTCCGCTCTTGTAATGATATATAGTATTTTTTCCCCGGCCCGGTAAAAAACGAATAAAACAGCTCGCCTGATTCTTTCAATTCTTTGAGAGTATAGTGATCTTTAACGCATACTATGTCGTCGAGCGAGATCTTCTCGATCCCGGCGCCTTCATATTCTTTGGTAAGGACCGATTTGCCGGAACCTGAATAACCGATGACAAAACAAAGATTGACTTTGCCTTCATCAAAAGCCTTTTTGTTATAATACAGATCCGGTTCAGAGATCAGGAACGTCTCGTTAACAGGGATAGGCGATTCGAACTTAAAGCGGTAGCTCATAGTAAGGAACATGTTCGCGACATTGCAGCCGAAGAGTTTTACTGAATAGTAATCCGAATATCTTCTGTTCGGTCTCGAAAGCTTCAGATATCTCATGAGGGATTCGATCAGTTCCTCGCGCGAACCGACCTTGTCGCTGATTATCGCCAGATCAGCTTCCTTCAATATCTCCGGAAGATCATTCTCCTCACCGGATCTTTTTGCCTTCATCCAAATAAACTCTCCTCGATGCATAATGACATTCATCATTATACCGAAAGCAAGATGCAAAAAGCGATGTGAAATGCATAAATGAACGTTAAATCAGCCTTTATGCTTTTTCTCCGGGTTCAACACGATTTGTTCCCCACTTTAAGATATCTTCAATCATAAGGGGCTTTGCATAGTAATAACCCTGGAAGCTCTCGACATGGAATTCCTGAAGGATATCTCTCATTCCCTCTGTCTCGATGCCTTCGACACAGACCTTGGCGCCAAAGAGCGAAGCCAGACCTGAAATGTATTTTACAAGCTCTCTGTCCACTTCGTTCTCTTCAATCTTCTTTACGAAGCCGCGGTCGATCTTGATTATGTCGAAAGGAAGCTCCCTTACGATACCGACAGAAGAAAAACCTGTTCCGAAATCATCAAGCGCGATCAGGATGCCTCTTGATTTAAGGCTTGCGATAACGTTCTTAAGGAGCTCGATATCCAGGAGCCTGCATCTTTCAGTAACTTCAAAGCATATGTGCTCAGGCGGGAATTTCATTTCGTTCAGGACCCGGAATACCATATCAACGAAATCAGGCTTTTCGAGCTGCGTATATGAAAGGTTGATATTGATAACAAATTCCGGATTCTTCTTCAGGATCTTCTTCGCTACTGAGATGGCTTCTCTTATGATCCATTCGCCGAGTTCCGGGAAGAGAGGGTCTGTCTCAAGAAGAGGAACGAACTGATCCGGAGGAACTGTCCCATACTCTTCATTCTTCCATCTGAGCAGGGCTTCGGCTCCGATAAGCTGCTCTGTCTGGGCATCAACAACAGGCTGATACATAAGATAAAAACCTTTGTATCCGTGTTTAATGGAAGCACGTATAGCGTGCAGTTTTTCAAGCCTCTGTCTGTTATCTTCATTAAGGTCATTATGGAATACGACCAGATCGCCCTGCTGGCGTGTCTTTGATTCCACATAAGCAAAGTTCAGGCATGCATAGATCGTCTGGGAGTCGAAATCAAAAGAATCCACCTTAAGCGCGCCGCAGTTTACCTCCAGCAGGATCCTCTTGTCATCGACCTGGAACACTTCACGGAAATAATTACGGAAGTTGTTATATTTTTCCTGGATCTCATCAAACGTAAGCGAATTGCTGATGACCGCAAACTTCGTTCCGTCGATTCTGTAACATGTTCCCGTATTACCGGTGGTCTCGAAAACTTTTCTCGCATAAAGCTGGAGAACACGGTTTCCGAAATGATATCCGTAAACCTCGTTTATCTCCGAGAATTTGCTGATACCGATGATAAGAACATAAAATGCTGCCTGTCTGTTGATACATATGTCGAGGTCCTCAAAGAACCCGTACTGGTTCCTGAGGCCTGTGAGAACATCAATGTGGCCCTGTAAACTATGACTGCGGATAGTGCCGACGAAATAGTCAGGCTCTCCGAGCAGATCTCTTATAACGACGCCTCTGCAGGTGCAAACATCATATTCGCCGTTAACCCTCTTAGCGCGGTACTGCATGTCATGTCCTGAAGAATTACCCGAGAAGATCTCATCTATACCTTTGTGATAAGCCTCCCTGTCTTCAGGATGTATGCAATTCTCCCAAATATCTCCTGCACCATACATATATTCAGAAGGAAGACCATAGATATCGACTGCGACTTTCGACCACTTGGAGAAATCATATTTCATGTCGCACAGATATACATAAGTTCCTTCGGAAACAACATCATAAGACTTAAAGAGAGCATCAAGCATCTTCCGTCTGTCATCAGGTATTGTCCTGACACTGGCTTCTTCCTTCAGGGAACGGCTTTCACGGAGAAGCTTCATCTGCTTCAGATATGCTTTCTCCTCATACATACGGCCGTCAGCACGCTTAAACACATCTTCAACTGTCTTGTCGCTGTTAGGCTGATAATCAGCAAGACCTGAAGCAATTATCGGACCATTGCCGATCCTGATATTCTCTTCGACCTGTTTCCTTAATGACGAGATAAGATTCTCCCGTTCAGCATATTCCTGTTCTTTAAAGATTACGACAAATTCATCACCGCCGACCCTGAAAACGGGGCTGTGGGCAAACGTCCGGCAGATCAGCCTGCAGGCAGCTTGTATATATTCGTCACCTGCTTTGTGACCCTGTGTATCATTGATGAGCTTAAGATCGTTCAGATCACAGATCAGGATTCCGAAAGCATCGAGGCTCTTATCTTCCAGCTTCTTCTGAAGATCTTTCTCAAACTCATGATAAGCCGTCTTATTTCTCGTTCCCGTAAGACCGTCACGGCGGGCGATCTCATTTGCCATGGAGAGCGCCTGAAGATGTTCCTTCTCTTTCTTAACGATCTCTTCTCGGTTCTCGATACAGATAATGAAATGAGTCTTATCAGAAGCCCAGCTTACAGTCATTCTGGTATATTGGGGCTCGTTGCCGTCAACAACCATGCGGTAATCTTCGATAAGCTGCCTGTTGTTCTCCAAATTCGATATGAAATGATCCTTATTGACGAATAACTTTATCCTTTCCCTGTCTTCGGGATGGATGATCCTGTCGGCATTCTGTTCCGCAGTGCTGAAGAATTCATCGCCTTCTTCCTGAATCTCGAGTTCTCCGTAAATCTTGCGTGTGGAAAACTCCACATAATGCTCAGTCTGGGAATCCACATAATAAATCAGATCATAGTGTGATGCCAGGCTCACGGCGATCTGGGTATAAGTAACGCTTTTCTTCTGGTTTTCCTTGTGTTCAAGATCGGCTTTGACTTCATCGTCGATATTCTCGATACAGACGAGGATATGCTTTTTGTCCCTTGCCATGATCTCGGTATGCCTTATGTGCTTCACCTGTTCATTTACAACAAGACGCCAGGATAAAGAATAAGAATTCCTGTGTTCCAGGTTTTTGAGCATGGTATCCTTATAATGCAGTTTGATCGCCTTTTCCTGATCCTCGGGGTGCACATATTTACGGATGCTTCTTCTGCTGTCCGCAAAGAAATCACTGCCGGTCGCAGGCACGTTCAGTTTCTTATATTCGTCAGTCGAAGCAATCTCAACATATGTGCTCGTTTCAATATCAATGTAGTACAGAGTATCGTACTGTCCGGCAAGGCTTCCGGTGATCTGGTTATATATATCCTTCTGACGGGCTGTTTCCTTCTCTTCCTCACGGTGGCGGTACTCTTCATCGATGTTGATAACGCCCAATATGAAATAATCAGTATTATCATCCACGCCGCGGATCATCCTCAGGGAATGCCAGACCGGCTTACCGTTGATCATAAGGCGGTATTCAATACTCTGCATACTGCCTTTTTTCATATCATTCAGAAGATTTTCCTTCTGAATATCCTCTATGAAGATATGCTGGTCCTCTTCATAAATAACCTTTTTACAATCACGTATGATGTTCTTGAAGAAATCATCTCCGCCCTGTTCAAGGCTCAGGGAATGGAATTCGGGATTGACGGAATACCAATAATACTCGTTCGTAACCGCATTAACGTAATAAACACTTGAATAATCAACCAGCAGTGCTTCGGCAATCTTTTTGAAGACAGTATCGTTTTGTGTCATATAGAGCCCCCGGCATTCTTTTGACAGTTTATTACGCTATCTGAATCACATATCCCTATTTTATTATTATTGACGCCATTATCAATATATCCTGACAGATTTGACCTAATGTTTACCATTCATTAAAAAACCATTTAAGAATCAAAAAAGCACCCTCCTTACTTTTTCAGGCAAGGAGGGTGCGGAACACACTAAAACGTTTTTCGCTTACTCTGTAATCAGCGAATATGCCGATATCTTTTTGATCCTGCGCGATAGGGCATACACCATGACGTAGGATACTGCGACACCGAAAACGATAACCAATACAGTCATCCAGGAACCCGCTTCCATGTTGCTCTGCGAAACGCCATAGGCACTCAGCAATAAAGTAAGGAATGTATTGGCATTCATCACTCCGGCCAGTGCGCCTGCCGAGATTCCGATTGCGATGGAAGGCATCATGGAAAGAGAGAGTTCTGTGCGGAGCTGTCCGCTGGTAAAACCGAGGGCTTTCTTGATACCAAGTTCCTTCTGGTTTTTGATAATAATGGTCTTGATGAGAAGCATCATTGTAAGCCATATGATCGCCAGAGAGACTACGACCAGAATGATGCAGATGACTCTTGCCAGCATGACAGTAGGATCTGATCCGTCCTCCAGTGCAGTACAATAATCCACATACATATACAGTCTGTCGCCGAAGGTGTCTTCCAAACTCTCGACAACCTTTTTGGTTTTTGCCGGATCGTTATTCTCGACCAGTATATTGACCGAATTCTTATAGCACTCAATTCCCAAATGCGAGGAACCATCTTCGTTCATCATGACAAACAGTCCGTAATTCTCAGAACCCTGGGCAAATCCCGTAACCGTATATTCGAAGTTTACAGTGCCGTTCTCGATCAATATCATATCGCCGATCATGATCCCTTTGCTATCGGAAAGCTTCTTACCGATAACTACCTCATCATCGTATCTAGGCCTTCTTCCTTCGAGCATGTTAACTTCCGGTACATCATTCCAGTCTTCTGCAACATCCACATTAATATTGATGCCTTCATATGAAGCGGAAAAAGAATCACTCCACCATGCATCTGTCACATAAGGAAGATCGGCCACATCATAGATAGGATCGTCGCCTCTGATCGATGCATATACGTCACAACTGTTATCCGAAAGGAGCCTTAAGAGGTTCATCGGTTTAAATCCGATGTTATAGCCGACAAAGACTGCCACTGCAAGACTGATGCCTATCGATGTCATTACGACCATAACAAGAATGTTCTGCTTTTTAGAAGCAAAAGAACTCTTCAATGCCATAAGCCAGACCAGAGGACCACCGGATGTCTCCAAAGGTACAAAGTTCCTTTTGAAGCTGTGGCTCTTCAAACCGAATCTTAAAGCCTGGACAGGATCCAGTTTCCTGACTGAGCCTGTTGACTTCAAGGCTACAAGGAATGAGGATCCGATGATCACGATTGCCGTAACGATAAACGATACCGGATCAAACGGATGCTCCCAGACCATATAAGCAATGGATCTTAATGCGATCTCCAAAGGCGAAACGACCAGATAGATAATACCGGTACTGATCAGCAGGCCCACACCGGCTGTAATAACAAACTCCATAATGTGAGCTGTTCTTATCTGATGAGTCGTATATCCCAATGCTTTCAAAGCACCGATATTCACAATATTCTGTTCGAGGCTGTTGGTGATCCTGAAGTAAATGACGATCAGGACTACCATTGTGATAATGACCGCAAAAGTACAGAGGAATACCGAGATGATATTGATCATCTGTGTATACATGAGCTTGAATTCATCTATGGCATAAACAACTGAAGCAATACCTCTTGAATCAAATTCATTAGTGAGCATGTTATATTCATCATTAGCATCAACACCATCAACAAGCCGGATCGTAATCTGATCTATAGGATATACTTTCTCACTGTTAAGTTCGGCTAATGTAGTGGGATCTACAAAGAAAATGTTATAAAGCGAAATACTTTCATAGAAGCCGGCAACAACAAAAGTTCTTTCTCTGTCATTTATCTTCAGTCTGATCTCGTCACCAGCTTTGTAGGCACCCTTGAATATTTCCTGATTATAAAGTCTGGACATATAGAGCGGCTCATCAACAGGCTTATCGTAAACATCGACGAACTGTGGTGTATCGATCTCTCCCCATTCTCCGTATGCCGCATACTGGTATGCTCCGGACACGTTTTCAAGACCGTTTTTCGAATCCGTTTCGACATCTTCATTTATGATATCCGTCTTTAATGAAACCGTAGGAACGAGTTCATAATATTCCACTTCAGGAAGCGAGGATATGTATTCCAATATTTCCTGTCTTTCCTCAGGATCAAATGTCGCAGTCATGACCATAAGGTCAGGAGAATTCAGTTCCTCACATTTTCTTTCGAACTGGGAATTATATCCGAGCACGAGCATAAGACCAAACTGCATAAGGAATGAAGACAGTATTACGATCAGAAGGAAGCTGACCATGTGGGACATATCCTTGCGGAAGTTGGCTTTAATCAGTTTTCCTAACATTTCTTACCATCCCATTTCCGTAAGGAAAGCACGCAGCTTATCGTGACGTGCGCGGTCTCCTGTAACATACGGACCGAGATCGCACTCTCCGCTTATCGTACCGTCCTTCAAATATATGATCCTGTTACCTCTTCTGGCGGATTTCATATCGTGTGTGACCATAAGGATCGACTGGCCCTTCTTATTTACCTCTGTCAATACATTCAGCACCTGATCCGAAGATGAGCTGTTAAGGGCTCCGGTAGGCTCATCGGCAAAAACCATGTCAGGCGAGTTTATTACGGCGCGGACTATTCCGACTCTCTGGGCTTCACCGCCAGAGAGCTGGTTCGGAAACTTTTTCCAGAGCTTGGGCTCGATGCCGACCTGGTTCAGAAGTTCTCTGGCTTTTGCATTCAGCTGTCTCTTATTCTGGCCGGTAAGAAGGCCTGCAGTAAGGACATTATCCATAACACTCATGGAATCCATGAGATATACCTGCTGGAAAACAAAACCGCAGTGCTTTCTTCTGAAGATGGCAAGCTGGTCGCTGTTAAAGCCGGTTATATTTCTGTCAGAGAAATATACCGTTCCCTGGCTGGCCCTGTCCATTCCCGAAAGCGCATAAAGGAGCGTTGACTTACCTGCACCGGAAGATCCCATGATGACCGTGAAATCGCCCTCATATATCTCCGTATCCAGATCCTTTATGACATGCTGAACAGTACCGCCCGATGAAAAGCTCTTGCAGAGCTTCTCAGTCCTGATGATACTCTTCTTAGGCATATTTCTTTTCCTTCTTCTTGCGGATAACAGTTACGACAACGATGATCACGACAACGACCACTACGGCAATGATTACGTATGTCATGTTGAATGCGGGTGTTTCTTCAGTTGAAAGTTCTACGGCTACGGGTTCGTTTACCGTAAGGCTCATGGACTTTTTTATCTCATAAGTCTTGCCGTCGGCACCCTCGTATTTGACTGTAACGTTAAAATCTCCAGAACCGGCATTAACGCCCTTAAGGGATAAGTCAACAGTGGAATTATTTCCCTTATCGATATTTCCGACGACTGTGTCAGTATTGTTGATCATATCGCCTTCAACGGAAACAGATACATTATAAACGCTGCATTTTCCCACGTTATTGAGTTTCATGGAAAAACTCGTCTTGTTGTTCAGATCGATCTCATTTTTTGTAAGCTTCATGTCGGAAACCGAGAGGACAGGTGTCAGATAGACCGGGATAACGATCTCGGAAGAATCCTGATAATACATCTTTTCCTTGTCCTCATACTCATAACTGACGTTTATCGTATAAGGCTTCTCTTCTAGATCCATTCTTGTCGCCATCTTGATGGTTACGTCAAATTCTTCCTGATCCTCGACCGAATCCACATAGCAGACATTCGTACCAGCTACGGGGTAGATCTCATTATCATTGCTTGTAAAAGCTATCTTTACGTTGTAGAGATGAGTGTCTTCAGACTCATTGATAAAGTGAACAGTGAGCTCGAACTCGTCGCCTGCATTTATCCTGGCCTTGTCGGTCTCACTTCCTGTGACCATGAGTCTGGGCGTGTAATAAGCCGCATTGACATTATTCTGAAGGGATTTGATTCCCGTGAAGCCCGCAATCGCCATGACTGTACACGCTGCCGCGGAAAAAACTTTTGCTAAGATCGTTTTCATGTTGATCTATCTCCGTTTCCTATTTAATTAATCACGGAGATTTTACAAAAGATAACCTTAATTGTCTTTGCCTAAACCTTAACCAAATCTTAATTTTGTTTGAAATCGCTAAAAGATACTTATTCCCAGAAAAGTTCGTCCAACGTTTTGCCAAGTGCCTGACAGATAGCAATACACAATTTAATAGTCGGATTATATTTCGCAGACATTTACGATCTGTACGTCGGCTTCGGTCCGAGATAGGATTCCGGGATCTTCGCACCTTCCTCACAGATAACGATCTTCTCAAGAACGAGATTAGGATTGACCGCATGGATATTAATGGTATTTACACCTTCCTGAAGATCTACCGTAACCGTCGTCTTGCGGATATTGTCAAGAACACCCTGTGACCAGTACGGATTGCCGTCACCTACCGCGAATCCTTCGGGGATCATGTTGATCTTTTTAACCCTGCCGCCGTTAACACTGATACCGACCAGAATGGAAGGCTCACGGCCAAAGGGGTTACTCGGATTCGCATAAATCGTCATATCGTATTTTCCGGAAACGGGAACTGATACTTTATATTCCAGATAAGGCGCATTCTTTACACCAAAGACCTCTTCCTGCGGATATGCCTTAACGGCATCAGTTCCCCGGCTGTAATCAGGGATGATCCTGAAAGAAGCAGAAGCCGGTGATGAAAAACATCTGCTGTAACCGTTTGCGGGAATCGATATGTAATTCATTCCGAACGCATACTTATTTACTGACCTGTTGTGAATATTTGCCTTGATCACATCATCGCCGTACTCCTTGCGGCCGGTCCAGTGATATACTTTCTCACCCTTAAATGCGGAGGCTCTGTTAAACGGAACCTTTACTACTGCATAGCCGTCAGGACTGTGAACACAGAATTCTACGGAGTCTCCGCGCTTAATGACTGAACGGTTTATCCTGACCTTAAGTTCTGTCAGTGTATAAGGCTTAATAATTCCTTCTTCAGATGAAAAACTAAGACACTTGCACGGATTTTCGATACTGTACTTAACCTTCTTATCACATGCGGTGCTCAGGAACAATGAGGCTTCATCACAGGAAGGGTCAAGGAATGCATCCATAAGAAGGACGCGTCCTGTCCAGAATTTACCTTCCGTACTTTGCCACGATCCCTTAACGCTGACAACAAGCCGTTCTTTGTTGCCGGGTTTAAACGTACTGATGACCGGATACTTGCACTCTTCTTCACACCAGTTGTAGAATCCGATATGTTCTGACAATCCCATACCGTACCACTTGCCGCCATGAATGGAATGAAGCTCGTCAACGATCTTTACGTCAAGATCTATGCAGTCCCTTATCATTCCTGCCAGCGTCATAGCATAAGTGCTTCCAAGTTCACAAAAAGCGTGATTCAAAGACGTAAGCAGCCACATTCTCTGCACGTTAAGGTTAGCGGTCAACGGCAGCCATACAAGTTCATAGAAGCTGAACTGCTTATTGCCCGTGAGCTTATCGCGCATCTTATTACACTTTTTCATCAGCACATCGATCTCATTCAGAAGATCAAATGTCTCATTGAAATTAAAAGCGTCATAGATCCGGTCGTTCATGGCTTCCGTTCGTCTTGCCGAAGTGATCCGTGTATAACCTCTTAAGAGGTCACATATCACGCGCTTATCAGAAGATGAAACATCCGTACCGAACACTCTGTCCACAATAAGCTTTGTGTATTGGACCGGTGCATCAGGATTATCGGTTCCCCAGAGGTCAAAGTCATATGCAAGATCAAGGAAAAAGGCCAGCGGATACTCATTGCTGAAGATATCACCGACATTTACGATCCACAGATCCCGGATACCGAAATCATATGCCGTGGTCATCTGCTCCCAGGTCTTGGCAAGGTGAGATGTATTGAACCATTCAAACGATACGGGAAGTCCGTGGTAATCAAAGTGATAATACATTCCGTAACCGCCCTTGTGTCTACGCATTTCAGGTGTCGGTACTGTGCGGAGATTGCCGAAGTTGTCGTCGCAGAGCATAAGCGTAACGCCGTCAAGTTCAGGATCTCCCATGAGTCCAGGAGTCTTGTCATCACCGTAAAAATACGGTTCGACTTCCTTATACAGGGCAAGCATCCGCGGTACTGAATCAAGATCTTTATTTACATACTTGCGGATAAGTTTATTCTGTGTCTTCAGGACTTTCCTGAGCAGATCGATATTATCCTTTAGCGTTGCTTCCCTGCCCATGATCGCAGTATCAGCTTCGCCGCGCATTCCGACGGTGATCACGTTCTCATACTTACCGCTCCGCTTAAGACCGTCTTCCCAGAACCTTGTGATACCTTTCTCGTTGGATAGAAAATTCCACGCATCCCCATAAACCGATTTCGGTCCCCTGACATGCTTATATTCTTCGCCCTGTCTTAAACACGGCTCATGATGGCTCATTCCCATTACAACACCAAGCTCATCGGCCAACTCGGCATTCGCAAGTCCGGGGCCGTCTTCGGGGAATACCTCAGCCCACATGGCAGGCCACAGATAGTTGCCCTTAAGTCTTAACAGCAGTTCAAAAACATGTTCATACATCTTCGCATTGAAACCGCCGAAATTATGCATGCAGAAGTTACCGAACGCAGGCCATTCATCGTTAATGAAAAAGCCTCTGTATTTAACCGAAGGTTCCCTGGAAACCATGCAGTAATCAGAAGGGATCATGAACTCTTTCATTTTCGGAGGTTTTACATCAAGCCAGTCTATAAATGGCGAGACGCCAAGCATTTCCGACAGCTTGAACAGTCCGTAGATTGCGCCACGTTTATCGCTTCCGGTAATTACCAAAGCTGAATCTGAAACTTCGATCTTATATACTTCGCGTTTTCCTTTTATATCTGCCGTATCAACGCCGAGTTCATCAATTATCTCATCGCCTGCAAGACCGACATATACAGGTGATTTGCACTTGGAGGAATCAACAACAGCGGGGTCATATCCGAATACAGCCTTTATGTCACCAGCGACTTTGGTAGCGATCTTACGGACTCCGCTTGGAGTATCCTTACCGCAGACTATCTCAATTTCTTTATTTCTGATCTTTGCAGATGAGATTATAAAATCCATATGTAATTCCTCTTTATGTTTATCTTCCATACAAGCATACATCACTTCAGCAAGAAAGGAAATATTACAGCAGCCCTCCGGTACGATATTGCGATCTACCGTTTTTTATTTGCTCTTATTAAGCTAACAGAAACAATTGTCATCATAACTGCCAGCGTATCAGATGCGATAAGCTGTCCAATGGCTGCTGCAGGTATCGGTTGTAACGGCCATGGTTCAATAAAACTTGCCAGACATGCTCTGAATATCCATACTGCATTAAGGAAAAAATAGAAATACGTAACATCTTTATTCTGTGATAATACTTTTCTGCCCAGGACAATCAGCATTAAGCTCAAACCGAACAGCAAAAGTGAAAAACAATAATTCGTATAATCGATGCCTACTATTAAATTTTCATATTCCGTCGGAAGATAATCGTACCATTGAAACATCCACGGCACAAAGAAGTGCCATAATCCAACCAGCGTGCTGACTACGACTGTAAAATAATAAAGAATCTGAATCCATTTTTTCATAATTCATATCCTCTGTAATTTTTGATTTACCAGTATATTTATCTCTTGATCTGCCATTGCCCTTCAAATCCTAAAAATGTTCTTGCAGTTTCTGTTGCAAAGTTCAGACCATTATCACTATTTGTAAGGACTACAATATATTTGTTCTCTTTAGGATAAAGGACATATAAGCTCTGGAATCCGGGATTGATTCCAGAATGCCAGTAAGTTGTTTTTCCTTCACCATCTGATTCGATTGCAATCCCAAGTCCCCACATGTTTTTCTCATCGATTACTACAGCGGGTTCAAACATCATTCGGCATATATCATCAGGCTTGTTATAGCTCTCCATAAGCCCGTTGCAGAACAAAGCCATGTCCTCCGGTGTCGATTTGAACGAGTATGCGCAATTTGCTTCTTTCGCGATCAGGTCATTGGTGACCGGAACACTTACAGGCAGTGTAAAACCCAGTATCAGAGTAAGCATCAGAATTACAGGTTCAGTGATATAGAATAACTTCTTATTCTTATGCGTCAGTATTAGTATCATTCCCGCAAACGCAAAAACAATCAAAAACAGGATGAACACTTTAGACACGAAGAAAAACAGTAGAAAGACAGCATTAATAATACCTGCGGCAACATAGCTTCCGGCAAACCCCGTTTTGAACGAATACAGTTTATGCTTTGTTACCTTTCCTATTATTGACACGATAACCAGCAGCAATATAAATGATGCCAGAAATATCAACATCGAATATAGAATTGCGTTATTAAGATTCATATACGGTATAATCGTTTTCGCACTCTCAAAGGTGCTGTTCTTCATGCCCATCGGCTCGAAAACATATTTCGCCGCAGCCTGATCCATAGTCATGGCGCCCGCATTCTCGATGACGTTCTGCAAATATATATAACCTACGCCCGAGTAACGGAATTCAGTTCCGGGATCGCTATAGATCTTCTTATCGATCCCCAGTTCATAGCTTGGCGAAAAGCCTGCTGTGTGACACAAGAGTTCTTTAAGTGTAATCTCCTGAAGTCTGGGATCGTCTGAGCGAAGAGATTCATCAAGATAAGGATATACCTTCTCATCAAGAGTCAGTATTCCGTCATCGACCATTCTTAACGCAACATATGCAGCTACAGTCTTGCCGTTCGATCCGAGCTCATACACTGTCTGACCGGTAGTTCCTGCACCGTAGTTCTGATACTCGACAACACCGTTATCCGAACAGACGATCGTATAGTTATTGATACCATATTCATTCTGTTTGTGACATGCTGATAAGCTCATCGCAGTCATGATTGCTGCTAATACGATTAATACTCTGATCGTGTTTCTCATATTACATTCCCAACAATTTAATTATGCTCAGATAAAGGCTCGTGATCAGTTTCTTCTCATCAAGTTCTGTCATGTTATCAGAGCTGATGTTATAGCATTTATTTAGAGTTACATCCCTTATGATCCCGTCGAAAGATGACACCATAAATGACAATATATCCTCGACAGGAATGACCGGTTTAAAATACCCTGCCTTAACATGAGTAACGATCAATTCTGCCGCGCGTCTGGCAAGATACGGGAATACAGGTGTTGCCTTCGTCTCTCCGTTTATCTTTTTGTCTGCCTCAGGGTTCTGGATACAGTAAGTTCCCAATTCAAAGAGGATCTTGTTGTAGCTCAGGAGCATATCCGAAAAGAAACTCTCCGCAATCTTAAACAGCTCGTTCAGTTTTTCTTCCGGCTTTATGTCCAGCATCATAATCTCATCGATATGCTCTGTCTGGTTACCGATCAGGTTGGCTCTGTCTGTCAGTGCGGCATAGACTGAGTATATGTTATTGAAATATTTATATACTCCGCCCTGGCTCAGACCCGTCTCAGAAACAATGTCGGACATTGTAACCTCGTACGCAGGTTTACGCTTACACACTTCAAAGGCGGCATCGAGTATCTCATTTCTCTTATCCTGAAGATATTCTTCACTGACTTTCGGCACGGTATTCCCCTTCCTGAAATAAAAACGACAACACTGTCGTTTTTATCACACGAATTATCAGATGTCAATCTCCCGCCAATATAAATGCATAAAAAAAGCCGGGACAATTCTGTCCCGGCTATGTAAATCAGTTTGTGTCAGCGATTAAGCCTTATGCAGTGAACTTTTTCTTTCAAAGAAAAAGCTCGGAATTGTTTCCGAGCTTAATTTGTAAAATAGCAATTGATAATAAGTTTGATATTCGTCTATGGTATTGTAGAAAATCTCCAATTAGAAAACTCACTATCCGAGATCTATCCACATAGCGGGACGAACAGCTACTGTGTCACCGCTGACACCGCCACCACCAGTGTTGACCTTACCATAAATATTTACATAAGCAGCGCGACCAGGATTCTTGCCAGGTGATCGAAGCCACCAAAAGCAATGCTCACCGTCATATTGGGCAGTGAGGGGTATATTGCAGCTTGCTGTTACTTCGCACCTGCGGGCACTATCTGAACTGAAATACTCGTACACTTCAGGAACGCTGAGAAGAAACACTTTGTCAATCGTGCTATTTCCGGGTGTGGTGTCATATTCTGGGTTTTCATCAGCACTGACTGTGGAACTGATTATCATTTCTTGATGATATGTACTAAATGCATCATTATAGAATGATTTGTTAAGCCATGTCCTGAGATAACACTCTTCCCAAGTTGTCCAGGTCGATCCGCTAGATGTTCTGTTATACGGTTGATAATCCAAAGCATATTTACTTATGACTAATAATTTATCGCCATCAACTGCAAGTACAATCCACTCTATTCCCTCTTTGCCATTGGAGGTGTCGTTGTCTTGCTCATAAAAGCCAAATTTGATTGTATCGCCAACAGTTACGTTTATCAGTCCTGTTTTTTGCTTCTGGAACATGCATTCTACTATTTTGTCGGCACTATCTTTATAGTTTAATTCCTCTAGCAACAACAAAGCTGCATCATAATAGCCGGAATCAATCAACGCCATCGCTCTATCGTATTTGCTCGAATCAATCGCATCAGTGTTGCCAATTTCTTTCAAGAGCACATATGCCGCATCATAATTGCCGGAATCAATCAACGCCATCGCTCTATCGTATTTGCTCGAATCAATCGCATCAGTGTTGCCAATTTCCTTCAAGAGCGCATATGCTACATCATAATCGCCGGAATCAATCAACGCTATCGCTCTGTCGTACTTGCCGGCTTTGATCAGTGCCACTGCGCTGTCATACTTGCTTGATTCAATTGCGTTGTAATTTTTTAGTTCTTCTAACAGTGCATACGCTGCTTCATAATCACCAGCTTCGATCAGTGCCACCGCTCTGTCATACTTATTTGATGCAATCACATCAGTGTTACCGATTTCCTCCAGGAGCGCATATGCCTTATCATAATCACCGGTATCCAATAGTCTCATAGCCTTATTCATTTTTTGCTTAGGGATAATAACAGTTGTCATCACAATCACAAGCGCAATGCAGGCGACGAGAATTATTGCGACTATGGCAATTGCTCCTTTGCGCTTCTTTGCCGCTTTTTCCACCTGATGCTCGTGCTCAAGACGTTCTGCCTCTACCTTGGCCTCTGCATCCTTTTGTTTTTTGTCATCCTCAATAAAGGGGGGCAATTTTTCAATCTCTGAAATTTTAGCCGTAAGAAATTTTTCTTCCTTTCGTAACAATCTTAATTCTTTAGACGGCATAAATACGGATAAGATTACCAGGAAACCAGGAACAACAAACAATAAGGCAAAAATGATATTTTGAGCAACTGCACCAACAGCTATTCCGCCGAAGATTAGGATTAAACCAAAGACGCATTTCAAAGCAGAAACAATTCCTTGTTCGTTAGATTTTGTTTGAAGTTTAGAAATCCTATTTTGTACTGTCTTCAGTTCCGTTCTTGTTTTCTCTTCTTCTCTTTTCAGCGGATACTTCTCCAAGTATTTATCATACTTCTGATTTCGAACCATCATTTCAGACACTTTTGATGATAACCATTCAAGAAGTAACAAATGACTCGTTATTGAATTGCGAGGTATATTGCTTGCTGCAATAGGAGAAACACCATAACTTTCAAAATAGTCCCAGTCATTTTGCGTTAGGATTATATTAAGTTCTTTCGTACAGTATTCTTTTATATCCGATATTACATTCGGCTTTTCTTCAAGCGCTATATCCTCGATTTTTGGTGTTATCGCACGTGCGACACATTTAAGCATTTTCTTGATTTCATCATCTGAGAATAATGCAATTTCTTTTTGAATCAAGTCAATACCTTGTGATGCGGTTGATACTTTTTCTAAATCGCTAATATAACTGTTGATTCTGCTTTGTTTACTATCGGACAAACCTTTATCAACCTGATTTGACACCCCCAAAAATAGGATCAAATCTTTCAGTTCTATGCAAGAAGGATTGTGTTCATAGGCATATGTCAGCGCGGCAATATTACATGGATACTTCTTGATTGCTAATACAGCAGTAAAAGTATTATCGTTTCGTTTGTCGATAATACTTTGAATCAGTTGTACTGATTTCTGAATATCAACCCCTTTTGTCGCGCTTTCTTCTATAATCCCAGCATCTGTCAGTAAGTCTATCTCAGCTTCAAGCAACTTCTCAATAATTAAGTCTGATAATTTCCGCAGCGTTGGCATTATTTCCTTCATTGCATCCGCAATCAGTTTATCGCATTGATTGAGTTGATTGCGTTTATACTGATCAAATTTCTGGTCCGCTTCTGCATAAGCTTTTTTTCTCTGCCTTTGCCTTTCTGCAAAATCGTCGATGGAATATGCAAGAAGATCTAAACCGTCGCCAATGATACCATAGCTTAAACCGGCAACTTTGCTTTCTGCTTCTTGCGCAAGATTCTCCTTCATGGAAGACATATTAGAAACTGCAGTTTCGCTCGCTTCTTTCTGCAAATTAAGAATAGCTTTTAGACCATCAACGGTCATTGTATAAGGTTCCAAAAGATACTTGTTTCTTATAGCATCTCTTGTTGTCAATACGCCTTGTTTAGCGAGCCTGTCGACGGTGCGATCCGTCTCTGGTACAAATACCGAATCTACATCTGGCTTTCGAACATTTAAGTCAGTCGGAAATAGCTTTATATATGAAGCAAAGAACGGTTTCTTTCGAGAAGCATAGTACTCAATTGCTTCTTGATATATCGCAAGAGTATTTGAGCACGTTATTGTTTCCCCAAGAATTTCAAAGGAGCGTGTTTCTACACTGGATTTTCTCTTTTCTGCTGCTTGAACAGCCTTAATTGCGCGTTGTTCGTCTCCTTGAAATGTGAGTCCATACTTCGTGGCAATTGTTTCAGCTTCAGTGCCTTTTTCGCCGATAATTACTAAATCTGAACTATGCCCAAAAAGAACGTCTTCTCCGACTAAAAGCACAGACGAAGGAATGCGAACATACTGCAATGCTGTGCATCCGGAAAAAGCTCGATCTCCAATTTGAACAACGCCATTTGGAATCAACATAGATTTTAATTCTTTACAATCAGCAAAAGCCTCATCATCTATGCTTTTTAGTGATGCCTCGTCTTCAAATATAATCTGTTCAACGTTCTTTCCTTTGAAAGCTCCCGTGCCGATACGCGTTATACCAGCGGGGATAGTAAGGGACTTTTCGTTTCCTTCGTAAGAAACGATACGATTGTTATTGATTATATAATCCGACATAAGCGAATCCCTCCTAAATATATTACATTCTTATCTCAAAATTTTTCAAAGACTTTTCTACGATGAAAGATTAATCGACAATTTCTAAATATACTGAAACAGCGCTACTACCTTATTCTTTCAATTCTTTATTCATCGTATTTCTGACGCCAGGACCTTACTGAAAACAAGGCATCAATAATATTGATTCATGTTTTCCTAAGGATGTTCCACCAGACCATTTAAGAACCGATTAATTGAAATGCTTTTCACAATCGTACCATCTTCGAACTGAATCATAACATTTCTGCGGTTAACAGCTTTAATAACCTTAACTACCGAACCATCCTTCATAATCCTTGTCATATCTTTATATTTCTTCTTAATTTCTTCAAAACTCAGATTCTCATCATCTTTATTTTCCGTTATTTCTGGCTTAATACCTACAGAAAGATTTGTGTCGCTTTCTCTATTACTGATCATCAATTCTATTGGTGACGGTTCCTCATTCGCAGGATTAACTGCATCCTTTTTATTTCTATTATCATGTGCTACGTTACCATTAATAAAATGATCGGATCGGACATTGGATTTAATCAAACCATCTTCAAATTTAATTGTAATATGATCACAATCAATATAATCAATTACTGTAGCTCTCAAGCCACATTTCATTCGCTTAGTTAATCCTATATACTTCTCCCGTTTTGATGATTTATATGATTTCGCCACCTTCTCTTTTCTATCTTGCTTTACGATTTTTTCAACATCCGGATGAACAATTCGTCCCTGTTTCCATTTATTTATACTTATATGTTTTACTTTATAACCATCCTCAAAAACAACATCTATATCTTCATAATTTCGATATCCTGTAATAGTTGCAGTCCTATCACCCTTCTGCATCATACTCTGTCCAACATATTTTTCTTTATTTCCTTCAATAATCTTAAGTTGTCCAGCATTCGATCTTTTCTTTATATTTCTCTGGGGTTTGATCAAATACTTATCTTCTAATAGAAGCTTGTCATCACCAAGTATGTCATCATACCAAACCTGAATAAGTTTATGATCATATATTTTCTGCAATGGCTTAAGCCGATTCGAAACAGCATACATATCATATGAATATTCTTTTTTAGTTTTTTTACTAACAATGTCATTGGAACTTATCAATACTATATTATTCAGGTTATTGGTTACCGACAATTCATTTTTTTTAGAATCTAATGCCAACTTTTCAAATGACTCCAAGAATTCCGGCATCTGATCAGCCAATAGACTTTTTACATTTATATAAACGTCCTTATCATACATTGACAAAGCATAATAAGGAGTAATCTTACCATCGTATGGATTCACATAAATATGATTCATGGTGTCTAAATCAACAATACAGCCGTGGATTCTACCACTCATTCTGTAATGCTGGCCTCTTTCTCTATACCATTTCTTAAATGAACCAACATCTATTCCAAGTATATTTTTATATTCAACTTTTTCTTGAATATACCTTGCTCTTAACGCTTTTTCTGATGGTGGCAACGATTTGAGCTTTTTAGATATTATCCGCAAAGCATCCCAGTATTTTGAAAAAGACGCTAAAACTGCCTGAGCGTATCTTTCTATATTTTCATAATAATATTGAGCAGAAAATGATGCAGATTTAATTCGACCCCCATTCAAAACTCCAAGGGATCCCTTTGAAGTTACTGATAAAAACATCAAGTAACGTTTTTTCTTTATCATCAAAACATGGTCTACATACCTGAATGATGGTCTGACTCGATTCAAATACTCATGATCGATTTCACCTAAACAATACCAGTACTCGTTTAAAGATATCTTGTGAATGCCGTCTTCATACTTTGAAACATCGAATTTAACGCCTAGATTCAATCTATTAGTCATAAAATCTAGGAGTATTCTATTATCAGTACCATCGACATCTCTCCATGCCGAATAATCAACCTTTGACAAAACACCATAAGGATCAGCCACCATCTTATAACCTAGAACTTCATTTGAAACCTTGTACTTTGTTTCGTCACTGATATCTGATAGATTAACGATATAGCTCCTGTTTTCATATGGATTAAATACGCATAAAAAGGAAACAGATTGATATTCAGTGTGAATTGAATGAATACCTAACAAATAATACATTAGCAGTTGCAATGACCACTTATTGGAAAAAGGTTTCATAGAAACCTTAAAATCAATTAGCATATTAGAAGTAAGATAATCCCCATCTCCTGATGATACTAACCCTGTATATCCACCTTCAAACGTCATTTCATCCGAAACTACCGGTCCTACTTGTCGCAAGAATTCCAAACCCCGGTTAACCATGATTCGAATATTTGAAACCATTGATTGTGGAGCATTAATTTCATTTATATCTTTATAGAAATGTATACCCATACGGTATGCAACATCATATCCAACAATCTGACATGCTGTTCTGATAGATTCATCATCAATACCAACTATTCTAGATAATAACTCAGAAAAGTGATTGGTTGCTTCATTATTCTCGTAAGCTTCATCGAGCTTTCTGGCTCCGAGAAAAGATATATGAAATGCATCTTCTCTATTGCCAAACAACATGTATCTTGTCAAGTAATCAACAGCAGCACCTTGCAATGACAATAAAAACTTATCTTCAGTTTCAACCAACTGAAGAATCTGATTATCATCATATTGCGTTTGCGAAAACAAGTCATTAGGAATATACCCTCCACGAGGTTGAGTTATAGTTGCAATCCTACGAGTTACAGACAGCATCTAACGATTCCTACCTTGATGACTTTATAACTTTTCGTTTTTATCTCCTATAAACAATTATAAATAATAGTTACAGTTAGCGCTTTAACAGTTTATAAATTGTTAATGAATACTGTTCCTTCATAAAAAAAATAGCCGAGGCAATCACTGTCTCGGCTATTCATTATATGTAAATGTCTATTCTCATATCCTTGAATGCATTCACCTTATGGTATTCAGGACAGTTCGCGAAATACCGCATTACGTCCTCTTTAGTTACATACAAGGTCATAAAGTAATATGACTTACGTGGCTTATTTCCTCGAATGGCGGATTGCAGCCTGTGCTGCTGCAAGTCTTGCGATCGGTACACGGAAAGGTGAGCAGGATACATAATCCAGACCGATCTCATCGCAGAACTCGACAGATGTCGGGTCGCCGCCGTGCTCGCCGCAGATACCAAGGTGGAGGTCAGGACGTACTGCCTTACCGTTCTCGATAGCCATCTTCATGAGCTTACCGACACCATTCTGGTCGAGACGTGCGAACGGATCGGACTCGAAGATCTTTGACTCATAGTAAGCTGTGAGGAACTTGCCTGCGTCGTCTCTGGAGAAACCGAATGTCATCTGTGTAAGGTCGTTTGTACCGAAGCAGAAGAACTCAGCTTCCTTAGCGATCTCGTCAGCTGTAAGAG
>JAEFAV010000031.1 GCA_016288885.1 Saccharofermentans sp.
CTGCGCATGCGCCGGAGAATTCAAGGAGCGGCTGCTCGAACTGTGAACCCTTGACGTTAGCCTTAGCCATCGGGTTGTCCTTATGAGACAGAGCGATGCAGTAATCCCAGTTCTCAGCTTCCTTAAGATTATCCTTAAGAGGAGCCATTGTGATTGCTTTCTCCTTAGCGATACATGTCTCAACGCAGACACCGCATGAGAGACAGTCCATAGCGGAAACCTGGATTCTGAACTTGTAGTTGTCGTAAGGCTTCATACCTGCCTTTGTCTCGAAAGGTGCATTTGCAGCCTCTTCCTCTGTGAGGAGGAAAGGACGGATAGCAGCGTGAGGGCAGACGATGGAGCACTGGTTGCACTGGATACACTTAGCAGCATCCCATACAGGAATGTCGACTGCTGTACCACGCTTCTCGTAAGCAGCTGTACCCTGAGGGAAAGTACCATCTTCCATACCCTTGAATGTGGATACCGGCAGAGAGTTACCTTCCTGTCTGTTCATGACGTTAACGACCTTTTCGATGAACTCGGGAACTGCCTTCTTCTCAACGGGCTTATCCTCAGCAGTCTTCCAGGAATCAGGAATGTCGACTGCAACAACTGCGTCAACGCCTGCGTCGATAGCAGCATAGTTCATCTGAACGATATCGTCACCCTTCTTACCGTAAGACTTATAAGCAGCCTTCTTCATGTAATCAACTGCCTGCTCAACGGGAAGGATTCCGGAAAGCTTGAAGAATGCGGACTGGCAGATCGTGTTGATTCTTCCGCCGAGACCGATCTCCTTAGCCTTAGCAACAGCGTCAAGAGTATAGAACTTGATATTGTTGTTAGCGATATATCTCTTCATGGAGCCGGGGAGTCTGTCCTCGAGTTCTTCTCTTGTCCACTGAGTATTGAGAAGGAATGTTCCGCCGGGCTTCAGTGTGGAGAGCATATCATACTCATAAACATAAGACTGGTTGTGGCAAGCTACGAAGTCAGCCTTGTTGATGAGGTATGTGGAACGGATAGGTGTTGTACCGAATCTCAAGTCAGAGATCGTGATACCGCCGGACTTCTTGGAGTCATATGAGAAATATGCCTGAGCATACATGTCAGTATGGTCACCGATGATCTTGATGGAGTTCTTGTTGGCACCAACTGTACCGTCTGCGCCAAGACCCCAGAATCTAGCCTGGACTGTGCCCTCGCCTGCAACTTCGATGGACTCGGAGCAGTCGAGTGAGAGGAATGTAACGTCATCATCGATACCGATGGTGAATCTTTCCTTAGGCTGATCCTTCTTGAGTTCCTTATAAACAGCGAGAACGCACTCAGGTGTTGTATCCTTGGAACCCATACCGTAACGGCCGCCGATGAGCTTAGGAGCATTCTTGCCGACATAAGCTGCAGCAACGTCAAGGAAGAGAGGCTCTGCATAAGAACCGGGCTCCTTTGTTCTGTCAAGAACTGCGATAGCCTTAACTGTGGAAGGAATAGCCTCGAGGAGCTTCTCAGCAGAGAAAGGACGATAGAGGTGAACCTTAACGAGACCAACCTTCTCACCGTGAGCATTGAGGAAGTCGATAACTTCTTCAGCTGTCTCGCAGACAGAACCCATAGCGATGATCACACGGTCTGCATCAGTAGCACCATAGTAGTTGAAGAGCTTGTAATCTGTGCCGCGGATCTCGTTGATCTTATCCATGTAGTACTGAACCTGATCAGGTACTGCAAGATAGAAGGGGTTGGAAGCTTCTCTGCCCTGGAAGTAAATATCAGGGTTCTGAGCTGTACCACGGAGTGTCGGATGGTTAGGAGAAAGAGCTCTCTTACGGAAAGCCTTAACTGCCTCATAATCAACCAATGATCCGAGCGTATCGTAGTCGATAACCTCGATCTTCTGGATCTCGTGTGATGTACGGAAACCGTCGAAGAAGTGGAGGAAAGGAACTCTTGTCTTGATGGATGAAAGGTGAGCTACTGCAGCAAGATCTGCAACTTCCTGAACGGAGTTAGCGCAGAGCATTGCGAAACCTGTCTGACGGCAGGCATAAACGTCTGCATGGTCACCGAAAATGTTAAGTGCGTGTGCAGCGAGAGCTCTTGCTGATACATGGAAAACGCAAGGAAGGAGCTCGCCTGCGATCTTATACATGTTAGGAATCATCAAGAGGAGACCCTGTGATGCGGTGTAAGTTGTGGTTAATGCACCTGTAGCGAGTGAGCCGTGAACAGCACCTGAAGCGCCTCCCTCAGACTCCATCTCGACGATGTTAACCGTCTGTCCGAAAATATTCTTTCTGCCCTGCTGAGCCCATTGATCGGTGTGGTCAGCCATAGGGGATGACGGCGTAATAGGGTAAATTGCAGCGTTCTCGGTAAAAGCATACGAAGTGTACGCAGCAGCCTCGTTACCGTCCATGGTTTTCTTTGTCAGTTCTGCCATAAACATGATCTCCTTTGGAAAATTCTTTGCAGGTCTTATGTGCACATAAGGACCTACTATAAATAACTGAATAATTATAAACCCTTTCCGACAATAATGGGGGCATAAAACAAACAAATTAACAGTTTATTTTTTATTAAAAAAGAGCCCTCTTCTATTTGCGAAGAGAACTCCTTTTAATTCGGTGTAATGAACTGTGTAATCAGTTTAACCTCCATCAGGCGTTAGCGGGGGAGGACTGTCACCACCACCGGGCGGATCTGTCTGTTCCGGCGGCGGATCTGTCTGCGTCGGAGGCGGCGGATCTGTCTGCGTCGGAGGCGGTGGATCTGTCTGCGTCGGAAGCGGTTCGTCCGTCTCGGTAGGTCTTGTCTGTTCGCTTTCTGTCGGCTTCGGCGTCGCTGTAGCCTCCGGCTTCGGAGTAGGGGTAGGTGTAGTAGTCATGATACGGGACGTGATCTCGCCCGTCTCCTTATCCATGGTCGCATAAGTGCCGTCAGGATTAAGAACACCTACAGCAACTCGCTTGCCGTAAGGATAGTATGTCGTGGTGTTATAGAGCACGCGGTCGATCTCTTCACCGGCAGCGTTATACCAGATCTTATAAGCATTGGCTGTTATGCCCTGATGAGCTTCTCTGATCGTTTTTGTCTTTCCCGTCTCGAGCTCCCTGTCTTCAACGTATTCCTCAGCTCCGGCTGAAACCACGTTCGTGATCTCGGCATAAAGCTCGATATACTTTCCATCGGGAAGCTTCTTACCGTAAACCTGGGCATTGCAGGTGTAGTCAGAATAATCAAACCATGCAACGACAACAACCTGATAATCGGTATCATTCTTGAACTGGAAATCCAATGCCGGCCAGTCAACAGTCGCATCCAGACCGGTCTGTACATAATCGGACGGCCAGGCATGAGCGCTGCGTCTGACGACTTCAAGATCTGCTTTAAGGACTGCGTTATAAAGAGTAGTGCTTACCTGGCATATACCGCCGCCTAAGCCCTGCTCATACTGACCGCCCTGAATGACAGTAGCTTCCTTAAATCCGTTTTCAACCGTTCTCTGACCTACAATGTCATTGAATGAGAATATCTCGCCTGGTTCGAGGATCGTACCCGTCATGTTCTCACATGCCTGATTAAGGTTATTATTACGGTTGCTGTTCGAAGATGCCTTGGTAGAACATTCTCCGATAAGACCGAAATTCTCATTGATCATGGCAGCCGTGATCTCAGGTTCCTTCTTCACAGTCGGAACAGTGACTACACCTACATAGGTCTTGGAATCAAACAGAGCTTTTACTTCTTTTGCTGCAGTATCGATATCGATATCATATCCTATCTTCTCTTTGTCAATAATATACGTACGGTTCTCTGTATCAAAATCAACAATGGAAGCATTCTTTACTTCAGCATAATCTTTGATATAAGGTTCCAGAACCTTGTTGATCCTCTCGATGACTCCCTCTATCTGAACCGTGTAAGCAGTCTCATATGTATCAGGAGAATTCTTCAGCTGCTGTACTTTGTTGTAGCACTCTGCAAGCTGTACAAGATCGGTATCATCAACAGGTCTGTACTTTGCAAATGCCTCATCAAGGATCTCACGGGTATTGTATTCAAAAGAAGCATCGTTGAAATTCGGATAAAGGGTCTTTTCCAACAGCTTGATCTCGATCTTTATCTCAAGGGGTTTTTCCGGCAATGACTTGGAAACCGCATTATATGCCTCATCTTTGGTCATTCCGCCTACATCGATCCCGTCAATGACCGTTCCGGCATAGAACCTGTCGGTCATAAGCTCTGCATAAGCTTCCTCGGCAGTGATCTCCGTAACCGTACCATCTGCCAATGTTACCTCGATCCTTTCCTTAAACGGTTCAAGATAATAGATAGCGGCAAATACCGCACCTGCTATGAGAAGGATGGCAGCAGCAATGGCGATAATCGGACCGGCAATCTTCTTTTTGCTTGCCTTGGATTTCTTAGACTTGCTCTTGGATGAGAAGCCGTATTGTTCATTTGAACTGCTGCTTTGGGTCTTTTTAGAAGTTTTCGGGCTCTTTTTGCCTGAATCACCATTAGTGCTCTTTCCGAGGCTCTTGTAATCAAACTCTTCATACTCGGAAACTTCAGCTTTTGCGGCTTTCCTGCCTGAAAGTTTATCGGAACCGTGATTATCCACGGGTACCAACGACGAACTTCTTACATCTGAAGATCTGCTATAGTCCTGTGCCTGACCGGCTTTTTTCTTCATTACTTCTAACCCCTTTGCATATAACAAAGATATACTTATAATCCTACACAATAATAAACATACTTTTTTCAAACTTCAACCACGACAGATGAACATATTACTTAAAAAATCAAACATATTTATCAATGGTTGTTGTAAAATCGTTTATATTCTTCACGGAGCGGGATAACAATGGCTGAAAACTACAGGGCGCTCTTGGCTGCAGACATGGATTATACCCTTCTGGCACCCGGAAAAGACGTGCCCGAGGGAAACAAAGAAGCCATAATGGCTCTCAAAAAAGCACACGTGGCATTTACGATCGCCACCGGCAGGTCATCTTTTCTTGTAGGTAAATTTGCCGAGGATCTGAATATCGACGTTCCGGTCATTACAAGCAACGGAGGCTCGCTCTTTGATGCAGCAGCGAGAAAACAATTCGCTTCCAAAGATTTTGAGGATAAGAAGATAAGAAACATTTTGAGGTATCTTCTGGATAACGATGCCGACGCTACTCTGTATTCTGATGAAGGCATCTTTTTTGCGCCCTGCTCGGGCAGGAAATTCTTCGTGGAAGGTTATAACGTCGGTGTGGAACCCTCAAAACAGGCGCCGATCATCGATATCGGAATGGATTTTCCCGAAAAGGATATCATTCCGGCATTCAACAAGATCCTTCTCATAAATCCCAACCGGACAGTGTATGACATGCTTTCTTCAGATCCCGGTCTCGAAGTTATCTGCTCAGGTCCCGGTCTTTATGATGTCATGCCAAAAGGATCTTCCAAGGGAGATGCCCTGTTAAGACTTGCGGACTATCTCGGGATCCCTGAAGCAAACACTTTCGCCATAGGCGACAACGATAACGATGTCTCCATGATCGAGGCCGCTCAATATGGAATAGCAATGGGAAATGCCACCGAAAAAGCGAAAAAGGCCGCTTATTATATCACCGCAGACTATGACAGCCTCGGCTTTGCCAAGGCTGTCTATGAATTCATTATTCCTTTAACAGAGAAGTTTTAAGCAAGCTTCGACTTAACGTATCCTTCCACCTGACCCTTAATGGTCTCGAAAGATGTTTTAGCACTTGCTTCATCAGAATCGTAAACACCCATGTAGATCTTAAGCTTGGGTTCTGTGCCTGAAGGTCTGGCGCATGCCCAGTCTATTCCCTTCTTACCGCCGAGCTCATAGAGAAGAACGTTGGACTTGGGAAGAGTAATCTCTTCGATCTCCACACCGGACTCGGTAAAGACATAGCGTTTGGACTCCTTATAGTCACGGACTGCTTTTACCGTTGCACCGCCAAGAAGGTTTTCAGCCTGCTTAAGATCCTTGCAGTCAGCGAGTTCTTTTCTGAGTTCAACCATGCAGCTGCCTATCTTCTCTATGCCTTCCTTGCCTTCAAGAGTGCAGCTGATCGTCTGCTCGATGCCGAAACCGTATTTCTCGTAAAGGTGATCAAGCCTGTCCGCCAGAGTCTCACCCTTCTCGAAAGAAGCTGCAGCCATGTTACAGATGAGCATTGCAGCTACGACAGCATCCTTATCGCGTACGTCGACGCCTGAAAGATAACCGTAGCTCTCTTCAAAACCGAACTGGAAGTGCTTGTCTCCGAACTCGTCATCAAGCTTGATCCTCTCACCTATGAACTTAAATCCTGTAAGTGTCTCCTGAAGTTCCACGCCATAGTAATCGCAGATAGTCTTTACGAGTTTGGAAGAAACGATCGTAGTGACTGCAAAGGACTTGTCGGGAAGAGTTCCGAGTTTCTTCTTTGCATCAAGGATATAGTCCAGGAGCATCAGTCCCATCTGGTTACCAGTGAAGCATTTATACTTAACTTCACCGTTCTCTACAACTCTGGCGGCAGCTCCGATCCTGTCCGAGTCAGGGTCAGTACCGAATACCAGTGATGCATCGGTCTTTTTGGCAAGCTCGATGGCCATGGAAAGCGCTTCCGGATTTTCAGGATTAGGAAGGCTAACCGTCGGGAAAGAACCGTCGGGAAGCTCCTGTTCGGGAACGATGTGGATATTCTTAAATCCTACGGCTTCAAGGATCCTTCTTACCGGCTTATTGCCTGAACCGTGCAAAGGTGTGTAAACGATGCTCATATCAGCCTGCTTCGCGATGGCTTCGGGATCAACAACGAGCTTTGTCAGCATCTTCGTGAATGCATCATCGATCTCAGGTCCGAAAGCCGTGACAAGACCTTTTGCCTTGGCTTCTTCAATATCCATCATCTTGATGGTTCTTATATCAGAGATGGCCTCAATGTTTGAAAGGACCGCATCAGCCGCTTCGGGAGGGACCTGTCCTCCGTCTTCTCCGTAAACCTTATAGCCATTGTACTTTGAAGGGTTATGGGAAGCCGTGATCATGACTCCGGCAAAAGCTTTAAAATATCTGACGGAGAATGAAAGGACCGGAACGGGTCTCAATTCATCTGAAAGCCTGCTGGGAATACCGTTTGCAGCAAGGACCTGAGCCGTGATCTGCGCGAACTCGGGAGAGAAATGTCTTGAATCGTAAGATATAACCACTCCTCTTGCCACAGCCTCATCTCCGCAGGACAAAATGAATTTTGCAAGTCCTTCAGATGCTTTTGCGACCGTATAGATATTCATCCTGTTGGTGCCTGCGCCGAGAACGCCTCTTAATCCGGCAGTGCCGAACTCAAGGTCTCTGTAGAATCTGTCCTCGATCTCTTTTCTGTCATCCTTAATGGCAACAAGTTCATTTCGCGTTCCCTCATCGAAGAACGGATCCGTCGACCAAAACTCATATTCTTTCATAAAGTCCATAACTCAAAACCTCCATACAATGATTCATATTTAAGCGGCGGGACCTGCAATGGTCTTTTTCTTTTTCGAAAGACTCTTGTCAACAAAGATAAATGCTGCTAAAAAGACAACTCCGGCACAAGATATAGCCGCACCGGCTTTAATACCGGGAGCCGTAAACACAAGCTCAGCCGTATGATCTCCGGAAGGAGCATCAAACGAAAGGAAAGCATCCTGATATGTCTTGAATTCGGCCGGTACGCCATCAATATAAAGCTGCCATCCGTCTTCAGCAGGAATTGTTGTAATAACCGTCTCATCTGTATCCAGACCGCTGATGCTGAATTTGGCATAACCGTCAGTCACAAAATCGGTCTTGACCTTAGTCTTATCAACTTCTGCAAACTGTCTGGAAAAAGTCTCTATGTCAAAACTTGCAAATCCGATATTCAGATAAGACCACTTATCCCGGTCAGACCAGAAAGTAACTTTTACGTCTTCGCCCTCTTTAAAATTGCCTAATCTGACTATCCTTGAATAATATGTGCCCGAATCAATATTGGCTACTTTTACACCGTTAACAAAGACATCCGTGGCATCCATGATCCTTCCGGTAGCAACCGAACAATAGATCTCACCGTCAGAAGGTGCTTTGAATTCATATTCCATAATGATCGGAACTTCACTGTTTGTCCTGTAAATATCCGTAAGATTATTTTTCAGTTCGTTCTGAACTGTCTTTTCAAGGCCAAGAGGATCTACAGATTCGGTTCCGGTCCCTATCTCCGTTTCTTCGCTTTCCGAACTGTCACTATTTCTGCTAATGCTTTCAAGATATCTGTTTGTTGTATATTCGTGCAGATTGAGGGTGACACCGTTAAAGATCGTCGGTTCTCCGGTAACGTCTTCGCCGATCTTAATAAATATGTCTTCCGAAAACTGATCCGGGAATAAAGACCGGTACCAGTCATTCTGAAGAGTAAAGAAGTCTTTTTCCTTTGTCTGTCTCTCGTTTCTGAAAAAATCAAAATCAAAAGAGCCTTTATCGGCAGCAAACCCCAGCGGTAAAGCATTTTCGTTGGAATAAAATTTCAAACCGGTTCCGACCGTGTCTTCTCCTTTGAGATCATACATATCAAGTTCTTCTCTTGATGACAGCGATCCAATCGAGAAAAACGCTTCTACTGAGGGACAGGTATATGAGTGCCAAACAGAAAAGTAATTATAGTTAGTTGCCAATCCTAATTGTTTCAAAAAATGGTGCATTCTCTTATTTGAACTGGAATTAAAAAACGATAATCCGTTATAGTTTCCGTAAAAAGCTTCACCATATTCAGTGTAGTATTCAACAGTATAATCCGTAGTCTTCACGGTTTCAGCTCTGAAAGCACCTGAACCGGCGTTATTATTCCGGGCGTAATCTCCAAACTCCTTTTCGGCTTTGATCGAAGCACTGTATTCATTTGCAGAACCTCTGCGTAAAGTCAGCGCATCAACGGCAGAAGTCATCATCGGTCCCACAAAAACAGTCTCAAAACATAATATTCCTGCCAACAGCGGAGGTAACATTTTGGGCATATCACGGAGCTGATCCGGCCATTTTCCAAGACCAAAGCCCATAAAGACCCCAGAATATGCCGTTATGAGCAGTATGCTGTAAACCAGAATGTCATTTTTCTCACTGACCTCTCCGGAAGCATAGAAAGTATAGTCTATAGCAACAAGCAGATACATAATAAGCATCGGTTTTATGATGTCTTTTCTTGCCACATCCTTAAGCTTTTCCAGAACCCTGTAGGAAATGATCAAAAACAGCGGCAAAAAAGCAAAAGTATGTCTGTGCAAAAACCAGTTCGGTTCATCGAAAACCTGCCAGGCCGTATCGATCACATAAACAATAGTAGAAAGGAATACTCCCAAAACACAAAAAGCATGTACCTTTTTCTCTCTGCTTTTAAATACGGGGCTGAAGAAATAAATGAAGAGCATTAAAGTTACCGCCAGACTGATAAAGAGCAGCGGATAATTTCCTGACAATACTTCATTAAAGTCTCTCGGGTCACCCAAAAGCATCATATGAATAAATGACAGCGGAGAATAAGTGATCAAGTAACTATTGTAACTGGAAATAGTCTGGTCAGCATTTTTTATGGTATCAAGACCGACCGGAACCAGCAAAAAGGCTGTTATCATTCCCGTAAATCCGGCAGTAAGAACATATCTGACACATACTCCTGCCGCTTTTTTTATGGGCGTTTCCTGTTCAAACTGCCTTATGCACAAATAAAGGAAACAGGCTATGCCGGCCATATATGCAATATAGTAATTGGAAATAAACAGAACCAGCAACGACACGATCAATCCCGCGTACTTCTGCTTTTTGATAAACTTTTCGGTGAAATACAGTATCAACGGCAGAAGCATATATCCGTCAAGCCACATAATATTCATAATATAGAGACGGGCATATGACGAGAATGCATATATAATTCCTAATGCTACCGGCCAAATAGTCTTTTTGTCCTGGAATCTTTTTTCAAGGAACAGACACATAAATCCAGACGCAAGGCTTAATTTGGATACGATTATCGACAAGACTGCAAGATCTATCTGGGACTCATCGATAAACAGATAGATCAGATTGAAAGGGCTTGCTAAATAATAACCGACAGTACCGGCAAAGTTCTTTCCGAGTCCCAGCTGAAACGAATATGTAAGATATGACAGCAACTGTTCTTTCGGAACCGTTCCGAGCTCAAGGATCTTATTTCTCAACAAAGCAAGAAAGGGGGCATACTGTGCTTCCAGGTCGCTTATAAGAAATGCATCCTCTGCAAAGGGATATTTCTGAAATGAAATCAATGCAAGAACAAAAAGAATAAAAGTAATTAATCCTGCGCATAACGGATGAAGATCTGTTTTTTTGCTCTCTGTATTTGTATGCTTAAGTGAAGGGGTAAAAGCTTTTTTCTGTGCAGAACCGCCCTTTAGACTTGATATTTCCTTCATTAATGCTCCGCCCTTTCTCAAGCAAAATTATTGTAATCATTAATTGTTTTTGATTATAATACATTTTAATAAAACGTTTCAATTAATACATTTGTTAAGAGACGTTTCATAAGGGGAATGCTTAATGCTTATTAGTCTCATTGTTCCGTGCTATAACGAAGAAGGATCACTTCCGATCCTTTATGAAGCACTGTGTGACGTAAGAAAGGCAGAGACTTCTCCTGACAGATGTTTTGAATTCATTTTTGTCAATGACGGAAGCCGCGACAAGACCGCGGACATCATAAGAGATCTTGCCAAAAATGATAAATCCGTAAAATATGTATTTTTCTCCAGGAACTTCGGGAAAGAAGCAGCCATGTATGCCGGAATGCAAAAAGCCAAGGGGGATTATATAGCCATCCTTGATGCAGATATGCAGGATCCTCCTTCACTCATTCCGCAGATGATAAATGATCTTGATTCCGGAGAATACGATATTGTTGCTGCAAGGCGTGTTACGCGAAAAGGCGAACCAAAGATAAGAAGTTTCTTTGCGCGTCGTTTTTATAAACTCATCAACCGCATGTGCGACGTCGAGATAGCTGATGGCGCCAGGGATTTCAGGCTCATGAAGCGCGAAGTAGTTGATGCCATCTTAAGCCTTTCGGAACGTCAGCGTTTTTCAAAAGGTATTTTCGCCTGGGTTGGATTCAGGACCAAATGGGTAGAACACGAGAACGTAGAACGCGTTGCCGGCGAGACCAAATGGAGTTTCTGGAAGCTTTTCCGGTATGCGATTGACGGCATTGTAGCATTTACTACTGCACCGCTGCGAATTGCAACATATGCCGGCTTCGGTTTTGCTTTTGCCGGCTTTGTCTATCTCATCTACTACTTCATTCGTGCGATCGTTCTGACGATATATAATGATGTTCCGGGTTATCCTTCCCTGCTGTGCTTTATCCTCTTTATCGGCGGATTGATCCTAATGTGTCTCGGCATCTTAGGTGAATACATCGGGCGAACATACATAGAGACAAAGGGCAGACCGATATATATTCCGTCTGAAGAATCTAAAGATTAAATAATTTGACTAATGAGGCTGTCTCCGACTTTTGGAACAGCTTTTTATTTCGCAAAATATTTATAGAAAAAACTCGTTTCAAAATCCTTAGCGAAAAACTGGTCCTGGATCACTTCAGCATATTCAGCTTTATTAATGTTTCCAAATGAACCAATGTCTTCCTTATCGTTGGGCCAGCCTTTGACTTCTGATCCGAAGATAAGGAACAGATTAAACAAAGCAGGAAACATCATCAGTATTACCGTCAGCATGACAGCAGCCGGCTTAAGCCAGCCTTTCCTTGTCGTCGGCGTGTTTTTTACATCCATTGTATCTGATACAAGTCCGCTTAATCTTATGCAAAAGAAAAACAAGGCAGGCATTGAACCTCTCATACACAGATCATTCATCCCTGTAATCTGATAAAACGGAATAACCATTAATGTGATAACTGAAACCCAAAACACCGGGTCTGATTTGTTTTTGCCGTAAAGAATAGCCACAAAAGGCAGTACTTCTATCACTAAAAAAATTAGATAACAGGGAACAAACAGTCTGGGGTCATCATAGAACTCCCATACAAATCCTTTATAGTCCACCGCTCCGGAATTGGACATATAATAACTCCCGAATATCGAGAGAAGCAGCAAAGCTGATGCAATATTAACGGGGCTCAGAATGTTCATCACCGTTTTGGATGCCTTGTCTGCCCTGAGCTTTTTTCCGAAGAGCACAGCTCCCACGATCGGGATTATGCCGAAAACAGCCCATGGCGAGTAACAGAAAAGAATTCCTGCAGTAAGTCCCATAGAACGCGTGTTAAAAGAAAGAAGGATCAATGCTATTACCAGAAAACACGGCACCATCTGATTATACACACTTGTAAGTTCCCTGAAATTGCTTATATAAGCCAATTTGGGCACCCATCCTTCGACCCAGTACCAACTGTCATACTGAGTGAAGACATACACAATATTCGGCAGGATATCAAGTCCTGAAAAGAAAACAAATATAAACGGAACCCATGCCGTGAACCTCTTGATAAGCACGCTCACAGAGATCAGGGACAGGAATATGCCCAATGAATTCCATAGGAAGTGGACAAAATTGCCAACTTCAAATCCGAACATCTTCCCTGCCAGAGCCGCCGGCATCCAATAGATAAAGTAATACGAGAATGCACGCTCGCCGGAAGCAATCCCGAAAATCTCCCTTACCTCAGGATTGGTCTGCGTGGAATAGTTATATATAACAGGCCAGTCATAGTTTATGAGATCTCTCAGAATAGCACGTCTGTACGGATGATCCTGGATAGTGTATATGTATTCTCCTACTCCGGTAACATACGTTATTACAAGCGCAGCAACGGCAAACCCTATGAAATATGATAACGGTATCTTGATATCATTATCAGTCTTCGAAAGTTTTGTACCGTCAGGATCATTCAGACAGTCTGACACGCAATAAAGAACTATTCCTGCGAAGATCAGCGTAAGCGGGATGCCGACTGACAGACGAAGATATCCCAGAAAAAACATAAACAGCGGTACTGTCAGGAAAAGGACGATCGAAGCATAAAGCCACGGAAAAGGCACCGTGATTGTCCTGGTGTCATGCGAAGATCTCTTCAGGGGAGCGGATTTTTTTGCCTTGCCTTTAGAGAGGTCTCCGATCTGCTTTACTTCTTTCATTATCCTTTCCTTCAGTCCCCGCTGTTTGCTAAGTTATCTTTTATGAGCAGAAGTTCAGAACTGAACCGTCATAAAGTCGATCTGCTGAGGTTCTAATGGTCTGTCACTGTAATCAGTCTTTACGGAAGCTATCTTATCAACAACTTCGATGCCTTCTATTAGTTTGCCGAATGCGGCGTACTGTCCGTCAAGATGCGGTGAATCCTCATGCATAATGAAGAACTGTGAACCTGCAGAATTCGGATCCATTGCGCGGGCCATGGAAAGAACACCTCTTGTATGCTTAAGATCATTCCTGAAACCGTTAGCGGAAAATTCGCCCTTGATTGTATATCCGGGACCGCCCATACCCGTTCCTTCCGGATCGCCTCCCTGGATCATGAATCCCGGGATGACCCTGTGGAAGATGAGACCGTTATAGAATCCCTTTCCTGCCAGGTCTACGAAGTTCTTGACCGTTGCCGGTGCGATATCGGGATAGAGTTCGGCTTTCATGATGCTGCCGTCTTTCATCTGGATTGTAATGATCGGATTTGCCATTTGTATTTCTCCTTATCTGTGTCTGTATGATCTTAAGATGTCATCCTTGATCTTCCAAAGCTTGGGTGACAGGTCAACGTAATAATTATGAGGATTCTCGAATCTCTTGACGGAATCCCAGAGAGAGTCAAGTTCCTTGGTGCAGTATGCCCTGATCTCGCCTATGGAAGGTCTGTCGTAAATAAGCTTGCCGTCCTTAAAGATCTGAACCATTATCTCTCTTGTCGTATAGTTTTCGAGCACTTTTGACTTCCATGTGTTATCCGGATCAAAGATCTCATAAGGCTCGCCGTTCGGTATCTCCTCGTCAGCAACCATGACAACGTCAGCCAGAGCCTTTCCCGTAGCATTATCGTAGAATCTTACGATCTTCTTGCTGCAGGGATTTGTTACCTTACCGATGCTGTCAGAGATCTTCATCTTGGGGATTATCGTTCCGTCATCTGCTTCTACCGCAGATATCTTATAAACGCCTCCGAAAACCGGCTCAGCCTTGGATGTGATGAGTCTTTCACCTACACCGAACGAATCGATGCATGCGCCCTGACTTATGAGATCTCTTATAAGATACTCGTCAAGCGCATTGGAAACGGTGATCTTACAGTCAGTAAGGCCTGCCTCATCAAGCATCTTGCGTGCACTCTGAGTCATATACGTGAGGTCTCCGGAATCGATCCTGATACCCTTAAGGCGCTTGCCCATCGGCTCGAGGACCTCCTTGGCGCACTTTATAGCATTCGGGATGCCTGAACGGAGAACGTCATACGTATCAACGAGCAGAAGCGCTCCGTCAGGATATGCGAGTGAATATGCCTTGAATGCTTCGAACTCATTGTCGAAAAGCATTACCCAGGAGTGAGCCATCGTTCCCGAGAGCGGGATGTTGAATTGCTGTCCGCAGATCGTGCAGGACGTTCCTGCGGCACCTGCAATATAAGCTGCCCTGGCACCCAAAACAGATGCATCGAAGCCCTGGGCGCGGCGTGCGCCGAACTCCATGACAGGTCTGCCTTCAGCAGCTCTGACTATCCTCGCCGTCTTTGTCGCGATGAGAGTCTGGTGGTTGATCGTACAGAGCAGAGCAGTCTCAAGGAGCTGCGCCTGAATGATCGGACCTCTTACCTTAACAAGCGGCTCCTTGGGGAATACGACGGTTCCTTCAGGGATCGCCCATACATCACAGGTGAACTCGAAGCCTCTTAAATACTGAATAAACTCATCATTGAAATGATAGTTTTCTTTAAGGAACGTAAGATCGTCTTCCGAGAACTTAAGGCTGGACAGATAATCTATAACCTGCTCCAGACCTGCCATGACGGCATATCCGCCGTTCTCCGGGATGTTCCTGAAGAACATGTCAAAATAAACGACTTTGTCCCTGTTACCGCTGTTAAGATAACCGTTTGCCATGGTGAGCTCATAGAAGTCCGTGAGCATACTCATGTTGGTCCTGTCATTCCACATACCGTAATCCATACGATTCCACCTCCGAATTACGAAAACTTTTATTATGATTTTGCGATCTCTTTAATCGTTGTAGTAAGGCCTGCGATACCCTGAAGGTCTGACGGAATGATGATCTTTGTGGATGCACCCTGACCTACCTTCTCAAGAGCTTCAAGACCCTTGATGGCAATAAGACCGTCGTCAGCGCCTACGTCCTTGATCATCTGAAGACCCTTGGCCGTAGCTTCCTGGACTGCGAGAATCGCCTGGGCCTGACCTTCGGCTTCCTTAATGGCTGCCTGTTTCTTAGCTTCAGCTCTGAGAATTGCTGCTTCCTTCTCACCTTCTGCAACTCTGATGGCGGATTCCTTCTCACCTTCTGCGATAAGGATCTTTTCTCTCTTCTCACGCTCAGCCTTCATCTGCTTCTCCATCGCAGCCTGGATCTCCTTAGGCGGGATGATGTTCTTAAGCTCGACGCGGTTGACTTTGATTCCCCAGGGATCGGTTGCTTCATCAAGGATCTCTCTCATCCTTGTATTGATGATGTCTCTGGAAGTAAGGGTCTGGTCAAGTTCCAGATCACCTATGATGTTACGGAGTGTCGTTGCAGAGAGATTCTCGATGGCAGTGATCGGACGTTCGATTCCATATGTATAGAGCTTAGGATCAACGATCTGATAGAAAAGGACCGTATCGATCTGCATTGTAACGTTATCCTTCGTGATAACTGCCTGAGGAGCGAAGTCTGCAACTTTTTCCTTAAGTGATATCTTCTTGGCAACACGGTCAATGAAGGGAACCTTCATGTGGAAGCCTGTCTCCCATGTGGTCCTGTACGTACCAAGACGCTCGATAATGAACGTTGTTGCCTGGGGAACGATCTTGATATTAGGTATGATGAGTACCAGTATGACGATGATCCCGATCGCGATTCCTACTATTCCGCCTGTTGAAGCACAAACTATTGGTAACATATATAAAATCCTCCCTTTATTATGGTGCGGTCTCGACTACGAGCTTTACACCTTCGATCGATTTAACGACCACTTTTATTCCTTCGGCAATGTCCTCGTCGGCCTTGGCACTCCATATCTGTCCGTCGACCTTGACCTGGCCTTTGCCTTCGGTCCTGTTTAAAGACACAATAACTATGCCTTCCCTACCGATGAGCCTGTCTGCGTTAGTACGCTGGATATTCTTCTTTCGAAGCGATTCCAGCTTAGGCCTTACCCATATCATGCAGAGGGCAAAACACACAATGGACACGACAGCCATGACTATGATCTGAAGAGTAACGGGCGCTCCGCAAAGATCCATGATCATTGCAACGATCGCGCCTACCGCAAACCAAAGAGTAGCAAGACCTGTGGTCACTACTTCAATGATTATCATAATGATAGCGATGACGAGCCATATAACCCACCAGCTAACCATTTCTTAAATCCTCCCTTTTTAAATTAATGCGGGTATTCCGGCCCGCATTTAAATAATTATACCACCTCAGAGATTTTTAATTAATATAAAGGACACCGATTGTCATCTTAACCGCCGATGAATACTTCTTCGAGAGTAAGCCCTTTGGCAGGCAGTGTCTTTCCTGCAAGACTGCGATCGCACGAGTCGATGATGTTTCCGACTTCAGCAGGATCGATCTTTCCCTGGCCAACATACAGCAAAGTACCTGCAATAATGCGGACCATGTTATAGAGGAATGCTTCACCGGATACTTCTATCCTGATCACGCACGGATCTTTGCCTTCCGTATCAACCTTAACTCCGAAAAGTCTTCTTACGGTCGTTTTCTGGCTCCCGCCCGTTGCGCAGAACGCGGAAAAATCATGCTCGCCGGCAAAGAATTTCGCAGCGCGGACCATTTTCGCGACATCGGGCATAACAGGACAATAATATGCATATCTGTCCAGAAGGGGACTTCTTGTCGGAGAAGAATATATCCTGTAGATGTACCTTTTGCCCTTGATGTCAAAACGCGCAGAGAAATTGTCGTCCACATAGAATGACTTCTTTACTGCGACATCGTCAGGCAGAAGGGCATTCATTGCCAGCGGGAATTTATCTTCGGGAATGACAAACGGGACATCCGCATGACTCAGGTGGCATCTGGCATGTACGCCTGCGTCAGTACGGGAGCATCCCGTAAGTCTGATCTTTGTTTTATAAAGTTCCTCTAAAGCTGTCTCGAGGACATCCTGAACAGCCCTTGCATTCTCCTGGGATTGGAATCCGGCAAAATCCGTGCCGTCAAACTCAGTGATGAAGGCTATTCTCGGCATATGTGATCACTTGCCGTTTTTGCCGTCGTCAACGCATGACTTGCCCATCATGGCAGCACCTACGATACCGGCATCGTTGCCCATCTGGGCGAGCTCGATCCTTGTCTTAGGAACACCGGGACCGAAGTAAGGACGTGACATTGTCTTCTCACGCATGGGGATAAGGAGAGGATCGCCTTCATTGCATACACCGCCGCCAACGACGAGCACTTCAGGCATGAAAGCGTTGATGGCATTTGCGAGTCCGTCAGCAAGATAATCCGTGTAACTGTCAACGACTTCCGCAGCTGTCTTATCGCCATCACGCATGGCTACGAAAGCTATCTGGGCATTCCACTCACCGAAATCTTCCTTGACTTTGTTAAGTAATGAATCCGGATTTGCTTCGGCAGCTTCCCTTGTCATTCTTGCGAGTGCCGTAGCTGAAGCATACTGTTCAAAGCAGCCCTTTCTGCCGCATCCGCACTGAACGCCGCCGGACACCAGTACGGTGTGACCGAACTCTGAACCTGCCTGGTTAAATCCGGAGAAGATCCTTCCGTTTACGATTACGCCGGCACCGACGCCTGTTCCCAATGTGATGGTAACGGAATCCTTTGCGCCCTTTGCCGCGCCCGCAACTGCTTCAGCCATCGCCGCGCAGTTAGCGTCGTTATCGATATATACAGGAAGATCTATGACTTCCCTTATGAGCTTTCTCATGGGAGCTTTATTGAAAGGAAGATTGCTTGAGTAGACAAGAAGTCCTTCTTCGTTGTCGGGCGTTCCGGGAGATCCGATGCCGATGCACTCGATATCCTTAACTTCGAGACCAGCATCCTTGATGGCGTCTGCAGCGAGCTGACCCATATCGTGAATGATCTCTTCCATTGATCTTTCAGCCAATGTCTTGATCGACAATTTGTTAAGAAGATTTCCTTCGCCGTCAACAATACCGGCCTTGATATTCGTACCGCCCAAGTCGATTCCGCAATAATAACTCATGAATTATTCCAACCTTTCGCTATATCATTAGCAACTTGCATTCTAACACAGCAAGAAACTTATCTCAAAGCAATATCTATAATGATGACCAGCGCTGCCAAAAGAGTGAACATTATTCCGCAAAGAACGTCTTTCAGCTTCAGTTTCAGAGGATTGAGCTTGGTCCTTCCCTTTCCTCCCCGATAGCACCTCGCGTCCATTGCGACCGCCAGTTCGTCTGCTCGTCTGAAACTCGAAACAAAAAGCGGAATGAGCACCGTAAGGTATCCCCTGATCTTGTTGATAAAACTGCCCGTATCATAATCCGCGCCTCTCGACTGCTGGGCCTTCATGATCTTATCTGTCTCTGCTGCCAAAGTCGGGATGAATCTTAAAGCGATCGACATCATCATGGCCATCTCGTGAACCGGTACCTTTATTACCGACAACGGTGAGAAAAGGCTTTCCAAAGCATCGCTCATCTTAAGCGGTGTAGTCGTCAGTGTCAGAAGTATGCTCGTAGATATTATGAGGAAAATAAGCCTTACCGCCATTATCGCTGCACGTCCCAGACCATAACCCGTGATCGTGATTATCTTCCACGAGAAAAGAACATTGCCTTCTTTTATGGTAAAAACATTGATCAGGAAAATGAACAGCGCGAGCGGGATCATCGGCTTTACCGTCGACCATAAAACAGACGGCGATATCTTGCCCATGAAAAGCTGCAAAAAGATTATCAACGCGAGAATACCGATGGATACAGGTTCCTTGATCATGAAGATTGCAACCAGATAGACCATGTAGAGGATCGTCTTTACCCTGGGATCAGTATTATGAAGGAATGAATTAGCAGGATAGTACCTTCCGAGACTGATGTTATTGAGCATGTTTATCACCTGCCTTACACACAGCCTCGACTATTACTTTGGCTTCCTTTTCAGGATCAAAGTAATTACCGCTAAATACAATATCCGGATATATTTCTTCGAGCTCCGTTCTGAGAACTGCCGAGAACCTTGTTATTCTCGGAAGCTGGATCTTAAGTTCATCCGCTCTCTGTTTTACGAATAATTCAGAAGGCGTCCCGACCGCCTTGATCTTTCCGTTATCGATAAGGCAGATCCTGTCACAATTGACCGCAGCTTCATCCATGTTGTGTGATACAAGGATTATGGTAGTTCCGCTGTCCCTGAGACCCCTTATGATCGCAAACATTTCCTGTCTGCCCTTTGGATCAAGTCCTGATGCAGGTTCATCAAGCACAAGGATGCCCGGGTTCATTACAAGGACGCCTGCCATTGCGGCGCGTCTCTTCTGACCGCCCGATAATTCGAAGGGGGAAGAATTTAATTCTCTTTCAGTAAGCCCTACTTTGGAAGCGGCATCCATTATGAGATCCTTTTGATCTTCTTTTTTTACATTCATTTTCTTCAGACCGTATGCGATGTCTTTATATACGGTCTCTTCAAAAAGCTGATACTCGGGATACTGGAAAACAAGACCGACATTCTGTCTGATCTTCAGGGTATCCTTTTTGTTCCTGCATGATAAGTCACCGTCTTTTGTGTGGATGATGACGTCACCGTTCTTAGGTCTTATGATCGAGTTCATGTGCGAGATAAGCGTCGTCTTTCCACAGCCACTCTCGCCTACAATACCCAGCACTTCGCCCTTTCTGATATCGAGATTTATGTTTTCGATAGCTTGGGTCTCTCCTCCGTCATATGAATAGGAAAGATCTTTTACAGACATTATGATCTCGTTATCATCAGTCCCGGTCTTTTCGGAACTGATGTTCCCGGGCGCCTTTAATCCGGGTTTTGTAAGCATTCTGATAAGACTTGCTACAAGACTCTCGTTACTCTTTAAGTCATCCTTCGTAAGCGTGCTTCCCGTAAGTTTGGCGATCTCAAAAGCAAAGTTGAACTTAACCGGTCTTTTAAGCCCGTATTTCCAGAGATCTTCTGATAAAAAGATCTCTTCAGGAGTTCCCTGCATAGCTACCTTGCCCTTATGTACGATAATGAGCTTGTCGCATCTTAAAGCTTCAGTCATATCGTGCGTAATCGTTATGAGGGTGAGTCCTTTTTCGATACGCATCTTCTCGACAAGCTCAAGGAAATCATCCCTGCTCGAAGGATCGAGCATGGCCGTCGCCTCGTCAAGGATCAGGATATCGGGACGCATCGCAAGGGCTCCCGCTATGGCCAGCTTTTGTTTCTGTCCGCCGGATAATGCCATGGTCTCTTTATGTCTATATTCATAAAGGCCTACATCCTTCAGAGCCTGGTCGACGCGTTCTCTTAATTCAGGATTGGGGATACCGAGATTCTCGGGACCGAAAGCTACGTCTTCTTCTATCATCGTTCCGACGATCTGATTGTCGGGATTCTGGAAAACGCAGCAGCAGTTGGACCTTATGTCCCAGAACAGATCGTCATCTTCGGCATCCTTTCCGAAAATGACTACTTTGCCGCTGTCAGGGAGTTCAAGGATGTCGATGATCTTTGCAAGCGTGGATTTGCCCGAACCGTTGCTGCCGAGTATAGCGGTATAAGAACCTTTTTTGATAGTAACGGATATTCCGTCAAGCGCAAGTCTTGGCGGTTTATCAGAGTCCTCTTCAGATACGTCGTAAGAGAAACTCACGTCCTTAATTACTATGCTGTTCGGGTCTTCCGGCAAAAGTTTTTACCCCGCATCAATGTTTTAGTAGCAACATTTTAAAGAGAACGGGGAAAGATGTAAACCTTTCCCCGTAACTGATTGACAATTAATTATTCCCGTTTTGTTTGTGAAATATTACACGAACTCCAGGATAGCCATCTCGGCACCGTCACCGCGTCTTGCGCCCAAACGGATGATCCTTGTGTAACCACCGTTTCTGCCTGCATATCTGGGTGCGATATCATCGAATACCTTATTAACGGGATTGATGATGTTACCTTCTGCATCGTGGCTCTTGTTTACCCACTTGATCATTGCTTTTCTTGCAGCAAGACGTGAAGGAGCGTCAACCTGAACTGTCTTTGTCTTAACTTCACGGTCAACTACTTCGTACTTAGCGCCACTCTTAGATGTCTTTGTCTTCAAGACTTTCTTGCCCTTACCGTCAAGCTTTGCAGCAGATACTGTGATCTCTTTTGTTGTGTAGTTATCCTGCTCCTTAACTGCGGATGCTACGAGCTTCTCAACGATGGCGCTGATCTCCTTAGCACGGGCAACGGTTGTCTCGAGCTTACCGTTTATTATCAATGTTGTGACCTGATTCTTCAGAATAGCGATGCGCTGATCTGAAGCACGGCCGAATTTCCTGTTAGGCATTTAATATATCCTCCTGCTAAAAAAGCTTAATCTTCCTGTTCTCTCAAGTGCAGACCCATGTCTTCAAGCTTCTCGATGATCTCTTCCAGAGACTTCTTACCGAGGTTTCTGACCTTGATCATCTCGTCCATGGAACGTGCAACAAGATCACCAACTGTGTTGATCTGTGCTCTCTTGAGACAGTTATAAGTACGTACTGAGAAATCCATATCCTCAATCACACCGGAAAGCTTGGAATCATGCTCGCCGCTCTCTTCGATGTTCTTGAAGCTCGGAGCTGAATCCGTATCAGCGAGAGCCGTAAAGAACTTGAGGTGTTCGATCAAGCAATTTGCTGCTGAAGAGAGTGCCTCGTCAACATCAATCGTTCCGTCGGTCCATACCTCGAGTGTAAGGCTGTCATAGTCTGTTCTTGCGCCTACACGGGTGTTCTCAACCTTATAGTTTGCCTTCTTTACAGGTGTGAAGATGGAATCGATCGGGATTACACCGATGACCTGCTTAGCGGGCTTATTCTGCTCTGCTGTGTTGTATCCGCGGCCCTTGCTGAGCGTGAATTCCATGAAAACGTCATCACTGCCGTTGAGGTGAGCGATAACATGTTCAGGATTCATGATCTCAACTTCAGGTCCGTGAACGATATCGCCTGCTGTAAGCTCGCCGGTTCTGCCCTTGGCGACGCTGATGCTGACGATGTTGGACTCGTTATGAAGCTTTGCGCGGATACCCTTGATATTAAGGATAATCTCCGTCATATCCTCGATAATACCCGGAACAGTGGAGAACTCATGCTTAATCTTCTCGATCTTGATAGATGTTACTGCCGCGCCGGAAAGCGAAGACAAAAGCACTCTGCGGAGAGAATTTCCGAGTGTCGTGCCGAATCCGCGCTCGAGCGGGGCGATGGTATATTTGCCGTAGGACTTGTCCTCGTTGGTCTCAACGCACTTAACGGTCGGCTGGCTGATTTCCATCATGTTTAATCCTCCTGAGAATTATTCTAAATCTTGCGATCCGGATGTTATTACTTAGAATACAACTCGACGATAGCAACTTCGTTTACAGGTACTTCGATCTGATCTCTTGTAGGCATTGCGAGGATCTTTCCGCAAAGCTTCTCGCTGTCAGCCTCTACCCAAGCAGGATTTGCTCTGGAACCTGTAACTTCAATGATGTCCTTGAATCTCTGAGAGCTCTTAGCCTTCTCTTTGATCTCAACTACATCGCCAACCTTAACTGCATAAGAAGGAATATTAACGATCTTGCCGTTAACCTTAACTTCTCTGTGGCTTACGATCTGTCTTGCTTCGTCTCTTGTACGAGCGAGACCCATTCTGAATAAAACGTTATCAAGTCTTGTCTCAAGAAGGATCATGAGGTTTTCACCGGTTGTACCATACTTGAGCTTCTGAGCCTTCTCAAAATAATTTCTGAAAGGCTTCTCGAGAACGCCGTAAATAAACTTTGCCTTCTGCTTTTCCTTAAGCTGCATGCCGTACTCGCTTAACTTACGAGGTCTGGATGCACCGTGCTTTTTGGATTCTTTCTTCTCTACTCCCAAGAAAGCAGGCTCAATACCGAGGGCTCTGCACTTCTTGAGGACAGGTGTCATATCTCTAGCCATTGCTATATTCCTCTTTTCTATACTAATTCTGCCTGCAGAAGATTAAACTCTTCTGCGCTTGGGAGGGCGGCATCCGTTGTGCGGAACCGGTGTTACGTCCTTGATCATCGTGACTCTGAGGCCTGCTGTCTCAAGGGCTCTTACTGCGGACTCACGTCCGGATCCGGGTCCCTTGACATAAACATCAACAGTCTTCATGCCGTGATCACAAGCTGTCTTAGCAGCCTTCTCGGAAGCAACCTGAGCTGCATAGCTCGTGCCCTTACGTGAACCCTTGGCGTCCATACCTGCTGAAGCCCAGGAAATGGTATTTCCCTGCTTGTCGGTAATCGTAATAATCGTATTGTTGAATGTAGCATGAATATGAGCCTGACCGTCAACGACGTTCTTACGCTCACTTCTTCTGGGTCTTAAGCTTTTCTTCTGTGCCATTTTGACTCACCTCACCTTACTTCTTCTTACCAGCAACTGTATGCTTCGGACCCTTACGTGTACGAGCATTAGTCTTTGTGCGCTGGCCTCTTACAGGGAGTCCCAGTCTGTGGCGACGTCCGCGAAGGCAACCGATATCAGTAAGTCTCTTGATGTTGGACTGTACTTCTCTCTTGAGGTCACCCTCAACCTTGTAATTGTTCTCGATCTGGTCACGGATCTTCGCAACCTCGTCCTCTGTCAAATCCTTGACACGTGTATCGGGATTGATGCCTGTCTGGGCAATAATCTCGTCTGCACTTGTTCTTCCGATTCCGTAAATGTACGTAAGAGCAATTTCAATTCTCTTATCGTTAGGTAAATCTACGCCGGCTATACGAGCCATTTAATGTACCTCCGTATTGGATAAAGTGGTATTAATCTCTATTTGACACACGTAAGTCAATGAAC
>JAEFAV010000032.1 GCA_016288885.1 Saccharofermentans sp.
AGAACCTGAGAGTATCCTGAAGACAGATCTGTAACGTATTCTGTCCTTACTCCGTTGGAGGTTTTATCGGTCCTGTGACCTAAATAATCATATTCGTATGTCTCTACAACATTTGCCGTTAAATTGCTTACCGTAGCCGAGATCATCCGGTTATGGCAATCGTATGTGTACGAAGCCACTAAAACACCTGTGGTGGTAGTCTGGCTTACAAGATTACCGGCGTTGTCCCAAGTGTAGTTAATATCGCCGGCTCTTGTTATCTGATTAAGACTGTTATAGTCATAAGTCGTTACGACTCCGTCCTTCGTCATGGAAGTTCTGTTTGAGTTGGAATCATATGTATATGTTGTCTCGGATATGGAAGTCCCTATTGTAACAGTCTCTTTTGTCAGTCTGTTCAGTTCATCGTACTCGTATTCGACAGTCCTATTGAACTCTGTTACGGATAATCTCTCGCCGTTATCACCTATTGTGTACTCATAACTTGCAATTACAGCCCCGATGCTGTCCTTGCTTACCTGCCTAGTCAGAACATTTATCTCGTTATACTCATACGTCGTTACTACGCCGTTAGGATATGTTGTGCTTTCCCTGTTGCCGTTTGCATCGTACGAATATGTTGTCGTTCCTTCGATGTCAGTTACAGAGATAAGTCTTCCCTTGCTGTCATAACCATACTCTATATCCTGACCGTCAATACTTATCTTGGAGAGCTGATATCCGTCGTTGTATTCGTAATATATCGTCTCCCCTTCTGCATTTGTTACAGAAGATAAGAATCCGTCAGAGTTATAGTCGTAGTATATCGTCCCTGATGGATCATCTACTTCGACAAGATTTCCGTAGCTATCGTATGTATAAGTAGTTTCTTCCCCATCTGTAGCAGCAGAAACAACCCTGTCAAAGTCATCGTACTCATAGATTGTCTCTGTTCCGCCGAAATCTGTTGTTGAGATCACTCTTCCGTAAGAGTCGTAATCTGTAGTAGCAGTATTACCGGCTGCGTTTGTAACTTCTGTTATCTGACCATTGATGTTGTAACCATAAGTGGTCTCATATCCCTTTGCATCGGTTACCTTCGTTACGTTTCCGAGCGAATCATACTCATATTCCCATGTTCCGCCTAACGCGTCCGTGACAGAAACAAGTCTGTCCATGTCATCGTAACCATAATATGTGGTATTGCCGTAAGCGTCACTTTCCGATGTCAGTCTTCCTCTTACATCGTAATCTGACGAGAATACGCTACCGTTAGGATATGTAACTGATGTCTGGTTACCGTTGTTATCGTATGTGAAGGAATATGTATTTCCCTTTGCATCTGTTACTGAATCTACATTGCCTCTGCTGGTGTATGTATAGGAAATCGTGTTGCCATCTTCGTCAGTTATTTCTGTGTTTCTTCCGAGATAGTCGTATGTATATGTCGTTGTCTCAAAATATACATTTGTGGCAGTTTCCAGTCTGTCACAAGAATCATAAGTATAGTATTCATATGTTCCGTTGGGATATGTTTTCCTTGTAACATTACCTACAGCATCGTATGAGAACTCTACTGTTCTGCCAAGCCTGTCAGTAGCAGACGTGTTCCAGCCTTCAGCATTATATGCAAACGTCTCATAAGTATTGTCAGGATACGATATTCTCGTAAGATTCCCGTAGATATCGTATGAATAGTAGATGGTCCTGTCCTGACTGTCTGTGGAAGATACCACATCTCCTGCCTGGTTATAAGAGTATGTTACATAGTTACAGTCAGCATAATCGATTCTTGTAACCCTGTTGGAGTTATCGTATGAATATGTATCTGTTCTCGTGCTTCCATGGTAAGTGATACTTCTGGTAGATAATCTTCCCTTGGCATCGTAAGTGAAATTAGTAACCATTCCTTCGGCATTTGTAATGGACGTTACATGTCCGTCGCTATCGTAGTTCATGGACATGACTGTACCGAGAGAATCCGTTACACTCGTGAGATTTCCTTTGTTACTGTATTCATAATCTTGAGTATTTCCAGAAGAATCCGTAGCAGATGTAAGGTTACCGTGACTGTCATAAGTCATAGTAAGCTCTGTAACACCCATTGCCGACATCGTAAGCAGCTCGCCCTTGGAACTGTAATCACAGGATATCGTTCGCCCGTGATCATCCGTTGCTGAAAGGAGATTACCCTTTGCATCATAAGAGTAGTCGAAGGTCGTTCCGTCAGGTCTTGTCTCGGACGTCTTGTTGTTATTATCGTCGTATGTATATGTTGTTGTCTTATTACGGGCATTAGTTACCGTCAGGACATTACCCCTCTCATCGTAGGTATAGACGGTATTGTGTCCTAATCTGTCCGTTGTCACTTCTCGTCTGGCATCAAGATCATGTGTGAATTCGATCCTGTTACCGTCGCTATCAATCGTTGCTGTCAAACGGCCATCGTCATCGTACTCGTTCCTTGCGATATTTGTTCCGTCATCTGAAGTTATGCCTGTAATAAAGTGACCGTTATCATAAGCAAACGAAGTGTCATATCCGCCAATATCGTTGACATTGATAAGATCGCCATTCGTATCATATGTATATGTGACTGTGTTATTACCGTCTGAAATAGACGTTATCTTTCCTTCCCCATCTCTGTTGAAAGAAATAGTTCCACCTTCAGAGTATTCTATTCCGTTAATTGACAGAGTAATTGTTCTGCCATATGTATCCTCGACCTTATAAAGACCAAAATCCCTTGTGAAGTAATACTTCATGCCGTCAGGTCTTGTCAAAAGAAAATACTGGGGATCAAAGATACGCATATTAGTCATGTAATACAGACTGTTATCTGCATATATCAGTCCGTCATGATCACCAATGATCTCTAAAATATCTCCATTGCCTGTATTGTTCTCGAAAGAAGCTGAAATATCGTGCCAGTTATCAGAACTCAAGGTCTTCTCAGGATCAAGAACAAGACTGAACGTCTCGGTCTCGCCATTACCCCAATCGATATACACTTCATGAGGGTGTTCTTCAGACCAATAGTAAAACGGCATGCCAATGAGTTGTCTTTGTTCTGTATTCCAATTCTTGCCCAAAGGACTGCTCACAGATATCTTTGGTCCACCTATAGACATATCCCAGCCATAACCGAAATCACCAAGCTCATTTCTCTGCCTGCTGTCGTATGTTCTGTATACTTCTACCGGCAAACCGGATACAGGAAGAGTCATATCAAGGAAAGACATGCTGTAATTTCCGATCTTCGCCTGTCCAGTTACAAGTACGACTATCTCATCCATAATGAAGCCGTCATCGGCATATGCAGTAAGGACAGCTTTATAGAATCCGTTCATGAGAAGCGTCGGATCTATTGTTCCTACTGTTCCGTCATCTACCGCAGTTGTACCTGAATGAGTATATACAGCTTCGTTTGAGCTTACAGGGAACACTTCAAATGAGTATCTCTTGAGCAGTGTGCCTTTAACTGTTCCTTTAATATCTGTAATAAATGTGATCTCTTTGCCGTCCTGATTATTTGCGATATCTACGAAGAGTTCTTCGTTCGTATAAACTGACGGGGTGGGAGTCGGGGATGAAGTAGGTGTGCCTGTTGGTATCACAGTAGGATCAGGGACTTCTACTACTGTTAAATGATCAGAAATATTCTTTCTATAACCATCTTCTGTTTCGGCTATAAGATCTATGAAGATTTCCGAATAGGGGTATTCATTTACATCTATACTTCCGAGAATACCATCTATCGTTTCTTCATCATTTGCTGCTATCGTCTTCCAGTCATGAATAGAATCATCGTAATAGCGCAGTTCATATGTCCCGCTATCTAAGAAGTCAACCGTTCCATATATATTGATCTTTCCATCTTGTTTTACTGCTTCATCTATCTCAAGATGGATCATTTCCGGTTCTAGTGTTATATTTGCTTCCTTTGCATGCTCAATACCATCAGTATCTGTTACTGAGACCTCAATGGTGTAAACGCCCGGAATATAACCATTAGTATCAATAAGCGCTATTTCGTCGTATTCGATGCTTATATCTATCGGAGTCTCATATACCTTATTTCCATCTTCGTCGAATATGAATATCTTTGAGTAATCGACATCAATATCAGGATTAACTCTTCCTATAACACTTATCTCTTCTCCAACTTCATGACGTTCCTTATCAAAAGAACCGAATATTTCCACATCATCAGCATGCATTGCATGAACATCCGGATATGGATCAAATTCTACTCCATAAAAATATTTGCCTGTTCTTGTCGAATGAACATTAAACTCATCCAATACTTCTATAGATAATCTGTGATCGTTTTGAAATACTTCTTTCAGACTGATATTAAGAAGAAGTGTAGGAGTATCAGGCTTGATAACAATTCCATCAGAATCATAGGTGGCCACATAAACGTAGAGAACTTCTGATTTACCATCGTATTCAAGCCATACATCATGTACAGAGTTGTTTTGTAAGAACGGAAGATATTCCGCAAGGGCATAGTCCCTTAATCCGTCTCCATTCAGGTTAATTCCTATCATGGAATTATATGGTTCATCTCCTGTCTGCCACTCACCCTGTCCGTAAGGATCCTTCCAATAATGCCCTCCTTTGCTCTTGCTCAGGTCTATTTGAATATCTAAACTGTTTCCTAATCCGTTTTTTATGCTGAAAACATCTGTATTGCCCAGACATAAAGGATTACAATATGTAAATCTCAACGTAAATGAATAATCCGGTGCGAACTCTCTGTAAAACTTGGAATATACACTTCCATCATTCCACCAAACATGACTTAATGAACCAATATAATTCTGAGATTTGGCTCCGGCATGCTCTGTTTCCCACATTAAAGGATCAAAATATTCTGCGTATCTGTATTTTGGATCTCCCTGAGAATAGATCGCATACTTCTCTGCAAACGGAACCGGGGTTGCTGTCGGAGTAACTGTCACTGTAGGCGTGCTTGTCACAGTTGGTGTTACTGTGACTGTCGGCACCGGTGAAGGCGTCGTTGTAGGCGTATTGGTTACTGTCGGCAATGGTGTAACTGTCGGGGTAGCCGTAGGCGTACTTGTAGCTGTCGGTGTGTTTGTTATAGGAGTGTTTGTCGGTGTTACTGTTGCTGTAACTGTCGGGGTATTAGTTACTGTTGGAGTTGCCGAAGGTGTCAATGTCGGAGTTGACGTTGGTGTATTGGTAACTGTAGGCACAGCCGTATTCGTGGGTGTGCTCGTGGGAGTCGGCGTATTTGTAACTGTCGGGGTAGCCGTGGGCGTACTCGTAGGAGTATTAGTAATGGTAGGCGTATTGGTTGGCGTCGGCGAATTCGTTGCTGTTGGTGCTGGTGTACTTGTTGGCGTTGTGGTAGGCTCGCCAATTACGGTTATGGTGTCACTATCCAATACGAACTCTCCGTAAGGCAATACCACATACGCTTCAAGCTTATATGTACCTGCAAAGCCGGTATAGAGGTCATATCTAATTGGCTCTTCTTCATCTTCCGGTAAGGTTACCGTTACGCTTGTTCTGTTAAGCCTGTAAAGGATCTCATAAACATTGTCTTTGGGGATTTCTATAGTAAAATATGCATCCTCATCAACAAATACTTCGTTACTTGATGCCGTTACTTTTACTTCGGGAAGCTCAGTTACTAACTGAAGATCAGACGGATCAGCCAAAACATTTAAGATTGAACCGTTATAACTGAACTTATCTGCAACTATCCGGCCGTTGATCGTTGTATCGTATCCATTTATGGAAATTCTTCCGTTGGGTGCATAAAGAATGCCGTTTATCTCGATCTTGGTTCCGTTAAGGGTTATGTTTCCTTCTTCAGAATACAGAAGCACTCTGCCTTCAAACTCTTCGCCGGCATTAAGGCTGTCAACATTATATGTGATATTGCCTTTTGCAACGATAACCGCATCACCGGTAAAGTCAGTACTGTTTATCGTAAGGTTGCCGTCAGTATAGTAATAACCGTTTGCAACAATGCTGGTCTGAGACGTAAAACTGGCTGGCGGAATTGTCGGCAGTACATCTTTCTTTGCAAGTATGGCTTCTGACCAATCAGGGGTTGTAAGAGAATCTATGTGTTCCTCAGCTCCAGTCATTTCCGTTATCCAGCCTGCAGGCTGAATAGTTCCGACCGTTCTTGTATACCCATCCATATGAAGCTCAGAACCCTGATAACGGAAATCCCTGCCGGAATAGATATCGCCTGTTATGTTGGATTTCCAACCCTGGAAAGTGAAATCATCTGTTGTGCTTCCTGAGAAGATTGCATACGGGAATACCGTCGGTTCAACTTCTTCCGGGGTTGGTGTGGCTGTAATTGTCGGTGTAGGGGTCGTTTCCGGTTCGTCGGATTCATACTGAACAGTATTGATATCAACAGGTGCTGACGGTGCGTTGTCCGTTCCGTCTGCTATGAGTCCAAACGTATATGTCTGTCCTGCAGCAATTGTTACATCGGACGAGACAATTATATTATCATCGGTACTGTAATCCGTTATGTCGTCCGCATTCCAGATATTGGAAAGGACCACAGCGCCGTAATAATCTATTTCAAGTGTCCATGAAGATACGTCGTATTCAGAAACATTAGTTATTTCAAACTGACCTTGGGTACTATATCCCCAAGTGGAGTTTTGGTCGTATGTGATCTCAAAAGGATATGCGTTATACTCGCCGTGTGTTAATGCATCTGCACTGAGTTCCTGCCATGGCATCATTCCAATAAACAGTGTTGCAACAAGAATACTGCTTACAGTCTTAAGAACACGATTAATAGAGAATTGCATACTACTATAACTCCTTTGATACATTTGTGAACCGTGGTGGAAAACAAGAACTTATTGTGTTTTAAACAATGTCAGAAATACCTTAATTACGTTCCATAATGAACGTCAATCTATGTGTCAGGTTTTGTATTATTCTTGGCAAGTTTTGGTATTCAGGATCATAATTCATTTATTTTTTCACGCTGAAAACCACAAAAAAGGAACGACAGAAAACACTCCGTCGTCCCTCCATGAATAATTAACTGCTACTGATTTATTGCACTAATGATAATGTTTTATTGGGTACAACATATATTGTGCAATAAAGTAATTTAGACCATCGTTAAACGGTCTTTGGTCTTTTAGGCATGTGATAAATTAGCGCACACTCTGGAATCGAACCAGGTGGAGTTGCACCATTATTTGCCTTGGCTACCAGTTTGATGATCTGAAGAATCGTCTTATGCTGTCTCTGCTTCATATTTCTTTCCTCCTTTCGCGGTTATTCTGTATAACATCAATGAAAATGATGTTTGAAGTAACCCCATACCTACATATAGAGAATAATCACGAAGACGAACAATGAAACTAAGAAAAAGAGAACATAATAAAACGATCAAACAAGATATTCGACTTCTTTTTTTTGCTTGCACTAATTCCGTTTCATTCCAATCTATATATTGATTATTTATTGATCCTATCCATAGAATCAATAATGCTGATAACACCAATAGAACAAGATAAATCTTGAAATATCTCTTTAGTATTAACGCCAACGGTATAATCGAAAGGCATGTCAAAAATGATAAGATAAAACAACCAAAAAAAGTTTTGCAGTGGTATCCCCCGGTATATTTCCGCAAAACAGAAAAAGATATGATAAAAGCAATCATCTCAACTAATCTGTGAAATAAAATGCTTATTCCAATTACAGGAACCAATGTAATGGTTTTCTCAGCAAAAATCTGAAGATTATACTTATAGATAAAGTATTCCTTCTTATCTATTACATCTACCCTTACCATTTCTATACATAATTTTGCAATGCTTTTCTCGATTATATTTACCATAATCCCAAACATAAAGGAGACCCAATTCAATAACAATTGGGTTGGCAAGATTTGTATTTATATTGGCAAGTTTTGTAATTATTCTTCTTTAGGAATTACTACGTATGTTGCATACATGTTGTCTTTCTTTTCAGTCCGATAACTTCCGTTATGTTTAGCAACAACACTTTTCATATTTGGAATACCATATCCATGATGTAATTTGTCAGGCTTTGTCGTACCCGCTTCACTATTAACTTCACCACTAAAAGAATTCTTTACTGACAGAATAAAATTCCCATTCATTTCAGCAATTTTTACAAAGATAACTGCTTTTTCTACTAACTCACAGGATTCAATTGCGTTATTAAGAATATTCGAAAGTAAAACTATTATCTCTTCGTCTTTTATGTGTATATTTGATAAATCCTTAATATCTGCAACAAAATTAATGCCCTGCTCTGCAGCTTCAAAGAATTTATCATTAAGTATAATATCTACGGTCTCGTTACCGGTAATATACACATTAGTATGACCATGTTCTGCTTTTGAAGCAATATCCATTAATTTATCCAACTTAGAATACTCCTGATTTTTCAGAAGTCTTGACCATACAGAAACCATATTCTTGAATTCATGATTCTCTTTGCCAAGACGATCACGTTCATTGCTCAATCTTTGATACATTTTCTGTATTTCATCAGCATTGCTATAAACCATACTTAAACGCTCAGTTTCTATATGATTACTTATATCGTTCTTTAAGAAATAGAAAACATACATATTCATCACAACTAGCGCAATGGCAACCAGCGTTATGGCCGTTCCCATAGATTCAGATAAATTGCTGTCTATTGAAAACAATATCACACCTAAAATGAATAAAGAAAACAAAGGGAAAAGCATGTATCTGGACCATAGATTAACTGTGATCTGTTTTGCATCAACTTTACGGAAAATCCTTTCTATTAACAATAATAGAATAATTTGAACAACCATGCTCGCTACACCGGAATAATACGAAATGGTATTGCTGAAAACATCATTAACATTTTGCTGAGGTTCCCAAATTCGCGACAAAGAATATACAGTAAAATCAGAAACCAAAGATATAAATGTTGCAAACAGTTCAAACAATAATGCTTTTTTAATACTTGTCTCATAAAACAATAAAATACCAAGCATTCCAATTAAGGCAACTATAGGTAATTTTATAGCAACCTTATCTACCGTATATGACAGTATGGATAATAAAACAATCCATACAAAAACGGTTACTACTTTTGCCCAAACTTTGAGAATTTTCTTGCTACAAAATACACCACAGAATTGAACTGTGAAGAAGACAAGAAAGCTGTTATATAACAATCCAAATATATGCCTAATCATTTATTCTTCCCAAATAATCATAAAACCGTTGACGGAAATCTTTTTCGAATCCTCGCCGTATAGGAATTGTTCTATTCGTGCCATTATCATTAACTATTGCCCATTGATTCAGTATCTTCGTAACAAAGCGTAAATTTACCACATAATTGCGATGCAAATGAACCATGTTATCATCCAAGCAGGTCAGTATATGATCCATAGAATTTCTTTGTTTTAGTATCTTTTTACCTTTTATATGAAAATACAAGTAATGGTTACTGCTTTCAATGAAAATAATATCTTTTACATTAATCCTAAATGTTCCCTCGCTAAAATCCGTAATATATTTGTTTGCCGTTAACGCTTTCTTGTATGCATATTCAATACACTCAGCAACTTGCTGCTCAAATATAGGTTCATTCTTAATTACATATCTATCAGCGTCAACTTTGTAACCTTCAGGGGCAAAATCAGCATATTGTGTAACAAAAGCTATAATCACTTTTTCAGATTCTTCTCTGATTACTTTTGCTGTATCAAGCCCATTCAAATCATCCATTTCCCAATCAAGCAGAATCAAATCATAAGATCGGAGTTTTTCCCTATCTTCAACAAGCTCTACTCCAGAGAGGAAGGTATCACAAGAATAACTATCGGTATACTGACTTATATATTTGATAGCCAGATCTTTCTCGTCATTCAAGTTAACTAAATTGTCGTCACATATTGCTATTCTGAACATACGTTCACCCCCCCCTACCATACTTGGCGCAAAAAAGCAAACACTTTTTCACTATATTTATTGTAATATATTTTTGAGAAATATAATATGACTATTTGATGAGGGCAGTATCTTATCTTGTAATACGTATGCTTTTTTATTCCGCTGAGACTTTTACCGCAGGTTCAGGACAGGCCTATCAAAAACAGTCCAATAAAACACCTTAATACTACTATTGGACTTCTTATCGGGCTATTTATTTCAAAAAATATGAACAGACAAATCAATTATAAATTGATTCCATATATCTCAATGCTTCATCCATATCAAATAAAAGACCTAATTGTTTAAACGGGATTTTTTCTTCTCTTACACCAAATTAAATAAAAACATTAGTTGCTATGAATTCTCCGCCCTCATGTGGATAGCAGTATAATTCACCAGTTATCTTATTTCTATAAATATCAAATTTTGATACATCAGCATTACCAGATAATGCATCTTGCTTTTCTTGACCCGATACGAGATTATCTACACTATCAGAAATCTTCGCAATTAGATCTTGCTTTGATTGCTCTGAAGAAGTATTAATTTCGGTATCTTTATCACTGAGAATTTCATCTTCCGTAACACTTAAAAGCGTCGCAAGCCTTTTCAATTCATCAGAATTTGGTTTTGTGTTGTTCTGCTCCCATCTCGCAATAGTGCGCACACTTACATCAAGGATCTTGGCTAATTCCTTTTGAAAATAATTGTTTCTTTCCCTGAACTTTTTGATAATTAACCCGGACAAGAAATAATCCTCCCGAACTCAGTTAAGTTTAGTCTATGTTAACTATAATAGTATTGCAAGAGACACTTTGACTGTCTTATACATGACAAGATCAAGAAAGAAAGTCAATGATTTCAAGGCTTAACGTCACTTTTCACATATGACATGCCAGGCTGGTTAAATTCAATTGGTATTACGTTTTACTTGTTGGTTGGACACACTAACCATAAATCAGCCGCGTGTTCATGAGACAGACAACTATCAGTACAAGCGTTTTTTATACTCTGGAATCTGTCTCTCATTTGCCCAAAGAAACCATGTCCCGCATTTAGTAGCAAGCAACGCGTTTGTACGTACAAACACAAAAATGCTTGTCAGGGAGTCCCTGAAACCCCTTGTGGAAACCCAACCTTATTTCCTGGTTTAGATAATCTAATTGGGATTTATACTGCCGTTGGTTCGACAATTTCCCACTTATATCTCATGTCAGCCATTACATTAAATTCAGCATAGTAGTTATTGGCACCATCACCTATACCGCAACAAGAGATTCGGTAGTGTCCCGGATATAGTTCTCCGCCATACGGATAGAGACTATATGTCATGGCATAGCTCTGTCCAGGCTGTAGTTCATGGCCCAGATCATGCACAACATTCTCATTCACCATTGGCACATAATACCAAACTCCATCTATAAACACCTGAATCGAATAATACTCACCGTAACAGAAGACATCTTTCGTGAGATTCTTTATCTTTACAGTAATATCTTTGCCTTCGTTATGGTCAACCATGAAAACAAGGATAGTGTCCCTACCCGCGTTCTCATTTACGGGAACAAGGTCTTTTTTCTTATAACCATTTACTTTGCCACACGAGCAGAGTATGAAGCATATAATCAGACTAATAGAAATAACAGATAATAAACGTCTCATAACATCAGCCCCTTTCTGAAAGCTACAAATCAGGTATTTTACTTAAATCTATGCCAAATAAAGAAAAAATACTCTCAGCTGTTTTAGGATCTCCATACTTGTAGTGTATTCCATCAGAGTGCCAAACTGCGCAACCGTCATAAGCAAGTGCAATTGAAATAACCGTTCCATCTTTCCTGACTATAGAAAGTGTTGCCCATGGGCATCCGGAAGCTCCAACCGTTTTCGCATTTTTTAAAGTGCTTTCCAAATAGCCCAGCTTGTCCTTATCGTCCAAAGTATAAGTTTTGCCTTTTACACTTAATTCAGCATAAGTAATATCGCATATCTGCTCAGGTTTAATGGGGTTGATACCGAAGAAGTCATAAACCTGTATTAGCATTGCTGCAACTTCTACGGCATCTTCAGGCGCTATATAATTCCTCTTAAACGGTTCTGAATCCCACTCATCAAGGTTCAAGCGTTCACCCCAGAGTGAACCATCGTAAGCTAATCTCCATCTGTCTTCAAAACCTTCATGTATCCACAAAAAATAGATCGGCATCATGTCTTTATCCGGAAAGACATCGTATTCTTTATCTTGGGCACGATCTACAGCTTTATTTATAGACGCTTTCCAATCATCCTGATTATCAGGAGCATACCAGCCTTCATGTCCCTGCAAATGCACCGAATTAGTTGGATACATGAATACAGCTACAGATCCTTCAGGAACCGCATCGCCAACATAGTGAAGCATACTGATATGATCATCTGCTGCATTATATGTTTCATTAATGATATGAATTGCATCAGACCCTTCGATACCAGCTTCGGTAGGTGTTAAATGCGTTTCTATCTCAGTTTCTTCAATCGAAGCAACATCATTATTCAGATTCGTTGCCAGAACTACCACACCAGCAACAACAAGAAGAGACGCCACAATTCCTATATATAACATAAACCTGCTATTGATCTTAGGGGGCTTGTAGTTTTCTGCCTCGTCAATATAATTATCGTCTATATTCACTAGTGTTCTGAAAAGCTCTTCTTTTCTCATATTTCGAACCCCCTTTCAACAAGATAATTGTAGAGCTTAAGCCTAATGCGCCGAATCTCTACACATACATTATTGGCACTTGTTCCCATCCTTTTTGCAATCGCGCTTATATCATCCGCATACCAGTAACGACGGACAAACATAACTCGCTTTTCTGTCGGTAATCCGGCAAGAAAATCATTAATTGCTTGGATCAACTGCTTTTGTAAAGCTTTGTCTTCAGGACCGGGCATATCAGACACTATCTCACAAAGCTCATCAAGGATCAGATCAATCTGCTTGCCACCGCGCTTTTGTGCAGTGAGTTCCTTATATCTGTTAAGAGAAATGTTTCTTACGATTTTTCCTAAGAACGCTGATAGTATTGAAGGCTTTTGTGGAGGTATCGAGTTCCAAGCCCGGTTATATGTATCATTGACGCATTCTTCTGAATCCTCTTTGTTGCAGAGGATATTATATGAGATTGAAAAACAGTAGCTGCCATATTTACGATCCGTCTCAGTAATGGCATCTTCATTTCGATCCCAATATAAGCGAACAATGCTTTCGTCAGTCATAAAAAGTCTCCTTTACTATTATAGACAACTTTCACATTCAAATATGACAGCATTTCAACAGTCCAATTACCGTAAAGTTTTACTTCGTGTTATATAAAATTCTTTCCCTTAAACTTTCCCTTGTAATCGCAAAAACGTTAATAACATGCAATAACTCGAGATAACAGTTAAAGGGTTCGTGACACGTATAAAGCTCAATGTTTTCAAGGGTTTTCGAGGAATCGGATAACAAGAAATATCATCTGGTAAAACTCGGAAAAAGTGTCGCCATCAAATAGTTCTTAAATCGTTATCTTTCTGAGAAATCCTTGTTTTTTCATAGTTCCCGACATGATTTAGCAATTCGATTTCAAAGAGATAAAATGGTTGAAAGCATCACAAAAATGTACGATTTCAGCATTCGGAGAATCCGTTTTTTCTACGGAGATCTACCAGAACTTATCAGTACCCGTAACGGTATGCGTAATCAAAATATTCATCGGTATAGAGATCCACCGTAAAGTCATTGAGATTATAAACGGCAGACCACTCGGTAATACTGCTCTGTACCACTGCTGCAAGAAGATCTCTTGCCTGTTCGGGAGTAAGGATGTTACCTTTTTCCGACAGACCATCTGTCAGCACCTCAAGTCTCCAGTCTGCTTCCTCCCCGTAATGATCGCCGGGAGTCAGCACTGAATTCGTAACCGCATTGAGCTCATTGACGTACATCTTGTCATCAAACCATTCGACAACAACGGAACGGCCGGTTTTGTCGACTATGAATAGATGCTGTCTTACATCATTGTGTGAATGGATGTCATACGAGTTCAGAAAATCAATGGCCTCATCGACGGTGGCACAGCGGTCGAGAATGACGCGCAGCGCAGTATAGATGAAAAGGTCCGGCTTTCCGGTATTCTGATGTATCTCACCGATCGCCAGTTCAAGCGTACTGACACCAAGCCCTGCCTCGTTAATGCCGTCACATACGAGATAAGGAGTAGCAGTCATTATGAATCTGCCGAGAGGCGTATCCGGACCGATCTGTCCATTGCCTCTGCCGACACCCATCACGGCCAGATCTGCCATCGCATATGAAGCGTAGCCATCCTCGGGATCCATATAGATCATTACCGTATCCGTCTCGGGATAATCGAAGTTGCGTCCGAAAAGCACTTCTCCGTCAGGAGTATTTGCCGCAAATGATGAGCACCCGTATCTTCCGGTATCGATCGTGATCGGGTTCAGGTGATGGTATTCCGCACCATTAAGCCACTTGAGCAGTTCTTCGTCGGAAGTGATCCCGGCGACAAGCATATCATCGAGCTTCAGTTCCTTGTCGTATTCCATATAGTAGACGCCTTCGCCGTCTTTTCGAATATTGGTCATAATTCCAAGCTGCTTATGGAGAAGAATAACAATCAGAACTGCCAGCGCAGCCACAATACCGGCGAAGACCAATGATATCTTCAGGACGGATTTCTTGGAGATCAGGGATATCCAGACTATGATCGAAGATAAGATCAAAAGAGCTCCGATAACATAAAAGACAGTATTGACCAGTTTGGTTGTCTTTATATCTATCTCCGTAACTTCGATACAGTAATCTGTGACGGAACTGCGCATGAGTTCCCTGTCTTCATCTGTTAATTCAAAAGCCCCGCTTATTTCGCTTATCCATTCATAGTGTTCAATTACATGAAGGGCTGTTTCTTCCTTCATCTCGGGTGAAGCTTTTCGGACCGTTCCTGTCAAAGTGAGGGAATAGTATTGAAGGCTCGACATATCATTCTTATGGCCAAGTTCAGCCGGGAAAGCAATAGGCACGATAATGCCCTCTTCACTCGGCACGAGGTAGATGCCTTTCTGATCGTCAATTGGCATGTACTCGGTATCGTTCACGCAGATCTGAACCGTCTTTCCAATGGTCTCATCCGTAAAGGAAGAAAAATCAACATTCCGCGCAAATGGTTTCCAGAATATACCTGCCGCTATGGCACATATTCCCAAGATCAGTAATACAATGGCGGTTATAATCTTCTTTTTCATATTACCTTTCCTGTTCCCCAAAATGCGATGCGTTTCCAGGCTCATGCATCTTCCTGCAACGCAAGCCCGATCAGCTTTCGGATATGTATCTCGACCGCATCAAAACATGCTACCGGACAATTGCCGGAATTAAGTATCAACGGCAATTCCGTGCATCCCAGAATGACGCCTTCTATGCCGTCTTCTTCCTTCATTCTGCTGATTATTTCCGTAAGTTCCTTAAGCGTGGATTCCTTAACGATCCCCTTCTCAAGTTCCTCTAATATCCTTTGTGCAACGAGCTTCCGCTCTTCCTCATTCGGCACGAAAACATCTACCCCGGCATCAAGAAGGTCCTTTTTCATATAATATTTTTCCATCGTAAAGATCGTACCGAGAAGGCCTATCCGCTTAATGCCTTTGGAAACTATCTCATCTGCCACGGTCTTTGGAATGCTGACAATCGGCTTACTGAACCGCGCTGCCAGGTCATCGTATACGACGTGCATGGTAACAGCGGTAAGTGATATGACCTCCGAACCGCCTTTTTCCAAAGCGACCAGCTTCTCTTCCAGGTAATCAGTGAGCAGATCATATCTGCCCTCAGTTACATAGTTCCATGCCCTTGTGAAATTGACGCTCTCGATGGCAATGTCAGGCATCGCCCTGCCACCCGTGATCCTGTCGATCTCAGAGTTCAGGATCTTGTAATACATCAACGTTGATTCGGGACCTGTCCCGCCTACTAATCCGATCTTTTTCATATAAACCGTCCGTTCACTATTATCCCGATTAAAAAATCATTCACATTATAACAATAATTCCAATTTGCGCAGTAAACGTATCATTTCCCCTTGATCTCTATGCGGTCCAAAATTCCCTGTACAGACACGCCCGGATGAGTCACATACATTCTGGTAACATCCTCTACAAAAACCGGGTCTGCACCGGTCTTCAAAGCAATCTCATCCTTGGGAACGCCCTTATTAACGTATTTGATTATCTTTTTGACCAGGGCATATATGTCATCGGGTGCACTTCGTCCTAGAAACCTTCCCAACGGATTGACCTTAAGGTCTGCAGCAGGAGCATGACCATAGAAGACTTTTCGCGGCTGCATGGACAAGAGCATATTCCATGTCTTTTCTATCGCGGAGCCTCTGTGAAGTTCGAGCTCGTATAAAGGATTAAGATCACCGACAAACAGCTCGCCCGAATCCAGCATAATGCTTATGCTGTCATCCGAGTGTCCGGGCGTATGGTACACACAACCGTCTATACCCAGTTCTTTAAGAAAAACACGGCTTTCTTCGAGAGTGAAAAACCTCACGCCCTCATCCCTGATGGGAGTAAATTCAAATCTCTTGTCCCTTGCGAGGATCCTGTCCGAAGAATGAATGAAATCCTTCTGAATATCTGCAACGCAGATCACGGGACCCATGTCGGCGATCTCCTGCGCGATTCCCATGTGATCAGGGTGATAATGCGAGATCATGATATATTTTATGTCCTGGACCTTCTCTCCCGCATCTCCCATGGCATGACAAAAAGCCGCGAGCGTTCCTGCCCAGCCGGTATCGAAGAGAATGGTGCCGTTCGATCCCTTGATCAGATATGTATTTGTTGTACCGTACTTGATTTCTTTGATCATAATATTTGTTTGCTGTCTGCTCCGGCATTATCAAGGATCAATGATGATTCGAATACCATTCAGGATCATGTATGCCGATCTTAAACGATGCCCCGTCAACAGTCAGTCCAATTACCGAACCGGTGTCATCGTATTTCACCGAATCTTCCAATATGTATTTTCCTTCGAAGTCAGCAAGTATTGCTTCTGTCTTTTCGCCTCTGGTCTTAAGATCATCAGCAGCAAACTGAGAGGAATCCCTGTATTCATTTACAGCATCGAGAATCTCTTTCCAGTATGAATAATCAGCATTTTCATCGATCTTGGAAATGACCAGCATGTCTCCCCTGGATTCATAACCGGACATGCTCTCCGAAGCTACAGTATTACCGGTCTTATTATCTTTCGAAGACGAGCATGCGGCAAACATAAAGATCAGAGTACATGCCATTGTAATTGCGATTATTATCTTCATTCAAATCATCTCACACGAGCCTTAAATATATTGCAACTTCAAAACCCGGTTCAAGGTTTCTGAGCCCGAGCTTTCCGTCCATTTTTTCCATGAAATAATCGGCAAGATAAAGACCTAAACCGGCACCGTCTTTCTCGCTCGTATTGCTGCCTCTTCTGTACTTCTCTCTGATCAGCGGAAGCTCTTCTTCCTTAACTCCGGGGCCTTCATCCGATATGCGGATCACGAGATAATCATCAGAAAGATCCGCGTTGACCTTTATGGATGTATCCGCATATTTATATGAGTTCATGAAAATGTTATCGAACACCTGCTGAAGCCTTAACTTATCGTAAAAAACAGTGCATTCGGGGATATCGGAAACGGATGCGCGGTTAAGATAATCGGAATTTTTGATGAGTTTGGAAATGGCCTCGGAAAGCTGCGCTCCGGGGTTTACCTCGATCTCATTGACATCCTGAACGCTCGATGTAAAGAGGTTATCGACAAGGGCTTTGATCTGATCTGTCTTATCATTGATGACACCAAACATCTCCTTGGTGCGTTCTTCTTTCGTAAGCTCCATTCCGATCTCGGATGTCGACTTTATGGATGCTACCGGAGTCTTGATGTCGTGTGATAATTTGGCGACCATTTCCTTCTTGTCGTCGCTCGCTTTTTTCTCCGCGATGCGCGCTTTCTTAAGCTCAGATCTCATAAGATCGAAGCTCTCAGTGAATGCGCCGAAAACGTGTTCCTTATCCATCATTAAAGGCATGTCAAGATTGCCTTCGGCTACTCTTTCGGCAAAATCATTCAGCCTCGAAAAAGGCTCGATTATACTCTTCTTCAGATAGATGTACCACGCGACGATAATGATGATCTGAAGAGCACCAATGACACAAAAACCTATAACGATATTCAGCTTGAATCCTTCGATCTGCTCACCCATGCTGTAGTCGAAGATTATCTTTCCTTTAATCTCGCCGTCCACTTCCAGATCAAGGATCAGACCGCGTGTCTTTATGGCATCATTAATGGTCTCGCTAAGGCCGTCTCTCGTCTTATAAAGAAGATTTCCATCGTTATCTATCACGACGTAATCCATCTGTTTATCGTACTTGGAAGCGTCTCCGAAATTTTCAGTGACAGAATGGATGCATTCATTTATCTTTACCGGATCAGTCTTTATGTCCTGAAACCTCGTAACCATGACAAAACATGCCACGGCTTCGGCGATAAACGTCAGTATAAGAAGAATGATAAACGGCGCTTTTTTCATCAGTTATCCCCTGGCGCTATGAACTTATAGCCTTCTTTCCAGACCGTAATTATGTATTTGGGATCCTGTGCGTCCTTCTCGATCGCCTCTCTGATCTTTCTGATGTGAACGTTCAGGGTTCCGTCTGTCGTGAACTTGTCATTCCAGACTTTATCGAAGATCTCATTCTTGGTAACAAGCCTGTTCTTATTCTCGATCAGGTATTCAAGAAGCTTCCATTCGATCGAAGTTATCTTTTTCTCTTCACCGCCTACATAAACTGCCTTGTTAGCAGAATCCGTCCTGAGATATCCGTCATCGTAGTCAGTTTTTTTCGAACCGTCCGTCTCAGCACTTCCCGCAAAACGCTTAAGAACGACCTTTACCTTGGCAAGCAAAACGCCAAGGGAATAAGGCTTCTCGATATAATCGTCGCCTCCGATATTAAGGGCGATTATCTTGTCATCATCAGTATTTCTTGCTGATATGAAAAGGATCGGAATGTTAAGCGTCTGCCTTATCTTCTTGCAGAGCTCGAAACCGCTTCCGTCAGACAGATTGATATCAAGAAGCACCAGGCCGGGCTCGTTGTTCTTCAGGAATTCATCTGCCTCAGCACTTGAATAAACTGCTGCGGTCTTAACATCGAACATGTTGAAATACTCACAGGTATTATCCGCAAGTTCGTGTTCGTCATCAATGATCAGGCAATCGTATCTCAAAATTCCAGTCTCCTAATAATATTATTATTTGATCTCTTCCATTCCGTGAGACGTATCGCGGAAAAGCCTTATTTCCTCTGATTTCGAACCGAAATCCTTCATATAAATGGCGATGAAAGTATCCCCGTCCTTATCTCTGAAATAATAAGCCGTTCCCATCGGCATGCCTTTTCTGTCAGGGAAGATCTTATCTATCTCTTCATATGAAAGGAACTGGTTGGCATAAGCGCCCAAAGAATCCAGATAAACCGCATCCTTGTCATAGTTCTTGTGAACATAATCAATGACGGTATAAGTATTGGAAGTCTGACCGGAAGCGTTTCCGGCATTATAGTAACCTAAGTATGCCGTTTCCTCTGCATAGAGCAAATATTCGGCAGGACGCATATCCTTAACGTCATATGAAGCCAGGATCCTGTCGCATTTCTGCGCCACATTATATGCCGTATCCACTTCAACCCGGCTAATAAATGTTATCTTGACAAACTTCATTCCGTATTCAATGGTGCAGCCGTTTTCCCGTTCAATTTCACTGATATCACTTTGGGCATCTGACAACAGATATTCGGTGTATGCTTTTTCGAAATCCGAACTTATGTTATTAGCATAACCAAAGCTGCTTCCGTCAATATTGAAGTCATACATGCTTGAGGTCACAGTATACTTTATGCCTGTTTCTTTATCTTTAAGATACACTTTGCGCACTTCGTCATTTCCGGTTCCGTTATGCTCCTCGCGAATGAATGAGCAGGCTCCGTAATGCTCGTTAGCGTATTTAATGAGAGTACGTTTGCTCGATACACTGCATGCGCTGAGCATAAAGGCTATCGCAAAGACCGTAACGGTTACCGCTGCATATTTAATTGTTCTCATAAGACATTCCCAGTTCATGTGACCATTATATCGAAATAACAAATACTTTCTGATACTCATCTCCCAGGCGGTAACGGTGGAGCTCAGGCTTCTGGACGAGCTTTAATGTAAAGCCGTGCATCTCGCAGATACGTGTCGAAAGAGCAAGTCCCAGACCGGTTCCCGCGCCTGAAGCGCGCGATTCATCTCCCGTTACGAACGGCTCGAAGATCTGCTCATTCAAAGGTGAAGGAATCTCATCTCCGGAATCTGCCACGAAGATCCTCACATCTTCAGCTGTCGACAGGGAATCTGATGTTACAGATACCTTGATCTTTGTACCCTCAGGATTGTGCTTGATAGCATTAGTGATAAGGTTCGTTATTACACGCGAGAGCTGTATGCTGTCTGCGTTAATATATATCGAACGATCGGGAATACAGACATCTATCTCATCACCCGCAGATTCTATGTCGGTAAAGCAGAACGCGCAGCAGGAACGGACCAGTTCGCAGAGGTCCAGGCGTGTTTTCTTTATGGTAAATCCTTCACTGTCGAGCTTAACATAATCGAGAAGCAGAGCTACCACTTCGTTCATTCTGTTTGATTTTGCCATGATGGATTCAAGGTATTCGGGCTGTTTTTCAGAAGGCACGATGCCATCATTCAGAGCCTTTGCATATCCGTAAACAGTCGTCATAGGCGTCTTCAGATCATGTACGATGTTGGAGATCATGAGATAACGGCGCTTCTCATCCTTGATGCGTTCGGCTTCTTTCTCGCGCTGGAGTTTTCTGATGCCGCGCGCAACTGACACCGAGAATACAACGCCGCCAATTATATAGGGCAGAAGCAGAACCACGGCTACAAGAAGCCCGTATAATACGATCAGAAGAACGGCTTTCGGTTCCTGACTTAAAGCCTTGAGCGTCTCAGAAGCTTCAGCACTGCTATCCAGCCCTGTAAATCCTCGTCTTGAGAGCATTTTCTCAAGAAAATCATTTATATCAGCAGGAGAGATATGGAACAACGGAAAGAATCTGTTAACGATCCAAGTCGCAAGAAGAACGAAAACAACGATAAACAGACCTTCCGCGCCATCGATGTAAATGATCTTATCAAACCTGAAGATTATAAAAAGCGAAGGGATCATATATTCATTCGTAAGAGCCACGGTAATGAGCTCGACGATGCTTACTATCGCAAGGATGAGGAAAAATCTGGAAAGCAAAAAGCCTTTCAGCTGCTTCTCACTGCTTTTTCGATTATTTCCCATTGATTAACCCCTTTGTAACAATGTTACACTGTTGATTTTACTGATATTTCAGACCTCTAACCTGTATCCGAGTCCCCTGAGCGTCTTAATGTACTTCGACGGGTCTTCATCAAGTTTGGTCCTGAGTTTGCTTATGGCTACCATGATATTGTTGTCGGCGACAAAGTAATCTTCACCCCAAGCATACTCATAGATCTGCTGCTTGGTATAGACCTTGCCGGGATGTTTCATGAGCAGTTCCATGATCTTGTACTCGACAGACGTGAGTTCCATGGACTTTCCGTTTTTCAGAAGAGCGCATTTCTCGGTATCAAGAACAAGGTCACCGCAGGTAATGGTCTCTTTCTGCTCTTCACCGCCGCCCAGGGAATAGAATCTTCTTAATGAAGACTTAACTCTGGCGACTACTTCCAGAGGATTGAAGGGTTTGCAGATATAGTCATCGGCGCCGACGTTAAGTCCTAAGATCCTCTCGGCATCCGCAGTGCGTGCGGAAATTATCATGACCGGAACATTGCTGGTCTCTCTGATGTCCTTTAGAACGTGAATGCCGTCCTTTCCGGGCATCATGATGTCCAGGAGAACGATATCGGGCTTGAATTCTTCCATCGCACCGGTAACTTCAGTGCCTGATGCCACATCCATGACCTGGAAACCGTCATTCTCAAGATAGAGCCTTAAGAGGTTTCTGATCTCATTCTCATCATCTGCAATCAAAACTTTGTAATTCATAAAATTCTCCAGTCCCAAAGCCGACCGGAGGAGACGAATCTCCTCCGGCTGACCTTATTATAACCTATTCCTATTCCCAATGTTATTTAGCATCGATACCATATTTAAGTGTCTCATAGAGAGCTGCATCTGTTGAAGCCTTGTAAGGTCCTACAAAGAAGAACTCAAGGATTCCCCATGTGCATACTGAGAGGATGTCCCAGCCGATGAATGAAAGATCAAGAACGAATGTCTTCCACTTGTTGCCTGTCATGAGCTTCTTGCTCTCCTTAAGTGCATCACCGAACTTCATGGCAGGATTCTCGCTCATGATGTAAGGTACCATTCTGTACTCATATGCCTTAATGATTCCCGGAATGATGAACAGCAGGCTCCAGAGCCAGATGAACAGATCCGTCATGAATGCTGTCTTGACCACATTCTTATAGTTTGAATCGAAAACATATACGAGGTTTCTGAGCTTAGCCGGTTCATCAAGATTCTTCCTGAAGAATTTTCTGCATCCGTATTCAAACGGTGTGAGCAGGAAGTACTTGATTGCCAGTCCGAAGATGGTTACGACGATCGAAATGAAGAGGCACATTAAGAAGATAAAGAAAAACGCACCTGCTGCGACCTTTGAATCATCATCGTCCAGATCGAAGTCTACATAAAAATTGGTTGAATCATTATCATCATCAACATCTACATCAATCTCATCACCTGCTTCATCAACGACATCAGATTCCTCGAAATGATTTGATATTGCAGGGATGTAGCTTCCTCCGTTGAATCCGCCGCTTGCCGATCCTACAACGATGCTGAGGATCAACGCTACCAATACACACTTCCAAAAATTCAGGGTGAATGCTTTCTTACCCTTTTCCTTTACACTTTTCCTAGTCCACATATTTACGACCTCTTTTCTATATCTAATATTTTGATAGGATTCTTTCCTGTCCCTTATGATCATCATTCTAAAGGACGAACCTTAACCCCAAAATCGCTTAACCTTAACTTAAACTTAACTTAGAAAAGAGCTTCAGATAGCTATATAAAGACATAAAAAAAGAGGTTGTCTCGAAAGACAACCTCTTTGGCTCCCCGAACAGGACTTGAACCTGTGACATTTCGGTTAACAGCCGAACGCTCTACCGACTGAGCTATCGAGGAATTTAATCCGGCAGCAATCTATCTTCCCGGGCCGTTGCCAGCCAAGTATTGTCGACGCCAGTGAGCTTAACTTCTGTGTTCGGAATGGGAACAGGTGTGGCCTCACCGCAATCACCACCGGAATGGTTGAGAGTCTTATACCCTCAGGACTGCAAAGAAAACTAATTCCAAGTAGAAGCGAGAAATTGAAGAATCCTCTCAGAATATGTCTTGGAAAAAGACTTGAAATTACATAACCTTGTGTGGTCAAGTCTTCGGGCATTAGTACCGGTAAGCTGAACACATCTCTGTGCTTACACGCCCGGCCTATCAACTGGTAGTCTTCCAGTGCCCTTATCAAAAGAGGGAAATCTCATCTCGGAGTTGGTTTCACACTTAGATGCTTTCAGCGTTTATCCAATCCAAACATAGCTACCCAGCTGTGCTCTTGGCAGAACAACTGGTACACCAGAGGTTTGTCCATCCCGGTCCTCTCGTACTAAGGACAGC
>JAEFAV010000049.1 GCA_016288885.1 Saccharofermentans sp.
CCACCGAGCTTAAGAACGTGATCATCAGCGATAACGTTCAGGTTCCTCACTACAATTATGTTGGTGACTCGATCCTCGGTTTCAAGTCACATCTCGGTGCCGGTGCCATCACATCCAACGTTAAATCAGACAAGACCCTCGTATGCGTTAAGAATGGCGACGAGGTTATCGAGACAGGTCTTAAGAAGTTTGCTGCAATTGTCGGAGACAACGTCGAAGTAGGATGCCAGAGCGTTCTTAATCCCGGTACGGTAATCGGCAGAGGCTCCAGAGTCTATCCGCTCTCAAGAGTCAGGGGCGTTATTCCTGAGAAGTCCATTTTCAAGGATGCGGATAACATAGTCAGCATCGAAGAGTGATCCGGTTGTATTCCGGGATTGACTGAACTGTAATAGGAGAGAACTGTGGTTGAGTTAACAATACTTATGCCTTGCTTAAATGAGTCAAGAACATTGGCCATATGCATTAACAAGGCTAAGACTTTTCTCAAAGATAATAATATCGACGGAGAAATCCTTATTGCTGACAATGGAAGTACTGACGGTTCTCAGGCTATTGCCACAGAGTTGGGCGCCCGCGTGGTCAATGTATCCGAGAAAGGATACGGAGCAGCTCTTATCGGCGGATGCAATGCAGCAGCAGGCAAGTATGTGATCATGGGAGATTCTGATGACTCTTATGACTTTCTGAATCTTATGCCTTTTGTTGAGAAATTGCGCGAAGGATATGAGCTTGTTATGGGAAACCGTTTCAAAGGCGGCATCGAGAAAGGTGCAATGCCGCCTTTGCATAAATATCTTGGAAATCCCGTTCTTTCATTTATCGGAAGAGTTCTTTACAGAAGCAACATCAGGGACTTTCATTGCGGGCTTCGCGGTTATAACAGGGAAAGCATCCTGAAACTGAACCTCCATACTACCGGTATGGAATATGCCAGCGAGATGGTTGTTCAGGCAACTCTTCATAAACTTAAGATTACCGAGGTCCCGACTACATTAAAGAAAGACGGAAGGGACAGACCTCCGCATCTCAGAAGCTGGTCTGACGGTTGGAGACATCTGACATTTTTGCTGATGCATTCTCCGCAGTTTTTGTTTCTTTTTCCCGGACTGTTCCTTTTCATTGTCGGTACGTGTATGAGTATTGTATTATTGATCGGACCTGTCCGGATCGGTAATGTAAGATACGATATCAACACGTTGCTTTATTCAGCAATGATGATAATTCTCGGCTTCCAGCTTATCCTGTTTTTTGTTCTGACGAAAAAGTATGCTGCCAAGACGGGATTTATTCCTGTAAATAATTCCGATTCAAAGCTTATCAGCATTACCATGAATAAGGGAATCTTTATTGGAGCATTATTGTTTGTTTTAGGATTGATCGGAGCGATTGTTTCAGTCGTTATATGGTCAAAAGCCGGTTTTGGAGATCTTACTCCGGAGACTATGTTCAGATTGACAATACCTGTCCTGACTGCCATGATATGCGGTCTCCAGCTGATGTTCAGCAGCTTTTTCCTTGGAATACTTGAGATCAAAACAAAAAAATGATTGTCTGAAAATGTTTTTCAAGATGCATAATAAAAAGGGCGCTAAAGAAGCGCCCTTTAAAAATCTTTTTAGTTACTGATCAGACTACGCTGTCCTTAAGCTTATCGAAAGCGGCCTTGGCAACCTGCCTTACGTTAGGATCAGAATCAGCAAAGGCAAGCTTTTTAACGTATTCTTCACAATGCTTAGCGTGGATATCTGCAGCAGCAGTAGCAGCTGCAGCTCTTACCATCGGGGAAGAATCACGAAGAAGCGGAATAAGAGCCATTCCTGATTCGTAATTAGGGATCATACCCATGGCGATCGCTACAGTCATACGTACATCATCCTCAGGATTGTCTGCGAACTTGAGCAACGCGCCAAGCTTCTGCTTCGATCCGAGTTTGAGGATTTTATCTTTCAAAGCGTCCGTACGTCCCATAGCCTATAGACTCCCGATATCGTTAATGCTTAACAATATTATAGAGTAAAACCTCAAAAAAAACATCATAATCACCAAAATAACCTGAAACGATGTTAGTTTTTAATATAATTTGCTCTATAATAGTTTTGATTATACAATCAAAACTCAAAAAAATGAAAGGCTTTTTTTATCTTTTTTGATTGATTTTGTGAGGAATTTAAGATGAGTAAAATACTGCGCGGATTAACTGTCTTGGGGCTTGCCGGAGCGTTTATGCTCTGTTCATGCACTACAAACCTCGGTCCTGAGACGTTGCCGTCAACCACACCTTCAACTGAACCTACGGAGACGCTGCCTGAAGAGACAGAACCGACTGAGACTTCTGCTCCCGAGGAAACGGAACCGTCGAGTGTTGCCTTAATAACGGACAGCATTGTTGAAAAAGAAGGACGCCTTAAGACAGACGGAACCAAGATAGTAAACAGTGAAGGCGATACGGTAGTTCTAAAAGGTATTAGTTCTTTCGGAATAGGAGACTGTGAGGGCTTTTTCACGTCCGAGATCGTTAAGACTCTGGCAGAAGACTGGGGCTGTGATGTCCTGAGGATAGCGATTACCGGTTCTGATAACACTGAAGGATATCTGGATGATCCGGACAGGTATTTCGATATGGTCTGCAAGATCTGCGATATGTGTACGGACCAGGGTATTTATGTGATCGTTGACTGGGATGTCAATTATTCGGAAGATCAGGACGTAAATAAAGATGCCGCTGTGGATTTTTTCAAAAGACTGTCGACCATATATTCCGAATCGGTAAATGTGATTTATGAGGTCAATAACTATCCGCTGGTATATGAAGAACCGGAAGATGATGACGATGAAGATGATGAAGATGATGAGACCAATGAATGGGAAGACATCATAAAGCCTTTCGCATCTGAGGTCATTGATGCTGTAAGAGAGAACAGTCCGGACAGTCTGATCATAGTAGGTGCGCCGAATAAAGGCCTTGAAATTGATGCTGTTTCCGATTCTGAGCTTGATTACGAGAACATCGCATACGGGTGCCGTTTTTTCTCCGGCACGCACAGACAGGATCAAAGAGACAGGGTGCAGGAAGCAATTGATGATGAGATCTGCGTTTTCGTAACAGAATGGAGTTACTGCACGGAAGATATGAAGGGCGGAATCTTCACGCAGGAAAGCGATAAATGGGCTGAATTCCTCGATGAGAATGAGATCTCATGGTGCAACATTGCGATTGGAAGTGATGCTGATAATGATACGAATGCGCTCCTGATGAACACGGATAAATATACTTTCGAGCAGATCCGTTCGGGACATTGGCCGGAAGGTCTGCTCTCAAAATCAGGACTTTACGCGAGAGACCAGTTCTTAAAAGATATTGCTGATACGGAAGATGCGGATCAGACAGAAGAAACAACAGAAGAAACTTCTGATGACGAGTAACGGGAATTAACGCGTTGATGTCCAGAGCCGGTTACAGTGTAGCTAAGAAAAGAGCTAGATACGAGATGTTCGCTTTGGAGACGGAGAACCTGAGGCTCTCTGTTCTCCGCAAGAGCGAAGCCCCGAGGATTTCCGAGTACCTGTTAAACAACATGGAGTTCCACAGAAAGTTCTCCCAGACGCATACAGATGACTATTTCACCGTATCCACGCAGAAAAAGTATCTTGCTTATGACTGCAATTCTTTTTTGGAAGGTTCTCTGGTGCCTTTTTGGATCTCGATAAAAGGGGATGAGAAAGTGATAGGTCGTGTGTCCTTTTTCAATTTCGCATTCGGCGGCATGATGTCCTGTGCCTGCGGATACCATCTGGATAAGGATCATACCGGCAGGGGATATATGACTGAGGCCTTAAGAGGAGCGATGGCATTCGTTTTCGATGAATATAAGCTACACAGGATAGAAGCTTTCATAGTGCCCGAAAACACACCGTCGATCAATCTGGTTAAGCGCCTCGGATTCCATTATGAAGGACTGAGAAGATCATATATGCACATCAACGGGGAGTACAGGGATCACGAAGCTTTTTATATCCTTGAAGACGATATGTAGTAATGGCTTTCAGGGCTTTGAAAGCCCGAAAATTAAAATTTGCCTTAACTTGTAACAAAAAATCCATATATTTATTTGCAAAGTGTGTAATAATAAGCTATACGATTGTGCGGAGGTGATAATTGTGAACAGAAAGAGATTTACGACCGTACTTATTGCGGCAATGATGGTGAGCGTAATGGCTCTCGGAATTGTCGGATGCAAGAAGGCAAAAGCTACGGAAACAACTCTTGAATCTACTGAACAGACAACTACCACCACCACAACTATTCCGACTACTACGCTTACTGAGTATTCAGGACCGATGCCTAATGACGAGCCCATTTCCTGGACCGAGACTGCGCTTGAGACACCGGCTACTTATTATGTACAGGTTTCAAAGGGCGAATTTCTTAACGTAAGAAAAGGACCCAACACGACATATGAGAAGGTCGGAACCCTGACCAGAGGCCAGACTGTAGTCGTTGTAGCTAAAGCCAGCGGCGGATGGTACAAGACAGAGGACGGTTTCTATGTTTCTGAGACTTACCTCACGGGAACGATGCCTAACTGATAATTATCGGTTGATTATTTTCAAACCTTAGTGTAATATACATAGGCACTTAGCTTAAGTGCCATATGCGAGTGTAGTTCAATGGTAGAACTTCAGCCTTCCAAGCTGACCACGTGGGTTCGATTCCCATCACTCGCTCCAGGGTCATTAGCTCAGCTGGATAGAGCAACAGCCTTCTAAGCT
>JAEFAV010000050.1 GCA_016288885.1 Saccharofermentans sp.
GTTCCTTGTGCTGCTCTATCATTCACCTTCGGGTCTTGTATTCTACTGGCTCTTAAATAATGTTTTCTCGCTGGTAAAGAATGTGTTCTATAAGCTTAAAGATCCGAAGAAAGCGCTTAGTATTATTCTTGTCATCGCAGGTGCAGTTATGCTTGTTTATACAGTAACAAGTAATGCATTGGACTTAAGGCAAAAGATTCTTGTTACAACAGGATGCATTTTATTGTGCATTCCTTTTATATCCGTTTTTTTCAAAAACAAGGAAAAAGCCGTTCAGAAAGGAAGCAAAAAAGATTTTACTGTTTTCTTTGCGGGGGCTGTCATGATGGCAACAGTTACAGGTTTGCTTATACCTTCTGCTGTCATTAATTCTTCCCCATATGAGTTTATTGATATTACAGGGTCAGCCGGTTTGATGGACTACATTTTGAATTCCATGCTTCTGTCTTTCGGAAGCTGGGTCTTGTGGGGCGGCATATTCTACTTTTTCATGAACCGGAAAGCAAAGGAACTGTTCAATAAATCAATATGGATTATTTGTGGTATCTCTTTAACAGACTATATGGTATTCGGAACGAATAACGGGGTCCTTTCTTCAGCGCTGCAATATGAAAGTCCATTATCATATAGCCTGATCAATTATCTTATTAATGCTGTTTCTGTTATTGCTGTTGTTTTAGTTTTCTGCTTTTTCTATTCCAAATTTCGCAAGATCGTTAATGCGATCCTTATTGTGGGAGTGTTGAGCGTGATCTTTGTTTCTGTCATGAATCTTCCTGATATAATTCTGGCATCAAACTGGTATAAGGATAATGCTAATCCGACTACTGATATGCCGTCAGTTCCTTTAAGCAAAGAAGGGAAAAATGTTATTGTCATCCTTTTGGATCGTTCAACCGGCACTCAGGTACCCTATATGTTTGATGAGAAGCCGGAACTTCTTGAAGAATTTGATGGTTTTACGTATTATCCCAATACTATCTCATACGGATCATCTACGCTTTTTGGTGCACCTGCATTATATGGCGGATATGAATATACTCCGGGAAAAATGAATGAGAGAGATAATGAGAGCCTTGAAAGCAAGCATAATGAAGCACTTAAAGTTTTGCCGGTGATCTTCGGCGAAAACGGTTATGAAGTAACTGTTTGTGATCCTTCCTATGCAGGTTATAAAGAGATTCCCGATCTGACTATATATGATGATTATCCGGATTTTAATTGTTATATCACTAATGGAAGATTTGGTTTTCTCGAGGAAGGTCCCAATAGTGATTCCGTAGCTGATATGGCTGCCCGTATGAACGAGATGCGAAACAGGAATTTTTACTGTTATTCTTTAATGAGAGTTTGTCCTCTGATACTGCAGGAAACAATATACGATGGCGGCGCATACAACGAATCCGTTTCGGCTAACGGGGATTCAATCTATGAATACAATACTTCGCCGGCACAATACATATACGGTAACTCTGTCAGCACAGGTTATTATCATGCTTTTATTGATGCATATACTGTTCTTGAGAAGCTTCCGGACATAACAGAGATTAGTGAAAGTAATGACAATACTTTTCTGATGATGACCAACTATACTTCTCATGCACCCTGTTTGCTGCAAAAACCCGACTATGTTCCGGCAATGTATGTTGATAACACGGATTATGATGTGAACATAGATACGCGTTACGTTATTAACGGCAGAACTATGCAAATGGAAGAAAGAGACCAGTTCAAACACTATCAGGTAAATATGGCAGCTTTTCTGAAACTTGGCGAATGGTTTGATTATCTTAAGGAGAACAACGTTTACGACAACACAAGGATCATTATCGTTGCAGACCATGGATATGGCCTCGGACAGTTTGATGTCGAATGTAACGACGTGGATATGGAGTTTTTCATGCCGCTGCTGATGGTAAAGGATTTTAATGCAAAAGGTTTTACGGTCTGCGACGATTTTATGACTAATGGTGATACTCCTGCATTAGCTACTGCTGATATTATTGAAGATCCGGTTAATCCTTTCACCGGTAATCCTATCAACTCTGATGCAAAATCGGATGACAGAATACTATTCTATTCAGAGAATTGGCAGCCGGAAGATTATAAAGGCAATACTTTTACAGATGGTTCATGGTTCACATTTTCAGGTGGAGATCCATTTGACCCTGATAACTGGGTGTATCTGGGAGATCATTAGTAGCCGGTTGATCAATTTTCGGAATTATATATCAGTAATTCAGATTTAACGACTTCTTAATGTCTTTGTCCGCACCGAAAATGGTTACTGTATCACCTGTTTCGAAGATAAAGTCGGCAGGGAATTCAACTATTTGCTTACTGTCTCTCCTTATCGAAAGGACGTTAAGGTGGAGTTTGTTTCGAATGCTGAGTTCTGCAAGACTCTTGCCGATCCAGCTCTTCGGAACTTCGATCTCGAAGATTGAGAAGTCACCGGGATAATCGAGATAATCTATGACCCTGCCGGAACACCAGCGGATGGCAGCCCATTCAGCAAGTTGTTTTTCCGGGAAGACAACGGCATCTGCGCCGTTTCTTAAAAGAAACTTTTCGTGAACCGATCTGGAAGCCCTTGCTACGACATATCTGGCTCCGCATTCCTTAAGAAGCGAAGTCGTTTCGAGTGAAGCCTGGAAATCATCACCGATGGCAACGAAACAAACGTCGAAATTCTCAACGCCCAGTGATCTTACGAAACTCTCGTTAGTGGTATCGCCTATTAGCGAGCTCGTGACCATTCCCAATATCGGCTCTATGCGTTCCTCGGAGGAATCGACTGCAAGGATCTCATCCCCGGCTTTACTGAGCTGATCGATAAGGTGATAGCCGAAACGTCCGATTCCGATTACAAGTATACTCTTCATATGATATGTCCTTTCTGCCGGATCAACCGACCGCTATGTTGTCTGCCGGATACTGTCTGTTGCCCGTGGATTTTCGTGTGATCGCAGCAAAGACGAGCGTAAGTCCGCCGACACGTCCTATATACATTAAGATTATCAATATTATCTTTGAGATAGTGGCCAATCCCGGAGTAATACCCATGGAAAGACCAACCGTACCAACAGCTGAAGCACTCTCGAACAATGTCTTCAGAAACGGAATATGTTCTATCTTGCATATTGCCATAGCACCAACGAGCGTGATGATGACATCCAGCATAAATACCGCTACTGCTCCGGATATTGCTTCAGACTTAATTCTGCGTTTAAATACGGCGGGGGATTTTTCGTGCTTTAATACTGAGATCATGGTGAAGAAAAGAACGGCGACCGTCGTGATCTTCATACCTCCGGCCGTAGAACCCGGTGCGCCGCCTATCAGCATGAGGATAACAGTCAGGAGTATTCCCGTTCCCGAAAAGTAGTTATAATCCGTAGTATTGAAACCGGCAGTTCTCGGAGTGACAGCCTGGAAGAGTGATGCCAGATATCTCTGACCAAATGGCAGGTGTTCATATTCGCCATACCATAAATAGATCATAGGGAATACGATAAGGATGACTTCCATCACGATAATGATCTTGCTCTGTGTGCTGTATCTGGAGAATCTGATACCGTATTTTCTGATATCGAGCCACGTAAGAAATCCCAGACCGCCGGTAATTATGAGGAATACCAGCGTCAGGACTATAACAGGATTGTCCATATAAGGCATCATCGAAGAAAATGCTCCGTGTGACCCGTTCAGATCGAAGCCTGCATTACAGAAAGCAGAGACTGAAGTAAAAATCGAAAGCCAGATGCCCTTAGGGAAGCCGTATTCTGAAATGAAGACGGGAGACATGGCTATTGCCCCGATGCTCTCGAAAATGACCGTGCCGATGCAGATGAATCTGGTGTACTTTAAGATCTCGCCAAGATTCGGCGCTGATACTGCTTCCTGAAGGGTTGCTCTTGCCTGAAGACTGATCTTCTTTCCGATGAGCCTGCTTAAGATGGTTGTCATGGTAACAACGCCCATTCCTCCTATCTGGATAAGGATGAGTATTATTATCTGACCGAACAGAGACCAATGAGTCTCGGTGTCATATATGATCAAGCCGGTAACGCAGCTTGCTGAAGTTGCCGTGAAAAAAGCATCGGTAATATTGGTCCATTCTCCCGTTTTTGTAGAGATGGGGAGCATAAGCAGGATTGCTCCTGCAGCGATCATCAGTAAAAAACCAAGAAGTATACTCTGTGAGCCGCTTAATCTGAAATGTCTGCTTTCACTGTCATTCATGATGCTATTATATATTAATTCTTTATTTTTTCATTAAAGGTTCTGATGTTAGATTTTATAATAAATTTTGAAAATAAAAGTATTAAAATATCTATTATCATTGCAAAAAATGCGAAAAAACTTTAAATGAATTTAATTAGGGAGCAGATGCTTTTACAGAGCTTATAAGATAATGTCATTCCTGTCACTGTTATACACTTTGATAATCTCCCCTTTGGAGCTTCTGTTTGAAGTGATCTTTACGATTGCCAACAGAGCTATCGGGAACGAAGGGCTGTCGATAATATTCTTAAGCCTTGCCGTAAACTTCCTTGTATTGCCCTTGTATAAGAGAGCGGATGAACTGCAGGCGGAAGAACGTGATATCCAGGCAAGGATGGCTTCCAGAATCAGGCATATAAAGAAAACGTTCAAAGGAGACGAACGTTTCTTCATGCTGCAGGAATACTACCGGATCAATC
>JAEFAV010000014.1 GCA_016288885.1 Saccharofermentans sp.
TCATTCTTTTGCCTCCTGATTAAACCTTCGAAATTGCGTTGAACTTACATGTGCTGATGCACGCACCGCACTTAACGCACTTATCAGCGTCAATTGCCATGGATGCGAGCTTGTGTCCTTCTGCAACATAATCTGTACGTGTGATGCAGCCTGCAGGGCAGCCCTTAGCGCACATACCGCAGCCGATACACTTATCAGCATCGATCGTGTAAGACATGAGGTTCTTACAAACGTGAGCAGGACACTTCTTATCAACGATGTGAGCAAGATACTCGTCACGGAAGTGAGCAAGAGTAGAGTTAACAGGGTTGGATGCTGTCTGACCCAAAGCGCAAAGGGAGTTAGCCTTGATCGTCTGGCTCAGTTCTTCGAGCTCATCAAGATCCTTCATTGTGCCCTTACCCTCAGTAATTCTTGTGAGGATCTCGAGCATTCTCTTTGTACCGATACGGCAAGGTGTGCACTTACCACAGGACTCGTCGCAGATGAATTCAAGATAGAACTTAGCAACGTCAACCATGCAGTTGTCTTCATCCATTACGATAGCACCGCCGGAACCCATCATGGATCCCTTCTGAACGAGGTTATCGAAATCGATAGGCTCATCAAGGTACTCTGCTGTCAGGCATCCGCCCGAAGGACCACCTGTCTGGATAGCCTTGAACTGCTTGCCATCCGGGATACCGCCGCCGATATCATAGATGAGTTCTCTTAATGTTGTACCCATAGGAACTTCTACGAGACCAACGTTATTAACTTTTCCGCCAAGAGCGAAAACCTTTGTGCCCTTGGACTTCTCGGTACCAACGGAAGCAAATGCTGCAGCACCTTCTCTAAGGATGTAAGGAACGCAAGCAAGTGTCTCTACGTTGTTAACGCAGGTAGGCTTGCCCCAGAGACCCTTAACTGCCGGGAACGGCGGCCTCGGACGAGGCATACCGCGCTTACCTTCGATGGAGTTAAGGAGAGCTGTCTCCTCACCGCAAACGAATGCGCCTGCACCGAGTCTGATCTGGCAGTCGAAACAGAAGTCAGTGCCGAGGATGTTCTTTCCGAGCATACCTTCTGCTCTGGCCTGCTCAATGGCGATCTTAAGTCTCTTAACAGCGATCGGGTACTCAGCACGTACATAGAAGTAACCTTCTGAAGCACCGAAAGCGTAACCTGCGATCATCATACCTTCGATAACGCCAAGAGGGTTACCTTCGAGGATGGAACGATCCATGAATGCACCCGGGTCGCCCTCGTCGCCGTTACAAACAACATACTTCTGATCAGCTTCAACGTTCAAAGCGAACTGCCACTTTCTGCCTGTGGGGAATCCGCCGCCGCCACGGCCACGGAGACCGGAAGCCAGAACTTCATCGATAACTTCCTGCTGTGTCATTGTGAGTGCTCTCTTGATACCCTGGAAAGCGCCCATACCGATAGCTTCGTTGATATCTTCAGGATTGATGACGCCGCAGCCATTGAGAGCTACACGTCTCTGCTTCTTATAGAAAAGAATGTCTTCCTGCTTTGTAACCTTCTCCTGTGTCTTAGGATCAACATAGAGAAGTCTCTCAACGATCTCGCCGCCGATAAGATCCTTCTCAACGATCTCATCTACGTCTTCGATCTTAACCATTCTATAAAGAGTATCTTCAGGATAGATCTTAACGAAAGGTCCCTGTGAGCAGAAACCGAAGCAGCCGACCTGGTTAACGGTAGCCTTATCCTCGATGCCCTTTTCCTTAAGGACTGCGTTAAATCTTTCCATGATCTCTGTGGAGTGTGCAGAAAGGCATCCTGTACCACCGCAGAGTACGATGTGACGCTTGCCGTCACCGCCCTTGATCTTATCGTCAAGGCTCTTGGAGAGAGCTTCAAATCTCTCATTAAGGTCAGTAACAGAACTTATCATGCCTTAGCAGCCTCCTCTTTTAATTCATTAATGATCGCAGGAACCTGGTCAACCTTAACCTTAGGGTAAACCTTGCCGTTGATGCTTACTGCGGGTGCGATACCGCATGCGCCGATGCAACGGAGAGCGTCCAAAGTGAAAAGACCGTCTTCTGTTGTCTCACCGGGCTTGATTCCTAAGAGCTCCTGGAACTTATCGATAACATTCTGGGCGCCCTTAACGTAGCAAGCTGTACCAAGGCAGCAGCCTACAACGTACTTTCCCTTCGGAGTAAGAGAAAAGAATGAGTAGAATGTAACAACTCCATAGATCTCTGCTACCGAAATACCTGTCTTCTTGGAAACTAATTCCTGAACTTCGAGCGGAATGTATCCGTACTCATTCTGAATGTCACTCAGGATCATCATCAGGGGAGTCTTATCGTTAACGTGACGATCACAGATCTCCGTAATCTGAGCGACAGCAGCTTCTTGTAATTTTGCCATAAAAACCTCCTGCCTCTTTTGGGAATATTCCAACCTGTAAATTTTACTGTGCAAGGTGGCAGTTAGTCCATACTAACTGCCACCCATTATCAGCGTTTTATGTATCAAAAGTGTAAATTCCTTAACGCTTTTGAATAACCTTATTCTTCCTCGACATTGCTTGCTGCGATAACCTTGTCAGCGACTTCCGGAGGTGCGGGTTCGTAACGGACATGAGACATGGAGAACCATCCTCTGCCCTGTGTCATTGACTTAAGGTCTGTAGCATATTCAAGCATCTCAGCCGTAGGAACTTCAGCATTGACGACAGAGCCTAATTCGTCTGCATCGATACCCATGATACGTCCGCGTCTCTTATTGAGATCGCCCATGATATCACCCTGCTTATCCTCGGGGATATGGACTTCGACCTTACTGATGGGTTCGAGGAGAACCGGATTGGCAGCTGCCATGCCGGCCTTGAATGCGAGGTTTGCTGCAATCTTAAATGCCATTTCGGAAGAGTCAACGTCGTGGTAAGAACCATCGACCAGTGTAGCCTTGAGGTTAACTACAGGATAGCCTGCGAGGATACCCTTCTTAACGGATTCCTGTAATCCCTTCTCGACTGCAGGGAAGAAGTTCTTAGGTACGGCACCGCCGAATACCTTCTCTTCGAATACGAGATCTTCTGTCTCTGCGTTAGGTTCGAACTCGATCCATACGTCACCATATTGGCCGTGACCGCCGGACTGCTTCTTGTGCTTACCCTGAACCTTAACCTTCTTACGGATAGCCTCGCGGTAAGGAACCTTGGGTTCACCGAGTTCGCAGTCAACGTTGTACTTATTCTTGAGCTGGCTTACGAGAACTTTGAGCTGCATGTCACCGATGCCGGAGAGCACCATCTGCTTTGTCTCGGGATTCGTCTCGACTGTAAAGCAATGGTCTTCATCAGCAAGCTTAGTAAGACCGGAAATGATCTTATCTTCGTCACCCTTCTTCGTAGGAACAATGGACTTGGAAAGACAAGGCTGCGGGAACTTGATCTTAGGCATCTCAAGGATACGTGCGCGGTCGCAGATAGTATCGTTGGTATCTGTGTTGGAAAGCTTTGAAGCTGCGCCGATATCACCTGCCGTGATGCAGTCTGTCGTAATCTGCTCCTTACCCTTAAGGAAGAACAGACCGCCGATCCTCTCATCCTTACCCTTGGTAGCATTATAAACTGTGGAATTAGCGCGGAGTGTTCCGGCATTGACCTTAAAGATACTGATCTTACCGACGAACGGGTCAGAGATCGTCTTGAAGCAGAATGCTACGAGCGGATCGTCAATGGAGCAGCCTACCATCTGGGTGCTGCCGTCAGGAAGCGTTGCTTCCAAAGCGGGCTTCTTGCCTGCCGGAGGAGTGTCCTTGGAAATGCAGTTCAGGAGGAAATCGACACCCCAGTTCATGTATGCGGAACCACAGTAGATCGGGTGAAGCTTACCTTCACGGAAACCAGCGTGTACGCCATGACGGAACTCGTCTTCAGTGAACTTCTCACCTGCGAAGAACTTCTCCATCAAAGCATCGTCAGCTTCTGCAACTACTTCATTAACCTTTTCCTGAAGCTCGTCAACTCTGTCGTTATACTGCTCGGGAAGCGGATATTCAACAAACTTACCGGTTGCTTTATCAATAGAGAAAGCCTTACGGTTCATAACGTCTACGATGCCTGTCATCTTACCGTCTTCCATGATAGGGAAAGAAAGCGGGATAACTGAAGGTCCGTAACGCTCCATCATACGCTCAGCAACAGCTTCGAAATCAGCATTGGGCTCATCCATTCTGTTCATGAAGAAAAGGAAAGGAACCTTCTTACCGTTCAAAAGTCTGATAGCCTTCTCGGAACCGACGGATGTACCGCCCTTAGCCGAGATCATAATAACACCGGAATCTGCGATCCTTATTCCGCTCATCTCTTCTCCAAGGAAGTCAAAGTCACCTGGAGTGTCGATAATATTGATCTTACTGCCCTTATATTCACAGCAGGCAACAGAAAGGCCTACTGACATCTGTCTCTTGATCTCCTCAGGATCGTAGTCGAGTGTTGTATTACCGTCGTTAATCCGTCCCTGACGATTGATAGCTTTGGTATAAAAAAGTATAGCCTCAGCTAAGGTCGTCTTGCCGGAACCTACGTGGCCGAACAACGCGATGTTGCGAATCTTGTCTGCGGAATAATTTTCCATCAGTCATTTCCTCCTTCGAAGTCAAAAATAAATACTTTCCTATTATATAGGATTCGGTATGCCAATTCCACAAAAAAATCACGCAGCAAAAAACTTTTTTTGTGCATAGTTGTAACCGCCGTAATTAAAGCCTTTACCGGCGCGCATAAAACAAAGAGGCTGCCATAACGCAGCCTCTTAAAAACAATTTCCGGTTATTCAGCTGATCACTTCATCGGTCTGCCGAAGATAAGTACCAGTCTGTCTTCCTTTGAATCGAACGAGTTGGAAGTCAGTGAAGACAAAGATGTTGTCTCAGAAGATCCGCCCATTGATGACATGAGCTTACCGCCGTCATCATCGATTACGGAAATAAGATTCCATCCTTCAGACGCCTTTTTCTTAAGAAGTTTGGAAAGAGCTTCAACATTTACTTCAGCCGCTTTGTTATGCTCGACAGTCTCAACAGAATATTCCATCGGTCCGCCGGCACCGCCTCCGCCTGATCTGACCTTTTTCTCCAGTTCTGCAACTGCGCTGTCAAGCGATGCAAGTTTCTTCTCAAGCTCAGCCTTTTCCATCTCTTTCTCCTTGATCTTTTCTTCTAATTCTGCTATCTGATCGAGCATCTTGCCCTTCTCGCTCTCGCTTAAAGCGGCCTGCTTAAGGAATACAGACTGCTTCTCGGCATTAAGAACGATCTCTTGTGCAGCAGCCTCGGCAAGAACTGTCGCATTCTTGGAATCGGCAATGATCTCTTTAGCTTCCTTAAGTTCAGCCTGAAGTCCCTTTATCTGATCCTGTATCTCTTCTGACTGCTGCTGATAGTCATTAAATTCCTTTTCAGCCTGATTCTTTCTCTCTTCAGATTCCTCGAGTTCTTTTCTGGCTTCCTGAAGAGTTTCATCAAGATCTTTGCGTCTCTGGCTGGCATCCTTCTCGAAGCTCTCTATCTCAGCGCTCAGTTCGTCACGCTTAGCCATTGCGGCTTCAGCTTCAGTCAACATAGCACGGGCCTTCTCAGATATGTCATCATACTCAGCCTGCGCCTGCCTGATCTGTTCTTCTGCCTCGGCTCTGATCTGATCTCTCTCGGTCTGTGCCTCAGCGATCAGCTTTTCTTTCTCGGCATTGGCAATATCGCGGTCACGCTCTGCATCTTCCTTCATTTTGAGGGCTTCGGCAGCCTGTTTCTCGGAAAGCTTCTTATGCTCCTCGGCAATCTTGGCTTTTTCTTTCTCGAAATCTTCCTGAAGCTTGACTATCTTAGTTTCAGCAGCCTTGATCTCTTTTTCTTTCTCGGCCTTGATCTTATCGGCATTGTCCATCATGTTCTGGACTTCTTTTGCCTGCGCTATAAGCTCATCTCTCTTTTTAAGAGCTTCAGCATATTCTTTTTCGACCTGGGCAGCCAGCTGTTCGGTCTGCTTCTGGGTCTCCTCATAGATTTTTTCCTGCTCTATCTTGGCAGCAGCGATCATGTCGTCATGCTCTTTCTGAGACTTCTTCTTAGCTTCCGACATCATCTCATTTGCTTCTTTGCGGAGAGCGTCTCTCTTGTCGCGGGCTTCGATAACTTCGTCACGGATCGTCTCGACTGATTTCTCTAAAGCCTGCTGCTCAGCGAGTTTCTTCTTCTGGAAAGTAGTAAACTCCTTGTCAAGCTTAGCTCTTTCAGTCTCAAACTGCTCTTCCATGGCTGCATAATCACGCTTAAGCTTTTCAACAGCTTCAAGGATCCTCTTCTCTTCTTCGGAACGCTTTGCTTCCGCACGAGCAATATTCTCAGCCTGCTTCTGGTCAAGGATCTTCTTCGCTTCGGCTGCCGCCTCATCGTTATTACCCGCAGAAGCTTTTTGGAAATCGTATTTGCACATTGAGCAGCGGGCAACGTTATCACCCATCATTACGCCGCAAACCGGACATCTCTTCATACTTTGTTTCTCCTAAAAAGCACGCAAAGAGCATGCGCGCAAAATATCATGCAGATATTATATACCAGCTCGCTTGAAATTATTAAGTTTTCTTAAGGGAATTTTATAAATTTTTAGTTAATTTTAGGATACAGCTGCGATCAGCGCTCTCATTTTTTTGTGTGCGTTGTCATATATTAGCGTCCAATACTCACCCATATAATTAATTAACTGTTTTGAGGAGGAGACAAATGCAACGTTCTATTATCAAGGCTTTAGTCATCACTTCTGTTTTCGCCCTGTTGTTAACAGGATTTGCAGGATGCACTAAAAAGACAAATAACGCAAATAACTTCGCTGTAGTAGGCATTACTCAGGAACCCGGAATCTTCGATCCGCATACTGTTGTCGCTGCCGGCGATGAGGAGATCATATTCAACATTTACGAAGGCCTTTATAAATTCGACAACAAAGGTAACCTTAATCCTTGCCTGGCTACAGATGTTGAAATATCAGCTGATGCATCCGTATATACTTTCACCATCAGAAATGGCGTAAAGTTCCATGACGGTTCAGATCTCGATCCCAACGACGTAGTCTACTCTCTTAAGCGCGCCGCAGGATTGAACGATGGACAGGACGGCATCGCATTGGTAAGAGAAATGGATTCTGTCAAAGACGTCAGGATCACTTCCGATAACCGCGTCGAAGTTGCTCTCGAGGAAAGCAACAGTGAGCTTTTGAGTTACTTTACAACAGGCATAATTCCCGAAGGCTACGATAACTGCCAGAAGGCTCCCGTCGGGACAGGTCCTTTCAAATTTGAATCATACACGCCCGGACAGAGTGTCGTCCTCGTAAAGAACGATAACTACTGGCAGAAGGGTCTTCCTTATCTTGACAAGGTCACGTTCAAGGTCTGTGCCGATATGGATGCCGGCCTTACGGAACTTGCGAACGGAAGCATCGACATTTTCCCTTATCTCACATCAGACAGGGCCAACCAGCTTGATCCTTCCAAGTACAATGTATTGTCGAACGGTTCCAACATGGTACAGGTCTTTGCTCTGAACAATGCAGTCAGTCCGCTGAACGACGTAAGGGTACGCCAGGCGATCAACTATGCAATCAACAGGAAGGACATCATCTCCGTAACAATGGACGGAGCAGGCGTCGAACTCTCTACTGCCATGAGCCCGGCAATGGGAAGCTATTATGACACTTCACTTGACGGGACATTTGACCAGGATATCGAAAAAGCTAAAAAACTCATGGCCGAGGCAGGTTACGAGAATGGTTTTGATATCTCCTGCACGGTTCCTTCATCTTATCTGATCCACGTTAATACCGCTGTCGAACTTGCTTCCGAACTTAAGGCTATCGGGATCAACATGGAGATCGAACAGGTTGACTGGGCAACATGGCTTGAGACCGTATATACAGGCCGTCAGTATGAAACGACAGTTATCGCACTTACGAGCACATATGCTCCATACGACGTTCTTGAACGTTACCAGTCAACATCAGACGGCAATTTCATCAACTATTCGAATGCCAAGGTAGACGAATTAATGGCTAAGATCCCGGGAACCATTGATCTGAACGAAAGGACAGCTCTTTACCATCAGGTTCTGGGGCTCCTCACGGACGATGCTTGTTCCGTATATATTCAGGATCCGACGACGATAACCGCCGTTTCAACAAGACTTGAGGGTTATAACGTTTATCCTATGTACGTCCAGGATATGTCACAGGTTAAGCTCGCATCCAAATAATAAGTATTCGGGTTTAAATATATTGGGGGCTGTCTTAAGTCAAATGAGGCAGCCCTTATTCTTTTTAAATCATCCAAAAGCATATATAATAGATTTTTATTTTAACTTATTAGAGCGGGGAACATGATTTGCAGAACAAGGCTGTCTATCTTACAGGAAAACTGATAGAGCTGATCTTGACACTTCTATTTGTGTCATTGCTTGTTTTCACGGCATTCTCCATCATACCGGGAGATACCGCCCGCGTTATGCTCGGACCGCAGGCTTCTGAGTCACAGGTTGCTCTTCTGCGTGCCGAACTTGGTCTGGACAAACCTCTCATCATCCGTTACGGAACCTGGATATGGGGACTTCTCTCATTTAATCCGGGTACATCCTACGCTTATAACATGAGCGTAGGCGAACTGATCTGTCAGAGACTCCCCGTCACCATTGGCATGAGTGCCTTGGCGATGATCATGGTCATCCTTATCTCTTATCCCCTGGCGGTCTTAAGCGCCCGAAAACCCGGACGGCTGGGAGATCAGATCTGCTCCGTTATCGGCCATATCCTTTTCGCGATCCCTCCTTATGTAGCATCTCTTCTTTTGATATTACTTTCAGGTTCTCTTTTCTCACTTCTTACTGTCGGCACATATGTAGACCCTTCAGATGATTTTTTCGGATTTGTAGGATGCCTCCTGCTGCCGTCTTTTGCGATAGCACTCCCAAAGATAGCAATGAGCTTTAAGTTCCTCAGATCTTCCATAATCGAACAAAGAACTGCGGATTACGTCCGCACATCCAAGAGCCACGGTCTTTCTGATCTGAAGATCTTAGTACGCCACGTTCTCCCGAATTCCAACGTCTCATCGATCACGATAATATCGATAATCCTGTCTGATATTCTTGGAGGAAGCCTTATCGTCGAGCAGGTCTTTAATCTGCCGGGGTTAGGCAGACTTCTCCTGTCAGCAATATCGCGTCGTGATTTTCCGTTATTGTCAGGCATAGTTTTTTATCTTGCCCTGATAACAGTTCTCCTTTATTTCATCTCCGACATCGCATCTAGCCTTGCCGATCCGAGAATCAGGCTGAAATAAGGAGGATCCGTTATGACTAAGCAGGCCAATAAAAACAGATCCCCCGAAGCTTCCGCTTTCTACACCGCAGGTCTCATCCTGCTTGGCATAGTAGTTATAGCCTTTGTCATTTCATTATTCTGGACACCATATGCGCCTGATGCCACAGATGCAGCATCCAAGCTTCTGGCACCGTCACCTGCTCATCCTTTCGGCACGGATAATTTCGGGAGAGACGTTCTCTCACGCGTAATGTCCGCTTCCAAATACACGATATTCATTTCGGCTTCCGGCATCGCCATCGCGCTTATCCTCGGCATTATCGCAGGTATTCCCGCAGGATATTACGGAGGTTTTACCGACAGGGGCATAATGCTGTTAGGCAACAGTATCATGTGCTTCCCGGGAATACTTCTGGCACTCGTCGCAGTAGCGGTCTTCGGTCCTTCGGTAACAAATGTCATCTGGGCACTGGGTCTTGTTTTCGCGCCCACATTCGCAAGAGTATGCCGTGTCGGAACCATGGAAATAAAAGAACTGGATTACATAACGCACGCACGCGTAATGGGAGTAAAACCCGCCCGCATCATGACTTTCCACATCTTCCCGAATCTGGTCGGCCAGCTTCTTCCCGCAACGGTGATCGGTCTTGCCAACATGACGCTTTTCGAATCAGGAATGAGCTATCTGGGCTTAGGCGTTCAGCCGCCCGATGCCTCATTCGGCAAGATGCTGTCCGATGCACAGGCATATATCCGTGTAGCTCCCTGGCTGATAGTATTTCCCGCCCTGATGCTTGTTTTCTACATACTGGGACTTTATTTCATTTCTGAGGGTCTTCGCGTTCAGCTCTCGAAAGGGGGCGCAAGGTGACAAGACACATTCACATCGTCAAAGTCCATCACCTGACTCTTTCCTTCCCTACCCGTAAGGATCCCAATCCGAAGCCGGTCCTGGATGACGTGGATTTCGGAATAAGAGACGGAGAGATATTGGGGCTTATCGGAAATTCCGGTTGCGGCAAGACCATGACCTCCCTGGCCATTGCAGGTCTGTTGCCGGAATCTGCTTCCATCGTTTCCGGATCGATCAAGTTCGCAGGCAAAGATCTTCTGGGAATGAAACCCAAAGAGCGTCGTGCCATGCTCGGAAAAGACATCGGCATGATCTTCCAGGAACCTTCCACCGCTTTGGATCCGCTTATGACCTGCGGAAAACAATTGGAGGAAGTTCTTACGGCCCACAGGGATGCATCGGTTACACCAGATGAGCGTCATAAAATGATAATAAGCATGCTTGACACCGTAGGTTTCACGGATCCTGAAGAGATCTGCAGACGCTATCCCCATCAGCTCTCAGGCGGTCAGCGTCAAAGAGTTCTGATTGCCGGCGCAGCGCTCCTTAAACCGCGTCTTCTCATTTGCGATGAACCGACATCATCACTTGATACGGTTACGACTGTTTCCATTCTGGCTCTTCTAAAAGATCTGTGCCACAAGCTTCATATGACCATACTTTTTATCTCACATGACTTGTCGGCAGTAAGAGGATTCTGCGACCGAGTCATGGTCATGAAAGACGGAAAGATAATAGACAGGGATACCACATCAGACATACTGAGCAATCCCAAAAACACATACACTGCAGAGCTTTTAACGAATGCCAGGCTCGACACAAGGATCCTGGGTTTTGAGCCTGCAACTGTAGACTACTCCAAGAGTCCTGTCCTCACGGCGGAAAACATTACCGCCGGTTACGGAAGATCTTTATTCGAACGGGGCAGGAACAAAACCAAAGACAACAACATTCTCCACGATGTTTCGCTCGAAGTATTCCCGAATGAGATCTTAGGACTCATCGGCAGTTCCGGATGCGGTAAAACAACGCTCATCAGATCGCTCTTAGGACTCCTGCCTCACACCGGCACTGTCAATATCAAGAGCTCAAGTGTCGGTGCCATCTTCCAGGATCCCGTATCCTGCCTTAATCCGGCTCACACGATCAAATGGCACATGGCAGAAGCATTAAAGGCTTCGGGAAGAGCAAGATCAGTCGCGGGTTCAGGCACAAAAGAAGAACGCAAAGCAAAGATCATTTCAAGGATAACCGCCGTACTCGAGGAGTGTGGGTTAGGAGCCGAGCATCTGACACGCCACCCGAAAGAGCTTTCCGGCGGACAGCGGCAGCGTGTTGCGATCGCCATGTGTCTTATTCAGGAACCTGCTCTCATCATTGCAGACGAGCCATTCTCATCATTGGATGCAAGTTCTTCCGCTGAACTCCTTAAGCTCATGACGGATATAAACAGGGAACGCAAAACAGCATTCCTTCTTATCACACACAACATCCACATCGTAAGACAGATCTGTCCAAGGGTCCTCGTAATGGATAGCGGCAGGATCTGTGAAGAAGGAACGACGACTGAAGTCCTTACTAATCCGGAATCGGACTGCACCTCCGCTCTTCTTGAAGCAGAACGAAGGATACATGGTCTTTAAAAACTTGCTATGCGAAATACCGACTAAAACGCCGAATTTGCAATTTAGTCGGTATTTTTGCTTATGGAAAAGAGCTGTATATCCCCGAGGGGTATGAGATAACAAACGCTGTTCACCAATCAACATTATTATCCGTCCGCAAAATATCGGAAAAACCGAAATATTAAGAAAGGCTGCTCCTAGGAGCAGCCCATCTCAAGGGTGATCTATATAAAGTGATGTCACTTTATGTTAATTTACACTTCCAACCTATTACGAACCAATTATTGATACAACTTCTACGTTTCCGGTCGTAATAGTCTGAATTCCGAAATCAGATCCCGGTTTAGTGGTTACGGTAATCGTTTTATTTGCATAATCAACATCATAATTACCATTCCATGCAGTGTTTATTCTTTCGATCGAATCAGAATACTGAAGCGTAATAGTAACTGTATCGTATGTGGAACTGGAGGGAGTTTGAATCCTTGTTTCTGTGCAATTCCAATCGTTATAACGATTATTTACCGGTGCATTACAGTTGTTCATGTTGGTAACAGTTGATGTTCCGGGAATCGTTGATGTTGCGCCGCCACCTGAGTTTGTATTTGTATTTGTATTCGTGTTGGTGTTGGTATTTGTGTTCGTGTTTGTATTATTATTTGTGTTTGTATCTGTATTTGTGTTCGTGTTCGTGTTTGAGTTTGTGTTTGTGTCTGTACCTGAGCTTGAGCCTGTACTTGCTCCACCGCTTGAACCGGAGTTGTTTGTTTTGGGAGTTGCACCATCTTTTATAGAGGCATTGGTAATATTGCCTTCAGAATCTTTTTCAACAATGATGTCTGAGGGATCATATCCTTCTTCTATCCACTCATCAATCTGATCCTGCCATTCCTGACTGATAGCCTCTTCGTTATTAGGATTGTACGTAGGCGGTTCATATGAACCTCCCAAACCTTTTCCTATATCTTTGACTTCCTGCCAGGCTACCAATTCAAACTCATTATGCTTTTGCACGCCTTCCTGAGCGCTATTGGCTTTTTGGATCGTGGCTGCAATACCGACGATTGAAACAGATGAAAGAAGAACAATAACTGCAATAACTACTACGATCTCTGTGAGAGTAAAGCCTCTCTTGCTGTTCATCATTTTTTTCATATAGATCACACTCCTTGCTTTAAGCTTTAATATGTTGATACCCTTTTTCATCAAGCTGTTTACTGCTTGATAATGTGATTATATGAGATACGTTCTTAACAATTCATCACCAATATATTGAAATTGTGAGGACATTTTGAACAATATGTAACCAAGGATTAAAATGATTTTGTCGAGATGATCTTCCGTGCTTCTTCCAACAAAGAAGCCTTGGTATTAAGGCATTTCTCTTCCATATAGTTATTAAACACACATGAAAGGATCTGCCCAATAATTGGTCCCGGAGTGACTCCCAAAGTCATTATGTCATCCCCGTTGATCTCGAGATCCCTGACATCAAATACAGCACCGGAAGACTTCAATGCATCAGCTATGCTATTCAGTTTTTCCAGCCTCTTAAGACGATTCTGTCCAAACTCCGAATGAGCAATGATATCTGCTCTTTGCAATACCTTGAGCTTATCAAGGATCGCCTCCGGATATTTACTCATAAACTTATGAACTTCGATCCTGTCTTCCTTTATATAAGTATCGTGAAGCTTCACCAGGAGACAGACATCAGTAATATACTGTTTGGAAAATTTAAGTTCATTAAGAACACGTTCAGTGATCTCCGTGCTTACCGAAGGATGTCCTTTCATGTGACCGACACCGTCTTTGTCCAATGTAAAGCAGGCAGGTTTGCCGAGATCATGAAACAGAGCCGCCATGGCAAGCTCCGGATCCCTTCCCTGACCTTCCGCATACGGAATATGATCGAGAACGTCAAGAGTATGCTCCAGAACATCCCTGTCATGATATTTCGATCGCTGTTCAAAACCTCTGCATGCACCTATCTCCGGAATGATCACGCTCATAATCTTCCAGCATGTCCTGATCGCGTGCGGGGCATACCTGCCCGTAACTATCCCCGTGAGTTCGGCCGCTATCCTTTCACCGGAAATCTGTTTTAATTCACCGGCATGCTCTTCCATGGCTAGCAACGTCTCGGGCTCAATGTCAAAGCCAAGTCTAGAACAGAAACGGACAGCCCTTAATATCCTCAATGCATCTTCATTGAATCGCTCGCCGGCATTTCCCACTGCCCTTATCAGTCTTTTTCTGCAATCTTCTTTTCCACAAACAGGATCATGGATCAGGCCTTCGACATCCATATACATCGCATTGATGGTAAAGTCCCGCCGCCTTACATCATCTTCTATCGTACTCTTAAATATAACTTCATCGGGTCTTCTGAGGTCTGAATATGAACCGTCTTCCCTGAAAGTCGTAACTTCGATATTTCCTTCTTCCGTTACGGCCGTAACAGTCCCGTGTCTGGCGGCATTATCGAAATAATTAATTCCTGCATTCTTAAACAGCATGATAATATCAGCAGGTTTTGCAGACGTCGCGACGTCATAATCGTGAGGCTTGTTTCCCAGTACGATATCACGGACGGCTCCGCCGGCCACAAAAGCCTTGTGACCTGATGATCCGATCAGGTTCAGGAGTTTTTTTACATAATCCGGGATCATTTCCGCTGAAACTTTTTTACCGTTATCCATACATAGATTATAACAAGCCTAATCGTCATATTCTTGAAATAATATAAACACTATTGTTTAGATATAATGAATCTGTTTATTAAAAATGCACTGTTGCAGGAGGGATAATATGTTCTTTACAAGAAAACCTTATCAGATCGATTCAGTTTACTATGAAGACAACACTCTTAGGATCGGATGTGAATGTCAAGAGTATTCGGAATCTTTTACCGGCGGTAAGGGAGTCTTTAAGAATACAAACGGAAGAATAACCGTTTCCGTCTTCTCTCCCGGAAATAAAATCATTACCGTAAAAGTAACGAATCACCAGTCTGAATCCCGTCCCAAATCCACTTCAGTCATCAATCTGACTCCTTCTACTGCAGGAACACTGGAAGATCAGGGTGATACTCTTGTATTTAAGAACGGATATCTTGAAGCACAGATCAATAAAAAAACATTTTCTATCAGATTCTTATACTGCAGTAATGAACTCTGCAGCCAGACCGCGCGCATGCCGGTATTCTATAAAACAGACTCCGGTTCGGAGAGTTGTTATTCCATGTCTCCAAATGCTAAAACCGGTGTTTCCTTCAATCTTGGCGCAAAAGAAATAATATACGGTCTGGGAGGAAGCGGTTCGTCCATCATACGCAACGGACAGGTCGTTGTATGCAATGACACTGACGGCAGTTCACGTTCTAAAAATACACCCTTTATCCTTTCGGACTCCAAGTACGGTTTGTTTATTAATACAAACCGTCCCGTAAAAATCGATGTCGGTTCATCTGACGGCTGTCTCACTTTTGAATCAGAAGGAGAAGAGATAGAATACAGCATCATTGCGGGAGATTCTCTTGTGGATATTCTTGAAATCTTCAACCAGATCAACGACCGTGTTCCTTCTGTTCCCTACACCGCAGGCGGTATCGCTTTATCTCTGAATGATGATCCCAACATTACTGCCCAGGACATAATAGATTCTTTGAAGCTTGCACGCAGCTCCGGAGTCATCGTTAATGAACTCTGGCTCGGTAATTCATGGCGCGCCGACTACGCACCGTATGGTTTTACATGGGACAATGTCAGATTCCCTGATCCGACGGGTTTTGCAAGATCATTATCAGACATGGGCATCAGTCTTGGTGTCTCCGTCAATCCATTCATATCCGAAAGTGCGCCCGAGTACTCGGAACTCATCGATACGGGCTGTCTCGTCACCCGGGCTGACGGCAGTGTCGTTCTTTGCGATGCCGAAAAGGGCGGCGTGGCTCTTATCGATCTTAATTTAGCTGAAGCAAGAAGCTGGTTTATCAATGCCTGTGCCGGTCTTGCGAGATGCGGCATTACAATTTTCGAATCCAATTACACTCCTTTGATCGCTGAAGCATATGAAAAAGCTTCCGGCAGAAATGGCTATCTTTCAAATTACATCTCTGTCATTAATACCGTATTGAGCGATCTGTCAGCACGTGAGCGCGGGCGCCGTGGAGCGTTAATAATTTCTGATTCGATTTGTTCCGGCGACCAGCAATCACCGTTCAGCAACATTTACTGCTCATTTACTCCTGATTTCTCTGATCTTTCTGCTACGGTTAAGAGTGCGATTTCCTACGGTCTTACCGGTTTTGGCGGTATTAATATTGACATACCGGAGAAGGATCTTATCGACAGTAAGCTTTTTGACCGTTGGATAGGATTCGCGGCATTTGCTCCTCATGCAAGGATCTGCGGTACTCTTAAATTCCTGGAAGATGCAAAGCTCCTTGATTCGGTCAAGGCCTATTCTGCCATAAAGACAGGTCTTGCCCCTTACATTTATTCAAGCCTTTGTGAGTTTGTAAACTACGGCACGCCGGTCATCCGTGCAATGGCACTTGAGTTTGCAGGCGACCCCGCGGCATCAGCATTCGATTCGGAATACATGTTCGGACCTTCTCTCCTGGCAGCTCCGGTCACAACTGCCAATGACAGCATCAGGATCTACATCCCGTCAGGAATCTGGACTGATTTCATGACTCACGAAAAGGTTCAGGGACCCAGATATATTACCCGCAAAGTTACATCCAATTCCGTTCCCGTATATGTACGTCCGAACTCCATAATACCTACAAGGACGCCTGATACCAACAGCGGCATCGGATCGCTCGATAACCTGACATTTACATGCTTCGGTCTCGGCAACGGCGCTACGGCTGCCTGTGAGGTCTTCGCTGACGGCGGTCAGGGCTCGGGAATCTTTACTGCCGAAGTATCCGGCAATAAGATCACTATCCGCACAAAGAACCTTGGCGGTACTAAGCATCTTATACTGTCCGGAATATACAATGTCGTCGGTCTGTCTGAATCCGTACCCGAGAAACTCAGCTACGGTACATCAATCGAGTTTTCGAGCAGCGAACTGGTAATAAGCTTAGGCTAAAGAGACAGAATCAAAGAAACTGATCAGGTCGGAAAAGTACTCTTCCTTCACGGGCTCATTCTGGATCTCGTGACGGTAAGGGCCGTAATTCTTTGACTTTACGTCAGCTCCATGCTCTTTCATCTTGGCAATTACTTTCTCAACACCCGTGCCGTAACTGCCTACCGGATCTTCATTACCATAGGTGAACATACACGGTATAGCTGGTACCAGAGCATAAGCGTTATCGCTCTGCATAAAAGAAATGAGACCGAATAATGTTCTGAAGCCGTCGCTTGTAAACGTGAATCCGCACATAGGGTCATCATCATATTTCTTAACTTCTTTATCATCTGTAGATAGCCAGTCCATATGAGACTTGGCATGGGGAATGTGCTTGTTATAGCTTCCGAACGCTATGGCGTTAAGCAGATGATTCTTTTTCTTCTTTCCTCCGAAGAAACATGCTGTATTTGCAAGAAATTTACCCATACCTACAGCAGGATTCGGACCGGCAGTCGAAGCAAAAACAAAAGCATCAAACTGCTTGCTGTATCTCGGAGTGCAGAAGATGGATCTGACTACAAAAGAACCCATCGAATGACCATAGAGAATATACTTGAGACCATCCTTTCCAAAACGCTCGACCGCATATTCATGAAATCCCATAACATCGGTAAGAAGCACCTGCCAGCCGTTCTTTAATCCGCCGAAATAACCTTTCGGATATCCGGCATCCTTATTCAGATCATAAGTAGTTCCATGCCCGGGCATATCCATTCCGCAGACATGGTATCCCGCATCGTTAAACCTGGAGATCATCTCTTCATAGCGCGCAATGTACTCTGCCATTCCGTGACAGATCTGGACAACGCCTTTTATCTTTGGAGCTGATGACGGATAGAAGAAACCGACTATCTTATAGCCGCCTCCGATAGAACTGACAAATGCCATTCTTTGTGGTTTTTGTATAGTCATAATGGCTTTCTCCTTTTCCGCGAAAAGATGACTTATCTCCTTCTGCTGCCTCTCATAAGCAGGAGTCTGAACAGTGTCAGTGCGGCGCTGGCAAGCGCGACCGCATATGTATCACCAGCTGCCCAAAGGACTTTCTTTGCAGCCCTGAGCTGGTCGTCAGATACCCATCCGAATTCCTTCATGGCCTGAAGTCCTCTTTTGCTCGCGTTACGCTCTATAGGGAGTGTAACAAGATAGAAGAGAAATACTACCGAGTAGAGCACGATTCCTATCGTGCTGATGTTATAACCGAGATTGCTTACCTCATAATTCTTCGAAGCGGCATACATAACAAAAACTCCGGCTATCGTAATCCATACACTGATCTTGGAAGTAACGCTCGCCACCGGAGCAATTATCTGACGAATCTTATACATAAGCATGCCGGAATGAGCCTGGCATGCATGGCCGCACTCATGAGCTGCTACGGCAATTGCAGTTATCGAATCCTTACCGTATGTAGTATCAGAAAGATTGATAGTCTCATTCTTCGGATTATAGTTGTCAGTCATGTTCCCGCCGGTATGTTGGATCGTAACGCCATAAACCTCATTGGCACTGAGCATCTCCCGGACGCAGGTATTCGCATCTTTTCCGCTTGCGGCACGTACGTCACTGTACTTCTTAACGAGTCTGTTAAGCCTTCCCTGAATGATGAAGCTCCATATCATCAAAGCAATGGCAAACAGATAAAACAATCCGCCGTAATCACCCAAATTATAAAACCAGTACATAGTAAACCTCCTGAGATCACCTTATTCCGAAAGATATCCTACCGGATTCATTTTATCATCTTTTCGAAAAGCGGTATCGCCTTACTATTACCCCATGCGGTAAATTGATTTTTCTTCCATTTTTCTTAAAATAAAAACAATAAGAAAATTTAACATATTTGGATATTGCCTGACTGTTTGCTGTTTGGTATGCTACCATACAAGATATAACTTTTGTATTGTTTTTCTTATTATCACTTCCGACAGGAGGAATAAAAACATGTTTGAGATCGTAAAAAAGAAGATGCTTGGTCCCAAGGTCTTCCTTATGGATATAGTTGCCCCGCTGGTTGCCGGCAAAGCAATGCCCGGTCAGTTCCTGATCGTCCGTGCCGATAAGGATGGTGAGAGGATTCCTCTTACCGTTTGTGATTTCGACCGCGAAAAAGGCATCATTACCATCGTATACCAGACTGTAGGCGCAGAGACCGAGCGCATGAGCAGGCTTAATGAAGGCGATTGCTTCGCAGATGTCGTCGGTCCTTTGGGTAATCCATCCGATCTTTGTGATCTTTCCATCGAAGAACTCAAAGCCAAGAAGATACTTTTCATCGCAGGCGGTGTCGGAACAGCCCCGGTATATAACCAGCTCAAATGGCTTCACGACAACGGCGTTGACGTCGATTGCATCCAGGGTGCAAGGACCAAGGAACTCCTTATTTTCGAAGATGAGATGAAGGCTGTCACTAAGAATCTCTATTTCGCTACTGACGACGGTTCCTACGGAATCCACGGAAATGTATGCGTTGCCCTGCAGCAGCTTTGGGACGAAGGTATCCGCTACGATCACTGTGTTGTCATCGGACCCGTCATCATGATGAAGTTTGCCTGCCAGCTTACAAAGAAGCTCGGCATCCCAACCGTTGTATCTATGAACACGATTATGGTAGACGGAACCGGTATGTGCGGAGCATGCAGGCTCCTGGTAGGCGGACAGGTCAGGTTCGCATGTGTTGACGGTCCGGAATTCGACGGTCATGAAGTGGATTTCGATCAGGCGTTGCAGCGTTCACGTCTTTATAAAACGCAGGAAGGCGAGCTCATGTTAAGACTGACCGAAGGCGATACGCACAGCGGCAACTGTGGTATGTGCTCATAAAGGAGAATAAGAAATGGATATAGATGTAATGAAGAAAGTACCGGTCGCTGAACAGGATCCCCAGGTCCGCGCAGCGAACTTTGACGAAGTCAACCTGGGCTACACAAAAGAAGAAGCCGTTCTTGAAGCATCGCGCTGTCTTAACTGCAAGAACGCACGCTGCATCCAGGGGTGCCCGGTATCCATCAATATTCCGGGCTTTATCGCAAAGCTTAAAGAAGGCGATGTGGAGGGGGCTTACAACGTTATCTCCTTATCATCTTCCCTCCCCGCAGTCTGCGGCCGCGTATGCCCCCAGGAGACCCAATGCGAGGCTCAGTGCGTAAGAGGCATCAAAGGTGAAGCAGTATCGATCGGACGCCTCGAAAGATTTGTCGCAGACACGGCAAAAGACATCGGTCTTAAGCCTCAGCTTCCTGCCGGAATGGTCAAAAAGGGCAAAAAAGTTGCCGTTATCGGAGCAGGTCCCTCCGGTCTTACCTGTGCCGGCGACCTTGCAAAACTCGGTTATGACGTAACCATCTTCGAAGCCCTGCACAAAGCCGGCGGCGTACTCGTTTACGGCATTCCTGAGTTCCGTCTTCCCAAGGAGAAGGTAGTCGCAAAAGAAGTGGAAAACATTAAGGCATTGGGCGTTGAGATCGTAACTGATGCAGTCATCGGCCGCTCACTTACGATAGATGATCTGTTCGAAAAGGAAGGCTTCTCAGCAGTATTCATCGGTTCCGGCGCAGGTCTCCCGCGCTTCATGAACATTCCGGGCGAGCAGGCCTTAGGCGTGTTCTCAGCCAACGAATACCTCACCAGATCAAACCTTATGGGAGCATTCTCACCGGATTCACGAACACCGATAATGAGAGCCAAAAAGGCTGTCATCGTCGGCGGCGGAAACGTTGCTATGGATGCAGCACGTACCGCAAAGCGTCTGGGCGCTGAAGTCCACGTCGTATACCGCCGTTCAGAAGCAGAGCTTCCGGCACGTGCAGAGGAAGTCCATCACGCAAAAGAGGAAGGGATAATTTTCGATCTTCTCACAAATCCCGTCGAGATACTTGCAGACGAGAACGGCTGGGTAAAGGGCTGTACTTGCATCCGCATGGAACTTGGCGAGCCCGACGCATCCGGCAGAAGATCTCCCGTTCCCGTGGAAGGTTCCGAATTCACGATCGACTGCGATGCGGTCATCATGTCTCTCGGCACATCCCCCAACCCCCTCATCAAGAAGACAACTTCCGGTCTTGAAGTAAACAAGCGCGGAGGAATCATAGTCAATGAAGCTGAAATGACATCCCGCGAAGGCGTATTTGCCGGCGGTGATGCGGTTACAGGCGCAGCTACGGTCATCCTCGCAATGGGCGCAGGAAAGTCTGCCGCAAAAGGCATAGACGAGTATCTATCTAATAAATAACAATATCTTGAAAGAAAATGAGGATAAGATCATGGAAAATCAAGCAATACCGGTAACACCGACAAATCCCGAAGAAAAGAAAGTCTGGGACGAAAAAGCCATAAATGAATTTATGGAAGAACAGAAAAAGGCCATAAAAAAAAGTACCCATGTCTGGATAGGGGTTATGGCATATCTTTTGATCATCGGCATAGTTGCCTGTTTTATCGTGTACGGTGTTCTTATGCTGGGCATGTTCGTAGTCAATCTGATCTTCTTCCTTAAGACGCAGAAATTCCTGAAGAGTTTCGAGAACGGCGAAGTAGATCTGAAAACTCTCTATGGATTTTATGAAAAGATGGGCAGCCGCGCTTTGAAGCTGTTCACTCTGAATCTGTTATGCGGAGGCCTTTTCGGCGTTATCGGATCCATTTATGAAATGCGCATTGCCGGAAAAGCTTTGCCGGTCGCAGAAGAGATCCTCGGAGATGATTTCAAAGAAGAGCGAAAAGCAGCAGACCCGAATGCACAATGGCATTACTGCATATACTGCAAAAAGAATAAAAGAGAAGGTAACCATCTGTTTAGACTGAAAGACGGCGTGATCTGCAAAGATTGTTTGGATAAGTATTGTTCTATGCTTCCCAAAAGAAGTGTTGATCCCATGCTTGTAAAGGAAAATGCAGTCGCAACCATTCCTAGTATTGACAGAATACTTCCCCAATGGGCATCAAAGGATCTGGAAGACCGCCTTGAATATCTGAAACAGAATAATGAACAGTATTCGGATTTCGCCCCTACAAAAGTCATTTGCGACGGATGTCTGGAATTAGATGAGGCAAAGTCTCTTTTCCGTGTCGTAAGAGCCGATGAAGACATTTATAACAGTGCAAGCCGCGGCATGCCGAGCGGCCTGATCCATCCATACAGCGCAGTTAAGGGCATTTGTTATGAGATGGTTTATGAATATGAGCAAGGTTATGAAGAGGATTCGATCTCGAAATGGGTATATACAAATACCAATACGATCGTGCTTGCTATCGAGGACAAGTATCTGAAAGAGGAAGTATTCATGTTAAACAAAGTCCCTACCGATACAGGCTGGTTCGCAAACAAGAAAAAGCCTCAGATCGATTATGCGGAACAAACGGTTAAAGAGCTTCAGGAGATCTTTAACAAACCCGCTCTGCCTGCCAGAAAACTGCATTAACGGAAACAGTTATCGTCAGGAATCTGTCTTTAAAGAATTCTTTAATCAGTTATTTCAGGATCACCGGCACACTCGTTGCCCAGATAGACCGGATAATTCTTACCCTCATATAAATTCATTATGGGGCGTCTGAGTTTGGACGGAAAAAGAGGAGTCTTGTTCAGCATATCTATTCTTAGCCACTCGTATCCCGCCTGATTGCAGTCGCCGTGATGTTCCTTATCACTTTCACCTATGTAATCGCAGAGGAACACGATATCGACCCTGTGGAAAGACTCACCTTCTGAGCCTTCAATAATGAAAACAGCATCTTTGGCTTTAACCTCAATACCGGTCTCTTCGGCAACTTCCCTCTCGCAGGCATCGGGCAAAAGCTCGCCTGCCTGCTGGCCGCCGCCGGGCATGATATAAAATACATCACCGTGGTCATCGATCCTGACCGCCAGGATGCAGCCGTCCTTTATAACCAGAGCCTTTGCCGAAGTGCGTACATTCCTTTCCATAAGTCCGTCCCCCTTTTGATATATTATCCCGATACCATGCACTGAATACAACTGCGGGATAACTCAACAGCCATTAGAAAATCCCCGTAATAATCCCCGCATAGCGTGATTTTTTGCGTGAAATTATATCATCGTTGAAGTAAATTCACGCTGTTTTTCACGCACAGCGGGGAATTCTGCGGGGATTTTCAACTGCACAAGACAAAATAACAGGGCCCGCACCCGTAAGTGCAGGCCCTGAATGATAATTCTTATCTAAGACTTAATTATGCTTTGCAGATGATGGAGAAATCCTCAGCCTTCAGAGAAGCACCGCCGACAAGACCGCCGTTGATGTTCTTCTGAGCGAAGAGACCTGCAGCATTCTTAGCATTGCATGAACCGCCGTACTGGATCGTGATAGCCTCAGCGCACTTCTCGCAATAGAGCTCAGCGATAACGCCTCTGATGAATGCGCAAACTTCCTCAGCCTGCTCATCAGTAGCTGTCTTGCCTGTGCCGATAGCCCAGATAGGCTCATAAGCGATAGTAATCTGGCAGAGCTTGTCTGCAGGGATATCCTTGAAAGCGCCAACGATCTGACCCTTGATCCAGTCGAATGTCTCGCCTGCTTCACGCTGTGCAAGAGACTCACCGCAACAGATGATAGGTCTTACGCCGTACTTAAGGAGTGCAAGAGCCTTCTTGTTGACTGTCTCGTCTGTCTCTGCATTGTACTCACGTCTCTCGGAGTGACCGATGATGCAGTAATTTACGCCCATCTTAGCAAGCCAGAGAGGTGAGATCTCGCCTGTGAAAGCACCCTTCTCTTCGAAGTGGCAGTTCTGAGCAGCGATCTTGATGTTTGTGTAAGCAGCAGCTTCAACTGCAGCTGCAAGTGCCGTAGCCGGAACTCCCAATGCAATCCTGGAAGTAGCATCCTTAACGAGGGGCTTGAGCTCTTCGATAAGCTTAACTGCATCTGCAGGAATACCGCAGTTCATCTTCCAGTTGCCTGCTGCGAATGTTCTGCCGATAACTCTGTCGTTAAGGCAGTCGATGCCGGGGAGAACCTTGCCCTCGATGTACTCGAGAGAAGCGCCGCCGCCTGTGGAGATGTGGGAAACCTTATCAGCATAGCCGAGCTTCTCGATAGCAGCTGCGGAGTCACCGCCACCGATGATGGATGTGCAGTCTGCATCAGCGATAGCCTGAGCGATAGCCTTTGTACCAACTGCGAACTTCTCGAACTCGAATACGCCTGCAGGGCCGTTCCAGATAACTGTCTTAGCGCCCTTGATAGCTTCAGAGAACTTAGCAATGGTCTCAGGTCCGATGTCGAGGCCCTGCCAGCCGTCAGGGATCTCCATTGTAGGAACTACCTTGCTGTTAGCGTTTGCATCGAAAGCGTCAGCAACAACAGTATCTGTAGGGAGAAGGAGCTTAACGCCCTTCTCTTCTGCCTTAGCGAGGATCTCCTTAGCGAGATCGACCTTGTCAGCCTCGAAAAGGGAATCGCCGATCTGGCCGCCCTGAGCGCCGATAAATGTATAAGCCATACCACCGCCGATGATGATGGTGTCAGCCTTGTCTAAAAGGTTTGTGATAACGCCGATCTTGTCGGAAACCTTAGCACCGCCAAGAATGGCAACGAACGGTCTTGCAGGATTGTCGAGCGCACCACCGATGAAGTCTATCTCTTTCTTGATGAGGTAACCGCAAGCGGAAGGCAGGAAGTTTGCAAGGCCTGCTGTGGATGCATGAGCACGGTGAGCTGTACCGAATGCGTCGTTAACATAGAGGTCAGCCATGGAAGCGAGCTCTGCTGCGAACTTAGGATCGTTCTTTGTCTCTTCCTTGTGGAAACGGACATTCTCGAGCATAAGGATCTCGCCATCCTTAAGAGCTGCAGCCTTAGCCTTGGCATCTTCGCCGATAACGTCTGCTGCGAGTGTAACGGGCTTGCCGATGAGCTCAGCAAGACGGTCTGCTGCGGGCTTCATGGAGAACTTAGCCTCAGGTCCGTTCTTCGGACGGCCGAGGTGTGATACGAGGATAACCTTCGCATTGTTGTCAACAAGGTACTTGATGGTAGGGAGAGCACCCTTGATACGCTTGTCGTCTGTGATCTTTGTGCCTGTTTCCTTGTCGAGAGGTACGTTAAAGTCTACGCGGACGATAACTCTCTTGCCGGCTACGTCTAAATCCTCAACGCTTTTCTTGTCATACATTGCCATGGATTTTCACACTCCTGATTCATATTTTGTGTTTTGGGAAACGCCGGATACGGCGCCTCTTATTTACTGACTTGAAAATTATACTATCTTCGCCCGACATGTTAAAGCAATAAAAAAGGCGAGTTTGGCGTTTTATGTGCCAAACCCGTCTGATTTTTTCCTTTAATTGAACTAGTGAAAATTATTTCTTGCCAAGGAGCGATACTATCTCGTGAACCTTAAAGACCTTCTGCCCGTCAACGTAGAATCTGAAAAGCTCTCCGTCCTTGTCATATATCTCGAAATGCTTGCCGTAAGACGCAACGAGTCCCCTCATCGTGTCGATCTCGAAAACCTTGGTCTCATAAGGGGCGCTGGGGTCCAGCTTTCTGTCCCTGTATTTTCTGATGGGCTTGCCCTTCTTATAAGGAATGCCTTCTTCAGCAGGACAATCCGTTCCGACATAAGTGATCTCTTTATCTGTGATGGTGATCCTGCCCTTGCCTGTTTTCGCGAAAGTGAATCTGTCGAAAACCTTAAAAAGATCGGCATTCATCTCCATCTTGAATCCGCCTGCCTTAAGCTGGTCTGAGATCAAGCCTCTCTCCCATTCGGTCCACTTATGGAGATCGTCAAAAACAACGCACTGGGGATCGACCTTCTCGATCAGACCCGTCGGAAGGTACCTTGCGGCATTACCGCAGTTGGAACACTGGATCATGTCATGCTTACCGGAATTCATGTACTGCATCGTATATTCGGAACCGCACTTGGGACATGCATATGCTATGTTCTGAAGACCTGCGGCGAGCTTTCTGCTCTTATATGTTCTCGGATTCTCGCGGATCCAGTCATTCTCGTTATAATCGACTCCGTCAAGGATCTTCTGCTGAAGTTCCTCGATGGATAATTCCTTGACTTCATCCGAATAGATCTTCTTTACGAATTCCGCACTGATCCTGCCCTTTCTCATGCCTGATCTTGACCATCTCGGCCATGCCAGATAGGCTCCGTGAATATGGGCAATATATATCGATGCTCCGGCTTTCTTAGCGAGCCTGGCGACACCGTCATCAAATCCTATGGACTTGCCGTCAACATGTCTTGTAGCTTCCGGATAGACGATTATGACTCCGTTACGCTTCATGACACGCATCATGGCTTTAACGGCTGCCGTGTCTACGACGAACTGCTTCTTCGGGATGGCACCGCCCAGTTTGAACCAATGTCCCCAGGCAGGTGCCCTGAATACGAATTCGCCGGTTACGAAGTTTGCCGGTCTCGCTTTAGTAAGACGGTTGATAATCATAGGATCCAAATAGGATTCGTGATTGGAGATAACAATGATGGGGCCTTCGTGATTAACGAATTCCATATCCGGCTTAACTTTGATATGACAGAATGCGCAGACTATCGGAACAATGATATGGGAACCCAGAAATCCGAAATAGAATTTGCTGGGTACGCATCCGATGTCATAGTCACGCGGTGCCTTTGAACGGGAAGCCGCATTGCTCTTGATCTCAGTCATCTCTTCACTCCGTCAACTTTGATAGCCAAAGTATTATACATTAGTGCTTATCGGTTCTTCAACCTCGACGTCTTTAAGCTCTCCGCCGTCTCTTATGACGATGACTTTTCCGTCTTCGGCAGCACTTCCCTGCGCAATGATCGCTTCAGGGTCGCTTGTCTCAACCGCATCGATGATGGCAAGATGCCCGGGCTTAACGATACCGTCAAGCATAGCCTCGGAGAAACGGTCTTCGACCATAGAGGTAATTACTCTTCTCAAAGGTCTTGCGCCATACTGGGGATCATAGCCCTTCTTGGCCAGGAGTTCCTTCGCGCTTTCGGTAAGCTCGATATCCATGCCGAGATCCTTGATCCTTCTTCCGACCTGCTTCATAAGGATGTCAACGATCCTGATAAGGGATTCTTTTCCAAGCATACGGAAGAAGATGATATCGTCCACACGGTTGACGAACTCAGGAGTGAACGTCTTCTTTAATTCATCAATGACGACTTTCTTTGCCTCATCGTATGACTTTCCGCCATAAAGTCCGTCTCTGGAGAGTTCATCCTTGTCGGAATCGTCTGCCATGGCAAATCCGATCTTTCTGCCTTCACTGCCGACCAGCATCCTTGCGCCGATATTGGAAGTCATAATGATGATCGTATTTCTGAAATCGACCGTCCTTCCGTGACCGTCAGTAAGACGGCCGTCATCCAATACCTGAAGCATCGTGTTGAATATCTCAGGATGAGCCTTCTCGATCTCGTCGAAAAGGACTACGGAATAAGGGTGTCTTCTTACAGCCTCAGTAAGCTGACCGCCTTCATCGTATCCGACATATCCCGGAGGCGCACCGATAAGTCTTGAAACATCGTGCTTCTCCATATATTCAGACATGTCGATCCTGACAAGCGCGCTCTCATTTCCAAACATGACCTCGGCAAGAGCCTTTGCAAGCTCAGTCTTACCGACACCGGTCGTACCGAGGAAGATAAACGTTCCGGAAGGTCTCTTCTCATCCTTAAGACCGAGTCTTCCGCGGCGGATCGCCTTGGCGATAGCATGAACTGCTTCGTCCTGACCGACGACTCTCTTCGCGATCTCGGATTCAAGGTTCTTGAGCTTGTCTGCATCTGATTCAGTGATCTTCGTTACCGGAATGCCAGTCCACTTTGCGAGAACAACGGCAACGTCATCGACGGTAAGCGATCCGGTATATCCGTCCGCATCAGGCTTGACCTTGTCCTGAAGGAGTGAAAGCCTTTCAGCCAATTTCTCCTCTTCCTCCTTGAGAGTCTGGGCTGCTTCGAAGTCCTGTGTGTCGACTGCGGCTTTCTTCTTCTCTTTTATCTCTTCTATCTTCTTTTCGAGATCATTCTTAACCTTGGAATCGGCATAGTTGATCCTCTTTGCGGCAGCTGCCTCATCAACAAGGTCGATCGCCTTGTCGGGAAGGAATCTGTCTGAGACATACCTTGCGGAAAGCCTTACGGACTGCTCGAGAACATCATCAGGGATGTAGATCTTGTGATGCTCTTCGTACTTGCTCCTAAGGCCTTTCATGATCGCAATGGCATCCTCTATGGAAGGTTCTTCGATCAGCACCTTCTGGAATCTTCTTTCGAGAGCGTGATCTTTCTCGATGAACTTGGAGTATTCATCAAGCGTGGTTGCACCGATTATCTGAAGCTCATTCTTGGTCAGAAGCGGCTTCATGATGTTGGCTGCATCCATCGATCCCCCCTGTGATTCGCCTGCGCCGACCAGAGTATGGATCTCGTCAATGAACAGTATGATGTTGGGGTCGGAGACTGCTTCATCAAGCATGTTCTTGATGCGCTCCTCAAATTCGCCCCTGTACTTTGAACCGGCGACCATGGAACCCATTTCCATGCTGTAAACTATCTTGCCCTTGATGACATCCGGGACATTATTCTCGGCGATCTTCAATGCAAGACCTTCTGCGATGGCGGTCTTTCCTACACCCGGATCACCTACGAGACAGGGATTGTTCTTGGTGCGGCGGATAAGGATCTGCATGACACGGGATATCTCTTCCTCACGTCCGATCACCGGATCGATCTTGCCCTGTTTTGCAAGCTCGGTAAGATTCTTTCCGTATTTATCGAGTGTCTTGTGACCCGGCTTTCCGCCCTGTTTTCCCTGATTTCTGCGGTTTCTTATAGGACCCATGCCCGAAGGCTGGTCAGGATCATCGTTACCGTTATCATCAAAAGACCTGTTCTCTTCTCTGGCAGCTTCCACCTGATCATTGAAAACATTGATGATGGAATTTCTGATCCCTTCAAGATCACAGCCTGCCGCCTCAAGACAACTAAATATCTCGGGATGATTGGAGATCTTACGGGACATGATGACGAACAAAAGATGCTCCGGATTTACTGCTCCGTTAAAGCCTGTCTTTCGGGACAGTTCGGCAGCGTTCGCGAAAATACGTCTTACATCGATCCGAAGACTCGAGAAAGCCCTGTCAGCGAGCATCTTAAGTGCCGCATCATCAGGCTCGTAATCACTGTCGACTCCCATCCGCTCTATTACAAGCGAAAGGTCAGGAACATTCTCGCTTAATATCTCTCTTGCAGGCGTTTCCGTTACGCACAGCGCAGCAAAAAGTATCGTATCACGTATCAGTGACGTATGTTTTTCTTCAGCAATGAGGCTCGATACCGCGAGCACCTTAGCTGTATCTTCAGTAATTCTCATATCACTCATCCCCTTTCAATATCTTTCTTATTCCATTTGCCCTGTATTTCTGTGAAGCAACGCTCTGGCTGTTCTTTCTTGACGGAGCTCCCGGCTCCCATAGAATATCCATCGTCAGTTTATCCAATGTATTCCACGATATCTTTATCTCACCTGAATCATCATAATCATGATAAAGTCTTATCCAGCCCAATGCCTGCAAAGCTTCGCTTCTGGAGATCATGCCCGCATACCTTAACGTGCCGTATGATCTTCCGTAAATATCCGCAGACTGTTCTTTCTTGCTGGTCGCGATCTCTTCTCTGCATGCTCTTTCCGCTTTAATGACATCGGTTATGAGCATCTCTCCTCTTTTAAGGAGTTCATCTTCCGTAACGCCCAATGTGTTGACACTTGCGATGATATATACGTCGGAATCAGCGATCTCTCCTCTCTCGGCGAAAGGATAAATGGACCATTCGTATTGGCTTACACGCTGCGTCAATGCCGCTATGCCGCCTTCGGTCTTAGCGATCGCAGGAAGCGAGACCGTATAAAGGATCTTAAGTCCGGTTCCCGCGAGTCTTACGTTAGAAGTTAGGAATCCGTAGTTCTCCGAAAAAGCGATGTCGAGCTTTCTCTCAAGATCAAGAGCCTCTTTCTCAGCTTTTTTATAAACGCTTATGTCGTGCCCCTGGGCCATAGCTTTTACGGTCAGATGCTCTCCGCTTCCCACTGAAACGGAAAGGCTGGCATCGTCATTATAGTAAAATGCCTTTCTTTCCGGATCTGCCATCTGGCTGGCTTCACGTCCCAATATCTGAAGTCTTGTAAGCCTTAATACGGTTTCCTTATCAAAGTCTGCGGCATTACCGCCCTTATATACTGTTTTGTCAATGGCATTGTCTACAGTCTCAAACAGGCTTTGGCATTCCTTGTCATCCAGCCTCGGCATGAAGTTGTAACCCTTTATGTTCCGGACAATGCAGGCTTTAGTGGAGAGCACAACGTCGTTGTCTTTACCTTCATTCAAATACCACTCAGCCATTGCTGCCACCATCCTTTCTGCCCTTAAGTTCGTCTCTTAGTCTTGATGCCAGTTTATATTCCTCCGCATCTGCTGCGACCTTTATTCCCTTTTCCAGATCTTCATCGGAAAGCATTCCGAGATCAGCCTTCATAAGCTGATCGAGCGTGAGACCTCCCTTTTCAGTCTTGGCGGGAACCTGCGTGCCGTTATCTTTTTCAGATGCCTTTTCAGGTATCTCGGTTCTGACTGTTTCGATTACAGTTCCCGAAGACTTCTTAACCTGGGGGATCTCTTTTGTCTCGGCATCGGTATTTGCCGACTGTGCCGGCAGACGCCCTGCGTATTCGCTGTTTCCCTGCTGCTTGAACATCTCTCTGACGATATTGTCATTAAAGGTGTTGTAGCATTCGATACAGCCTACCCTGCCTTCATTCTCGAACTCCCTTAAAGTCATTCCGCACTTCGGGCATGTCAGCGTGCTGTTTCCGAAATCAAGTTCGCTCATCTGCATAAGTGATGAAGCTATCTGATCCAAAGGTGCGAACGGATTGCCCATAAGGTCGGAAGGATCCCTTAAGAACCTGTCATATCCCATGAGTCTTGCACAGTTCTCACAGTACGTGACCCCGTTTATCTTTATTATCCTGTTGGTAAGTTCCTTACCGCATCTTTCACATCTCATTTATCTCTCTCCTTTGCCGGAAATCTTTTATTCCTTATTCATGTAACCATCAGTCCCAAAAGCGCATGTTTGAAGATATCCGCTCTTAAGACCGCCCTTATATCCGAATCAACCCTGGCAAGAGCCCTGTCCGATACAGCGGCCATGATCGCCGTGCCCTCCTTTGAAGTCATCGCACCGCATGATACCGCATTGACCAGAAGATTCTTTGCCTGCTGCTGCGACAGGTCGTCTCCCACACTGTCGATAATGGACTTGAGGTACTCGGCCGGTCCTACGTGATTTACACGAGTGATCGTGATCTGTCCGCCGCCGCCTCTTCTGCTCTCGACAATATAACCGCTTCCGCCCGAAAATCTTGTAGACAGCACATACGTGATCTGGGACGGAACACAGTTTGCCTGCTCAGCCAGTTGGCTTCTGCAGATCGTAGCAGTACCGTCGTTCTCATCGACCATCTCCTTGATCATCTGCTCTATTACATCAACCAGTCTAGCCACAAGATCATCCTCCTTCCGCTTACAGGTTTTGACTTTGTTCTTTTCTGACTTTGACTTTGACTTTCTTTGACCAATAGAATTATCGCCCTGTTTTATTCGTTTGTCAACATCGTAATTTTTTTCGAAAACAGCGATTACTGAAAAAATACTGAAAATGGCTCAAATCCATTAAAATTTCAGTATTTTCGGGCAAAATTAAAGAATCCGTCATGGTTTGCAGACGGATTCAGTAATTATTCGGTAATCATCAATAATATGAAACTGATTATCTGTGATAGAGCTTCTTTGTCTCGTAAACGGGCTCGCAGGTAAGATTGATCCCCAGCTTGTGGAACATGTTGATATCGACGGAGCTCATCATCGTGGTCGAGTGAGCGTCACTGTTCATCAGGTTGCTTATCTGCTGCATAGCAAGCTCAGCTACAGGATTGGTAGCGGCGCTTATCGCAAGAGCGATGAGGACTTCGTCAGTATGAAGTCTCGGGTTATGGTTGCCCATGTGATTGATCTTAAGATCCGAGATAGGCTCGATAACGTTGGGTGAGATGAGCGGAATATCATGAGCGATACCGGCGAGCATCTTGAGGGCATTAAGCAGAGCTGCGGAAGCAGGTCCCAAAAGCGAAGTGGTCTTGCCTGTGGCCATACGTCCGTCAGGGAGCTCGAGCGCCACTGCGGGACCGCCGGTGGATTCAGCTCGGACCAAAGCTGCTCCGATAACCCGTCTGTCAGAAATGTCGATGCCGCTCTTCTTCATAAGGAACTCAATCTTTGTAACGTCTGAGCCGTCCGAATTGCCTGCGCGCGCGGCCATCTTTGCCTCGTAATATCTTCTGACGATCTCCTGCCTTGAAGCATTCTGGCAGGCCTCATCATCGATAATGGCAAATCCTGCCATGTTAACACCCATGTCCGTAGGTGACTTGTAAGGACTCTCTCCGTATATTTTCTCGAAGATCGCATTAACGACCGGAAAGATCTCCACGTCCCTGTTATAGTTGACTGTCGTCTTTCCGTAAGCTTCAAGATGGAAAGGATCGATCATGTTAACGTCGGCAAGGTCTGCCGTGGCAGCCTCATAAGCGACATTGACAGGGTGCTGGAGCGGGATGGACCAGATTGGGAATGTCTCGAACTTTGCATAACCGGCCTTGATGCCGCGCTTGTTCTCGTGATAAAGCTGTGAAAGGCAGGTAGCCATCTTTCCGGAACCCGGACCGGGAGCCGTTACGACAACGAGCTTACGTGAAGTCTCGATGTAATCATTCTTGCCGTAACCGTCTTCACTTACGATAAAAGGAATATTAGAAGGGTATCCGTCAATGGGATAATGTCTGTATGACTTTACACCCAGACCGCGGAGTCTGGCCTCGAACTTCTCTGCCAGGGGCTGTCCGGCAAACTGGGTAATTACTACGCTTCCGACATAAAGTCCGAACTCGGTAAAAGCATCGATGAGACGGAGTACTTCCTGATCATATGTGATGCCAAGGTCTCCTCTTCTCTTGTTTTTCTCAATGGCGTCTGCATTGATCGCGATCACGATCTCGGCATCTTCTGAAAGCGCCTTCAGCATTCTGATCTTACTGTCAGGCTCGAACCCCGGTAAGACTCTTGAAGCATGATAGTCATCAAATAATTTGCCGCCAAACTCCAGATAAAGCTTGCCGCCGAATTTCTCGACGCGCTCTCTGATGTGCTCACTCTGGAGCTCTACATACTTATCATTGGAAAAACCGATCTTAAACATATACTAAAGACCCCCCTTGCGAAAAATTATATCCCAAAGAAGTCCAAACTTATGTTACAAAATTCGAAGCGGCTCCATTAAAAGAAGTGACTTTCCGGAAGGCAGACTTTCAGTACTGCTTCCGCCGTAAATGATCTCACGGTCACCCCGTGACTTTATGAGACTGACGAATTCTTCCCTTCCGGAAATGACGTCATAACCGAAAGAATCTCCGCTGTAATGCATCGGGACAACAGTCTTCGGATCGGTCAGCAAACAGATCTCGTAAGCCTTTTTACAATCTATCGTGTAAAATCCTCCGACAGGAATCAACAACAGGTCACATCCTTTGATCTTATCTGCCTGTTCTGCTGTCAGGTCACAACCGATATCACCCATATGGACTACGGTCTCGCCTCCGGCCTTTACTATGGTGATATTATTTTTGCCGCGTTTCGCACCCCGGACATCATCATGAAAAGTACTTATGACCTCAACTTCGGGAGCAGGTCCTTCATATGGGTTCTCAGGAGTTCCTACCGATCCATGGTCATTATGATCGCCGTGGGAATGAGAACAATAAACTTCGTCTGCAATTACGTCTGCTTCCGCAAGCCCGGGAACCGAACCTTTGGAATAAGGATCAAAGCAGACGGAAAGGCCTGTGGAAAACCTGATCAGAAAACATGCATGTCCTATATAGGTTATCTCCATATGTGATCCTCCTAAAGTTTATTATCGGGATGATCCGCGAAGATCAGTATTTTACGTTGTCATCGCCTGACTTTTTGCTGTCGGCATTAGATGTTGATGTTGACTCAACGGTAAAAGTGGCATCATCAAGGATCTTGGAATTTGCCTTGAACTCCTTCTTGGCCTGGGATGCCAGAAGGGCATTTGCCATTCCGCCGATAGAACCTACCACGAGCGTGGCACCAATAATGATGTTCAGCACTTTGGAAGCTCCGTTGAAGAATACGATAAACACGCCGAGGCCCAATGCCAGAATTCCGAACAGCAACGAGAACCACCAGTATTGCGCTCCGGCAGGCTTCAGTGTTCCGATAGCAGTTACTATTATGACAATGGCATAAACAGCAATGATTATTCCGAATATGAAGTTAAATACCGTGATAACGGGCAGGGGCTGCACAATGAACACGATTCCCACGACAGCCAGGATCAGGCCGATCATCAGAACTATCGTATCGAACAGTGTCTTGTCTTTGATCCTTAAGAAATTGATAAGAGCGAAAACACCGACAAGGATCAGAATTCCGCCGATCACTCTTACAAAACCCGCGGCTATATCATCACCCTTTCCAAACAGGGTTCCTATGATGAAGATAAGTCCCAGAAACAGCATGATAATATCGATAACGATCCTACCGACATTGTAACTGCTGATCTTATCTTTTTTATTCGTGTTCTTAGCCATTTATTCAGTCCTCGCTTTCGCCTACGGTCATTATTCTGTTCTTTCCGGCTTTTTTCGCACTAAGCAAAGCTTTATCAGCCTCATTGAGCGCCCCGGCCAGATCCATGGTAACATCAAACCAGGAATATCCGCCGCTTACAGTAACAGATTCTTTCATAAAAGAATACTTCTTTTTCGAGAATTCCTTCCGTATCTGATTCAGGGTGTCAAGATTCTCTTCCCTGATTCCGTTCTCGAAAATGATCACGAAAGTATCCCCGCCATGCCTTCCGATTATCGTATCTTCATCGATATAGCCTTGCAGCACACTTCCCAAAGTGCGGAGAACGTCATCACCTTTATCATTTCCGAGTTCATCATTTATCTTCTTGAAATCATCGATATCAAGGACCGCTACACCGCAGGGGTCAAGCTCGTTCGTTTTCGAAAGGATCTTCTCAGCTTCTTCAGTCAGGTATCTCTTGCTGTATACTCCGGTTACTCCGTCAGTCTCAAAGCCATGTTCGAACTTACCGGTACTTGTAAGAGTTCTCTCACTGATGAGAAATTTTGATTCATTATACATTTCGAGCTTAAACGACATATAGCTTACGACCAGAGCAATGATCTCCGATATGACTATGCATATGATCGTGAAAGACCTCTCGGTCGGATAATCATACATGTGAAGGATTCCGGAATAGAGGATGAAAACGACACAGACACCGCCCTGGATCTTCTGAATGAAAGGGTCATGGAAGATCGAGCAATACAGGATCGAGAATAAAGGCAGTGTCCACAGAGGAATGAAAAAACTGTGCGCCAGTGAGATGACGCCCATCATTATCAGCAGAGCAAATGAACATACCCTGTTCTTTGTACTGTCAGTACTGTTTTCAGATCTGTTGGAAAATCTTGTGACCAGATATACAAGTATGTTTATTCCGAGCGGAACCAGGATCCTGAACTCGATATATGACTTCAAAGGCTGGCCAAGATCCTGAATAAAGTAATAGTAAGCGGCAATTGCGATCTCAAGGATCAAACACACGACAGCGATGATGAGAAGGAGCTTCTCAAGCTCAAACCTTATCCTTCTTTCAAGATTCCGCATTGCGGGATCGCTGACCGGCTTGTTATCCATTTTTTATCTCATTCGGCTATTGCGTTTCTATACTGTTACCCTGTGAATCATCCGTATTTTCGCCATTACTTCCGGGAGAAAGCGTCAGCGGATTTTCCGTTGCCGGTTCACCTGCGGGATCTGCCGGTTCGGTCTGATTGATCAGATCATTACCGCCTGTCGGTTCGGTGTCAGACGTTTCAGTTCCTGACTCCGTTGCCGAAGTTTCTGTCGGATCAGTATTCTGAGTTTCTGTAGTTGTTGAAGATTCTGACGGAGACGGTGTCGTTGATGTCGATGCAGCACCGGCTTCCGTTACTTCCCACGTTGCTGTGGCAGTAGCCGTTCCGCGGAAAGAATCTTTATATGTATAGGTAATGGTGTATTTCCCGATCGTCTGCTGGGCCTTCTCCAAGCTGATAGTCTTGTTTGAAGAATCCTTTATCTCATATTTGACTTCGCTTGTTTTATCCTGCCCCTGCGATGAGGTAGCGGTAACACCATCCATCGGATCTATCTTTTGCCCGACTTCCGACGTTATGGAAGTATTCGTTAATTCGATCTTCGGTTCAGAAAGCGTTGTGGAACCAAGGATCCTGAGATTCAGGTCGACATCCGTACTTATTCCGGAAACCTTTCCGTGCCATGAATACTGCCAATATTCGAAATAGTAGCTTCTTGGCGGAATGGTATCTCCTGCCTGATAATAATTATGCTCATAACTGTCGCTTGAGGGATCATAAACGCTATAGGGATATGCATACCAAAGCTTATACTGGGACAGTATACTGCTGGAATAGCTTCCAAGCCTGTTGTTAATATCCGAAGTATTCAGATAAACACATGGCGTATATCCGTTTTGAGAGATAGTGCTGCAAAATGCAGTGATTACATTGGCAAAATCCTGTCCATACAAGTCCCAGGTCCTGTAACCGCTGCCGGTCTCCCAGTCCATTACAACAGGAAGATTGATGCCGAGTCCGCTGATCTTATCAAGCGTAAATGAAGCTTCCTCAAGGGCTTCATAAGGAGTAACGGCCTGTGAGAAGAAATAGACGCCTACCTTTATTCCGGCCGCTTTGGCATTGGCAACATTGGTTGCCAGTTTATTATCTTCATAGATCTTTCCGGAAGATCCCCAGCCTCTTCCGCCGCATCTGATAAACGCAAATGTGATTCCGTCAGCTCTGACTGCATTCCAGTCGATGTTGCCATTGAATTCGGATATGTCTATTCCCAATTCAAAATCCACGAGCTTATCGTTTTCTTCCGGAGGCGGTGTCGGAGCGGTCTCCTCCGGTCCCTGGTGAACTACCTCCTGGTTCTGTGACTGGTCTGTCTCGATATCGTCTCTGTCAATGACACCGGCAGTTCCGGATACGATCGCATCAACTAAATCCTCATCAGATAATGATCTTAACTCGTCAAGATCAATAACACGGTCTCCCGTAAGACTTCCGCGCTTTGCCTTCAGGTTATCCATGGAAGTATTCCTGACCTGGCTTTCCGATGTAGTAGCAGTAGCCGACGGTTCCGTTTCAGTTGCCTGAACATGCGAAAGATACTGTTCAGCGGCATTGAGCTCAATATTCTCTGAAGGAACGGCAACACCTGAATTGAATCTGATAGCCGCAGCGCAGACAGAACCAATCGTTGCTACAAATACTGCAGCAGCGATTATGAGACTTATCTTTGCTTTATTCTCCTGTGCAGAGCAGAATCTTCCGATAAAGCTCTGATCACGGTTTTCTTGAACTGCTTTTTTCTTCAAATCTGTACCGCCTGTCTGAATACACAAATATTCATGATAATTTTCCTTTAGCCTGAGTTCTAAGTCAAGACGATAACTCCTTACAAATAAATTACCGTTTCACTACATAAATTGTTCCGGAAATTTCCTAAACCCGCTCAGATCCTTATGCTTTCGGGTATTCGTTGCAGAGAAGTCTGTAAGGCTCCTCGTCCTCCTCAATCTCGGGAAATCTTCCTACCGGAGGATTAAACCTGTTATCCGTATTATCGTCATTGACCTGTGATACCTCACCCAAAAGGACCGCGCCGGTCCCCTTCTCGACTTCAAAGTCATGGTAAAGGTACGGCTGGATCGAGATGCTCTCACCCGGAGTAAGCCTTACCTGCGTTCCGGCCCTGACCTGATAAGTCCTCCCGTCCGTATGGATAGTAACATCACTTTCCTTATCGATCTCTTCATCAGGGAGCGAATTATAAACCCTGATCAGCAGATTACCGCCGCCCTTGTTAATGATGTCCTCCATCTTGTTCCAATGAAAATGATTGGGAGAATACTGACCTTCTTCAATAAACAGAAGCTTCTCGGCATATGCCTTCGGATACTGATCTTTTTTCTTAAGATTACCGTTGCGGAGCGTAATAAGAGAGAATCCGACCTTGTCAAAATCTCCCAGCCCGTAATCGGTAATGTCCCAGCCGAGCATGTTATCCCTGATCTCATCGTACTCGTGCCCCTTGGTAAGCCACTCTTCCGGCGTGAAATTGCAGAACGGCGGCAGGCTTATCTTCAGGTCATTGATCACACTTTCCATGCGTTTTAAAGCTTTGTTGATCTCGGATCTTTTCATAAGATGTTCTCCTTTTCCCCGTTAAATCTTAACACGGTGTCCGACAAGATATTCGTGGATAAAGGGGCAATTTTACGGTTCTTTGGAAGACCCTGAACACCTGTTGCTGATCAGTCTGAATAAACAGGCAACAGCAAAAGACGATAAGGTTATACCGGCAAATATGCCTATTCCGACAGGCCATCCCCAGCTTAGGAAAGCATAGAAATCATTTGTATCAGGCCACGGACCGCCAATACCGTTTATGAGGATATTAAGCATGTAACCTATACCGTAAAGCAGTGTCGGTACGGCAGCTATAATCGTATGCACAAACGGGATCCTCTTCCTTTTTACAACGATGAATTCTGCCATGGCAGTAACCGGCAGGAGCAGATGGAAGAAAAGGTTTCCCCTTCTATAAAACTGAGGATATCCGTAAAGAGGTCCGAACATAAATGCAACAACCGCAAAGGTTATGGCGACTCCGCAAACGGCGGCAAGTTTCAGAACAGCCAGCTTATCAGCATTTTTCTTAAGCAGAATGAAGCACAGATATATGAGCGCGACAATTCCGCAAAACACATTGGTGAGTACCGTATAGAACTTGAAGTTCTCTATGCCGGAGGCCTGCAGTGCGCCTTCTTCCGGCTTTCCGGTGAGCATGAAAACAATGCCTACTATCGTGAAGATGGTAATAATGATATTCAGTATTGTTTCGGCTGATGAATTCTTCTTACTCATAGCAGAATTATAGCATGCAAAAAGGCTGTTCCGTATTTCTACGAAACAGCCCTGTTGTTTGATTCTGCTATGAAAGCAAAGCTTATTCCGAAGCTCTTCCGCACAAGCGAGCGAAGCGCGGAGGACCTGAGCTGAGGAAAAGCTTTAATTTATTCTATCAGCCCTTCTCAAGCGCGAGAGTAACTGTCGTGCGGTCGCAGACCTCTGAAGGTCCGAAGTACTGGATAGCACCCGGGAATGTGAAAGCAGTCTCAACTGCCCACTTCTCTCTGTTAGCTTCGAAGAACTTAAACGGCTTGCCGTCGAGTTCTACGAGAGCCTTTCTGATAACCGGCTTGTCCTGACCGTTTCTTCTCTCCATGTTCATCATCTTTGTGATAGGCATACCGCCTGCAACCCACTCATCAGCGGGCTTAGAGATGTTGGATACCTTTGAGAGGTAGCCTGTGAAACCGTACTGGATGAGCATGAATGCGTTGAAGCCCAAAGAATAGCAGTAGTCAGCATCGAAGTTGGAAGGGAATGCGCAACGGCCCTCATAACCGAAGAAGTGGTGCTGTGCGCCGAACTTGCCCTTGTATGTGCCGGCTTCCTTTCTCTTTGCGAGCTCATTCTTAACCATCTCGGAGAAGAGCTTCTCAGACTCGATGAGGGATACCTGAACGTTGCCGTGAGGATCTCTTTCGAGGAAGAGCTGCTGCTGAATGCCCTGGGGAAGGATATCGAAAACCTTGAAAGCATCTGCAGAAAGGCCTGCCTTGATGAACTCGTACTTAGCGTTCCAATCAGGAAGAGCGTTGAACTGAGCGGTCTTCTCGCCTGCGAGGAGCTCGTTGATCTCAGCGATGAGAGCGGAGAACTCAGGAACGAACTCTACAATACCCTCAGGGATGATGGCAACACCGAAGTTATCGCCGTTAGCTGCTCTCTTCTCAACGGAATCTGCAATCTGGTTTGTAATGTCTGCAAGAGACATCTTCTTAGCTGCAACTTCCTCACCGATGAGGCAGATGTTAGGCTGTGTCTCAAGAGCGCACTCAAGAGCAACGTGGGAAGCGGAACGTCCCATAACCTTGATGAAGTGCCAATACTTCTTAGCGGAGTTAGCATCTCTTTCAATGTTGCCGATGAGCTCGGAATATGTCTTTGTAGCTGTATCGAAACCGAAAGAAGCTTCGATGTCTTCGTTCTTCAGGTCGCCGTCGATCGTCTTAGGGCAGCCGATAACCTGAATGCCTGTGTTATTAGCAGCCATGTACTCTGCAAGAGTAGCTGCGTTTGTGTTGGAGTCATCACCACCGATGATTACGATAGCCGTAAGTCCGTTCTCTTTTGCATTCTCAGCAACAGTCTGGAACTGTTCTACTGTCTCGAGCTTCGTTCTGCCGGAACCGATGATGTCAAATCCGCCTGTGTTTCTGTATGCGTCGATGAACTTATCATCGAACTCAACATAATCGTTCTTAAGAAGTCCGTCAGGTCCCTTCTTGAAACCTAAAAGCTTGTTCTCAGGATTTGTAGCTTTCAAAGCGTCATAGAGACCGGAAATAACGTTGTGTCCGCCCGGAGCCTGTCCGCCTGAGAGAATAACGCCGACAACCTGCTTCTTAGCTTCTGATGTATTAGCACCCTTAACGAATGTGATCTCGGGCTTACCGTATGTATTGGGGAAAAGAGCCTTGATCTTGTCCTGATCTGCAACACTCTGTGTAGCAGCACCTTCCTGTACGCTGATATCAGCAATACCGTTTCTAAGCATGCCCGGAAGCTTGGGCTGATACTCATATCTTGCTTTTTGAAGTGGTGAAATATCCATAGCTGAACTCCTTTAATATAAAATACACAAGAATAATAATTAATCGGAAAGCAAAAGTAAATGATTGATTTGGTGCTTTTGTGTATAAAATCAGCCTGTAGCGGCAGCACGGCCAGATCCGGATCTGTTAAGGTCAATAATGGTAAAGACTATGGCAAATACAAACAATAAGACGCTTATGATCTGTGAAGTTGAAAGCCCGAAAAGGAATCCTCTGATCTCGTCTCCCCTGAAGAACTCATCTGTAAATCTGATGACCGGATAGATGTAGAAATAAACGATCAGCATCCTGTGCTGAAACTTCCTTTTTTTGTAAAGCACCAATAAAACGAAAAACAGGATCAGATTAAGTCCTGATTCAATAAGCTGTATCGGCAGCCTGTTAACATCATTTACGGCCGGATACAGCGTGTTTCCGTGTACTGTGAAGCCGACTTCACAGGGTACACCATAACAACATCCGCCCAGAAAACACCCGATCCGGCCGAATGTATGAAAAAGCGGAATGGAAACAGCTACGGCATCAAACATGACATGCCCCCTGAAATACTTCTGGGATACTTTGTCTGAAATGACAAGCGCGATCAAACCGCCGATAAGACCTCCGTAGAAAACCATACCGCCAAAATAGTTTCCGAATAACGTTTGAACAAAACTTATAAAGTTATAGTCCTTGATGTTCAAAAATAATGTGATGATCTTATCTGTATTCGTAAATCCGTAAACTATATGTGCACCGATCACGGCTCCGGCGGCGAATATCAGACCGGTCATTGCGATATCTTCGAAAAAGACTTCTTTTTTTCTTAAGAGCAGATAGCAGCACAAAGCGCTGGCAAACATTCCAATAGCTGCCATTATGCCGTATGTTCCTATAGATCTTCCGAATATTTCGATAAATGGATACATGAATAACCTTTACATAAAAAGGCAGTTGCTTAATTACTTAAGCAACTGACCTCTTTCGCTTCGATATAACTATCCGTTAAATAGATGAAACTGCTGAAGCTGCTGCACAGGCAACACATGTAATGCAGAGACCACATGCAAAGAATACGATAGCACTTTCAACTGTACCTACGATAGATGTAATAAGACCGATCGTAGCAAGAATCTGCTTCTCACCTGCCTCTTTAGCTTCTTTTCTGGCACCTGCTGACTTGACCATACCGATGATACCGACTACGATAGCTGCCAATGTAGCAACAATGACAATGATACCTGCGGTACGAGAACCATCATTTGTAGATGTGTCGATAGCATTTGAAATAGCTGATCCGATGTTAGGGATAACAAGGGAAGCAATACCCAATACCAATGCAACGATCTGCTTATTCTTTGTAGTTTCCATATAGACCCTCCTTAAAAAAAATAAACATACCAAAAAAGTATGCACTTGATATGTATTATTACACTTATCTAATAAAATGTAAATTAACAAAGAAAAATGAGTTTCTTAAAGCCTTCATTCTGAAATGCTACATTAATTGGCTAACTGAACAATAAACTTATTTTGATTTTCAAACAATTTGTCTGAAAATCAATTAACATTCACAGATTGGTTTGATAAAATCATTTTTACATGGGGATAGAACACAATGCGAAACCCCTAAATTATTAAGGAGGGTCACTCAAATGGCAGAAAACACACCGGCTCAGGGCCAGTCTAAGGGTAAATCAATTGCATGCATGGCATGCGGTATTGCTTCCATCGTTCTTTGCGAAGCTTATGGTTTGGGTCTTATTCCCGCTATTATTTCGCTTGTTCTCGGAAGCCAGTGCGCTAAGGAAGGCGTTCAGAACACATTTACAAAGGTTGGTAAGATCACAGGTATCATCGGTCTTATCCTCAGCATCGTTGTCGGCGCACTCATGATCATTCTTGTTGCTGCTGCAGCAGCTTCCGGCATAAGCTCATATAATTGATTTATTAATCTGATTTCCGATCAATTGAAAGGGGTTGCTGTTCAGCAGCCCCTTTTTCAATGCCTTTTCCCTATCTGATCAGCAGATCGGAATATAGCCGCTCTCTTCAACTATTTTCTGCCCTTCGGGCGAGAGCATAAAATCTACTGCTTTATAAACATTTTCGTTTGTTTCACCTTTTCGGTAGATTGCATAGATATTGCCTGCTACCGGATATGTACCATCGGCAATCGTCTCTGCTGTGGGAGCAATTCCGTTTATCGTAAGGATCTTAACGCCGCCTTCACCGAGCATCCCGGTCACATAATATCTGAATGAGAAACCGATAGGGCTGCCGAATAACGTTGTGTAATCAGGAACGATCGGTGTATCGCCCATAAGCTTTTCGAGAGCTGTTTCTGAACCGCTGTTTTTATTTCTTCTCATCGCGGCAATCGGAACATTATTGCCTCCCAATTCGCTCCAGTTAGTAATATTACCTGAATAAATATCCTGTATCTGCTCTATCGTTATATCAGATACAGGGTTATTTGAATTTACGATGAATACAAAAGCGTCAGATCCGACCGGAACCATCTCAAGTTCAACGCCGTTTTCCTCGGCATAAGCAAGCTGCTCATCTGAAGGCTGGGCGCAGATAATAATATCCGCATTTCCGTCAACAATATCCTTGTAGGCTCCTCGTGTATTCGTGTAGTGCATTGCACTTGAAGGATCATAGTCCTCCCCGTTAAAGATTACCGAATCTTCAGGATAAATACTCTCAACAAATCCTGCATAAACCGGCAGAAGTGCAGCTGCTCCGTCTATTCTCGGAATGTCACCATCAAGTGTCACAACACCCTGATATGAATGAACATTATCTGAATTCGTGAAGGGCACATAGTTTTCCACCTCCACACTCATCTTCTGCATGCCGGGTGAGTGATGACTTATTACTCTCTTAATAAACAGTTGGCAGATCGCGATATCCAATCCCGCAAAAAGTGCAACAACCAAACCGATTACTGCCAGCTGGTTTGCCAATTTCTTCTTATCCATATCCTTATCCCCAATTAGCGATCATCTCTACGATCGAGATCTGTTTCCAGAGATTATATCCGTGGATCATCAGTGCGGCCGTTACGCCGATACCGATGACCGTTACTGCTATTAATATGATTCCGAAAGTCTTATCCTTCATGATCAGTCCTCACATATGACTTACTGCCGCTGCCAGCATCGCTATCAACAAAACCTCGCAAATAACAGTCAGGAGCATGTGTCCCGCTATGCATCCGAATATGATCGCTTTAACGGGTCTTGCATTTTCCTTTTTGACCTTGCGCAGATTAACAATGAATAAGATCAGGAAAACCAGGAATAATATTGCCGGCGCTCCCCAGATAAGCATATTCATCAGATTATCCATTACGCGTTGAACAGTCATAGCTGCAAAAACCATTATTGTTACCTCCCCAATGAATCTCTGTATTCTTCTACTTCATTTCTGTCAAACGAAGATATAAGCCTGCAATCATCCTTATCCAGCAGTCTGTAATGTCCGGTAACATAATTCTGCTGAAGCCTGATCCCGTTCTTCTCGTCGATCACCCTCCACCAGACCTTGCCTCCCATCGTAGACGGATACCGGATGCGTCTGTCTTCAAAAGCCAACGCGTGGATCACATCATTTGCTTCACCGCCCACTATTCCCTGAAGGACTTCGCTCTTCTCGAAAACAGTGACCACGGCGATAACCTCGGTCCAGGAGAGTTCTCTTCTTCCCTTCTCGGTCTCTACGAGAGTTTTTTTGGAGATACCAAGCATCTCACTCATCACTTCCTGAGTTATTCCGTACTCAGTCCTGATGAGCTTTAGCTTTCCGCTTACAGCTTTGATGAATTCCTCGCGTTTCATTGCAGCCTTTTCCATAGCGAATTGTGCACTCGCTTTCAAATTAGTGTAATTTTACACTTTTTGTGTTAAACTGCAACTTTTCAATTGTGGCAAAACAGGCTCAAATGAGCTCCAAGCATTAAAGTTAACTCTTTTTTGAAAAATAAGAATTTAGGTTAAGATTTCGGTCAGCTTTTTAACGCAAATATTCAATTTAGGGATTTACGTTAAGAATATCTCAAAAAGCTTAACGCAGTTTTCGAAAATAAGAATTCAGGTTAACATTTCCTCTGAAATCTTAACGTTATTTTGCAATATTTAAATTTGCGTTAAAACAAGGGACAGGAAAAATACGAAATCCAGCTTCCGCAGTTTCCTCTGATTTGGAAGCCTTCAGGCATCGTGGTTAGATAATGCCTTCCAATCCGATTTTTCAGTCTTTTCTAAAGATCAGTCTTCAAAAAGCGGTGTCGAGAAATATCTCTCTGCCGTATCAGGCAACACCGTGACGACAGTCTTTCCGGGACCCAGCTTCATGGCCAGCTTGATCGCGCATGCCACATTGGTTCCTGAGGAAATACCGCACATCATGCCCTCTTCACGGGCGAGCCTGCGCGATGTATCAAGCGCCTCATCATCCGTAATTATGCAGATGTCATCATAAACGGTTGTATCAAGGATACCGGGGATCAGTCCGTCACCTATTCCCATCTGGACGTGAGTTCCGATGCTTCCGCCAGATAAAATCGCAGCGTTCTCAGGCTCTGCAGCCCAGATAACAGTAGAAGGATTAACCTCTTTTAATGCATGGCCGATGCCCGTGATCGTTCCGCCGGTACCGATGCCTGAGCAGAAGCCGTCGATAGTACGGCCTTCCATGGCATCAAGCAGTTCCTTTGCCGTATATGAATACTGCGCCTCGGTATTTGCGGGATTCTCGAACTGCTGAGGGATAAACACGTGCGGATCTTTTGCGGCTATCTCTTCTGCTTTGATCCTGCATTCGTCGATCGCCTTTCCGATGTCGCCGTCGTCGTGAATGAGAATGACCTCTGCGCCATAATGCTTAACGAGCAGACTTCTCTCCTGGCTTACGGAGTCAGGCATGACGATGATCGTACGGTAACCTTTGACTGCACCGATCAGAGCAAGACCTATGCCCTGATTGCCGCTTGTGGGCTCAACGATGATGCTGTCTTTATTGAGCTTGCCTTCCTTCTCGGCGTGCTCGATCATGTTAAGTGCGGTCCTGGTCTTTATGGAACCGCCGACATCAAGGCCCTCGTTCTTAACGAGAACTTCAGCAGCACCTTCGGGCACTATATGATTTAACCTGATAAGAGGCGTATTGCCGACAGCCTCAAGGATATTGTTGTAGATCATCTAAATCTCTCCGCTCATTTTCGCTTAAATTATCTCGCGACATATTATAGCGGATTTTTCAGACAGTTGCAGATTTAAATCTTTTTCGTAATTCCGTAAGCAGGCTCATTCAGAATTGAAAAGCAAACACCGTAACTATTTCAAAGAAGATGCCGTATAGTGCTCCAAGAAGCAAAACAAGATCAACCTTATCACTCATATCGGCCTTGAAAAGCAGGAAGAGGACCATTCCCATTACAAGTTCAACAGCAACCAGGATAAATATATGCCTTTGGACATCTTTGAAGTTGGCCATCTTCTTATCACTTACTCTGATGCTCTCCAGTTCATCTTCACTTAAACTTTTTACGTACTCGATATATTCATCATATGTGTATTTCTTTCTTCCATAGAAATACTCTGCATCATCGTCTTCAAACTTAAGGTTGCTGACCGGGAAATCTTCAACCACCTGTGAACCGTAATAAACTGTGCAGACTCTGTCATGAGGACCATACGCATACACGTCATATGTCCCGCCGTAAAGCAGCATGTTTTTGGTGTCAGTAAAATCAATATTCTGTACTCTTTCCCACGTTTCAAGAGAAGTCATCCAGCTGTCGGGATCGATAGCCGGAATCGTTTCCGCCTTCTCGCGGAAGAAGTATTCACCTTCAAGATACTTGTTATACGATTCTCTCATGGCGAAAAAAAAATCGCTGACTGAAAAAACCATGGAAACCAAAATGATAATAATCAGTACTACCCTTTTCATGATCTATCTCCTTATCCAAGTCCTTATCCACGGAGATTTTATCATGAAATCTTGTCATTTTTCCATTATTGATTGGATAAATCTTCCTGAACCTTATCTTCAGACATGTGGGCACCCTTGGAAAGAACAACTACCGTCTCTATCTTGTCAGTCCAGGGGAACATATCCACAGGCTCTGCGATCTGAGCCTGATAGCCCTGTGCTTTAAATCCTTTCAGATCTCTGGCAAGTGTCTCGGGACAGCATGAAATATATACGATCTTAGGCGGCCGGAGTTTACCGCACGCCTCTATGAAAGCAGGCGTTGTTCCTGCCCTTGTGGGATCCAGGATGACACAATCGGTCCTGGTGTTGGCCATGGTAAGCATTTCCATGTATTCTGTTGCATCACCGAGTACGAATTCGGCATTCTTTACCTTGTTGGCCGAAACGTTCTTCCGCGCATCATTATATGCTGATTCATTGATCTCGATTCCGGTTATGTTTTCGACAAAGTCTGCGAAAGATAACGTAGTCGAACCGGTTCCGCAATATGCATCGATGCATTTCTCATTGCCTTCGAAGCCTGCCAGCCTTATCGCTTCGGAATAAAGGATCTCCGCCTGATCATGATTCGACTGCATAAATGAATCAGCAGATACTCTGAATCTTTTCCCAAGGATAATGTCCGTTATGTATCCGTTGCCCTTAACTTTTTTGACTTCACCGCCGCTGCCGAGGATCATCGAGTCACGGCGCTTGTTGATGTTGATCAACAGCGTCGTTATCTCCGGATGACGTCTTAACAGTTCATCCGTAAACAGTTTCTTTTTCTTGAAATAATTACTGCCGATAATGAGTACGACCATTACTTCGCCTGTCGCATCGGCAGTCCTTACGAGAACGCGTCTTAAGTCTCCGACGCATTTTACTTCATCGTAGATACTTACTTTGTATTTCCCGGCGATCTCAGCACAATCCCTGATTATTGAAGACGCCGTACTGTTCTCGATAAGACATGATTCGACTTCAACTATGCGGTGTGAACCGGATTCATAAGGACCGCAGATAACACGCCCGTTCTTCAGTCTCTTGAACGCAGAATGAACCTTGTTACGGTAGTACAACGGTTCTTCGCAATAATATATGGGCAGGACCTCACAGAATGGTGATATTAGTCTCCGTACTCTTTTCTCCTTGGCGGCAGCCTGCTCAAAGTAAGTCTTTCCGGCATATGAGCATCCTCCGCATTTTTTCGCCACCGGACAATCATTGCGGATACCCAACGCCTTGAGCATTATGCTCCTGTCATCTTTTTTGCCTGACTCCATCAGACCTGCCTTTCAGCATTAATGACAACGTGCTTAAGCAATATTGCCGTAGTAATGGAACCCACGCCTCCGGGTACAGGGGTAACTGCTTCTACGATCGGAAATACTTTTTCGTAATCGACGTCTCCGCAGAGCTTACCATTATCATCAATGTTCATACCGACATCGATAACTATCTGTCCGGCTTTAACATATCTTTCACCTACTATTTTTGCGACACCGCAGCAGGAAACGATAATATCCGCACGCTTGCACTCTTCCGCGACATTAGTTGTCTTAGTATGGCAGACGGTAACGGTCGCGTTTGCATTCGTAAGAAGAAGTGCCACCGGCTTGCCGATTACCAGGCTTCTTCCGACAACAGTTGCTTTTTTGCCCTTTGTATCGATCTTGTAGTGCTTTAATAGTGCCATAACGGCTTCGGCAGTGCAGGGTGCGCTGCAATCGGGAACTCCGGCAAGTATGCCTTCCATATTCCGGATATCCATAAAATCAACGTCTTTACCGGGATCAATGGTCTTCCTCATATGCTCATCACTTAATCCCTTGGGAAGAGGTCTGAATACAAGGATCCCGTGAACTTTCGGATCGCAGTTAAGCCCGTCAAAAGTCTTATCGAGTTCTTCCTGCGATACTTTCTCATCAAGTACGGTAACATCAACGGCCGATCCTATCGATTCAAAACGTTTGAGCACACCTCTCTCGTATGCGAGATCATCTTCCCTCTGTCCGACACGCAATATGGCGAGCCTGGGCTCCACGCCCTTTTCCTTCAATGCTTCTACTCTTTTTCTGAGATCCTCCATGATCTCATCTGCAACTTCCCTGCCGCTTAATCTGATCATATATATTACCCGCCGATCAAAATATTCTTTACCTGATTATAGACCTCATTGCAGACCTCAGTTGTCTGTCCGACAAGGTCATCAGTTTTCCTGTTCAGTTCTTCAGCAAAAGCCCTGTCCTTCATGGACTTGGTGTTAATATATACATTCATTGCTGCGCCCTTTGCGGCCGTCTCACAGGCCGTAGCCGCAACGCCTACGTCACTTATCGCAAGTCTTGATCCGATCACGGCAAGACGGGCCAGCACCAAAGCGGTCTCGTAAGCTTTTTCCACGACTTCAAAAGGAGCCGTGCTTGCCTCCTTCAGAACTCCTTCAAGGATCTCATCTCTTCCCTCCTGTTCTTTAGGGATCGAATATGCTTTGGCAAGCGGTTCGAAAACCTCTTCATCCTTTTTCCCGAGTTCCTCAAACTCTTTTACGAGCGATCCGCACTTTGCGATGGCGACTTCTATCTCTTCCTGATACTCGGCATATTTCTTCTTTCCGCTCGTAAGGTTACCTACCATCGAACCCAAAGCTGCGGCAATAGCACCGCAAACTGCTGACGCTCCGCCGCCACCGGGCGTAGGACTGCCCGAAGCAAGCTCAGTCAAAAATACGTCCACAGTTCTGTTCTGCATAATTAAATATCTCCTCCGGATTCAAAACTTGATTATATAAAATTCTAAAACAAAGACATTGGCAAGTCCAATGAACAAAGAATTAAGGGCTGCCCTTCATTCCGGACAGCCCTTAAAGTGAACATTACTGGATTATTCGTTTTATCGCCATGATACTCATCATGTCAAGATCGCCGTATACCACCTGGCCTCTGGTACTCGAAGCATGTATTACGGTGCCGTTACCGGCATAGATGGCAACGTGACCGCAGTAGGTACCGTAATCGTAACATATGACGTCTCCGGCCTTGAGATCCTCACGCGGAACGCATACGCCTGAATGAAGGTATATCTGGGTAGCTCCATGAGGAACATAAACGCCGACTTGTGCATAGCAGTACATAACAAGACCTGAACAGTCTATTCCGCTTGAATCAGAACCTGCAAATACGTAAGGTACACCGAGCATAGACTCAGCAATGGAAACGATACTTTCACCATTACATCCCGTTATCTTGGGGAGTGTTCTGGGGTTGCCGTAGTTCTGTGAGCGGCCGCCACCGCCGGATGAAGACCTCGGATAAGGTGAAGGTGTAGGAGTAGGTGTCGGCGGAGGATTTGTAGTCGTATATGACTTATATACATATCCCGTGCTGCCACCGACTGTCGTTACTTTATACCACTTATCGCCAACGATCGCGGTGCAGTAGAGCCTGTCATGACGCCCTGCAACAGTTACCTGCTCAGCATTAGTTGAAGGTTCGGCTCTTACGATAAGTCCGTCTGAATCGACCCAAACGGTCCTCTCAATGGCTATCGTAAGCATGGTATCCTGAATCGAACCGGTAAGAACATATCCTTCATTACCGGATTCGGTCTGGATCCTTGACCATGTATCGCCGATACCCGTACGGGTTACCTGCTGGCCCAGATGAAGCCTCTCGACCGTAGTGGATTCCATATGGGGGGTCTGCTTAAGGATGGACTGGTTTGCCCTTACATAGAATGTAGTATTGTCTGCGGCAAAAAACTGTGGATCCAAAAGCTCTATCGGAAGATCGGAGCTGTCATAGGCCTGATATACGACGTATTTCGGGATATCCTTATAGCTTGTAGGAGTACTTACCTCTGCATATTCGGTAGGATTCGTAGGATCCGACGGATCAACAGGTTCAGTATCCTGGGTATACTCGGCGCTGACAAGCTGATCCGTGCTGCTTACGAGTGCCCATTCCTCGATAACGACCTCACCGGTCTTAATAGTAGCTTTTCCGAATACAGATTCATATGCGTGCGAAACGGCCATCGCGGGAGTCATCCCTTCACGAAGTCCGATAGGAAGGCAGATTATCGGAAGGGCTGCGAAAAAGCCCGTAGCGATCGCCAGAATGTGCTGCTTCCTGTTATGTTTTAAAACAGTCTTCCTCATATATCTCCATGCCCTTCAATAAGGCTGTATAGATTATACAACCATATACCCGGGCTTTTTGTGGCAATTTATAGCCGCATGGTCTCAAAAATGTCTGAAAAAACCTCAAAACCGCTGCCACAAACCGCTTTGCATATAAAACGCCGGAAGAGAATATACCCTTCCGGCGTCATTATAAACTTTTAAAACAGGTTAATGTTTACAATTATGCGTCAAAAGAATTACTTCTTATCTTTATAACTGTCAACTTCGATCTGTGAATCCAGACGGTCCTGCTCATCAAGGATCTCGTTGCGGGCCTGAACCTGATCGAGATACTCGTTAGCGAACAGTTCTGTGTCGCTTTCTGCTTCACCATATTCATGACCTGTGATGAGCTTGCTGTTTGCCTTGATAACAGGAACAGCCGTAATATCACTGTGAGCCTTGATTCCGGTACCGGCAGGAATGAGAGCACCGATGATAACGTTCTCCTTGATACCGATGAGCGGATCGACCTTGCCCTTGATAACGGCATCCGTAAGAACCTTTGCAGTCTCCTGGAAGGATGCGGCGGACATGAAGGAGTCAGAAGCGCTTGCAGCCTTTGCGATACCGAGAAGGATAGTCTTGCCGTTTGCGGGTCTGAGCTTCTCCTCTTCGTTCTCGATCTGCTTGTTCTGCTCTTCGATATCTCTGTTTCTGGAAATGAAGTTATACCAGTCAACAGTAGTACCTGTCATGAAGCCTGTATCGCCCGGATCGTCGATCTGGACTCTTCTCATCATCTGCTTTGTGATGATCTCGATGTGCTTATCGTTGATGTTTACACCACCACCCGTGTAGTAAACCTTTGTGATCTCGCTGATGATGTACTTCTGAACGGCACGGATATCCTTTACTCTGAGGATCTCCTTAGGATCGATCTTACCGTCGATGATCTGATCGCCGGCTTCGATTACCTGACCGTCAGTAACGGTAAGCGTAGCGTGAGAAGGAACCTTGTACTCCATCTTTTCGATGGGATTGCCCTTAGCATCAAGGATCGGTTCAGTATCCTCATCGTAAACAGGTGTTACAACGATGGTCTTCTGCTTTGTCTTCTCGTTCTCAACGATCTTGACCTCACCGGGTACTGAAGAGATGATTCCGTGACCCTTAGGATCTCTTGCTTCGAAGATCTCAGTAACACGGGGGAGACCCTGTGTGATATCTTCACCGGAAGCAGCGATACCGCCTGAGTGGAATGTTCTCATCGTAAGCTGTGTACCAGGCTCACCGATCGACTGTGCTGCGATGATACCGACTGCTTCGCCGACAGCAACAGGGCGGCCGGTAGCAAGGTTGATACCGTAGCACTTAGTGCAGACGCCTCTTCTGGATCTGCAGTCAAATACTGATCTGATCTTGAGCTTGCCGAGATCTTCGATCTGGTGCTTTGTAAGGATCTTGCCTTCGTTCTCAGCTTCAATGAGCTTAGCGGCAATCTTCTTATCACGCTCCGCAAGCTTTTCAGGTGTCTCTGCACCCTTGATCTTAACGGATTCCTTAACTGCTTTTCTTGCTTCTTCAGCTTCCTTCTTGGCAAGATCTACGGACTTGCAGATATCCTCAGCCTTGAGTGCATCGATCAGTTCGTTCTTCTTAACGATGACCTCGCCTGTCTGGTAGTTGATGATGTCTTCTGCCGCATAACGGCCATAGAGACGGTCGTTAAGAGACTTGATAACGTTAACGTGCTTGTTGGAAACCTCTGTGATCTCCTTGACCCATGTAAAGTCATCAGTACCGCAGTCTTCCTCTGTAACAACGACAGCCTGGGCAACGTCAACGAGACGTCTTGTAAGGTATCCGGATTCAGCCGTCTTAAGAGCCGTATCGGAAAGAGCCTTACGGGCACCGTGTGATGAAATGAAGAACTCGAGCACGTTCATACCTTCACGGAGGTTGGACTTGATCGGGATCTCGATGGTATTACCTGTCGTATCCTGCATAAGTCCACGCATACCTGCGAGCTGCTTGATCTGGTTGTTGGAACCACGCGCACCGGAGTCAGCCATCATTCTGATCGGGTTATAGATGTCGAGGTTGTCCATCAAAGCCTTTGTGATGTTGTTTGTCGTCTCAGACCAGATCTTTGTAACCTCGTTGTGACGCTCTGTCTCTGTGAAGAATCCTTCTTCAGCAGCTTCGTTGATCTCTTCAACTCTCTCATCACCTTCAGCGATCATCTTATCCTTGATGTCAGGGATGATCATGTCTTCGATACCGATAGAGATACCGGAGATAGTGGAGAATTTATAACCCATGGCCTTAACGTCATCGAGGAATACGGTGGTTCTCTCGAGACCGTGGATCGCAATACACTTAGCAATGATCTTCTCGAGCTTCTTCTTACCGAGAGCAAACTCGAACTTAACATCCTTGTCGGGATCCTTAGCCTTGGCAGCTGCAGCCTTCTCTTTCTGGCTCTCGAGCTTCTCGAAATCGATCTCGAGCTTTAAGTGGTTCTCAGGCTTTGTTCTGTCAACAAATCCCAAGTCCTGGGGAACGATCTGGTTGAAGATGAATCTTCCGAGTGTTGACTCGACAAGACCTGTCTCGACCTTACCGTTGATCTCTCTCGAAATACGGACCTTGATCATGCTGTGGAGAGTGATCTGGTGCTCATCGTAAGCCATCTGGGCTTCATCGATGGAAGCGAATACCATGCCCTCACCCTTATCATTCTCAACTTCCATGGTGAGATAGTAGCAGCCGAGGATCATATCCTGCGTAGGAACCGTAACCGGCTTACCATCCTGAGGCTTTAAGAGGTTGTTCGTAGAGAGCATGAGGAATCTTGCCTCTGCCTGAGCCTCTGCAGAAAGCGGTACGTGGACAGCCATCTGGTCTCCGTCGAAGTCTGCGTTAAAGCCAGTGCAGACGAGCGGATGGAGCTTAATGGCACGACCTTCAACGAGTACAGGCTCGAATGCCTGGATGGAAAGTCTGTGGAGCGTAGGAGCACGGTTCAGGAGTACCGGATGATCCTTGATGATCTCTTCTAAGATATCCCAAACTTCAGGAACTCTTGCGTCTACCTGCCTTCTTGCTGTCTTGATATTAAGCTTGTCGTTGATCTCAACGAGCTTCTTGATTACGAAAGGCTTGAAGAGCTCTAATGCCATCTCCTTAGGGAGACCGCACTGATGCATCTTAAGCTCAGGTCCTACGATGATAACGGAACGGCCTGAATAGTCTACACGCTTACCAAGGAGGTTCTGTCTGAAACGGCCCTGCTTACCCTTGAGCATGTCAGACAGTGACTTGAGCTGTCTGTTGCTCGTAGCAGATGTGGAACCCTTAACAGGTGTGCCGTGACGTCCGTTATCGATGAGGGCGTCAACTGCTTCCTGAAGCATTCTCTTCTCGTTTCTGACGATGATCTCAGGTGCGCCGAGATCAAGGAGCTTCTTGAGACGGTTGTTTCTTCCGATAACTCTTCTGTAGAGATCGTTAAGATCAGAAGTAGCATAACGGCCGCCGTCCAGGGGTACCATAGGACGGAGTTCCGGAGGAAGTACGGGGATAACGTCCAGTACCATCCACTCGGGCTTGTTGCCGGAAGCCTTGAAAGCTTCAGCGATCTCAAGTCTCTTATTGATCTTGAGCCTCTTCTGTGTGCTTACCGAACCTACCTTCTCCTGCTGGAGCTGTTCAATGATCTCATCGATATTGATCTCAGCTAAGAGCATCTTGATAGCCTCGGCACCCATCTTTGCCTTGAAAGAATCCTTGCCGCACTTCTCTTTAACGCTCTTGTACTGATCTTCAGAAATAATGTCGAGCTTGTTGAGGCCTGTCTCAACACTGTCACCCGGATCGATTACGATGTACTTGGAGTAATAAAGGACACTCTCAAGCTGCTTAACCGTCAGGTCAAGCAAAGTACCGATCTTTGAAGGCTGGGTCTTGAAATACCAGATGTGTGATACAGGTGTAGCGAGCTGGATATGACCGAGTCTCTCACGACGAACAGTATTCTTCGTTACTTCGACTCCGCACTTATCGCAGATCATGCCCTTAAATCTGATCTTCTTATACTTACCGCAGCGGCATTCCCATGACTTGGTAGGTCCGAAGATCTTCTCGCAGAAGAGTCCGTCTACCTCAGGTCTCTGAGTACGATAGTTGATGGTCTCGGGCTTCTTTACTTCGCCGTGTGACCAGCTCTTGATGACCTCGGGAGATGCAAGCTGAATACTTATTTTTGTAAGATGATTTGTATCATTCATATCTGTCTTTTATCTCCTTTACATATCACCGTCATCGTCACCGAAATCGTCGCCGAAGTCATCGCCGTCTTCTTCCTTGATGTTTCCGAGCTCGTCAGCCTCTACGAAGCCTTCGCTGAAGATATCGGAAGGAGACTCTGCATCTTCACCGTCAAGTGAAGCTCTCGTCGACTCATCCATTTCGCTGTACGTGTCGAATGCCTGTCTGTCTTCAACAATGTATTCCTTGTCGTCTGTATATGTACGGACATCCAATGCCAGTGCTTTGAGCTCGTTAACAAGGACATTGAAGGATTCAGGGATACCCGGATCAGGAATGTTCTTGCCACGGATGATGGCATCGTATGTCTTTGAACGGCCTTCGATATCATCGGACTTGACTGTGAGGATCTCCTGGAGAGTATGAGCAGCACCGTAAGCTTCGAGTGCCCAAACTTCCATCTCACCGAATCTCTGTCCGCCGAACTGGGCTTTACCGCCCAAAGGCTGCTGCGTAACGAGTGAGTAAGGTCCCGTGGATCTTGCGTGCATCTTGTCGTCAACAAGGTGGTGCAGCTTCATGTAGTACATGATACCTACGGTAACTCTGTTTTCGAAAGGCTCGCCCGTACGTCCGTCATAAAGGACAGTCTTACCATCCTTATCGATGCCTGCAAGTTCGAATGCATCTGCGATGTCGTTCTCGTTTGCACCGTCGAAAACAGGTGTGGCAATCTTCCAGTTAAGAGCCTTAGCGGCACGGCCGAGGTGAACCTCAAGGAGCTGGCCGATATTCATACGTGAAGGAACGCCCAGAGGATTGAGACAGATGTCAAGTGTAGTACCGTCAGGAAGGAAAGGCATATCCTCTTCAGGAAGAACTCTGGATACAACACCCTTGTTTCCGTGACGACCGGCCATCTTATCGCCGATGGAGAGCTTTCTCTTCTGAGCGACATAAACGCGGACTCTCTTGTCTACACCGTTCTTAAGGTTGCCGTTTGTCTCCTTTGTGGAAACGACAACGTCAACGACTACGCCGGAACCGCCGTGAGGAACACGCTTGGAAGTATCCTTAACTTCTCTTGCTCTCTCATTGAAGATTGCCTTATAAAGCCTCTCTTCTGCTGTCTGGTCTGTCTCACCCTTAGGGGAAACCTTACCGACGAGGATGTCTCCGTCCTTAACTTCGGCACCGATCATTACGATACCGTTCTCATCGAGGTTGGAGAGAGCATCATCAGAAACGTTCGGAACCTCTCTTGTGATCTGCTCGGCACCGAGCTTTGTCTCACGTGCTTCGCATTCGTGCTCTTCGATATGGATGGACGTATAAACGTCATCTCTTACGATTCTTTCATTTACGAGAACGGCGTCCTCGTAGTTATAACCTTCCCATGTGGTAAATCCGATGAGAACGTTACGGCCCAGTGCAAGCTCACCATTGTCCGTGGCAGGACCGTCTGCGATGGTGTCTCCTGCCTTGACCTTATCGCCAATGGAGACGATCGGTCGCTGGTTGATGCATGTGCTCTGGTTGGATCTCTGATACTTAGCGAGCATGAAGGTATCTACCGTACCGTCTGCGCAGGTAACTTCGATCTTGTCTGATGCAACGAAGGATACGACACCGTCGTGTGAAGCGACGATGCAAACGCCGGAATCCTTTGCCGCACGGTATTCCATACCTGTTCCGATGATAGGTGCCTCAGGCTTGATGAGAGGCACAGCCTGACGCTGCATGTTCGAGCCCATGAGAGCACGGTTAGCATCGTCGTTACCAAGGAACGGAATAAGGCTTGTTGATACGGATACGAGCTGCTTAGGAGATACGTCCATGTAGTCGACCTGATCAGGATCAAGCTGCAGGAACTGGTCTAAGTAACGGCATACGATCTTCTTGCCGATGAAACGGCCGTCTTCATCGATAGGCTCGTTAGCCTGTGCGATGTTGTACTCATCCTCCTCATCGGCGGACATGTAAACAACCTCGTCAGTAACCCTGAGGTTCTCCTTGTCGAACTTTCTGTAAGGCGTCTCAATGAAACCGTACTTATTGATACGGGCATAGATAGCAAGAGATGTCATAAGTCCGATGTTCTGACCTTCCGGTGTCTCGATCGTACACATACGTCCGTAGTGTGTAGGGTTGATATCGCGGACTTCCATTGAAGCTCTTTCTCTGGAGATACCGCCGGGACCCAAAGCGGAAAGTCTTCTCTTGTTCGTAAGCTCAGCCAGCGGGTTGTTCTGGTCAGCGAAAGCTGAAAGCTGGGATGAACCGAAGAACTCCCTGAATGCAGCACTTAAGGGTCTTGTGTTAACAAGGCTTGTAGCCGTGACGACTTCACCCTCTTTGCTGGAGATCTGGGAGATCCTGTCTCTTGTATTCTTCTCGACTCTCTGGATACCCGTACGGAGCTGGTTCTGAAGGAGCTCGCCTACGGACTTAACTCTACGGTTACCCAAATGGTCGATGTTATCGATCCTGCCGACGCCTCTGTGCAGTCCGATGTAGTAGGAAACGAAAGCGAAGATATCATCAACAGTGAGATTTCTCGGCATAAGGTCTTCCTTGCGCTCAGCCATTGCTGCTTCGAGTCTTGCAGCGATGTCTGTCTTGCTCTCGGCCTTGACCTGCTCGATGATCTCTCTCAGGATGTTGGCTCTAACCTTCTCGTTGATGCCTGTTCTTGTGATATCGAACTTCTTAAATTCTGTCTTTGTGATGCTGCCGGCAATGAATGTCTCGGCATTAACTCTGCCGTTACCGATAACCTTGAGAGGTACGTCTTCGAACTCATCCTCATCAGCTGCGCGTACGAGCTTTCTGGGGAAGACCTGAACGGACATGATGCCTGCGTCTTCGATCTTTGAAGCGATCTCTTCGGTAATTACGGTGTTCTTCTTGCAGATGAGCTCACCGTCTTCGGATACGACATTTTCAGCGAGCTTGCTTCCGATGATTCTGGCGGAAAGCTCGAACTTCTTGTTTACCTTGTAGATACCTACTCTCTCGAGGTCATATCTCAAAGAGTCAAAGTATGTCTTTTTAAGGATATTCTTAGCGTTTTCGACCGTAAAAGGCTCGTTATTACGGACCTTCTTGAAGAACTCCTGGAGAGCTGCCGTATGGGGATCAGCAGCATTCTTTGTCTCATCCTTCTCGAGAGTCATTCTGAGGCAGTCTTCATCACCGAACATATTGATAATATCTTCGTTTGTTAAAAGATGAATACCCTCATCAGGGTCATCTAAGCATCTCAGGAATACCGAGAGGGAGATCTTATGTGATTTATCTACGACGATGTAGATAAGATTATATTCGTCGGGATCGTTGTTTGCTTCGGGAGCGCCTGCAGCCTTAAGAGCTCTCTCCTTAGCATTAAGCTTGCTTTCTTTCTCGTCCTCTTCGATAAGGATCCATGAGCCCCTGTAAGGGATAAGCTCGGCAGAAAGAAGCCTGTTGCCCATCTTGGATCTCATTTCGCTATAGTAAGCTCCGGGAGATCTTACGATCTGGTTAATTACAACACGCTCTGCGCCGTTGACGATAAATGTACCCTGATCGGTCATGATAGGGAAATTGCCGACGAAAGCTGTCTCATCAGTAACTGTTCCGTCAATCTTGTTATGGAGTCTGAGCTGGATGCTCAAAGGTGCAGCATAATTGCTGTCGTTCTTCTTGCAGCTGTCAATGATTGCTGACTTGGTAAGCTTGACAGGATTCTTGGGCTCCTTGTTCTTCTTACTCTTGCCTTCCTTCTCCTTACCTGTGGGATCACAGGGATTCTCAGAATCGAAGATCTTACCGACAAAATAGACTTCGTACTTACCCTGATCATCAGTAATCGGCGATACCTCGTCGAAAATCTGCTGCATACCCTCGTCGATGAACCACTGATAGGACTGCTTCTGGTTCTCGATAAGGTTAGGCACCTCAATTACTTCTTTGATCTTGGAATACGACTGTCGCTCTGTCTTGCCTTGTTTTACGGAATGGACCATTGTTAACGAATCACCTCACACAAAGCTTAAAAACACATGGTTTAAGCGGTTTCTTGGTTGAAAAGCATTTTTATTTACCATAAAAATCCTCTTCCGTCAAGAGAAATAGGCATAGTTGCCCAAACCCATTACGACGCAGTAAAGAATTATATAGAAGGAAACAATTTTTGTCAACAACTTTTTTCGTGCGCCGTGGGGCAAATCTGTTTATTTTGTCATTGGCAGTTTTCCCGGCGGGCTGAAACCTATCCTAAAGGCTCATTTTGAATGGGTCAGGGGCAAAAGAAAACCCCTTTCAAGCTCACCACAGGCTCGAAAGGGGTCATCTTAAGGTTATGCCGCGTAATCAATTAACAATTAAAAAGGAAGTTCTCCAGCATTTTCCTGCCGTCCGGTGTCAGGATCGACTCAGGATGGAACTGGACGCCGTAGATCGGATAGTCGCGGTGTTTTACGGCCATGACCTCACCGTCATCGGCAACGGCCGTTATCTGCAGGCACTCAGGGATCGTGTCACGGTCTGCCGCAAGCGAGTGATAGCGGGCAACTTTGGTGTGCTCGCCGATCCCTCTGAACAGGGGGCACAGAGCATAGAGTCCGACATCAGACTGTTTGCCGTGCATCAGGTGTCCGGCATAAGTGATCGTGGCACCGTATGCTTTGCAGATCGCCTGATGGCCTAAGCAGACGCCCAGGACCGGAATGTCATGGACCGAAGCTGCCACGTCGCAGATGATGCCTGCATCCTCAGGCCTGCCGGGACCCGGTGAGAGGATGATGTGGTCAGGTGCAAGTGCCCTGATCTCTTCTACCGTCATCTCGTCATTTCTGATGACCCTGATGTCGGGATTTATCTCGCCTATCATCTGATAGAGGTTATATGAAAAGCTGTCGTAGTTATCTATAAGAAGTATCATCTCTTATACCTCCTCTGCGAGCGATAAGGAATTGAGAACGGCTCTGGCCTTATTGAGGCACTCTTCGTATTCTTTCTCGGGTACGGAATCGGCTACGATGCCGGCGCCGCTCCTGACGAAGACCTTGCCGTTCTTCTTGTAGGCGATGCGGATGGCGATGCATGTGTCCATGTTGCCCGTAAAGTCGATATAGCCGATGGCGCCGCCGTATATTCCGCGCTTGTTGTTTTCGAGCTCTCCGATAAGCTGGCATGCACGGATCTTCGGCGCACCGGAAAGTGTTCCGGCAGGAAGAACGGCCTCAACGGCATCCAATGCATCGTGCTTCGAATCGATCTTTCCGCGGACGGTAGAGCCTATATGCATAACGTGTGAATAACGCTCGATGCTCCTGAGCTTCTCAACTTCAACAGAGCCGAATTCACTGATCTTGCCCAGGTCGTTGCGGCCGAGGTCTACGAGCATGTTGTGCTCGGCAAGCTCTTTCTCATCGGCAAGGAGCTCTTCTTCAAGCCTCTTATCCTCTTCCTCGGTCTTGCCTCTGGGTCTTGTGCCCGCGAGAGGGAACGTATGAAGGATACCGTCTTCAAGCTTTACCAGGGTCTCCGGAGAAGCACCTGCAACTTCGACGTCGGTGCCTGCGAAATAGAACATATAAGGAGAAGGATTAATAGTTCTTAATAATCTGTAAGTATTAAGAAGGCTGCCTTCATAAGGTGCGGAAAGGCGGTTCGAGAGCACTATCTGGAAGATATCGCCTTCGTGGATGTAGTTCTTGGCCTTCTCGACCATGGCGCAGTATTCATCTTTCGAGAAAAGGGATGTAACTTCGCCTAAGAGCCTGCCTTCGGGATCTTCGGACTTCTCTCCGTTCTTAAGGAGGTCTATCAGAGCCTCGAGTTCTTCTGTTGCTTCCTTGTATCCGGCATCCACGTCCTCTAATGACATATTGGATATGAGGATGAGCTTCTGCCTTACGTGGTCGAATGCTATGACTTTGTCGAAAAGCATGAGATCAACGTCTTTAAAGTTCTCTTCGTCGACTACGTCGCACTTTGCGGTAGGCTCGGCATATGTCAGGTAGTCGTATGAGAAATAACCGACCAGACCGCCTGTAAAGGAAGGAAGATAATCAAGCCTGGGGCTTCTGAACTTAGACATGATCCCTCTGATGATATTTGAAGGGTCATCAGTCTTCTCAGTCTTATCACCGTATGTGATCTCTCCGTTTATGCAGGTGATCTCGAGCTTCGGTTCAAAGCCCAGGAAAGTATATCTGCCCCATCGTTCGTTGGCCCAGGCAGATTCGAGCAGATATGCATGTGTTGACGCATTCTTTAAGATGCGGATTGTCTCGATGGGCGTCGTGAAATCTGAGAGGATCTCGCAGCTTACGGGCACTACATCGTACTTGCCTTCAGCAGCAAATGCTCTGACTTCTTCAATTGACGGCACTACTTTCATTTTAGTCACCTCCGGTTCTTATCTTTTGCCGGAGGCAATAAAAAACGCCCTCTGACAAAAGATCTTCTGATCTTTAAGTCAAGGACGAATACTCTTTATATCCGCGGTGCCACCTTGATTCACGATGTGACTCGTGCGCTTAGACAAGATACCAACATATCTCCGGCCTCTTACGCGTGCCTTACGTCGCAATATACTTGGGAGTCTCCCTTTCCTCTGCGCCCTCCGGAGTCCATTCGCTAAAAGGCCCTTGCTGCCCGGATCTCACCATCCCGGACTCTCTTTGAACGGTTCCTTAAAGTTACTCACTCTCCGTCAACGGTTTAAACTGACATAAAAATACTATAGCATTGGTGGGTTGTCAATCATAAATGGAAAAAGCGGTGTTGTTAATCGGCCGCGGGGACTCACGGTTAAAGATCGTTGTTACAGTGCTGATCCTAAAAACGCGAAAATGTTGCTCTTTTTGTCCGCCCGGAAGGCAACAAATCTTTAAATGACGGAACAAGCGGAAATAATCAGACCGGGGACTCGAAAACCTGACCCCGTAGCGCACTAAAACCTCACACCGCAGAAAAGAAAACAAGGGCTGCCCTATTAGAGCAGCCCCGTAATGTTTAAACTCAATTGCCCGTTTTATCAGGGAATGTAAGTCATGTTGATTTCCTCGAATACGTTGTTCTTGAAGCTGAATTCGATTCTGTTGCTGTTATAGAACTTTGTGCCCTTCTTTGTCCAACCCAGAGTGTCGTAAGTATTCTTCTCTGTATCGTAGTGGTAAGGCTTCTCTGTAGGCTCACCGGAGTTAGCCTTAAGTTCATCAATTGTGAGCGTGAGAGGGAAATCAAAAGAAACCATTGTCTGCTTTTTGCCTTCGTCACTCAGGTACTTGAAAAGGATCTGATTTACGTAGCATTCATTCATGGGCTTGCCGGAATCAGTTTCGTTGAATACTTCGATCCAGCAATAGCAGCTCTTTGCATCGAGTTTGATCTTAATGTAACCGGACTGATAGTGAGACTTAACGTTGTTCGAGAAGTTATCAGACTCTCCATCCTCGAAAGGAACGCCGTCATCTACAAGATCCTGAAGTGTTGTCTTGCCGAGTGTGTACTTCTTACCGTTGATGTAGAAATTCATCTCGTCGAAGTTAACATACTTAGCACCGGAGGGATTGGGAGCAGGTGTGCTGCCGTCAGTTCCGTCACCGGAAGTCTCGGTGGTTGTTGTAGGTGCCTCTGTTGTAGTTGTTGTGGGATCCTCAGTAGTTGTTGTCGTAGGATCTTCAGTAGTAGTCGTTGTAGGTGCGCTCAATTCCTTGTCGTCGAACTCGAACTCGTCGGGAGTCTTAGCGTTCCATGTAACTGTTACCTCAAGAGTACCGTCCTTGGAGATGAGTACCCACTCTGCTTCCTTCTCATCCTCGGAGATATCCTCGGAATCAACTTTGAAGTCCAGATCGTATTCTTCAGCTGCTGCCTTCTTAACATCGCTCTTGGAAGGTACTTCGACCTTCTTTGCGCAAGAAGCGATTCCAAGGATCATAGCAACACCGAGAATAAGTGCCATTACTTTCTTCATGAAATATTCCTCCTATTCCGAATATCAAATAATAACATAACATATTGTAAGTAAAATTTAAATAAATATATGAAAAGACCGCCTCAAGCTGAGACGGTCTTCGGTAATTCAACTTAACTTCCTATCAAGGAATGTATGTCATGTAGAATGTTGAGAGCTTGCTGTTGTAGAACTCGAACTTATATCTGTTTCTGTTCATGAACTTTGTGCTCTGCTTTGTGTACTCAAGGTAGTCAGCAACGAACTTAGGATCATCCTCATTGTGGTAAGGCTTCTCTGTAGGCTCGCCTGAATTTGCCTTAAGATCTTCGACTGTCAAAGTCTCGAAGGGGAAGTCGAATGTGAGAACATTCTGTGATTCCTTCGAAGAAGAAAGTGCAGAAACATAGATCTCATTTACATAGCATTCGTTCATCGGCTTGCCTGCATCTGTGTCGTTGAATACATAAACAGATACGTTCCAGCCGTCAGCGATCTTAAGCTTGATGGGAGCAGACTGATACTTTGACTTAAGGTTGTTCTTGGCATCGTCGAGCTCGCCGTCCTTGAAAGGAACACCGTCATCGATAAGATCCTGAAGTGTTGTCTTGCCGAGTGTGTACTTCTTGCCGTTAACATAGAAGTTCATCTCGTCGAAGTTAACATACTTAGCGCCGGTGGGATTAGGTGCAGCTGTAGCGCCTGTCTCACTGCCGGAAGCTTCTGTTGTTGCTTCAGTTGTTGCCTCTGTTGTAGCCTCAGTAGTAGCATCTGTCTCTTCAGTTGTTACTTCGGTCTCTGTCTCTGTTGCTTCAGGGTGCTCTTCAGAATCGAACTCGAACTCATCGGGCTTCTTAGCGTTCCATGTAACTGTAACTTCGAGGGAACCGTCCTTGGAGATCAATACCCACTCAGCTTCCTTCTCGTCATCGGATACGTCCTCGGAATCAACCTTGAACTCCATGTCGAATTCTTCTGCTGCAGCCTTCTTAACGTCGCTCTTGGAAGGTACTTCAACCTTCTTTGCGCAAGCAGCAATTCCGAGCATCATTGAAAGGCCCAGAATAAGTGCTAAAACTTTTTTCATTGGAATTTATCCTCCTCATCCAAATCGATTATAAAAATCTTTTTAATGATAGTCCTTAAAGTATCACAGAGGCAGTTGTCAGAATAAATAAAAAGCACCACCCTTCAAGAGTGGTGCTTGTTTATATTTATTACTTTAAATAAACAATCAATAGATTAAATATTTTACAAGACCTGCGTTGATAACATAGCCGTAGTTGCCTGTATCAAGCTTTGAATTCCAGTCATTGAAGTTTGCAGCGATCATGTTATTTCTGATGGAAATTTCCCAAGCGGGTCTTGCTGCTTCAAAGTAGAATACATAAACTGTCTGCTTGTCTTCGGAAGCAACGATGAATACATCACCCTGCTTTCTTGCATCATCGAAAAGCCACTTACCTGCTTCAACTACGGAAGGATCGATCGGGTTGGATTCTGAAGATACGAAGTAATCAGCATCCTGGATGTTGTATCCGCCCTCAAGCTTATCGTTGATGTTTGTTGTCTTTTCCTTAACGAGCTTGTAGAAAGACTGAGGATCCATTCCGCTGGGGCACATTGTCTGTGCATCAGCCATTGTCTTCTGGAGAGCTGCTGCCTTTACGTCGTCTGTATCCTCATTCTTAAAGTCTGCAGAGAGAGTAAGGAGTCTGTAAGTTACTGTCTTTCCGTCTCCGTTGTCTTTCCTTGCGATGTAGATAACATATGCACCGAATTCAGTCTGGATGACCTTCTTGTCACCTGTCTTGGAATCGCTGAAGAGGTAATCCCTTACAGAACCTTCCATGTATGTTGCTACACTGTATGTGAAATCCTTGGTGAGCGTAGGATCTGCGCCGTTATCGAAAGTCTTAACAGTAGCTTCATCACCTGTACCCTTAACATACTCAAGGACTGCATCTCTGAATGTGGTGGAATCTGTTGTGGCATCTGCGATCTTGTTAGCAGCCTTAACTGCTGCATCCATGCCGATTACCTTTCCTTGCTTGTCTGTCTCAGCCTTGATGAAGTAGAGGTTGTAGTCAAGTGTGCTGTAGATTGTAGTGTCTTCGTTATACTTTGCGAGAACTGCATCATCAGTAGGAACGATGGAAGGATCGAACTGCTTTAAGTAGCTGCCGTACTCATTTACGAGGACTTCGCGTGCCGCAAAATCCGTGTAAAGTCTCTTGGTCATGCCTGTTCCGTAAAGAGCCTTAAGATAAGACTGTCCGGACGGATAACCGTATAACTTGGCGTAGAGTTCCAGAGTCTCAAGATTCTTGGCAGCAACTTCACGTGCCTTTGAGATCTCCATGAATCCTGATTCCTTGGCAGCGCGCTCAACCAGAGAAAGAGTCTTCATCTGGCCTGCAGCTTCTCTGAGAAGAACATCTCTGTAAGTATCACCGGTCTCTTCGTTGCTGACATTATCCAATGTATCAGCGGATACCATTCCGTACTGTGAGTATGAATCGTAGACTTCCTTGAAGTGGAAATTGGATTCAAGTACAGAGTAATTCTTGATGTTCTTGCTTGTTCCGTCAGGATTATTCTCTGTGATCGAAATTCCTGTAAGAGTCTGGGGAAGTATTCCGGAAACATATGTGAAGAAGCAAGCGATGATAAGAATGACAGCTACTACTACAACTATCATTCCGCCTGAAACGAGCGACTTGTTTGCCTTTCCGGACTTGGTGGTCTTTGCCATCTTGCCTACCTACCTTATTTTATATTTATAAAAAGCACCAAACATTATAATTCGGTGCCATTAATAATGCAAGGAAGACGTTCGGGAACATCCACTAAATAGTCGGGTTTTTGGGAGATCAGCTCCTCCATCGGCATCTTTGTCCATCCGACGAGAGCAAAACCGCAGCCTGCATCCCTCGCTGAAAGCAAGTCAGGAAGGGCGTCTCCGACATAAAGGACCCTCTTCATGTCACTGATCCCCAGTCTTTTCGCGGCCTCGATAAGAGGATCGCCAAAAGGCTTGGCTCTTTTTGTTGCTTCCCTGAATACCATGTCGTCGAAATACTGTCCGAGCTCCAAAAGGTCAATGGTGATCATTGCGGAAGCCTCCAATTTGGAGGTGACTATGCCCTGTTTTACGCCCAGAGACCTGATCTCTGCAAGAAAATCGTAGACACCCGGGAAAACAGGAACGACATTCTGCTTCATCTTTGTGCAGTTATAGTCAAGATAAGCTTCGATGAGCCTTGCCTTCGTCTCTTCGTCATGCATCCAGAACGTATCTGTCAGGGGCTTTCCGATAAAGCTCATCATGTCCTCATCGGTCCTGTCGGTACCGCCCAGGACGATATCGTATGAAGCTTTCATGGATTCCATTATCAGAGGGACCGAGTCCTGCAAAGTGCCGTCAAGGTCATAAAGGACAAGGTCGTACTTATTCATCGGACTTGGGGCTCTCCTCTTTGGTGCCTTCTTCGGGATCTTCAACCGGATTGATATGGATCAGGACCTTCGCAATGGCATTCTCCTCGACCTTCAGGACCTTGATCCTCAGATTCTTGTAGTTGACGACGGGATGCTCCGTCTCTTCAGGAACGCGGTCGAGCTGAGATATGACAAGTCCTGCAATGGTGTCGTATTCATCGTCGGTAAGCTCGATATCAAGGACGTCTTCAAGGTCTGAGAGCGTCATGTCGCCTCTTACGATATAGTCGCCGTTAGAGAGCTTTACGAACTCATCAGCCTCATCGTCGAACTCGTCCGTGATGTTTCCGACAAGCTCTTCGAGCATGTCCTCGATCGTGGCGATACCCATGGTTCCGCCGTACTCATCGACGATTACGGCCATCTGCATGCCGCAGTTCTTCATCTCTCCGAAGAGCGATGAGATCTTACGGGTCTCATGAACGATGAGCGGCTCTCTTATGAACTTCTCGAGCTTGAAAGGCTTGTCCTCCGTGGGAGGCATGATACCTATGAGGTCCTTTATGTGAAGGATTCCGATGATGTCATCGATCGTATCCTTGTAGACGGGGATCCTCGTAAACTTCTCTTCCCTGGCAACGCGCATGACTTCATCGTAATCCGCATCGATCGGGAGCGAGACGATCTTCTTTCTGTGCGTCATGATCTCGGATACTTCCGTGTCGTTGAACTCGAAAACATTCTCGATCATCTCTTTCTCGGTATCTTCGATATTGCCGGACTCTGAGCCGACATCGACCATCATACGGATCTCTTCTTCGGTTACAGGCTTGTCGGTCTGGTTGGGATCGATCCTGAAGAGTTTTAAGACGAGGTTCGTGGACTTTGTGAGAAACCACACAAACGGCTTTAATATGGCTCCGAAGAACTTAACGACATTGGCAGCCGCAAAGGCCCATTTCTCGGGCTTGTTCTGCGCAATGCGCTTTGGAACGAGCTCGCCTAAAACGAGCGAGAAATAGGACAGGACGACTGTGATAACGACCGTCCACAAAGACTCCATCCAGGCATGCTTTGAAGCGGGGTCCACCAGGAGAGCGAGCTTGCTCGCAAAGCTGTTGGCGGCAAAAGCTGACGATAAGAATCCTGCCAATGTAACGCCGACCTGGATCGTCGCCAGGAAGTTTCCGGGATTATCAAGGAACTTGATAACACGGAGAGCTTTTCTGTCGCCCTCTTCAGCCAGTTTATGCATTTTCGCGTCGTTAAGCGAGATGACAGCCATCTCGGTGCCTGAGAAAAAGGCATTAACGAGGACGAAGAATACTACCAGTAAGATGCTTAATAATGTGTCCATTATTTCATTCCGTTAAGAAGATCGATGAGTGTCTGTCTTACAACCTGATGGTCAGCCTTGCCCTTGAGAGCTCTCATGGACTGGCCGATAAGGAACGTCAGATTCTTCTCTTCGCCTGCGAGATAACCTGATACGGCCTTCTCGTTGGCAGCAATGATCTCCTTGATGACAGGCTCTATCGCACTTGTATCAGATACCATGGCAAGACCGTTGTCAGCAATGTATTTCTCAGGATCGGTGCCGTTTAAGAAAGCCTCTTCGAGAGCCTTCTGTCCGGACTTCCTGTTGATCTTGTTCTCATTTACGAGATTGATGATCTTACCCATGATCTTACCGTCGAAATCGATATCTCCGGCCAAGATCTTTGCATCCTTGGCGATCTTAAGAAGGTCTGTCATGAGCCAGTTGGAGCAGTCCTTAGGGTTAGGTGCCACTTCGCACGCAGCCTCGAAAACCCTTACGAGAGCGGGCGTTCCCGTAATGATCTCAGCGTCATATTCAGGGAGGCCCAGTTCTTTTACGTATCTCTCGCGCTTAGCATCAGCAAACTCAGGGAGCTCTGCTCTTACCTTGTCCAGGAACTCCTCTGAGATGTTGATCGGCATAAGGTCAGGATCCGGGAAATACTTGTAATCCTGGGCATTCTCCTTTGAACGCATGGAGTATGTATACTCCTGCTCGTCGTCCCAGCGCCTTGTCTCCTGGATAACCTTGCCGCCTTCCTCGATGAGGTCGATCTGTCTGTCACGCTCATATTCGATAGCGCGCTCGATCGCCTTGAGGCTCGCGATATTCTTCATCTCGGTCCTGGTGCCGAATTCCTTCTGGCCGACAGGTCTTACGGAAAGGTTAACGTCAGCTCTCATGGAACCTTCCTGCATCTTGCAGTCGGAGATCCCTAAGTACTGCATTGTGTCTCTGAGCTTCTCGAGATAAGCAATGACTTCTTCGCCGGATCTGAAATCTGGCTCTGAAACGATCTCAAGGAGCGGAACGCCGCAGCGGTTGAAGTCGACCATCGTCATGCCTGTAACAGGGTCATGTACGAGCTTGCCGGCATCCTCTTCCATATGGATCTCGTGAATGCCGATGGACTTTATTCCCTTGGAAGTCTTGATATCGACATGACCGTTCCTGCATATCGGAAAATAAAGCTGTGATATCTGATATGCCTTCGGAAGGTCGGGATAGAAATAATTCTTTCTGTCGAACTTGTTGTTTCTCGTAATCTCGCAGTTAAGTGCAAGTCCTGCCTTTACGGCATACTCGACTACCTGCTTGTTTAATGTCGGAAGTGTGCCGGGCATGCCGGAACATACTTCGCAGACGTGTGTATTGGGCTCGCCTCCGAACTTGGCAGAGCATCCGCAGAAGATCTTGGATTCTGTGGAGAGCTCGCAGTGTACTTCAAGGCCTATTACCATCTCATAATCCTGCATGATCTTAGCCCTCCCCTCTTAAAGCATTTTCCGGGATCTTATTCTCAAAGCCCTGGTCAGCCGTAGCCTTCTGGTACGCGGAAGCCACGCCGATGACCTTGTCTTCGGAGAATCTCTTTCCCATGATCTGAAGTCCTACGGGGAGGCCTTCTGATGTAAAACCACAGGGTACTGACATTGCAGGGATACCTACGATGTTGATAAGTACCGTGCAGATATCGCCTAAGTACATCTTAAGAGGATCGGACAAGCTCTCGCCCTTCTTCAGCGCAGCGGTAGGAGCAACAGGTCCTAAGATGGCATCGTACTTTTCGAATGCCTGGTCAAAAGCCTGCTTGATGAGGTTCTTAACTCTCAATGCCTTGTTGTAGTATGCATCGTAATAACCCGAAGAGAGTACGAAGTTGCCGAGCATGATCCTTCTCTTTACCTCAAGACCGAAGCCTTCGCTCCTGGACTTGATGTAGAGCTGGCCCAGATCTTCAACGCCTTCGGGCCTGTAGCCGTACTTAACGCCGTCGTATCTTGAGAGGTTTGAGCAGGCCTCAGCCGTGCAGATGATGTAGTACGTCGGGATAGCATACTTAATGATGGGCATCGGGAATGTCTCAACAGAAGCACCCTTTGTCTTAAGGACTTCGACCGCATCAAGAACTGCCTTCTTTACGTCAGCATCGATACCGTCGCCGAGATATTCCTCAGGGATACCGAACTTCTTGCCTTCAAGGCTATAGTTCTCAACAGCAGAAAGGTCGAGCTTCTCAGACTCCAATGAAGACTGGTCCTTGGGATCCTTGCCGCTTATTACGTTATAGACTGCAGCGATGTCTTCAGCCTTCCTTGCGATAGGTCCGATCTGGTCCAAAGAGGATGCGAAAGCAACGAGACCATATCTGGATACTGCGCCGTATGTAGGCTTAAGGCCCGTAACGCCGCAGAATGAGGCAGGCTGTCTTATGGATCCGCCTGTATCAGAACCCAGTGCAACAGGTGCGAGTGCAGCAGCTACACAGGCAGCAGAACCGCCTGATGAACCGCCCGGTACTCTGTCTGTATCCCAGGGATTTGATGTGATGCCGAAGTAGCTGGTCTCTGTCGTGGAGCCCATCGCGAACTCATCCATGTTGGTCTTGCCGAGGATGATCATTCCTGCATCTTCGATCTTACGGATTACTTCTGCATCGTAAGGGGGAACGAAGTTTCCGAGCATCTTTGATGCACATGTCGTCTTTATGCCCTTTGTGCAGATATTGTCCTTGATGGCGATCGGAACACCTGCAAGAGGACCTGTAAGCGTTCCTGCCTTGATAGCCTCGTCAGCCTTTTGAGCCTTAGCGAGAGCTTCATCTTTTATTACAGTGATGTATGACTTATACTCACCGTCTTTTGCATCGATCGCGTCAAGGAAAGCCTTTGTGGCTTCAACTGAAGTGATCTTTCCTTCCTTGATCGCAGCGCCTATCTCAAGTGCGCCGAGTTTTCTAATCTCGATATCAGTCATATGCACACCCCTTAATCAAAGGTCTTCGGCACGAGGATCGTACCGTCCTTTGTCTCGGGTGCGTTGCTTAAGACCGCATCCCTCATATCTTCATTTGCGATAACGTCTTCACGTGTGACATTGGAAACGCCTGCCACATGGCTCAAGGGCTCAACGCCTTCGGTGTCGAGCTCGCTTAACTGGTCGAAATAACCCAAGATATCTCCTAAAGCCTTCTGAGTCTTCTCCTCATCTTCGGGGCTGAGCTCCAGACGGCCGAGGCTCTCAAGGTACTGAACCAGATCTTTGGTAATCTCCATGAAATTACACTCCATCCTTAAAAAAGTTATAAATCTACAGCCTAAAATTTTAACATGACACCCTATTTTAGTAAATAAAATAAAAGGAAGGATTGACCTCTTTCTTTAAGGACAAGTGCATAAAAAAGGTGGCCTGAGAACTCTCTCAGACCACCTGTCATAACGCTGTTTCAGATCAGTCGATTCCTAACTGATTAGTTTTCCTGGCATATTCATGGGCTGCCTTGCCATAACGGTATATATCACTTACAACCTTTTTGAGATTGTACGATATTACTTCATCTGTCTCTCTGGACAGGACATTCTTACAGTAATAGAGCGGGCTGTAGCTTATTACTCCTAAACGTTTGCTGCCCTCACGGACCCCTATGCCAAATGCGAAGATCACATACTGACCTTTGATCCCGTCGATCGTTACAACATCATATTCACCGTCTTTTACAGGAGTAAGTATCGTTCCGTCGTAATCTAAAACGATATTCTCATCAACACCCGTAAGATAGAGCTTCATGCTGATCGTCTCATTAAGGATAAGGCTGGCTTTTGCGATCCTGATATTGGTGCCGCTTATGGAGATCTTATCCTCGATATCGCCTACATTGATATCATCCGGGCTCAGAGGCTGTAATGCCTGATCATCACGGTCCAGGATTGAATTAGCCGGCTTCTGTGTGTTGTAGTTGAAGTATGCCTGCGAAGCTGCGCCATAGTTAAGCATTGCCTTTATCATGGCCTGCTCATCCGGATACTTGCCCGGATTTACCAGAATGTACTTCGCATAATCCTGAACAGTATAAGAATATGCTTTACCCTGTACCTCACCGTCTGTTACCTGTGCAGTTATGGTCGATGTCATCTCTTTCGAATATACAAGGCACTTGAAAACATAATATTCGCCGTCTTTGGAAGCAAAGGGAAGCGAAGCGTCCGGCTGCTGCTTAACATAGACTTCCTGTGTCCTCTTTTTAGTTCCGTCAACGCTTGAAATGGTAAATACCATCTTGGCATTATCGCTCAGGGCATCAGGATCGTTAAAGCGCATATAGAACTTAACTCCGATATCACCTTCAAGGCTTAATGAATAGCCGCAGAGGAGATCTCCCAATCCCATATCATCGTGATCAGCGGCAAATGTAACATTGACATCGCCGGTGCCGGAAGCAAATTTAGCCTTATAGCCATCCAGATATTCTTTAGGAACACGGCATATGGTGCCTTTATCGGGCTTGAAGTCATTCATATCAGTATCCAGCCATGTGAGATCTTCCGGCTTGACATTAATATAGATAACCTCAGTCTTTTGGCATCCTAAGAATGCATCCTGGGCAATAAATGTAACAGAAGAAGGAATGGTGACGCTCTTGAGTTCTTTGCATCCGCTGAATGCATAAGCCCCGATGGAAGCTGTTTTACCTTCCTTGATCGTAACAGATCTGAGAGCCTGGCAGTCATAGAAAGCAAAGCCTTTAATCGATTCAACATTACCGGGAATAGTCACTGAACCAAGTTTTTCGCATCCGTAAAATACATTTTCACCAAGATCAGTCAGGCTTTCAGGAAGCACTACGGATTCCAGCCTGGTGCATCCGTAGAATGCATTATCTTCAATTGTCTTCAGCCCGTCCGGAAGGACTAATGATTTGATATGTGAGCATCCGCTAAACGCACTCTTTTCAATTACGGTGACTTTTGAGGGGAACACTACGGTCTCGATCTCAGAACTGTTAAACAGATTCTCAGGTATAACTGTTAAGCCGTCAGGCAGCCTTACTGATTTGATCGTACTGCCGGCAAAAGGAGCCATCTCGAATGATTCCACACTGTCAGGAATATATACTGATTCGAGGCTTCTGCATCCGGCAAACAGATTGTTGGCAACAACTTTAAGCTTATTCGGAAGGGTTACATCAATAAGTCCGCTGGCTGAAAAAGCAGCGGTGTCTATCTGAGTAACGCTATTAGGTATATCAATGCTCTCCAGGTTGCGGCAGTTGGCAAGAGCTCCGGAACCGATCTTCGTGACGGTGTCAGGGATCTCAATATTCTCGAGCTGGCTGCAATTGCAAAAAGCATTGGATGCAATGTTCGTTACACCGGATTCGATCACAATGGATTTTACATTGCTCTGGTTAGCATTCCATTTCTCTTCCATTGGATCTATGACCATATCTCCGGTACCGCTGACAGTAAGTTTGCCCTCACTATCAAGAACCCAATGGACATCGTCGCCGAAATTGCCTTCCGCGACAGTTTCTGCCGCCATTACATTCACGCCGCCCAAAGCGATTATGGTAACTACAGCTGCAATAAGAGTCAAAAAAGTGGTCCACGCGTGTTTCTTGTTCATGATATACCCCACTGTTTTATATAAAACCCGGCTCCTCAAATTCGGAACTCTCCTTCGTAGTAATAATATTACAGTCTGTCAAACATTAATACACTTCTCAAGTTTTTGTAATTAATTTGTATATATTGGCGGTATTGCATAACAGAAAAGGAAGCTGTCCTAAAATGGATTCAATAGCCCGGTGCATTTTTATAGCTAACGCGCAGTTAAGGATGTGTTGCCTTCCGGACTCTGAAGCTGCGCCCCCATCCTCAGTTAAGGATTTGTTGCCTTCTGGGCGGACAGAAAGAGCAACATTGAGAGCAACATTGCCAATGTTGCCTTATCTGTTGCCTTCTGAGCGGACAAAAAGAGCAACATTTGAGGCAACAATTCTTAACCGGCGGTACAAGCGGATATGAACAGCCCGCGGACTCGAAATAACCACGCCACAGTGCGCATCCCCCCTCCACGGTGCACTCTCCCCGCACCCCGGTGAACCAAATAAAGGCTGCCTCATTAGAGACAGCCCTTTAGTTGGTTCATTCTTAGATCAGAGATTACTCGCCGTCTTTCTCTTCTTCGTCCTCTTCCCCGTCTTCTTCCTCATCCTCTTCGGGTTCGGAGATCTTCTTGGAAGACTTGGACTTGGAAGACTTTACTTCTTCCTCTTCATCCTCGTCATCTTCATCATATACGGGCTTTCCGGCGGACTTGCT
>JAEFAV010000033.1 GCA_016288885.1 Saccharofermentans sp.
CCACCGAGCTTAAGAACGTGATCATCAGCGATAACGTTCAGGTTCCTCACTACAATTATGTTGGTGACTCGATCCTCGGTTTCAAGTCACATCTCGGTGCCGGTGCCATCACATCCAACGTTAAATCTGACAAGACCCTCGTATGCGTTAAGAATGGCGACGAGGTTATCGAGACAGGGCTTAAGAAGTTTGCTGCAATTGTCGGAGACAACGTCGAAGTAGGATGCCAGAGCGTTCTTAATCCCGGTACGGTAATCGGCAGAGGCTCCAGAGTCTATCCGCTCTCGAGAGTAAGAGGCGTTATCCCCGAAAAGCATATCTTCAAGGATGCAGAGCATATCGTTCCGATTGAAGAGTGATAAACTTAAAATTTGTATTTACTACATAAAGCTTAAAGGCATCTCATTATGAGATGCCTTTATCATAAATATGGATATAATATCATTAAGTTGTAATTTAATTGTATTTGACTTTTTATCAAAATTTACAATCCTGCAATTTGCGGCGCCGGGTGGTCGTAGATGCGTTGGCGAATGGCCGTTTTGCGCTGAAAGCGGCCGCCACCGTTACTGCTGATGCTCTTTTGGCATATGTTCGATCTGCGTTGAATATTGCCCGGGACGGCCGACTAGCCTTCTGTGAGAAGCAATCCGTTCATTCTTAGATACAATATCAATCCGTTTCAAAAGAATGTACTGTTCCTGTTCTGCGGAAGAAGGAGCGACAGGATAAAAGGTCTCGTATGGGAAGGTACAGGCTTCCTTCTGTTATATAAGCTAAACGGCTTGAAGCCGGTAAGTTCAGCTGGCCGAGGGACTCCGAGGAAGCGGCACAGTTAAACGCAGAACAATACCGCCTTCTGATGGAAGGAATAAACCCCATGCGCCCGCTGATATCGGAAGTACAAGCACGGCAAGTTATATAACCCATTGTGCATTTTATAGAAATAATCTTAAGCGTTCTTGTTGCGGGCGTTGTTCTGTTGTATCAGATCCTTCTTAGAATGCTCAGATGCTATAGCAGCTATCGTGTTCTTAACAAAGGTATATGTCGGATGGTTCATTTCAAGAACCTGACGGCAGCATTCTTCCAGTATGGACGTGCTGTAGCTCTTTCTGTAGTTGAGAATACCTACACAAAGCCGATATGTCTGAACTTCATATTTCCGACTTGTCAGAACTGCTTTTATCAGTTCTACGGTATTGGGACCGACGGTCATAGCAATGGATATAAAGTAAGAAGAGTTCCATTGTTGGCGGATTATCTAATTATCAGGGATATGTATTGATTAAAAACAGACCGCTAATGCCGCTCCGCGACCGTTCAGCTCCGCATTCGCGACTGTTACGCTCCGTTATATGCAGCAATCCCAAAACATTTTTTATGTTATTTTTACTTTTCTAAAAATTTTGACCAAAAACCTATAACAAGGATAGCACAAATCAAAAAATAAAGGACATTTGCGTATCATACTATATGCCAGTCTGACTTTAAAACAGAACACACTTAAGTCGTACTTTTCTCCAGTTTTGATTATTTGTTGTCTGAGTTTTGTTCTGTACTCGTGTTTGGATACCCCGGTAACTTTCTTTGATCTATAGTAACAATTTAGAATATTCATAATAAGAGTCTGTTGAAAACATAACTGTTGTTTCTCTGAAAATATAGACGGTACATTTGCATTGATAAACGATTCCGTACGTATAACAGATTGAAAAGCATCATCGATATTTCTATAGGAATAATCCATAGTTATGCTTCCTGGTCTTTTTCTGTGAATGTATAGCGAATCTTGAACTACAAAGAGTTTATTAATGTTGCTAAATATCGAGTAAGCGTTATCGATATCTTCATGAACATGACCTTCATAGAATCTGATTGAATTCCAAAGATCCTTTCTGTATATTTTATTCCATACAGATACATTAATATTACCTTTTACAAGTACATCTAATACTGTAGGACGATCATAGATGCCGGAATTGATCAAAGGTTGTTTCTTATCAGTAGAAGACCATGTCATCTTCTCAGTTGTATACTGAATGGAATACTTACATAATGCTATATCCACATTTTCTCTAATCATGGAAGAAAGCATTATTTCAATAAATTCACTGTGAAAAGCATCATCTGGATCAAGAAATGCTATAAAACCACCGTTCGCTCGATCAAGGCCGACATTGCGCGCAGCACTTAGGCCTTTATTCTCCTGATGAATGACATTTATTCGCTGATCACGTTCAGCATATTCATCGCACACATCACCAGAACCGTCAGTGGATCCGTCATCTATAAGAATAATCTCCAATTCCCGGTAAGTCTGTCCGATCAAACTATCAAGTGCTTCGTGTAAATAAGGCAACACATTATATACCGGAACAATTACACTGACTAAAGGATCCATCTCCAACCTCATCTCTAATGCCATCTGAAATATATTACGGTTTAATGGGGTTTTGTTCAAGAATAACAATTGTATTGGGGTGGATTATGAAGTGAACTCCAGAAGTTGGATGAACTTAGGGAGGCTTCAGATAAACTTCGGGGGTTCACTTTATTATTCCCTGCGCCGGCCGTGACGCGTGAGGTCACGCCCTCTCGCGCCACGGCTGATACACGCGCAAAGCGCGGAAAGGAATAGGAACGGAGAGCACAATGAAACTGTTAGATCCTGCTTTGGATAAATCTCCTACAGCTGTTCAATCTACAATAATATCTTCGATGACTGCATAGGGGAGTAAAACTGTCGGTTGTTGGTAATGATTTTTGAGAGCGTCAAGTCCTTCTGAATAAATATTTACGATTATCTTGAATAACTGTTTCCCATTATGCCGAATTAGGACTGGCGCATAGATACGCAGTTGCCTGCTTGAAGCTCTGTCGCTGTGTTCTTATTATTTCTGGTTGGTATTATAGGATTGGCAGCAAGGAACAAAAATTGCATGAAAATCGCACTAAAATATCATTGGGGGTATGCTTTTATAACGATATCATCATCTAAAAAAAGGAGAAATATTATGAGTAATTACAAAGTTTCGATGGGTAATGAACCAGAAGACGCATATAAAAAAGCAAAAAATTGATTTGATGAAAGCTTTAGAATCAATACAATCACTTACACCTTATCAACGTCAAAAGTTAGCTGAAGAGATATTTGGATTTGCAACGGTTGCGAGTTTCTGTCAATTGCTTGAACACTATTTTGGGTGAAGAAGTACAGGTTCTGATAAACATACATTGCATCATACATAGTACTAACATCTGGTTTACAAAATAAAGCCAAGACAATACAATTGACTCTTCTTTATAAAGCTATTAACAATATGTCCAACATTAATTTCTTCGGAACCATTTTCAAACTCAATATATGAGTTATAGCAATCTGAACCGTTTAATGGCATATGCTTTCCTATAATTTTAAAACTCTTATTAACTCCTGGAGTCATCTTGGACCATATTTCTGATTGAAATGATTCAAATACTTTATTTGCTTCCGCAGAAAATTTCAAAATATCAAATCTCTCTCCGTATTTGTTTAAGGTTTCTTCTAAAATGTATATTTCTTTTCGTTTGAGGTCTTTGTCTGTTTTAAGAATATTACTTATATTCAGATTTATAGAGGATGTTTCCTGTAAAACATCGAAAACAAAAGATAACGGACCACAGGGCATATGTGTAAATGTAGTACGTAATACACAAGCTAATTTATACTCGTTATAGTTATCGTAAAATGAATGAGCTAAAGGGTTAAATATCTCTTTATAGTTCTTTTCGTGAAAAGCTCTCCAAATTTGGAAACAATTCAACCAAGATGCAAAGTTGTATTCAGCTATATAGAATTTATCCTTTGTTTTTTGCAATTCGTCTGGTGAAATGGAACTTAGAATATGATATCCGGTTCTTAAGAGCTCAGCATAATACATTTCAAGTTCTGCCATTTCAATTGTGCTTAAAGCGGTTGAAAAAACGTTGTAATCTCTTTCGTTCAGTTCTTTATATAGAGTTGGGCCTTTGCCTATATTAAACGTAAAGCATTTTGCAAAACTCATTAAAGGTATCCTCCATAAATAAAATGTTGCACAATACGCAAGTTTTATTCACTTGTTTAATTATTGTTTCGATTTATGCAAGTGTTAACTCCTTGTATAAGGAAAGCATTTGTATATATGCAGATCGTTGTTTGGGATAATGATATAATAATATATATGATTAGTAACTAATATGAGATATGGCGTTGTTTTTTGATATATATACTTTTGATAACAAAGAGCCATTAAAAATAGTGATATTTAGAAGCATAGAAATATAGTTTTCTTATCAGTATATACTTTTTGATTATGCTGATAACTGTTACGTTGCGGGTTACACACATCTATGATAAAATCATTTCAACATAAAGGATTAAGAGAGTTTTTCTATTCAGGCTCAAAGAAAGGGATAAAGCCTGAACATTCAAACCGGTTAGGTAGGATGCTCGACAGGTTAGATTCGAGTGTTTCTCCTAAAGATATGGACTTGCCTGGTTATGATTTACATCTGTTAAAGGGCGACAAACGGGATATGTGGTCTGTATCTGTAAGCGGTAATTGGAGAATGACATTCTATTTTGAAGGTCAAGATGCTTATTTAGTCGATTATCTGGATTATCACTAAGGGGGTACAGATATGATCAAGATGACAAGAAAACCTACACATCCCGGAATAGTGTTCTATGAGGATGTAATGAAGCCTTTGGATCTTTCTGTAACCAAGACCGCACAGATACTTGGTGTAAGCAGAAAAGCCTTATCTGAGTTTATTAATGAGAAATCTGCTTTAAGCCCTGACATGGCTCTAAGGATCAGCATTGCAACTAGCACATCCGCTGAAAGCTGGATGAACATGCAGCAAAAGCTGACGCTTTGGCTTGCAGAGCAGGATGCTCCGGATAATGTTGAGGCGGGGGCGTTGAAGAGGGCGAGCTGATTTTTTGCGTTTTGCAGAAGAACTGGATGTCAGCATTGTCACGGTATCGATAAATCTGCCCTACAAGAACACCGTTTATAAACTTGAGAACAGCACCAGTAACGCAAAACGTTGTGCCAGATACCGTGAGCGCGAGAGCAATGGGTTAACGCGTAAGTATAAGCTGGAATAATTGCGCCAGCCGTGACGCGTGAGGTCACGTCCTCTCGCGCCATGGCTGGCACTCCGCGCAAAGCACGGAAGGAATAGGAACGGATAGTATAGTGCGATGTATGAACCTGGTTATTAAATAGTTTTTTGAAAATAGTGTTGTTATATATCTGTTTATACTTTGTTTTTAAGAACTTGAAGGTATTGTAAAGTTTATAAAATATTATATTAATATTATAAAGGAGCATGCTACGAGGATATTCTGGAATCAGTCATATATTTTATTACTTTGTTATGCGTAATTATATAAATCGCGGCTTAATTGATGGAGGGGCATCGTATTGCAGTTTTATTTCTAAACATGTTCATTCACTTGTTGTCCCTTTGCCTCCTATTCTTGAACAAAATCAAGTAGCAGGAAAAATAGATGAGCTTTTGTATCTTTTAGAAATACCTAGAGGAGGCTATAATGAAGATTAATAGTATTGATTTTCCTGACAATCTGATCGAGTCAATACAAAACAAAGAACTGGTAATATTTGCTGGTGCTGGTGTTTCTATGGGTAAACCTACAAGTCTTCCTGATTTTGCAAAGTTAACGCGATTAATTGCAAAGGATACAAGACATAAGCTTGGAAGACGAAATGATTATGAAGTGTTTCTGGGAGAATTAAAGGATAATTTTGGTTCAGGTGATGGTCCGAATGTTAACAAACTTGCTGCTGATATTCTTATAAAGAAATGCAAGTCGCCCAATCGTCTGCACAAAGCGATTATTGACTTGTTTGAGCACCCAACAGACATTAAGATTGTCACTACAAATTATGATCAAATGTTGGAGACGGCAGCAAGAGATATGGGGATTTCTCTACCTGTTTTTGATGCCCCCGCTTTACCTTTGGGAAGTGATTTATCAGGAGTTGTTCACCTACATGGAAATGTAAATAATCATAAGTATATTGTACTTACAGATGAAGATTTCGGGAAAGCATATCTTACAGATGGCTATGCTTCTAGGTTTCTAGTTCAACTATTTACCAAATATGACGTTTTGTTTATAGGATATAGTCTTAACGACACAGTCCTTCACTATCTAACCAAGGCTATGTCACGTGTTTCGCAACGCAACAAATATATATTGACCGACAAAGATAAGAATAAATACAAATCGTTAGGGATCATTCCAATTACATATCCAGAGGGTGAACACGAAGAGATGACTCAAGCCGTGGAGGTGTTGGGAGAACGTGTTCGAATGAGTATGGTTCAGTGGAAGGAATTCTTTGAGGATATTAAAGATACTCCACCAAAGGACATAACAAAAGAAAGCATAATTTCATATTGTTTGAAAGATTATGACAAAACTCGGGTTATGATGCAAATAGTAAACGGGGATTTGTGGATAACTGCATTAAATGATAAGGGTGTTTTTGATAATCTGTTCAAAAAAGATGTTGTGTTGACGCAAGAGGATGAGCTATGGCTCGGATGGCTTGCTAAAAATCTGATATGTGCTGATGAGGACATATTGTTTGATCTGCTTGCGAAGCATAATAGTGCACTGCATAAGAAGTTTGCTGAATCTATAGTATTGAATATCATAAACAATGAAAAGGATATATCGGACGATGTGCTGAAGAAACAGGTAGTTCTATTATCCGAATTTATTACGGAAGATTATATGCTGCATGTGCTGCTAGACATTGCACATAAAAGAAATCTCGTAGATTTGTATTGGATTCTTTACAAGAAAATGTATGCAGTGACGATGCTTTGCGAGAATCGTGTTATGCTGTCCGAATATACAGCTTTTACTCACAAAATGCACATGGATGCATATTCTCTGTCAAAATACTGGAAGCTCTGTGAAAGCGAGCTTGTGGATCTGTTCTGTATACAGATTATTCGATTTTGTGTTGATTTCGTTGAATCATTACATAATGAATATGTGTTAATTGGCGAGGCTGACTCTCACAAAGAACCTTGGAGAGTATCAATGTTTCCCCTTGAAGATAGAGATGTATCATATTTCTTCGATGGATTATATGTTATCTCTGATATATTCTTAGCTGCCTCGAAGGGAGCCCAGAATAAGAATCCGATTTTCCTTAGGGGTCTGTTAAGTGAATGTTTGGTATCTGAATCTGTTTTCTTAAGAAAAATGGCTTTGATATCGGTACGTGAAACAGAAGTGTTCACTTATAATCAGAAGTTAAAACTATTAATAGAGAACAGATTCCTTTCGGCTGAAACGGAGATTCAGCAAACCAAGAGATTGGTATGTTCTATATTTGATCATTTGAATCCGGAAAAACAATCTTTATTACTTAATAAGATAGAAGAGATTCCAAGAGAGGAAAGTTTTGAAAGTTATCGTATTGTCTATGTTTATCTAAACGCAATTAAGAAACAGTGCAGTCCGTGTCGATATGTTGACAATAAGTTGGCTTTGTTGGAAGCAAAGTACGATTATGCTTCTTTCTTCAAGCCTACTCCGCCAGTAGTTGATAAGCGGTTTCATATGAGCGCCAAGGATATATTTGAGCTTAGTTCGGAAGATCTAAAGGAGTTTTACACTTTCGTTTGTTCGAATAGTAATGCATTCCATATTTATGAATTATTGGATGAAATAACAAAAGCGGCTGGTATGGATTTCAAATGGACATATGATTCCATTAAATTGTTAAAAGAACTTCAAATTAAAGACAAAGCATTATGGACCAATATGCTTTATGGGGTTAGAAAAGCCAATATTGGAGTAGAGGATTACTATGCATTGCTGCAATTAATTGCAAATCCTATATTTAATAAAGATATAATTAAAGAGATAGCTGATGTATTGCTTGATCTATTGCGTCTGAAGGATTCCGATCAGTTTTTTCTAGATCACGAAGACGAATTATATTCTATTTTTATCGAACTGTGGAGATATAAGCAGCTTGAGGAATCAAGCATTGATATACTGCAGCAGTCATTAAACTCATCATTGGGGATTTTAATTAATTGCTGCATTATCATGATTGATATGCACAAGGGACGGAATATTCCTGAAAAGTATATGAAAATTCTGATTGAGAGTTTGTCCATGAAAGGACAAGAATATTATGTTTCATTGTGTGTTATAGGGGGGCATTATAACTTTTTCCACTATAGAGATGCGGTATGGTGCAATTCAATATTTAACCCAATGTTGTCCGGAGATAAGACAAATGAAGAGTATATTTTTTCTTGGGATGGGTTTGTCTTGTTTTCCGGTAGTTTAAATGTTGATACTGTTGATGATCTCTCAAAGGTATTCTTGAGAGCAACAGATAAAATGAAGTTGCTCTCTAATGATGCTCATAACAGATTTATTGATCTTTACATAACATTGCTGATTCATGTCATAAAGCGACCAGGGTCTAATTATATTCCTAGGTTTTTCTCGAATGCCAATGACGAAGATAAGCGCTATTTTGTTTCTGTTCTTGGTCATAGATTGGAAAAAATGGAAAGTGACAAGAAAAAGAAATTATGGACACGTTGGTTAAAACGACATCTTATAAACAGAACAAACAATAAGCCAATAAAACCAGTTGAACCTGAGTTACAGGAATACTTGGAGTGGCTTCCACATTTACAAGAGTTTTATGATGAAGCAGTCGATATAATGTGTAAAGGGCTTCTTCCCAAGAAGATTGGGCTATTGTTTTTTGATAAATTGATAAAAAGTGATCTTCCTAGCACAAATCCTGAGAGCACATGTCGATTGTTGACCGAATTATGCAGAAATGGATCTAAGCCTGAGTGGAGTGATGGTTCGGTAAACAAGATAAAGAGTATGATGAAAACATTACCTCTTGAGGATGCTCAGAATCTAGAAAATGAATTAGTTAAGAGCGGATGGACTTAGGACATATAGCATGAGAATAAGGAATAACAGAATATATGTTTAAAGAATTCAATAGTAGCAGTTGGTTTTCTATTACAATTTTTTTCGGCTGAAATCCAAATAAATATAGGGTTTTGAGATTCACTAGCCGACGGCGGCGATTTGGACTAAAAGGAATTCCTTTCGATAGGCAGAAATATCACCATGAAGCAATTATATCAAGAGACGTTTTTCGCTGACCTATAGCTTATAAACAACGCAAAATACAGAAATAGGGGATCCCGGAATAGTGTTCTATGAGGATGTAATGAAGCCTTTGGATCTTTCTGTAACCAAGACCGCACAGATACTTGGTGTAAGCAGAAAAGCCTTATCTGAGTTTATTAATGAGAAATCTGCTTTAAGCCCTGACATGGCTCTAAGGATCAGCATTGCAACTAGCACATCCGCTGAAAGCTGGATGAACATGCAGCAAAAGCTGACGCTTTGGCTTGCAGAGCAGGATGCTCCGGATAATGTTGAGGCGGGGGCGTTGAAGAGGGCGAGCTGATTTTTTGCGTTTTGCAGAAGATACTTATTGTATTTTGGGGACATTTTTTTCTAAATATTTCTCATTACATCGTTTTTGAAGCGCTGAATGTATTGTGTAGTGACTCTGTATATGTTAAAAGGCAGTTGAAAAAATATATGGAGATAACAGTTCTGGCAGTACATCATAGCGGCAAAGTTGAAAGTGCCGCAAAACATTAGCAAATTAAGATTCTTCTAAGTCTGCAAAAATACGCCTAAAGAACAAATGTTTACTTACGCGGAATCATTTAGTATAATGTTTATAGATTATGAAGGGAGGTCCAATCGATAAAAACGAATTGGATCAACTATTTAAGGATAATTAATAATGGAATTTGATTGGATTAACATTAGAAATGAATTAATTACTCAAGAATTGCTGGATGAATTTAAATCCGGCAATTCTGATTTTGATGAGTTTTTATGTGAAATGGCAGGAGTGTGGCAAGACAATTCTGAATCAGCTACTTATTGTCGACACATGTTATAGTTTCCGAACTATATTTCTTAATTCAAATGATCAGGGGTATTTAACATGTTAAAAATCGCTTTCTTCGATTCAAAAGAATACGACCGCCAGTCTTTCGAGACTGCAAATGCCGCAGGGGAGTTTGATATCCGTTTTCTGGATACTAGACTTACACCTGATACATATAAGTTAGCAGAAGGCTGTGATGTTGTCTGCTGCTTTGTTAATGACGATGTGAATTCTTTCGTAATAGATAAGCTTTATTCTATGGGAATTAAGCTTATTGCTCTGCGTTGTGCTGGTTATAACAACGTGGACGTTGAATATGCTTACGGTAAGGTCCATGTTGTGCGTGTGCCTGCATATTCGCCGTATGCTGTTGCAGAGCATGCTATGGCATTACTGCTTACATCTATCCGAAGGATACATAAAGCTTATATCAGGACAAAGGATTTCAATTTCAGTCTTGAAGGCATGACGGGATTTGATCTGCACGGTAAGACTGTAGGTGTCATTGGTACTGGTAAGATCGGCCGTATCTTTATTGATATCTGCCGCGGTTTTGGAATGAATGTAATAGCTTACGATAAGTTCCCGGCGGCTGATTCAGGTATTGAATATGTTTCTTTGGATGAACTCTGGAATAGAAGCGACATCATATCACTGCATTGTCCTTTAACTGATGAGAACAGGTACATGATCAACTCTTCTACGATCGCGCAGATGAAGAAGGGTGTAGTTATCATTAACACATCCAGAGGTGCTCTGATCGATACTGAGGCACTTGTAGAGGGCATTAAGGAACGTAAGATCGGTGCAGCTTGCCTTGACGTATATGAGGAAGAATCCAACATATTCTTCCATGATTATTCCAACCATATTGTTAATGACGATGTCCTGGCAAGACTTATATCCATGCCTAATGTTATCGTTACATCACACCAGGCATTCTTAACTAAAGAAGCACTGTCTAATATAGCTAATACGACTTTGTCTAATATCCGTGAATTCTTCTCGTCAGATAGATGTGTCAACGAAGTCTGCTATAAATGCGGCAAAATCACTGACTGCAAGCAATTGCACGATAAGAAGTGTTTCTGATATTTGCAGCCATATGAACCCCAAGCATCTTCGAATACTGTTTATCGGTAACAGTCATACATATATGAATGATCTTCCGGCTTTTGTTAAGACTATGGCCCGTGAAGACGGGTTTTCATGTGATGTTACCATGCTCTCTCACGGCGGCTGGTATCTGGCTGATCACGTAAAGGAACAACATACAAAGTTTAATATTCTTTATGGAGATTACGACTATATAGTGCTCCAGGAACATTCCCATCCGTTTGACCATATTGACGATTACCGTTCTGCTGTGGATACGATCTCTTCATGGGCTAAGAAAGCAGAGAGCCGGATCGTAATCTATGGCACTTGGACACGCAAGGATGACAAAGAATCTAAGGATTATATGAATAAAGTCAACCGTAACATCGCTGACGAGAATGGCGCAATCCTTGCACCTGTAGGCGAGAGGTGGTGGCCTTATAAAGAAGCCTGGCCGAATCTCGAACTATACGACGAAGACGGCGCCCACGCTTCCCGTGCCGGTACCGAATTCGCAGCTAAGATCATTTGGACTGCTATTGAAGACAGCTTGCGGTAGTTCTATGATTTGAAGTTTTCTGCGTTTTTCTAATACAATAAGTTGTTTCTGTTTGTTATGCAATTTGCGGCGCCGGGCGGTCGTAGATGCGTTGGCGAACGGCCGTTGATTATTTCACGACAATAGCACCACCGATTCGTTGCAATCAGCACCGCCAATACGCTCTTGAGCACCAGTAATACTCGTTTCAGCACCACTTCCGGTAAGTAATCGATAATTGAGCAAGCGTTAGCGCGGGAGCAATCCCCAACCCCTTCCGTCCGTCGTGGCTTCGCCACTCCGGCCCCGGCGGCTGCCGCCGCCGCCATTGTGTGTCCATTTCTGTGACTATTTCACCCCGAAATACTCTCAAAAAAGTCATTCCGGCCTCGTAATGACTATTTTGAGACTGTACAGGCATCAAGAACTACACAAAATAGTCATTGGCGTTTCGAGGACAGGGGGAATATGTTGTGATATTTGTATGTCTTCATCAGTCTGGGGTGTTATGTTTTCGCTTGACGTGTACACGCAGCACAGGTATAGTATGATTATTATATAGAGCTTTGCAGACAAAGAAACTGAGAAGATATTCAGACAGGTTTTCTCAAAGAAAATGCCTCAGAGTATCCAGCATGTGGCATTAAGAAAACTGATCATGATAGATAATGCAGTGTGTTTGGAAGATTTGAAAGTGCCTCCGGGTAATAGGTTGGAGTCTCTTTCGGGCGATAGAAACGGTCAGTATAGTATTCGAATTAATGACCAATATCGAATCTGTTTTAAAGCAGATGGTAACGATTTTATTGATGTTGAGATTGTTGATTATCATTAGATCAAGTGGAGGATGATTATGGACAAATTCATTAATACACCTACGATGGGCGAATTTCTTATCGAAGAGTTTATGAAGCCGTTGGATCTGTCTGCTTATAAGCTCGCGCAGGAGATTCATGTGCCGGTGTCACGGATACAGGATATTCTGCACGACAGACGAAAGATCACTGCAGACACTTCACTTCGTCTTGCTCGTTTCTTTGGCGTATCTGACAGGTTTTTCCTTGATATACAGAATGACATCGATTTAAGAGAACTCAAGAATGAACTGAATGACGAGATAGCGTCGATTAAGCCTTATAAGAAGGCTGTGTGATAGATGTCTGATAACTGACATTTACAACATTACTGACGTCAACAGTAAGTGCGTCGCCCACGACGTGAAGAGGTCACGCTCTCTCGCGTCACGGGTGACAACCCAAGCGCAAGCGCGGGAGCAATTCACAATCTCTTCCGTCCGTCGTGGCTGGAGCCACTCTGGACCCGGCGGCTGGCGCCGCCGCTCGTGTGTCCATTTCTGTGACTATTTCACCCTGAAATACTCTCAAAAAAGTCATTCCGGCCTCGTAATGACTATTTCGAGACTGTACAGGCATCAAGAACTACACAAAATAGTCATTGGCTTTTCGAGGTCAGGGGAAACACTTCAAGTACAACTGATCAATTATCCCAGTTGTCATTAAAGTACACCTGAACACCCATTAATTCTTTATTGTATTAACAATCGGACCAATATTTCAAAAATGTGAAGTTCATCTGAATTGACAATCACTTGTTGCTTGCTATAATAAAAATTACCCGACAGGTAATTTGGAGCAAGCGTGTGAAGATCCTTTATGCTAACAAGAAGACAGAAAGGCAGTGTACAAGTTTAAAAGAAGCAAGTAAGTTGTTTGGCGGTGACAAAAAGCTTGCTTTGAGTTTGTTAGCGAGAATTAATGCGTTTGAACAGGCAGATGTAATTAATGATATTCGTGTAATTAAGATTTTTCGGTTTCATAATCTTTCTGGTAAATACAAGGGTTACTTTGCTGTAGATGTTAGGAATATTAGGGATAATTGGAGAATTATTCTTCAGCCGCTTGATGAGAATGAGAGACCTTTTGTTCCTTGTCATATAGATGAGATAGCTATGAAGGTAAGAGTTGTTGAAATTAGAGAGGTAAGTTCGCATTATGAGTAACTACATAGAATATGGTGATAGAGTCGCGTTCCATCCGGGTTATTATATTAAGGAAATTATCGATGATAGCGGCCTTACTCAGGCTGATTTTGCACGCAGATTGGGAACCACGCCCAAGAATATTAGTGTCCTAATTAAAGGTGATCAGGCATTGTCTGTAGATATGGCAAATAAGCTTTCCCGAATGCTCGGCACGTCTATAACTTATTGGATGAATTTGCAACAGGCTTATGATGAGCTGAATGCTGAATTTATGCGTTTGGAGGATCTTGAGAAAGAACGTAATACTTTTAAAATGATTGATTACGGATATTTCCGTGATCATTTAGGTTTTCCGGACCTGTCGAGAAAGGTTGATGAACAGATCGAAAGAGTCAGAAAATTCCTGGCTGTTGCTTCGCTTACTGTGTTGGAAGAAAGAGACCTTGCTGTTGATTTCAGAAGTTATAAAGAGGATTTATCGCTTTCCAATATAGTTAACTCAAATGTTATGCTTCAAATCGCAATCAATGAGACACTTAATGCTGAGATTCCCCAGTACGATAAGAAGAAGTTTGAGAATTGTTTGGATTATGTATTACAGCAGACCAGGAATCATGATGAGTTTTTATCAGAGACTAAAGAAGTGTTTGGTGAAGCTGGGGTATACTTGGTTGTTCTTCCTAATTTGAAGAATTCAGGAATAAGCGGCGCCACTAAGAGGGTAAATGGTAAGGTAATGATTTTTGTTAATGACAGAAGACATTACGAAGATACATTCTGGTTCACGCTGTTTCATGAGATAGGCCATGTCCTAAACGGCAATTTAGGAGCTTCTTCGGAAAACGAAGCCGAAGCGGACGAATTTGCCAGAAGAAAGCTTATACCGGAAGAGGAGTATATTGATTTCATCTCTACTTGTAAGTCTTTTAATGAGAAGAATATAAAAGTATTTGCTGATTCAATAGATCGTGATCCCGGAATAGTTTTGGGAAGACTATTGATCGAACATAAAGTAGCATATTCTGATACTCGTTTATGTAATAGGCTGCGACATACGTTTGATTGTATACGAAGCTGATGGAACCTGAGCGTCGTAACCATGTTTCATCCGTTTTCACGCTTACCTGATCACCCCGAGTGACCGATTCTGTGACTATCTCACCCCGAAACACTCTCAAAAAAGTCATTCCTGCCCAGTAATGACTTTTTCGAGACTTATAGACAGTCGTTCACACTCGAAAAAGTCAACGTGAGTGTCACGCCCCATCAAGCGCTTGCCCGGTTCCTTCGCTCCGCCAGATAGAACCCGTAAAGCAGCCCGCCGACAACAAAATACATGATTATCTGCGCATTCTCCACCCACTGGATCTCTGCGGCGAAGATTCCGTTCATATCGAGGATAATGTGGATGATGATGCCCGCGAGGATGCTTTTCGTCTTCGCCCTCAGAGCCGCGAATCCGAGCCCGATCACCGCGTTGAATACGACCTGAAACAGCACGTATGACACCGCGTTATTCCCGGAAAGATTCACCAGATGTATCAGCCCGAACAGTATGCTCGAAATGATCACGGCCAGGTGCTCGCCCATTAAGACTTCCGCAGCCCTGAATAGAAGCCCCCTGAAGATCAGTTCCTCCATTATGCCAATGAAAATGACGTCCAGCACCGCCGGCACGACAGGATCGACCATCGGGATCCCGAAAAAATACGGCGTGATCATCAGTGCGAGCAGGGCAAGCGGGATGATGTATTTGAGGCTGTTTTTATACGTGCCTCTGCAGATTCCGTAAGATACCAGATTCTTGCGCTCGATCGCGCCCATGATTATGACCAAAGCGATCGTGATCCCCTCGGCGATCGCGTAGCTCCATTCTTTCGAGATCTCGGAATTCGTATATATGATGCTGCCAACAAACGGCTTGCCGACCAGGTACAGCAGGCACGCATTTATCGCGAAGATCATTATTCTGCTGATTGTAATCTTTTTGTTTTCCATATGAATCAGATTATATCAGGATAATTTTAAGCTTCCGTCTTTCTTTCCGCACAAAATCGAAAACAGGCGGAAGAAATGACGGATTGCCACTACTTTCCGTCATTTGCTCCGCCTATTTTCTCGAAAAGACGGACGAAATGGCGGAACAGCGATATATTTATGTTCTCAAGGGCAGGGGAAAGCACGTCAGCTAAAAAGAGTGACCGATCCTGTGACTGAATCAGTCTGAAATAGTCTCAAATTAGTCATTCGCGCCTCGGAATGACTTTTCTGTGACTGTAGCAGCCCGAAAAACTCTCAAAATAGTCATTCCAGCAAATAAAAAGCTTTCCGCCGTCAATTACTACACAAGAACCGCCTTTTTTACCGCAAAACTTATTAAAAGAGTAGTGGCATTTTCCATGCATTAGTGGCATACTTTGAAAGTCAAAGTATTTTTGCCGGCGGATGCTGGCCGGATAGCCGGCTGTCAGGCCGGGTTTAGTTATGAATAAGGAGATCAACATGGATCAGAAATGGCAGGAAAGCATTAACCAGCTGAACGACCGCCGTGAAGCCGTAGCGAAAGCGGGCGGCGAGGAGCGCGTCGCGAAGCAGCACGCTTCGGGCAAGCTTACAGCGAGAGAAAGAATGGAAGCTCTCTTCGACGACGGCACGTTCACAGAGATAAACGACATGATCATGTCCCGTTGCAGTGATTTCGGCATGGACAAGAAAAAGAAGCCCGGCGACGGCGTCGTCACGGGTTTCGGATATATCCACGGCAGATTGGCGTTCGCATCTTCGCAGGATTTCACGATCGGCGGCGGCTCGCTGGGCGAGGCTCACGCCATGAAGATCTGCCACGCGATGGACAAAGCGATGGAGATGAAGGCGCCGTTCATTTCGATCAATGACAGCGGCGGAGCAAGGATCGAGGAAGGCATCGATTCACTCTCCGGTTACGCAGACATCTTCTACCGCAACACGATCGCTTCGGGCGTCATTCCGCAGATCTCTGTAATCCTGGGACCCTGCGCAGGCGGCGCATGTTATTCTCCCGCGATCACAGACTATATCTTCATGACCGAAAACAACAGCCAGATGTACATCACCGGTCCCGCTGTCGTTAAGTCCGTAACGGGCGAGGTCATTACGTCCGCTGATCTTGGCGGCGCGGCAGTCCACAGCTCGACTTCGGGCGTCGCGCACTTCGTATATAAAGATGACCTGTCCTGCCTTAACGGCGTAAGGCAGCTCCTGGGCTATCTCCCTCAGAACAATGAGGAGCTTCCGATGCATGTCGACGGCACAACGGCTGACGACTGCGTCACATTAAGCGACATCGTTCCCGTTGATTCCAAGAAGCCGTACGACGTACGCTCAGTCATCAACACTTTCGTTGACAGGAACAGCTTCATGGAGATTCAGAAGGATTTCGCGAAGAATATCGTCATCGGTCTCGCAAGACTCGAAGGCGAGACGATCGGCATCGTTGCGAACCAGAGCCAGTTCATGGCAGGTTCCCTCGAGATCAACGCATCCGACAAGGCGGCGCGCTTCATCCGTTTCTGCGACTGCTTCAATATTCCGATCCTTACGCTCGTTGACGTTCCGGCATTTTTGCCCGGCAGCCAGCAGGAGCACGGCGGCATCATCCGTCACGGTGCGAAAATGCTTTTCGCTTATTCCGAAGCAACTGTCCCGAAGGTCAGTCTCATCATGCGAAAAGCATACGGCGGCGCTTACATCGCCATGAACAGCAAGGGCACCGGCGCTGACGTCGTTTACGCCTGGCCGATCGCTGAGATCGCCGTAATGGGCGCATCCGGTGCGGTTTCCATCATCGGCAAGAAGGCCATTGATGCGGCCGAGGATCCCGCGGCAAAGAGGGAAGAGCTCCTTAATGAATATAACGACAAGTTCATGAACCCGTATATCGCGGCCGAGCACGGCTACGTTGACGAGGTCATCCTGCCCGAAGAGACCCGCGCGAAGATCGTCGGAGCCTTCAGGATGCTTCAGACAAAAGAGCGTGACCTTCCTTACAAGAAGCACGGCAATATCCCGCTTTAAGGAGGCTTTGCGCGAAAATGGAAACCGAAAAAATCATCGCCATGGCAGTGGCCTGCATCGCAGAAGAAAGCGGTGTTGAACCGAAAAACGTGATCGTACGTTCGTTTAGGGAAGTTCAGAAGAGCAGCCTCGAGCAGTACATCGCAGACAACAAAATCACATATCACAAATATCAGTTGGGAGAATAAAAATGAGCAAGTATCGCATTACTTTAGAAGGAAAAACATATGAGATGGACGTCGAGCTGATCGGCGAGGGCGGAGCAGTAAAACCTGTCGCTAAGGCTGCGGCTCCAGCAGCAAGCGCGCCCGCACAGCCCGCTGTTTCTGCGCCCGCTGCAACAACCGCAGCTCCCGCCCAGCAGACCCAGAAAGAAGTCAGCAGCGGCAGTGTTGTAGCACCGATGCCCGGAACCGTGATCAAGATCGTCAAAAACGTCGGCGATGAGGTCAAGGCAGGCGAGCTCGTCCTGATCCTCGAAGCAATGAAAATGGAGAACGAGATCTCAGCGCCCGTAAGCGGAAAGATCGCTGCGATCAACTGCACCGCAGGCGGCACAGTCAACGGCGGCGATGTTCTTTTCGAGGTTAAGTGAGGGATCCTTCGATGAATGAATTGTTTTCAAGCAATAAGCCCCTCCTGATCACCGACACGATCCTCCGCGACGCGCATCAGTCCCAGGCGGCCACCAGGATGAGGCTCGAGGACATGCTCCCCGCGTGCGAGATCCTCGACAGCATGGGCTACTGGTCGATCGAGTGCTGGGGTGGCGCGACTTTCGATTCTTGCATGAGATTCCTCGGTGAAGATCCGTGGGAAAGGCTCCGCACCCTGCGAAAAGCTCTTCCGAACACCAAGCTCCAGATGCTCCTGCGCGGTCAGAACCTCTTAGGTTACCGCCATTACGCAGATGATATGGTGGATGCATTCTGCCGCAAATCCATAGAGAACGGAATCGACGTCGTCCGCATCTTCGATGCGCTGAACGATGTGCGCAATATGGAAGCCTCGATCAGGGCCGTCAAGAAGTACGGCGGTATGGTCGAAGCCGCAATGAGCTATACGACGAGCCCCGTCCACAGTGAAGAGTACTTCGTCGAGAAGGCCGTCGTCTTGGAGCAGATGGGCGCAGACACGATCTGCATCAAGGACATGGCAAATCTGTTGCTCCCCGCAGACGCATACAGCCTCGTAAAGAAACTGAAGGAACGTGTCTCTGTTCCGATCCACCTCCACACGCACAATACAACCGGCACCGGTTCGATGGTCTATCTGATGGCTGCGATGGCAGGTGTTGATATCGTTGACTGCGCACTGTCTCCTTTCGCGAACGGAACTTCTCAGCCCGATACCGAGTCGCTGGTCGCTACACTTAAAGGCACTGCGCGCGACACCGGTCTTGACTTAAAGAGACTTAATAAAGCGGCCATCCATTTCAGGTCTGTTGCCGCAAAGATGGAATCGGCAGGAACGATCAGCTCAAAAGTCCTCCGCGTAGATCCGAACACTTTGCTCTATCAGGTTCCGGGCGGAATGCTCTCGAACCTCATCTCACAGCTCAAGCAGGCAAACGCCGAGAACCGTCTTGACGAAGTTCTCGCGGAAGTCCCGAGAGTCAGGGCAGACTTCGGCTATCCGCCGCTCGTTACCCCGACCAGCCAGATCGTAGGCACGCAGGCCGTCTTCAACGTCCTGATGGGCCGCTACAAGACCTTCACCAAAGAGTCAAAAGGCCTTCTCCGCGGCGAGTATGGTGAACTTCCGGGCGAAGTCAACGAAGAGATCCGCAAGATGGCGATTGGTTCTGACGAGGTAATCTCGTGCCGTCCGGCTGATCTCCTGAAGCCCGAACTCGAGACGATCAAAGAGCAGTACAGCGACATCGCAAGCTCCGAAGAAGACATCTTAAGCTGCGCTATGTTCCCTCAGGTTGCCCCCGAATTCATCAGAAAACGCGACGGCAAAGACGTCCGCGAGATCACGGTTGAGTGGATCAGGTAAAAGCACGGTTTGATGGGGTCTGACCCCATCAAATTTTTATGATACAATAGTTCATTGTCGGAATAAGAGAATTCGGAATATAGGATGGTGATAGTTTATCGATAGTTCTTTTATCGGCGCGATGTCCAAAGTAACGCTGCAGGCGATCATTATCTGGGTCCTTCTGGCCTTTGCGGTCTGCGCCGTTACTTATCCTTTCAATCGAAAGGGAAGACTCAGCGACAATGCATTTATTGCGTTGCCGTTATTGGCTTTTTACCTCGGATTCACGCTGACCATAACCATCATCGAGAGGATCCCGTCGCCTGAAGCCAAATATCAGCTCGTCGTTTTCTGGTCTTATAAAGCGATTCAGGCCGGCAGAACGGACTTGATCGCAGAAGTGTTCTGGAACTATATCCTTTTTATCCCGATCGGCATTCTCTTAGCGCTGCTCCTGCCATCGAAACGCTCATGGATCGCGGTAATCATCGGTATGCTTATGTCCGCCGGCATAGAGCTCACGCAGCTGTACCTTCACCGCGGACTTTTCGAGTTCGACGACATCATCCACAACACACTTGGCACGATCATCGGCGTCATGCTTTTCGTGATCGTCCGAAAAATTGTCTTCCTGATAAAATCCAGGTTCGAATATCGAAAAGAGCTTTAAGCGTTGTCCCGAAAATGATATGAAAAAGGGCTGTCATTACGAGACAGCCCTTATGATTTTTGAATAAATCCTAAATATCAGGAGTACTCAGCGATGGCACTGATGATTGCCAATACAATATAGAACGCAACATAAGCGGTAACGCATGCGCTGCCGATCAGGCCGCCGAGTGAGAGGTACTTGCCGACCTTTGCCTTACCGTAGATCTGACCGCATTCGTCAGTAAATTTCTTTGCCTTCGAAAGTCCGATGGCGCCGAAAATGATTCCTACGAAACTGAACCAAAATGTGATTGCAGAAGCAACAGCGATGATTCCCATGATGAGAATGCTCTTTGCAAGTCCGGGATCCTGCGGTGTAGGAATATTCATACCAACAGGCATAACGGGTGTAGGCTGAGCATAAACGGGCGGTACCGGTGCGACCGGAACAGCCTGCGGAGCAGGTGCGGGTGCCGGAGCTGCCTCATAAGGTGTGGCATAAACGGGTTCAGCATAAACGGGAGCAGCCTGAACAGGCTCAGCCTCGATAGGCGTAGCTGCTACAGGAGCAGCCTCAATAGGTGTAGCTGTTACGGGCTCTGCCGCAATAGGAGCAGCTGCTACAGCTGCCGCTTCAACCGGAGCTGCAACGGGAGCAGGTGATTCCAGGGGTTGTGCTATTGATTCGATCTTCGTACCGCAATTAGGGCAGAAGGAATTGCCTTCTTCAAACTGTGATCCGCAATTAGTGCAAAACATTGATTCTATCCTCCATATTAAAAGATAGTGTGATATTAACATTATTGTTTTTTAGGTGCAAATGAATTCGCAAATCGCATCGTCAGATGAGAGTTGTGGTGCCAAATAGCACCTGACTCGCTTTGCCGTCAAGAGACCTGCTCCGCCTCGCCCTCCGGGCGCTCTTGACCGCGCGCTCTCAGGTGCTTGTTTTGTGTTTAAGAGGCGCGAAGGCGCCTCCTGCATCAAAGATGCCGAGCCTTGAATAATCTGAATTTTTCTCACTTCGGTGATACTCCCGTTTTGCTACTCGAATTCTATTTTTGGAGCCTGGGTTTTGTGCCTCCTGATCCATTATAGTTTGTCGGTTCCTTAGGGGTTTCTGTAAGTGATTTGTATGTTTTCTTGTAGGTTCCTGTAATATTGTGTAGGCGATTGTCGATTTTGTTCGAGAAGTTGTCGGAAATCCTGTCGGTTTTTCTTTGACATTGTCGGTATGAAATTGTCCGGAAACCGTTGATTCTTGGGACCTTGTACTAGTCAATATATTTTGGACACTGATTTTTGTTTTTTTATTCAGGCACTATATTTTTCTCGGAATTCTTTAGGTGTTAAATAATTCAAAGAATATGCTGGTCTTTG
>JAEFAV010000034.1 GCA_016288885.1 Saccharofermentans sp.
TTCTCTCTTACTAACTTCTGCAAGAACGCCTGACTTTGCGCAAGAACGCTTAAATCTGCGAAGTGCACTGTCAAGGGACTCGCCTTCCTTAACTTTAATCTCAGACATCTTTATCCCCCCTCTCGTGCGTGGAATTGAACTCGGATATTATATAGGACACATGGTATAAAGTCAAACGGTCAAAGCTGAGACTTTATACCTTACACTTACCCTATTACTTTTTCAGTATGCAAGAACCGCTCTTTCAGGTACTGAAAAAGTATTGAAGCTCTCTATTACTTTTTCAGTGAACAAAAATCGCATTTTTAGGTATTGAAAAAGTACTGGACATTTTTCGTCCTATGGGTAGCACTCTTTGAGTTTTATACGGCTTTGCCTGTTTATTTCAATAAATCCCTCAACGCACAAAAAGACCTAATACATCCTTCAAGATCATCGCAGCAACAACGCCGATCGATATCGCCGGAGCCAAAGCAATCTTTCTCTTCTTTGACTTGCAGACAAGCACGAAAATGATCCCCAACACTACTGCGATGCCGACAGCGATGCACGCTCCCTTGATGTGCAGGAAAAGCATCAGGCACATCGCAAGCTTAGTAGGTCCGTAGCTCATCTTAGCGTTCTTTGCCTTGCCGATAACTGCTGTGACGACCGCCATAACAAGCCCCACACAGGCTGCAGCAATGAGTCCTTCGATCGCATATGTCTGCATGTCAGGCATAAAGCCTACGGTCAGGATCCATACGACCAAGATAGCAGCCAGAAATCCGTCCGGAATTACGCCCGAATCCCAGTCTGCAAGAGACAATCCAAGGAGCAATACTTCGAGCGCCAAACTTGCTATGACTATAGCATCGATAGCACCGTGAAGCGCCAGCGTCCCAGCAAAAACCAATCCCAATATGATCTCGAAAATAAGATCCCTTGGCGGAACCTTCGATCCGCAATACCTGCACTTACCCTTCAGAGCAATATACGAGATTACCGGAAAAAGATCTGCCGTCGACAGCTCATGTCCGCATGTATCGCAATGGCTGTGCCCCAGCTTCCAATCCTCACCGCGCACAACGCGCCAAGCAGTACAGGTAATGAAGCTGGCGAAGATAGCGCCAAACATAAAAGCCATGATGATAAGGTATATGCCGACGATGGGCATGGTAAATAAGGGGTATGAAAGGGTCAAGTTTTAATGTTCCTCCGAGAGTTTATTATGGTAAAATTGAGAAATAACCGTCAATGTTTGCACGATCACCGTTAATTTCTTCCGGGTTCCAATGTTTACCGGTTTGACCAACAAGTTTATCAGAACATTGCTCAAACATTTTTGAACCCGCTTTATTGGTTGTGAAAGTATTGTTGGTCGCAAGACTGGGATGTACATATATTCTCGTAAGTTCCGTATTTTGATTGAACATCCAATCTGCACTACCAGTAATCTTATTAAGATCAAGACTACTGATATTCAGTATTGTTAATCCCGTCCTTGCAAAAGTTGAACGAGCATCAGTGATTTTTGTGGTGACACTAAAGTACTCAAGATTAACAATTTCCGTGAGGTGTTCCCTGCAATTAAACATACGATAAGTAACTACAGAAGAAGCATTATCTACAGCATCAGTACCAGATGGCAGAATAATCTTCTTCAGCACATCTTTAGTTGAATCATATGTGTTTTTATCATTATAGAACATTTGGCTAAATGTCTTAATATTTGTAAATTTCAGACCGGAAATATCTATTACAGCATCAGAAATGTTATTGTGATTCGAATCACCTTTATAACAAGCTCCCATAAACATATTTTCCACACTTGTAACAGATGACGAATTCCAACCTTTAGTAGCTCCTTCAGCGATATTCAAGCTATAACAGTTCTGGAACATACCTTTACAATTCGTAAGAAGAGGTGTATCAAGATTTGTCATTATAACAGTTTGGAGATCTTTACTGTTCAAGAATAACGATTCAAAAGAAGTACATTGAGTAAACTTGGTATGATCAAGATTAATATACTCAATCTTCGATTCCTTAAATGATTCTTTAAGACTAGTCATACCAAACGTCGAATAGGACAGATTTACATTCTTCACAGGCTTAAGGAAACTTAAATTTGAGGCAGCCGTCAGATTAGAATTGATGATCTTAACACTTGTAAGAGCAGGACAGTTGCTTATTAAACCAGTATAATTGCTGCAACTCTTCAGGTTGACATTATTAAACTCAAGGGTTGTCAATGCTGTGCAGCCGTCGAATGCACCAGCCATTGTTTCACATGAACTGAGATTCAAATCGCTGAGTTTTATCAATCCGTTTGAACTCGTACCCATCTTGGTGCAATTTTTAAAGATATAACTCAAGTTAGTTATACCTGTTGCATTCCATTTAGTAAAAATATCAGCATTAACATCCAAATTACTACAACCCTCGAAAAGGCTCTGGCAATTCTCAAGCTTAGGAGCATTAAAACCGGACATACTGACAGACGTAAGATTAATACAGCCATAAAACATGCTGCTTATATTCGTACAATTGGGGAATTGTGTACTGTTAAGAGTAATTCTCTCAATGTTTGACGACTTGAATGCATTTGCGAGTGAGCTCATACCAAACGTCGATCCGGAAAGATTGATGTTCTTCGCTGGCTTCAGGAAACTCAAATCCTGAGCAGCAGTCAGATTAGAACTCAAGATATTAACATTTGTAAGAGCGGGACAGTTGCTTATTAAACCAGTATAATTGCTGCAACTCTCCAGGTTGACATTATTAAACTCAAGGGTTGTCAATGCTGTACAGCCGTCGAATGCACCTGCCATTGTTTCACATGAACTGAGATTCAAATCGCTGAGTTTTATCAATCCGTTTGAACTCGTACCCATCTTAGTGCAATCTTTAAATATATAACTCAAGTTAGTTATACCTGTTGCATTCCATTTGGTAAAAATATCCGTATTAACAATCAAATTACTGCAACCCTCGAAAAGGCTCTGACAATTCTTAAGATTAGGAGCCTTAAAACCTGACATATTCACAGTAGTAAGTGCAGTACAACCTTTAAACAAGCTACTCATATTCGTAACATTGGGAACATTAGAGCCGGACAAATCAACAGTTGTAAGTGCGGTACAACCATTAAACATGCTGCTCATAATCGTAAGATTAGGAGCATTAAAACCGGACATATCAATAGTTGTAAGAGCAGTACAACCTTTAAACATGTTGTTCATATTCATAACTTCTGAAGCATCACAATTAAGTAAAGTAATACTCGTCGTTTTATCGCAACCATTAAACATCTCGCTACTATTGATCGGTAATTTAAAGCCCTCAACCGTTTGAATTTTCTTACAACGGCTAAACATCTGGTATGCAGAATCATAATTACCAAACTGCGTTCCTGTAAGATCAATATACTCAAGATTATAATCCTTGTTTGTCTTATCCTTGCACAAACCTGGAATATTCGTATAAGACGTCATAATTGCACCTGAAAGATCAAGATATGTGAGTGATTTTCTAACAATGAATATCGCGTCCGTTACCGAGCTCAAATCAGCATCTTTCATTTCCAAGTGTGTTAATTTATTGCAACCTTCAAACGAGGGTAATATTTGAGAATTATTAACTAAAGCAAATTCACCAGTAAAACTACTAAATGAAGCGTGTTCATTAATTTTTAGGGTAGTTAATTCTTCGCATTTATTAAATAAACGAACCATTCGTGTTACCGAAGAAAAATCAGATCCGCTAAGATCTGCAGTATTAAGGTTGACACAATTTGAGATCATATACTCAACACTAGTACAATTGGATAAACTGATCCAAAGCCTTATATTCTTAAGCTTTGGGCAACCATCAAAGAGATTCTTAAGACTCTCAACACCGTTGAAGTATACATGAGGTGCACTTGATAAAGCCGAATCACTCGAACTTTCTTTATTTACAAGAAAATTCGTAATTGTCGAAAGTTTCTTACAATTATAGAACAAATAATCAATATTATTTATGTTATTCGTTTTTGCATCAGTCATTTCAGGGAAATTTATCTCAGAAGCACCACATCCGGAAAACATCTGATTCAAACTTGTACAGCTTTGGAAATCAAAGCCGGAAATATTAATTTGGAGTGATTTATCATTACTAAGCGAAGATCCGAAGTTATAGAACATCAAACTCATATCAGTTACACCGGAAGTATTCCAGGTGGTAAGGGAATTGCATTCTTCAGCACCAGTACACCCGCTAAACATGTTTGCAGTATCCAAGCAACTGGCTTGAACAAGATTCGGAACATTAAACTGCTTCATACTCTTGCAGTTTAAGAACATGGAATTCATATTAGTCGTTTCACTAGTATCAATTACAAAATGGTTGTTACTGTCAGTCCATGTAATACTCGTAAGGGATCCGCAGTTGGCAAACATATTACTGCAATCTTCATTCGCTATGAATGTCCCAGTTTTACTGTGAATATACGCTGTTCTTTTACCGTTCTTAGTAACTATATAGAGTTTATAATCTTCAGTCTTATTGCCATTTATATCAATGGAAACATAATCAATAAAACTTGAAGATGATACATGTGACAAGTTTGCGTCGGTTTCCGCTTCGAAAATAACGCTAGATATAGCACCTTTTTTATTAATTAAATCCCTGAAATCTGTACCCTTTATTAACCTAATATCGGGCGTATCATTAACTACATGGGTTATGGAAAAACCATATGAAGTAGATGAAATATCCGCAGACAAATAATTATCATTTACCGGATCCGGTTCAACAGCTATCTTAACACCGTTATTGGTATCAATATTTGCAAATGCAAACGTATTTTGATCCTTGGTAAAATCACTAAGTTCATATGTTCCTAAAATATGATCATAGTTATCATAAAGAACGTACTTGATCGCACTAGTAGGGCGGGTATTATTCGCATTACTGTCATCCACCCAATCAACAACTACTTTAATATCTCTCTTCTTATTTACAGGCTGTCCACCGATATCGCTTCCTGTACCCTGTGCAGACCCGTTAGCCGAGAAGCAGATTGCCGTCTTACGTGAATAGATAGGGCCTTTCGAAATAACGCCGCTCTCTCTGATATCACCGTCATAAACATCGACTGTGCATTCTACAAAGGCAGGATACTTAGCGTTTTTCGTGTTGTCATTTCTATAGGTTAAATTTGAGAATTCAAGCATTACGGAATAATCACCGTAAGTAGATGCCGTAACAGGATTTGTATAATCATATGCAGCAAAAGGATATAATCCCTTGCCGGAATCCTTAGCCTGATAATAACCATAGTGAACTATGCCGGCTTTTCGATTCTCCGGATCAGTTTCAAAACGTGAAACGGCATGTCCTGTTGTTGTTCCGGTTTTTGCATTATCTTTAACAGCTTGTACGTTTTCATCAGAGATATTTAAACATGAATAAATAGCTTCACAATAGTTGTTGTTTCTCTTAATAACGAGGATCTGTCCCGGATCGCCTGTATTAAGATCAACACCTTTGGTAAATAACTTATTATCATCTTCAGACGACACATCAAATGTACCCGAAGCTATCCACACCGAATACTCTTCATCGTACTGAACGTCATCACATTCCTTGCGGATCGAATCCACAACGGTATCGGCAAGCAATTGAGCTCTAACCGTCTTTTCGGTTCTCTGATATATGCTTTCTATAGGATGAATAAGTGCAATGCAGGCAACAGCAAAAATGGCTGTTAAAGTCATTGCTACAACAAGCTCAACCAGTGTTGTGCCTTTCTTTGAGTGTTTATGAGATTGTAAACTCATATTACGCATTGCCTTGCCCAAGATTCGCATCAAATACCCAATAGTTATAAATGTTGTAGTCTCCGCCTGCAGTATTTGTAATCGTATACTTTGTAAGTTTTAACATGTCTGACTTTCCGTCAAGCGTTTGATTCTCAGGAGTTGTACTGACAACATTCAGCTCAGCCTCAGAACCATGACCGGTAACGGTCTTTTGAAGGTCGACCATAGCCTTATCACAAGCCTTACCATTCTCAATAGCATAATATTCAGCAGCATTTGCAAATCTGATACCTTGAGCAAAAAGCACCATTACGATCGATAAAACTACAAATGCAACAATAACCTCGACCATTGTCTCGGCTATATTCGAAACCAGTATCGCTTTTGTCTTGGCTATTATCTTCATGAGCGATACTCCCTGGTAAAAACATATTCGGCAGTACCGACGTTTGCCGTAACTGTAAGCACTCGTCCTTTTCCATCTTCAGTCTCAGAAACAACTGCTTTGACTGAAGCGTCCCTTGACAGACCTTCCAATTTATTATCCTGATTTGTCAATGAATAGATGGTTTTCTTCTTTACATCAGCTGGGAGCTCTACTTTATTAATATCGTATTTGCCTTCAGAAATTAACAGATCTATGGACTCACCCAGACTTGCAGCCAGCTCATATGCCTGATCCTGATTAAGCTGGCGGTTAGCGGAAGCCATAAAAGTAGTTGTTGTGACTCTCAATACAACAACAGCTGTGAGAACGATTATCGCAAGAACAGAAACAAGCACCAGACTGGCACCATCGTTGTTATCCAGGATCCGGGTAATTCTGCCTTTCAAATTGTTACGGTTAATCTTTCTCATAAAGCTTCCTTCAAAAGATATAATTATCCACCTTGATTATACTCTTATTAATAAGATACATAAAGGTTTTTGTTGAAAAGGTGATGACGATTTGTCTTTTATAAAAGCGCCGGGCTCTTTCGAACCCGGCACAATGATAAGTTGCATTTCAATTAATCAAGAACTTAGATTAAGAAGCTGACCAACTAGGTGATCCATTTGTAATGGTAAGTGTGTAAACGTGACCGTTAATTGTAACTGTACCACCAGTAATTATGTAATTAGTATAATTAAAGGAGAAAGCAGTAACAACCTGTGAATCTACACCAGCCAAAGTTAAAACCTGATCACCATATCCAGCGGGAGCTGCCTGTGTTATTGTACCAGAACCTGTGGTGATAGCACCTTTACCATAAGCTTCAGTAACTTCAGCCTGAGCTGCAGAATAAACCGTAGAAGCTGTCTGATATTCCTTCTCTGCCTTTGCCTTGTCAATGTATCCAACGAGTGCAGGTACGAGCATAGCTGCGAGGACTGCGAGGATAACGAGAACTACGATGAGCTCAACTAATGTGAAACCCTTCTTTGATGACTTACCTAACTTTTTCATTTTCGTGACCTCCTTTATTTTCACCCTTAAGTGAATGGATTAATTTGTCAATTAGTTTTGACTTGCTTGATGGTCTTACTATAACTCATGTGAAATCAGACTTCAACACATTTTCGCCACAATTCATCGCTGAGTTACAATTTGTTTATCCGAAACCGCAAAACCCCTTATTTGCAAACGGTTTGTTAATGGACAGGTATAATAATGGTTTGAAATATATATATAATATCTGCCCCAAAAAGCTCGGAAAACGCACATCCTAAGGCTAAAAACGGTGCCAGACGTATCTTTCCTTTAAGACCTTTTTTCTTTGTTAACAAATTATAGACACCATATATCCCGGCAATAAGAAAAGCTATCAATCCGGCAAATAATGTCTTATCAAGACCCAAATATAGCCCTGCAGCAGCGATCAGTTTAATGTCTCCGCCGCCAAATCCATTCTTGACTATCAGGGCCACTATTAACATCGGAACAGATAAGCATAAAGCACCTTCAAGACAATCCAATGCATTATTAAAAGAAATACCGTTGATAAAAAACCTTACTATTCCAAGAATAGTTATGAAGATCGGTATAAGATCAGGCACTATTCCTTTATTGATATCAGCTGCCCCGGAAGCTGCAAGAAGGATCAGAAACAATGAGACCAGTATCGTTACAGGCTTGAATCCGCATACTATAATCGCTGAAGCTATCGCTACAAAGCCGAAAATATAAAACACGGGAGTCATTACGGCTCCCATGTCTTTTATTAATATATTTGTGTTTTTCCCATCAGTCGTCATAATATGCGACACGCTCTAGTTCTTCCATGGTGGTAATGCCCTGCTCGACAAGCTTGATGCAAGCCTGCTTTAACGTTACCATACCCTGCTTCTCTATGGCGTATTTCTTCATTTCTTCAGCAGTTGCGTTAGCAGCAACCATCTTTCGCATATCCTTATCAACAACCAATACTTCATGGATTGCAGTACGTCCCAGATATCCCGCACCGTGGCAGCGTGCACATCCAACAGCCTTCTTGGCATTGGGAATATCATGACCGACAAATTCTATCTGTGCATAAGTCAGAGGCTCAACACGCCCGCAATAAGGACATACCTTACGTACAAGTCTCTGTGCAACTACACCTGCCAGAGCCGATGATAAGAGATAAGGCTCTGAACCCATGTCAATGAGTCTTACGACAGTAGATGCCGCGTCATTGGTATGAAGTGTCGATAATACAAGATGGCCCGTAATAGCGGCTCTGATGGCGATCGTAGCGGTCTCTGCGTCACGCGTCTCACCTACCATGATGATATCAGGGTCCTGACGCATGAGAGCTCTTAATCCGATCTCAAACGTAAGTCCTGCCTGCGGATGCACCTGTACCTGATTAAGTCTCGGAAGATTCTTCTCGACAGGGTCCTCGATCGTACTAATGTTGACCGGTTTGTGAGACAAAGATCCTAATGCGTTATACAGCGTTGTTGACTTACCTGAACCCGTAGGACCTGTAATATAGATAAGTCCGTTAGGCATCTTAAGCATTTCGGAAAATTTCTCGAAAGCATCAGGAGTCATACCAAATGTCTCGTTATGATCGATCTCTACGACTGACATGATGAGACGTAAAACGACTTTCTCACCGAATACAGTCGGAATAACATTTACACGTACATTTACGATCTGTCCCTGGATCCTTACTCTGAAGTGACCGTCCTGAGGGATACGGCGCTCGGCAATATCCATCTCGCCCATGATCTTAATTCTTGCGATCAGGGAGTCCTGGACATTCTTCTGCAATGTTATGTAATCGATAAGTGTACCATCGATACGCATTCTGACCATAACGTTTCGTTCAAATGGTTCAATATGAATATCAGATGCATTATCTGCAAAAGCCTTGTCAAGCAGTGAGTTAACGAGATTGATAATAGGCGCATCATCTGCACCGGCACTCGTATCAATAACGAGTTCATCTACGTCTATGCCGGTCGCATTAACATTCGCATTTTCAGCAGCCGCTTTTGCTTTGATCTCGGCATACTGATACTCAATAGCACTCTTAAGAGGTTCGAGCTCTGCAAGAACGGTATCTACAGGCATACCTATAGTCTGTCTGATATCTTCTATGGCATAAAGGTTAAGCGGATCGTTAACAGCAAGGATAACCTGTCCGTCTTGCATGGCAACAGGCATCATGACGTATTGCTCGGCCATCTGCTTTGGAATGAGATTAACCGCTTCCACGTCAATCTTAAATGTCCTTATATCAATAAGTTCAGAATCAAGCCTGTCGGCAAGCGCCATAAGAATCTGCTTTTCAGTAGCATATCCAAGATCCTGAAGGACTTCACCTACACGCTTACCCTGTGATTCCTTCTGAATGGTAAGCGCTTCCTTAAGTTGAGCCTCGGTGATATATCCCGAAGTTACGAGCAGATCACCGATCCTGATTTTGCTTATCTGTCCGTTGTTATCCATAACGTTATCCTTCTTCGTGTTCAAAATGCGGTTTGTCAGTCATATAAAAATTCAGACTTATGGTTAATTCCATTTCTCCGGCATTAACAAGCGTCTTGTTTCCGTCTTCATCTTCTATCCAGATCTCTTTTGGACTTGTCCACGCAAACCCGGTAACTCTGATAGACGGATTATGGGAAAGATCATCGATCATGGCCTGACACTTGCTCTGTGAGCCCCTGACAACCATTGTTATTCTCGCACACTGCACTTCGGATGGCGTAGTGGAATCCACTCCAATAATTGCATTTGAATAGAATGACTGCAGTGACTGGACATCAATTCCTGTAAAAGCCGCTGAACCGGTGGCAGGAATTGCTGTATCAGTAGTAGTTGTTGTTGTTACGATTGGCTCCGTAACAGAGCTGCTGACTGTAATGTCGGAATACTGATATGGAACTTCTGCAATAGCAGAGCCGTCTCTCAGATCGATGGTGAAATCCACAGGCGTAAGACCACATTTAAGGACATATTCCGTTCCCATTTTCTCGATCTCGGAGTTGTCTTTAACATCGTAGAAAATGCCTGTTGAGTTTTCGATATCAGTAACAGCCTTCTCATATAATACTTCAGCCGTTCCAAGATTAATGGACTTCATCGTATATTCCTGTTTGGTCAGATTAGCCTGTTCGATCTTATCGTCAAGTTCACTGAGTTTCAGCCAGGCCGGTCTGATCATGTACCAACCGAAAAGTATTACCACAGCTACATACAAAACAATGGCAATAGTTTTCTTATCCTGAGGTCTAAGGGATGAATCAAATTTCATTTCAGCCTTCCTCCTCTTCAATTACTGTTTCAGTCGTACGCGCCGCCAATGTGCAGACAACGTTGATCTGATAGCCCGCACCGTCGATAGTTGTTATAGCGTTATAACCTGTGTAATCAACTTTCTCAAAAGCGTCCATCATCATTAGATCAGCTATGAACTTGTTGATCTGTTCTACATCTCCTGATTCAGCAGTAATGCTGAATATGCCTGAAGAAGCATCATATGAATTTACGGTTACTTCAACATTTCTGTTATTTGCGGCACGGATGATCAATTTATTAATTTCAGAGTCAGGAATAGGATATGAATCCAAATATTTATGAAGCAGGTTAAGACCTCCCTGTCTGCTTCCTACACTCGTAATAACACCTGTTATCTCTTCATATCTGTCTGCATTCTCTATCATTACCGGATTATTGATAACTCTATTGACCTCGTCTAACTGCGACTGCTTATAGATCGCAAATGCCGTAAGTCCTCCATAAATAAGTACCAGCAAAAGAAGGAAACCTGCAGCGGGAAGGATAACCTTAAGCATGCTCTTCTTCTTTTTGAACTTCTCCGCGCTCTGTTTTTTGGCGGTCATTATGTCAAGCCTGGACTTGCTTCTCTTGGTAAGACCTGCAACAGGATAAACAAAATAAGGGAACTGCCTGACATCTTTCTTGGTTTTTACATAGCTCGGACAAGTAACTGAAGATAGCTTCAGGTTACTGTCGATAGAGAGCATATCATCTGAAAGCCTTGATACCTGCTGTTCTCCCAAACCTGCAAATTGAATGTCTTCTACATTGTCATCGAGATGCTGAGCTGATGCAAACTGACGGATCTCCGAGATGGCTCCGAAGATCTCTTTTGCAAATTCTGGTGTACCCGGCTGATTAAAAACTCTCTTAGTTGAATGGTAAAAATACTGTCCCTTTGAGAAGAAGATCGTAACAAGAGAGGTTCCGTCAAGGATCATGTAAACAACAGTCCTGTTGCGTGTCGATCCGCTCAAAAGATTTATAGCAAGATTAACACCATCGTGTATGTCATTAAGCTTCAGACCCGCTTTTGCAAAGATATCTACATAAGTCGTTATAAACTGAGCGTCTGTAGTCTCGGAAACAACTCTCTGTTTTTTCTCCTTTGCATTCTTATCAAGCAGATACCAGGCGGTAACAGGATTAGCAAGTCTTCCGTCTTTTGTCTCACGCTGAACAAATTCGCTTGTCTTCTTGTCCGGCATGACAGGCATTTCGATGATGCTGGCACGGAACTGAGGGCTGTTCAGGATAAGCGTAACTTCGCCCTTCGGCAATTTGTTTATACGCCAACATTCTTTTAATGCCGCGATCAACGCATTGTCATCCATGACAACGCCGTTAAGAACTGCGCCAGACGGAACACCTACAGATACAAAGTCCTTAACGGTTGCACCGCTTGATGTTGGTGAACCGACAACTATCTGAATGTTCGTATTAGAAAGAAATACAGTAACAGACATATGATTTCTTACCTTTCTTAAGTGCCTGCACCTATAGTCGCATAAGAATTATAGATAGGCTGGATTACCGCAATCATAACGAAGCCGACGATGACCGCCATAACGACGATCATTACCGGTTCGATATAAGAGGTCAATTTAACAAGTGCCTGTCTGGAATAGAAATCCAGATCATTGGCTACAGACTCGAGCATCTGGGCAAGCATACCCGTCTCCTCACCGACTTTGATCGAAGAAGGAAGCTTTTGCACAAATCCGTTTACATCCCTGAGGGAATCCGATACCGAACTTCCCCCGGCAACTTTCTTAAGGACGTCATCGAATTGAGCTTCGATATATGCATTGCCGATTGTACTCTTGGCAATATCGATACAGTTATATACCGGGATTCCTCCCGCATAAAGCGAACTTAGTGTCCTGGCAAATCTTGCCGAATATATGACCTTTGTAAGCTTACCCCATTTGCCCCACGTCTTGATCTTATCGATCTGATAACGAACAACAGGCAGCTTGATTATGATCTTTCCGAAGATAACAGCGAGGGCAGCTACAATAAGAATGATATACCACTTTGTTGCAACAAAATTCGATATAGCCATAAGGATTCTCGTCGGCAAAGGCAACGTAGGCATCGTCGAGAAAAGATCCTCGAACTGAGGTAATACATATCCGAAAATAACAGCCACAACGATTACGATCAGGACAGCCAGGATCTTCGGATAGGTGAGCGAACTTTTCACGGTCTGCTCAAGTTCAGCCTCGTCAGTATAATGCTTTGCCAAACGCAATGCAGTATCGTCAAGATTACCAGTCTGCTCAGTAGCCTTCATCATAAAAACAAAAAGAGAAGGAAATGCGGGATCTAATTCTTCCATGGCATTTGACAATGAAATACCTTGGACGATCCTGTCTCGAAGCCTTAAGTAGATATCTCTCTCATAAGTCTCGATAGATTCATCATGTGCGATGATCTCCAATGCCTTAACAAGCGAGACTCCCGCTTTCGTCAGAGTTCCGAGCTGTCTTGCAAAATCTGCAAGCTGAACCTTCTTTAAAGGCTTTAATGCAATTCTTCTGACTACGGGATCTGCCTCAAGAAGAGTCAGGCCTTCATCATGGAACCGTTTGTGAAGCGCAGCAGCGTCCGGCGCATCTGAGCGTCCCTTAATGATCTTGCCGTTTTGGTCCTGGGCCCGATATTTATATTCCGGCATAAGATTCTTCCTTTCTCCTTTTATTCAGCATCGTACTTCAAAACATTGAACGAATAAGTTACGTCCCAATTGCCTATCATTTGACTTCGGGTCTCGCTATTACCACTAATTTCCGTTTCTGCAATATATACAACAGAATAAGCGCCTTTTCTGTATTCAAATCTCAAAGGCATCTTTTGCTCATCATCCCATGCATAGAGGAATACCTGTCCGTTGGCAGTAGACATTTCCGCAATAAGCTCAGCAGCTCCGTTAGTCAGACCGGTAGGTTTGGACGGATCATATATCGATGTTCCTCCGCCATAGAACTGCGTTCCTGCAAGCTTTAAAGCATATCTGACATCCTTTGCTTCACGGAAAACCTTACGGGCATTGCTGGTAATAACTGTCGTTACAATTCCAAAAGTTATAGCAAGCACGATGATCACCAATTCAATAATATAGCGTCTCAGCCATTCGCCGATACGCCTCTTGTAGAACACGGTACCTTCTCTGCCCTCGATCTGTCCGTTTGCGGGTTCTGTCAAAATTTCCTCCAAAACACCTGATTCATTATCTTTGCTTTCAATTTATCTCTCTAAATGTTAGCACAATTTGAGATTTATTGTTGTTATCTTATGTGTGCTTGATCTTTATCTCTTTTCCTTTCTTGAAAGGAATTAATCCCGACATATCGTTAAGCCCGGTCATATTGTTGTTTGTAAACTCATTCGGCCAGATCGTCATCTTTACACTTGATATCTCATCCGTCATGAGCTCGCCTAACTCCAGAGTGTATTCAATATAAGCTTTCTTATCCTGCAGTTTTTCATCTAATTCGCCATCAACATAAGTGATGTGAAGTTTCAAGGGATAAAAGTTCTGGGTATCCTTGATATTATTCGGAGTTGCAGTCTTATAGTTTTCCGATCCCGCCTTATAGACCAACGCCTTGTCTATGGTTATCGTTTTCCTGGTTACCGGCTTAGTCTTTGTAGCCGAATAAACGACATCATAAGTCTCGACGGTAACTGTGTAGCCGTTAACGACAGACTCATTAACTACAGTAGGTTTGGCGAGTTCCGTGAAATAATCATATGTTTGAGCAGGACTTTCTATCTTCTTTTCCGAGTCAAGGAAATCTTCATTAATAATCAGCACTTTGTAAGGTGTTGCATTTACAGGAGCAGTGCTTGTAGTATTTGTGCCACTGCCATTATACAACTCGATCTGATAATAGACATGATTGTCAGAACCTGTAAGATTCTCTCCATCCAAAGTAGCCGTCCAGGAAATCGATTTATTAGTTTCGTCGTACTTCAAAGTCCTGACGGTTAAACCTTCAGAAACTGCAGGAAGAAATACTGTATCAACTGATGTTCCGCTATAGCCATCGTAATAACCTACAAGGCTGGTATTTCTTCTGTAAGAAGAAGCTCTTGCGGGTACTTTCTGCGAAGCATTACCATCACCGTAAGCCTCACTATCCCAACCATCCTTACAACGTGAGCTTGCAAATACCGAGAGACATTTTGCGGAATAATGGATCTGCTTATAGCTGTCTACGCTCTTCTCGACATCGAGTTCAAGAGCAACCATTCCGGCAAATATCGTGGCATCGTAAAAATACGGCTGAATTATTTCTTTCAAAAGTGTGCTTTGAGAAGATTCCGAAGATGAAGGATTATATGTCAGCACATATCTCATATGTACTGATGTATTCGCAGGAACTGAATTGGGATCAAAATTATTCCAACTCGGAACACCCTCACCAGCATCAGTAACAAATTGTTTTTCAAGATATATATTCGAAGATTGATTCTCTGCAACATATTGAAAAGGAGTCGCAATGTTTAAAACCTTGGTTTGCACAAATTCACTGATCTTGCCGCTCTTTTCCATCTGCAATAGAGAAGTCTGTGCAGCCTGATATATCGTCTCGGCATTCTTCTCATTTTGGGTAAACTGGGATCTCCTTACATAACCGATCGTGGTGGCAATTCCAGCAGCAGCTACTATAGAAAGAACAACAAGCACAACAACCATCTCAACGAGTGTAAATCCTTTGGCACTCGCCGCCCTATTGTTTTTGCATAAGATTGCTCTTTTTGCTGCCATGCGCTTGACTCTCCTCAGCACCCTTGCTTAAGTACAGAAGTCTGGAAAATGTATAATTTTCCTTATAATTTATTTTAAATTTGGGTGCCAAAGGTGTCAAATTACCTTTTTGTTAATTGGATAAACATTTTGAGAACAAAATGAATACTCTTATCCGGTTGCGAAAACTACCCCTTCCTAATACAAAAACAGGCTCTGTAACAATGTTACAGAGCCCGTATTCAAGCGGATTTACGCTATTTTAAACTCATACCGTGAAGCTGTACGCTTTCTTGCCCGTCAGCCTCTCTGTAAGCTCATCAGGCTGGCCGAATCCTACATAAATGGCGACCTTGCCTTCAGGAACGACCCTTTCACCTGCATCATTTACAACCTTAAAGGACTCAGCAGGTATAGAAATCTCGACGGAACCAGTCTCTCCTGCTCCAAGCGCGACTCTGCTGAACGCAGCAAGTCTGGTATTCTTAACTTCATTGGGATCGTCAGCCTTCAAATAGACCTGGACGACCTCTGAAGCAGCGATATCACCGGTGTTGCTGACATTAACCTTAACAGTAAGTCCGCTGTTCTTGGGATCTTCACCTTCAAGATCAACAGAAGTAATATCAAGGTTACCGTATGTGAGGCCGTAACCGAACGGATAGAGGGGCTCGGTCTCGAGATAACGGTATGTTCTACCCTTCATGGAGTAATCCTCGAAGTCAGGAAGATCGTTCGTATCCTTATAGAAAGTAACCGGGAGTTTGCCGGAAGGATTGACCTTGCCGAAAAGGATGTCACCAATGGACTGGCCGCCTCTTGCGCCCGGATACCATGCCTGGAGGATTGCAGATGACTTGTCATTAAGAACACTGAGATCCATGGCAGAACCTGCCATAACGACGGTGATGAAAGGCTTTCCGGAAGCGATTACCGTGTCGATCAGTTTTCGCTGTGTCTTGGGGAACAGGAGATCCGGCTTATCGCCTGACTTATACTGGTTGCCCTCGTCACCCTCTTCGCCTTCAAGAGTCTCGTTAAGACCGATCACGAGTATAACTAGATCAGATCTCTTCATGATGGCCTGGGCCTCTGCGATCCTGTGGTAATCGCGTGAGAGGTTGTCCGGCTTCGTACGGCTAAGATCACATCCGTCGGAGTAGAGGATCCTCATGTCCTCTCCTGCTGCGTTCCTGATGCCCTCTAATGCCGTGATGTACTCTGATGATGTTCCATAGTAGTTACCAACCAGACACTCTCTGGAATCAGCATTAGGGCCAATTACGGAGATAACCTTTGTCTTGCCAGTATCTATAGGAAGGATTCCGTCATTTTTGAGAAGGACTATGCTCTCGTCAGATGCTCTCTTCGCGACTGCGAGATTCTCCTTGGTCTCAACATCGAGATATGTGAGGTTATCGTATTCAGTCTCATCGAACATGCCGAGGATGAATCTTGTAGTAAAGAGCCTTATTGCTGCAGTCCTGATCGCTTCCTCGGATACGAGACCCTGGTTATAAGCCTTCATGAGGTGGATATATGTGCAGCCGCAGTTCAGATCGCAGCCTTTGTTAAGTGCGAGAGCAGCGCTCTCTTCTACTGTCTTTGTAACCTTATGATTCTCATGGAAATCTCTTATCGCCCAGCAGTCTGATACTATGTGGCCTTCGAATTCCCACTTATCGCGGATGATGTCCTTGAGATAAGAATGTCCGCAGCAGGGCTCGCCGTTAGTCCTGTTGTAAGCGCCCATTACGGACTCGACCTTGGCTTCCCTGACGCATGCTTCAAAAGCGGGAAGATATGTCTCATTGAGATCCTTATCTGAGCATGTAGCGTTGAACTGGTGTCTTACTGCCTCAGGACCTGAATGAACAACGAAATGCTTAGCACATGCAGCAGTCTTCATATACTCGCCATCGCCCTGAAGACCTTCGATGAAAGGCACTGCGAGCTTTGAGATGAGGCACGGATCCTCTCCGTACGTCTCCTGTCCTCTTCCCCACCTGGGATCTCTGAAAAGGTTTACGTTAGGTGACCAGAATGTAAGTCCCTTATAGATATCACGGTCGCCGTTCGCCTTGTATTCGTTATATTTTGCGCGGCCTTCGTTTCCGCAGACTTCACCGACTTCTCCAAGGAGCTCCGTATCGAAAGTAGCGCCGAGGCCTATTGCCTGAGGAAAGCTCGTTGCCGTACCGGCTCTTGCCACTCCGTGAAGCGTCTCATTCCACCAGTTGTATTCGGGGATGCCGAGTCTGTCTATCGCGGGAGAATCGTATCTCAATTGCGATGCAGCCTCTTCAACGGTCATTTTTGCTACTAATTCTTCTGCTCTTTTTAGGGCTTTTTCTCTATCCATTGCACGTATTCTCCTGTCCGGTTTTTTATCTGGAATAATTATAAATGAATTTTTCGAACAATTCTTGTCGCGGATGTTGCTTTTATTTAACCGATTTTGCTATTTTCGCCTTGAAAATGGGTCCTCCACCCTTTAGAATTGAATCATTGACATTTAAGGATGGGGACTTAATGCAATTCAACGATAATTCAGTACCGGGCAAATATCAGCAACCTATCGGCAGCTTTGCCGGAAGGATCGTCAGCAATGATGTCGAAGAAGTCGATTTCATTCCAGGCGCAAACATGCGCATTTGGTATAATAACCGATCCGAGGATTATCCGGTCCACAGGCACAGCTGCCTTGAGATCACGATTCCGATTGAGAAGTCTTATACCTATATCTTTGATGACAGAACGATAATCCTTAAAGAGAAAGAGATCCTTTTCGTACCGCCGGACATGCTCCATAAAATATCCGGTACGAAATCCGGAATCAGATTCATCTATCTGTTCAATGTGGATTTCCTTCAGGGACTCTTCGATTATGATGAATTCCAGAAGCTCATCAAAGAGCCACTTCTCATTACTCCGGACACACACCCTGAAGTATACAGTCTTATTTTCGAAAGGTTCATGGAGATAAACGATCTGTATTTCTTCTACTCTACAACTGTAAAAGAGATATCGATCTTCAGTAAGCTCATGGACGTCTTCGGAATGCTCATGAAGAAGGATTATTCCGACAGCCTTGTTATCATTCAGAATGACAAACAACGCGAAGTCTACATCAAGTTCAAGTCACTTGTCGAATGGCTCGCTATGCACAGCTCCGAGAACGTCTCAATGGACGAGGCTGCCAATCATGTCGGTTATTCGAAGTTCCATTTCGCAAGGCTCTTCAAAGAGTACACCGGCATGACGTTTAACGACTACGAGACTACATTAAAACTCAAGGAAGTAGAAAGACAGCTCGCCGATACGGATCTCCAGATCAGCGATATCGCGATGTCTTGCGGGTTCAACAATCTCACATCCTTAAGCCGCTGCTTTAAGAAGCAGTACGGATGTTCCCCTTCCCAGTTCAGGAACAGGATCAAGAGATCCAAGAAGAAATCGTAAATCTAATTCAAGAAGTATCAGAGGCTGTCTCATCATTGAGACAGCCTCTTCTCTTTTATCCGTGCATAAAAAAGCTGCGTCTTTGAGGAGGCAAATGTTCAAAGACGCAGCGTATTTTGTTTTAAATTGTCTCAGCTAAAAGCTGAATCTCGTAATGCGAGAGGTATAAGTCTTATGACTTGACACCGCCCAATGCAACACCTTCAACGATGTATCTGGACAAGAAAGCATATACGATGATGAGCGGAAGGACTGTAATGAAGAGTCCTAAGTAAACTGAACCGTACTCTTTCTTATAGATATCACCGTTAAGCAAGCTGACCATTACAGGGAGAGTCTTCTTGTTCTTATCCGTTAAGAGGATGAGAGGCATGAAGAGGTTGTTCCAAGAACCAACATAACCGAAGATTGCCTGTGTAGCAATAGCGGGCTTCATGAGCGGAACAACGATCTGGTTGAAGATTCTGAACTCGCCTGCGCCGTCAATTCTTGCAGACTGTACGATCTCCATTGAGAGGGAAGCCTGCAGGTACTGTCTCATGAAGAATACAGTCATAGGAACAGCGATCGAAGGGATGATGAGCATGGAGAGCTTATTTGTCAAACCAAGCTTGTAAACCATCTGATAGAAACCGATCGTAGTAACTGTTGTAGGGATCATCATGATAGCAATGATCATTGAATTGAATGCTTCTCTGAGTTTCCACTCATAAGCTGTAATAGCATAAGCAGTAAGTGAAGAGAAGTAAACGTTAAGGATCGTGCTGCAGGTAGCAACAATAAAGGAATTCAAGAAACCCGTCATAGGGTGGAAGTCTTTACTGTTGATGATATACCAGTTTCTGGAGAGATTCTGGAAAGGATGAGCTGACCAGAGTGTAAGAGTGCTCTGCTGAATTTCGAAAGTACTCTTGAATGAGTTCGCAAACATCATTACGAACGGGAACAAGGTCATGATTGAAAAGAAGATAGATACTATGTAAATAACTACTTTAAGACCTGTATCATTTTTTCTGATAGAAGATGCTTTTACTGTATTATCACTCATATCTACTCACCTCAATAACCTTTCCTTATAGCTTTAAGCTCCTGCTTTCTAAGCTTCTTGAGCTTAGCCTCGTCCTTATCTCTGAGGATATAGAACAAGATTGCAGAAAGAGCAACGATAACTATAAACAAGATAACACTTGCGGCAGCAGCTCTGTTGTACATGTAGCTTCCTGCGAATGCCTGGTTACGAATGTACATATTCGTTGTGAGACCTGCATTGTTACATCTCGTACTGATATAGAGCTGCGGAATATCGAACATATTGAGACCGCCGATAAGTGATGTTACAAGTACGAACAGCATGATCTGACGGATACAAGGGATCGTGACCTGGAAGAAGGTCTGAACTCTGTTTGCACCATCGATCTCTGCAGCCTCGAAGATCTCAGGGCTGATACCGATAACACCTGCGGTGAGGTTAACCATCGTATGGCCATACCACTGGAAGAACTGAATGAATGCGATGATCAACTTGACCGGCCATTCATTAGATTCAAAGTTGTAAGCCTCCGGTCTGCCGAATGAAAGAAGAATATCGTTTACGGCTCCCTTAGGATAACCAAATAACTTTGTGAACAAGATAGCTACTGTAGCAGCTGTGATGATGTTAGGCATGTAGAAAAGGATCTTGAATAAGCCAGTTCCCTTAACCTTTGATCTTCTGTCAGTAAACCAAGCGGTGAACAAAAGAGCAAAACCGATCTGGGGAATGAAGTTGATGATCCAGATGACCCATGTGTTTTTAAATGCTTTGTGAAAAGTAGCAGATGTAAGAACATCTGTGAAGTTTTGGAAAAGATTCTTTCCAACTGACGGGAGGAAATGCCATGAAGTATTTCCTGCGCCCTTCAAATCTGTAAATCCGATTACAAGTGTATAGATAACCGGATAAAGGGTAAAAATGCAGAAAGTAAGGATAAACGGAATAGAGAAAATGTATCCGTACTTTGCATAATTGACTAGCTTTTTGTTTCTCATTAAATCTCAGCCTCCTCTAAGTTTTAAAAAGCGGCAGGGTAAATACCGATCTACCCTGCCGCCACAGCATTCAAATACTAGATGCTATTAGAAAGAGAGGTTATCTGTTACGTTTGTCTTGAAAGCATCCATAGCAGCGTCTCTGTCGAGGTTGCCCTGAGCATACTGGTTAGCTGCGTCTGTGAAGTAGCTGTTGATTGTCTCATCATACTGAGTCATAGCCTTAGCAGAAGCATACTTGTTACCTTCGATGAATGCAGGGAATACGTTCTGACCACCGCAGAAGTCAAGAGAACCATCGGACTTAGCCATAACTGTAGCAGAAGCTACTGTATCCTTAGCGCCGTTGCCCATCTTGTCGTTAGCCCAGAGATACTGGAGACCAGTCTCAGATGTGTCAAGAGTGATCCACTCGATGATTGTAGCTA